>NZ_CAXUTF020000003.1:0-692033 GCF_964254315.1 Allobosea sp. LjRoot90
CGTTTGCGCCCAGCGGCGTCATTAACCGTTTATTAGCCTTAACAAAGGATTGTCGGCTCAGAGCAAGCTGGTTGAGCGCCAAACCGCGCTGTCTGAGGGACCTGAAATGGCCAACACGATCCTGTCGAACGGCGTCCGCAACAACCTGTTGACCCTCCAGCAGACCACGGCCCAGCAGAGCGTGATCCAGAACCGCCTGGCGACCGGCAGGAAGGTCAACTCGGCGATCGACAATCCGGTGAACTACTTCACTTCGGTTTCGCTGAACGATCGTTCGAGCCAGCTCACCGGCCTGCTCGATGGCATCTCCAACGGCATCCAGACCATCCAGGCTGCTTCCAAGGGCATCGACGGCATCACCAAGCTGGTGCAGTCGCTGCAGTCGACGGTGAAGCAGGCCCAGGCCGACGCGGCTCAGAACCGCCCGACCAAGGCCGGCACGGGGCTCGCCACCCAGACGGAAGTCGCCGTCACCAGCAAGAGCCTGAAAGACATCGCCCTCGACAAGAAGCTCGTCGACGACAATGCGGGCGTCGCCAACGACGCCACGGCATCCTACTCCGGCAACGTCGGCATGGCGGCCGCGACAACCGACATCGGTATTTCGATCGTCGCCGGCTCGACGACCTACGAAGCCTCCTTCTCTGCAGCTAACGCGACGGTCCGCGATCTCGTCAACGAGATCAACAAGTCGGGCATCGCCACCGCCTTCGTCGATGAGAAGGGCCAGCTCAACGTCAAGGGCACCGGTTCGGAACCGCTGCAGTTCGGTATCGGCGCGAACACAGCGCCTGGAACCGCCATCACCTCCGCCCAGACCGGTCTCGCCAATACTGCTGTCGGCTTGGCCGCGACCGATCGCACCGGCGCCGGTATCACTGCCCCGAACGTTACCTCCGCCGTGCGCTCGAACCTGATCGACCAGTTCAACGACCTGCGCAACAAGATCGACGACCTCGCCAAGGATTCGAGCTATAACGGCATCAACCTGCTGAACGGCGACCGGCTGTCGATCGTCTTCAACGAGAAGACCGGCAAGAACCAGACCAAGCTCGACATCCAGGGCTCGAACATCACTGCCGACAATCTCGGCATTCCGCGCGCCATCAACACCCAGCTCGCCGGCTTCATCAACTTCCAGAACGACGCCGATCTCGACAAGGCGACCGCCGCCCTGACCAGTTCGCTGACCTCGCTGAAGTCGCTGGCTTCGACCTTCGGTTCGAATCTCTCGGTTGCGCAGACCCGGCAGGACTTCACCAAGGAACTCTCCAACGTCCTGATCACCGGCGCCGGCAACCTCGTCCTGGCCGATCCGAACGAGGAAGGCGCCAGCCTCCTCGCGCTCAACACCCGCCAGCAGCTCTCCCAGACGGCGCTGTCGCTGGCCAATCAGGCCGACCAGGGCGTGCTGCGCCTCTTCGGCTGAGTCGCCACGCGCAGCCCCTCCCCTCCAGCCAGAAGGCTCAGACCGACATGGCCCTCAAGGTCGAGCTCAAGCCGAACGAGCGCATCATCATCGGCTCGGTCGTCATCCGCAACGACGAACAGCGCACCCGCTTCTTCATCGAAGGCGAGGCGCCGATCCTGCGCGAGAAGGACATTCTCACCGGCGCGACAGCAGACACGCCGGCCAAGAAGATCTATCTCGCGATCCAGCTCATGTACCTGGCTGGCGACCCGACGACGCAACACGAGGTCTATTTCCAGCTGGTGCGCGACTTCCTGCAGGCGGCGCCGAGCGCTTTGCCGCATATGTCCGAAATCAATAACTGCATTTTAAGCGGTGAGCTCTACAAAGCACTCAAGGCGGCCAAGACGCTGATCTCCTACGAGGCGGAACTGCTCGAGCATGCAAAGCGGGTTTAATGCCTACGCCGCGGCCTCGAAGGCGGCGCTGAACGTCCAGTCACCGCGCGAACTCGAAGCCGGTCTATTGCTCAAGGCGGCCGCCCGTCTCCAGATGATCGTCGATGACTGGGCCGCCCGTTCCGGCGAGCTCGACGGAGCCCTGGCCTATAATCGCAAGCTCTGGACCTTGCTGGTCTCAGCTGTGATCGCCGAGGACAATCCGTTGCCGGTCGAGATCAAGCGCAACATCCTCGGGTTGGCCAACTTCATCTTCAACCGGACCTTCCAGGTCGCCGCAGCGCCGGAGCCGCAGGCGCTCGCCGCCCTCGTCAACATCAATCGCGAGATCGCCGCCGGCCTGCGCGGCCGCTGAACCCTCTACCCGCACCTTCGACAAGAGAAAACGGCCCGGATCGCTCCGGGCCGTTTTCTCGTTCAGGCCTGCGACCTTCGGCGGCGGCCTCAGAGATAGTTCGTCAGGCGCAGTTGCTGCAGCATCGAGGTGGTCTGGTAACTCGCCTGCAGAGTGGTCTGCAGCGCCAGGATCTGCATCGCGACCTCCTCTTTGGTGATGTCCTCTACGCCTGCAAGCGTCGTGTTGAGATAGTTCGATGTCGCGGTGTGCCGCTCCTTGGCCTGTGACATCGCAGTCTGCGCCGAGCCGAGTTCGACGATGAGCTCCGAGGGCGCCTGCGTTCCGGTCGGGAAACCGATATTGTTGCGCACCCGCTCGGTCATCGCCTCGTAGCGCAGCTTCGAGTTCGGGTCGCTTGCCGGGAAGGTCTCAGCCGCCATGATCGCGAACTGCGCGAGGCCAGTGCGGAACGCCTCCTCGTTGGCGCGGGCGCCAGCTGCCACCTGCTGGCCCTGGTCGACCTGGACGCTCGCCGTCGCCCTTGCCGAGCCGGCGGCATCGTCGCCCTGATACCAGATCACCGTGTTCGCGGCGGTGCCCGGCGCCGGCGCGGCCGTCGCGGTGTTGAAGGGCGGTCCGGGCACCCTGAGCGGCGGATTGCTCGGGCTGCCGGCGAAGAAATCCTTGGCCGCGACCTGGGCAGAGGCGGCCGACAGTGACGTATTCGCCTCGCGCGACAACGCTGCGTTGATCGAGGCGCGCAGATTGGTCGCGGTGGTGGTGGCGTCAGTCCCGATGACGAAACCATCCGCGGCGGCGCCCGTGGTGCCGGCCGCCCGGGCCGTCAGGGTGACCTCCTTCGTCGTGCCGTCCGGGAGGGACAGCGCGATCTTCAGCGTGTCACCCGGCTGCGGCAGCGCGGCGACGTTGACGGCAATGTCGGCCGGCGGGCCGGCCGTATAGGCGGTGGTCAGCGCCGCCGTGCTGCTCGAGGCGTTGGTCAGCTTGAAACCGTAGGGCAGCCCGGCCGCCTCCTCGGCGATCGTCGCGTTCGTGCCGGCACCGCCGGTGACGAGCCGGCCGAGGCCACCGGCGCCGAGATCGGCCTGCTTGCGCTCGGAGATCAGCTGCTTCAGGCCGGCGCGAGTGGCGTCACCATCCATGATCAGCGAGAAGCCTTCGACCGGTTCGACATCGCTGGTCCGGCCGGAGAACAGGTAACGGCCGTTCACCTGCGAGCCTAGGAGATCGAGCGTCTGCTTGAACTTCTCCTCGGCGAGAACCTGCGGCGAGGTGCGGCCGGTCGAGGTCTCGACATAGCTGTCCGGCCGCGCATCGGCCCGTGTCTCGCCGGCGAGCTTGGCGAAGTTCTCGACCGCCTTCGTCATCAGCTTGAGGTTGACGTCGGCGCGCTGGATGCCGGTCAGATAACCGTCGAGCGTCGAGAGCTTGTTGTTGAGATCGAGGCTGACGCCGCGATCCATGCCGAGGCCGGCAAAGGTCTCCGACTTCTTCTGCGTCGTCAATTGGCGCTGCAGATCGTCGAGCTGGCCGCGCATCGAAACGAACTGGTTCGGGTTGGCGAGGCGATAGGCGCCGGTACCGGTTGGAGTGATGGTCATGGACTATCTCCTCACAGTCTCATCAGCACGTCGAGCAACTCCTTGACGGTGGAGATGACGCGTGCGTTGGCGGCGTAAGCGCTCTGCAATTCGATCAGCGTCGACATTTCCTGGTCGACATTGACCTTGGTGTCTTCGAGAAAGCGGCTCTGCACCGAAGAGAAGGCGACCTGCTGGCCCTCGTCGAGGCGCTTGGCCTGCTCGCTCGCCTGGCCCTGCCCGGCCACGACGCGCTGGACGAGGCTGGAGACCGTGCCGCTCGAGGTCGCGGTCGAACCGTCGAAGCCGGTCGCGTTGGTGAAGCTGCGCTGGCTCGAGGTCAGGCGATCATAGAGAAATTTTGGCCGGGTCGTGTCGCCCTGCGGCGTCGCCGGGCTGGTATTGAAGACGACCAAGCGGGAGCGATCGGCGATCAGGTCCGGATTGACTGTGATGCGCGAGGCGAAGCCCGTCGACTGAGCCCCACCCTCATAGGAGCCGGTATAGACGCCGTTGTTGCGGCCATCGACGAAGAAGGGCAATTCGCCCGTGCCGCCGGTGAGCGAGGTTTGAGTCGGGCGCGCGGTCAGGCCGACGACATCGCGGGTCGCGCCGGCGCCGTCATCGACGATGCGCAGCACCGAGCCGGTGTTCGAGACGGTGAAGCCGGGGCCGATAGCCGCCTGCATCTGCGCAGCGACCGAGGCCGGCCCGCCGGAGAAGTCGATGCCGATGACGCGGTTGTTGGCATCGCCCTGGGCCGAGGCCGGCAGCGGCAGAGAGGCAGCCGACTCGACACGGACGAAGGTGAAGCGCTGCGTCTGCCCGCCGGGCGTGACCTTGTAGTCGAGCGTCACCGAATTGCCGGACTGCAGCCCGGCGAGGTCGACGTCGAAGCCGGTGGCGGCGCCGGCGGTCACCGCCGTGCCAGCGATCTCGCGATCGGAGAGCGCACTCGACAGCTGAGCGGCGATCTCGTCGAGCTGCTTTTGCGCCTGCACCAGCGTCTTGTCGCGCAGCTCGACCAGCGCCCCGATCTCACCGGAGCGGAAGGTGTTGTTGGCGATGGCGTCGAAGCCGTTGCCGTTCAGGTCCCGGGCGATGATCGTGCCGACACCGCGCGTGGCGGGATCGGTGCTCCACTGCGATTGCGGCCCGATATTGGCGCGCGCGTCGAACTCGAACTTGACCGTCGGGCGCCCGTCGAAAAGCTGTGTGCCGGAGGCGGTGGTGATGTTGATCGCACCGTTCGGGCGCTCGTCAGTGCGGATTTCGACATATTGCGACAGCTCGGAGACGATCCGGTCGCGCTGGTCGCGCAGATCCGCCGTGCCGGAGGTCTGCTGGGCGTTGACGATGCGCGCATTGACGTTGGTCAGCTGGTCGAGCAGCTCGTTGACGCGGGTGACCGCCGAGCCGATGCCGGCCTCGGCCTGGCTGCGCTCCTGCTGGACCCCCTCCGAGAGGCCGCGCAGGCGGCTGGCGAGCTGGCTCGCCGCATCGAGCACCGCTGTGCGGTTCGTGTAGGAAGACGGGTCGTTCTGCAGCGCCTGCAACGAGCTGGTGAAGCTGCTGTACATCGAGTCCAGCGCCGTCTTGCTGCCGGGTGCGCCATAGAGCTGGTCGAGATTGGCGAAGACCTGGGCGCGCGTCGAGGTATAGGCCGCGCCCGAGCTCTCCTGCAGGAGCTGATGCTGGACGATACGGTCGAGCAGGCGCTGGACGTTCGGATTGCTGACCCCGACGGTGCCGCCGGAGACTGAATCGACGCTCGAGACATTGCGCCGGACATAGCCGGGCGTGCCGGCATTGGCGACGTTCTGCGAAACGACGCCGATGCCGATCTGCGCGCTGTTCAGCCCGGAAATGGCGGTGCCGAGCGAAGTGCTGAGACCCATCGTCAACTCCTGTCGTCTTGGCCCAGCCCTTCTGGGCTGTCAGGACCAGGCTGCGTTCAGCCGTTCAGCGGATGATGTTGAAGACGTCGCGCAGCATCTCCTGCGCCGTGGAGATCACCTTGGTGTTGGCCGAATAGGCCTGCTGGGTGACGATCATCTTCGAGAACTCGTCGGCGATGTCGGTGTTGGACTGCTCGACATTGCCGCCGATCAGCGCCGCGGTGCCGAGGCCGACGATTGGAGCGCCCGACTCGATCGTCTCCTCGAAGGCGCCGCCATCGAGCCGTTTCAGCGCATTGCCTGCGTTGAAGCGGGCGACCGCAATCTGCGCCAGCGCCACGACCTGGCCGTTGCTGAAGGTACCGATCACCTGGCCCTCGTTCGAGATCGAGACCCGGTCGAGCGTGCCGGCGGTGTAGCCGTTCTGGCGGATGCTGCGGGCGTCGATCTGGCCGCTGGTGTCGCCATTCTGCGTCAGGCTGATGCCGTTGGTGACGATGCTGATGGGGGCGGTGGCGGGCGAGATGGCGGTACCGCCGATCGTCATGGGCGGTATGGTAATGTTGCCGCTGGCCGGCAATGTCATCTTGCCGGTCGAATCGAAGGTGATGGCGGTATTGACGTTGCGATAGGCAACGGTCGCGCCAGTCGCACTGGTGTTCTCGGCGATGAACAGGTTCCAGGTGTCGGGGGTTCCCGGCGCCGGAGTGGTCGTAGCATTGGAGATCTTGGCCCAGCGCAGCTCGACGCTCGTCGCCTTGCCGAGGGTATCGTAGACCGTGACCGAGCCGCCGGGGATCGAGCGGTTGAGGAAGAGAGTCAGGTCGCTGCCGACCACGGTGCCGGTACCGCCCGCCGCCGTCGTGCTGGGATTCGTGCCGAAGCCCGTGCCGGCATTGAGCAGCTCGGAGCCGGGGGTCGCCGTATTGGCCTGGTTCGTTTTCGGGTAGGCGGGAATGTTGGCGCTGTATTCGATCTGGGTCGTCGCCTTGGCCGGGAACTGGTCCTTGGTGATGCGCAGCACGTCGGGCTGGCTGCCAATCACCTGGCCGGTGACGGGATCGATCTTCTGGCCCTTCAGATAGTAGCCGGCGCCGTTGACGAGATAGCCGTCGGCGTCGAAGTCGAAATCGCCGCGGCGGGTGTAGAGATTGCTGTTGGCGAACTGGGTCGAAGCCCCGACGCCGCTCTGGCGCTGGTCGACCACGAAGAAGCCGTCGCCGTTGATCGCCGCATTGGTGTCGATGCGGGTGGCGTTGAGGTCGCCCTGGATCGTATTGGTGGCGCGGCTATAGGAAGCGACCGTACCGGCAATCTGCCGATTCAGCGCCGAATCCGGCACCAGGTCCGAGAAGCTGGTATCGACCCTCTTGAAGCCGGCGGTGCGCGAGTTCGCGATGTTGCCGGAGATATTTTCGAGGGCATAGGACTGGGCCTGCATGCCCGTCACCGCCGTCGTCAGCGCACTGAAAACACCCATCGCAACCTCACCTGCGATCCGACCTGGACTGCGCCCCCCATGGGCGGCATGTCGAACCGAGGCTTCAGTTTGCACGGCCTGTGCCAGCGCCGTGCGTGAGCTATTTCAAGAGCTTGAATGGTTTTCGAAAGGTTTCCTGACGATTCCGACCGGGCAGATTCGTCCATCGCCGGCAAATTCTGCCGGGCTCAAGCGTCCTCACCGCCCCAGCCGGAAAGATCGCCGGCGACATCCGACAACCCCGGCGGCTTCTCCTCGACGAAGGGCAGCGGGCGGCAGACCGCGATGGCCGCGAGCCCGATGCGTGCGGTCAGCAAGCCGTTGAGGACGCCCTCGCCGAGCTTGGCCGAAAGCCGCGCCGCCAGTCCCTGGCCGAGGACCTGCTGGATGACGGCATCGCCCGCCGCAATGCCGCCGGTGACGACGAGATGGCCGAGCACCTGCCGCGCCAGTCGGAGCAGGCCGAGAGCGCCCGGGCGGCCGGCATAGACCGTGGCGATCGCCCGCAGCAGCCGGGCGCAGGCGACGAGCACGAAGACGACATCGACCAGCGCCCGCGGGCTCACCGCGGTGACGAGCGAGACCCGCCGCGCCGCCTGCGCTACCTGCGCCTGCGCGAGCGCATCGAGCGGCGCAAGCAGACTGCGCTCGGCAACCGTCAGCAGGTCGCGGGCGGCAAGCAATTGCGGCGTATGGGCCGAGAGCTCCGCCCTGCCCTTCGCCGTTTCCGGCCGGCCGCCATAGAGCTTGTCGAGATCAACCGCGACGGCGCGCGCCTTGGCGAGATCGCTCTCGGCCAGAGCTATGACAGCGCGCTCGCGCAGCGCCTCGACCCGCCGCTCACGCAGGATATCGCGCAGCACGCGCAGCAGCATGACCAGCAGCGCCAGTGCCGCCACGCCGGCGCAGACCAGCGCCGCGATGCCGACGGCCGGATTGAGGGCGAGCAGCCATCTGATCGTCTGCTCCGCCCAGACCGTGACGGACAATGCCAGCAGGCCCGACAGCGCCGCGACGAACAGGCTGCCCCAGCTGAAGCGGCGGCGCGGTGCCACCGGAGCCGATATGGCGTCGGGCTCGATCGGCTCGACCTCCGGCACGATCGCAACATCGCTACGGCCGCCGAAGACGGCGTCCTCGGAAGATCCCTCCTGCGGGCCCAGACGGATGGCGCGCGGCACCTTGCTCATGCTCGCCCCTCCTTCACGCCAGTTTGTCGCCGATCAGGAATTCGAGTGCGCGGTCGAGGCGGATTTGCGGCGGTGGCGTAAGGCGCCCGCCGGCATCCGGCTTGACCAGCGGCGGTCGGAATCGCGGCGCCCGCACATGCCAGCGCAGCGCATCCGGATCGAAGATCGCCTCGGGCCGCTCCGGCAGGTCGCCGGGAAAGATCGCAGCCTCCGTCTGGCCATCGAAGACCTCGCCGTCGACCACCTCGCCCGCCTCGGGCACGCCGGCAATGGCGGGCAGTTCCTCGCGGCCCTCGCGGATACGGACCTCGCGCGTGGCGCGGATCGCGGCAAAGGCCATCGCCTCGACCTTGGCGCCCGCCCCTTGCGCCCGCGCCGAGGCGCGCGAAACCAGATGCGACATCACCCCGGCGAGGCGGTCATGGCTGGTATGGTGGAGATGGTCGGCCTTGGTCGCGGCGAACAGCACCTTCTCGATCCGCGGCGCGAACAGGCTCGACAGCAGGCTGTTGCGGCCGACAGCGAAAGCGGAGAGCGCCTGGCCGAGCGCGGTTTCGAGGTCGGCGAGTGCAGCCGGGCCGGCATCGAGCGCCGCCAGCGCATCGACCAGGACGATCTGCCGGTCGAGCCTGGCGAAATGCTCGCGGAAGAACGGCCCGACCACGACGCGCTTATAGGCCTCGAAGCGCTCCGCCATCAGCCCGGCGAGCGTGCCATCCTGCGGCTGCGCACCCGGGGCCAGATCGAGCGGCGCGAAGGTCAGGGCCGGCGAGCCTTCGAGATCGCCCGGCATCAGGAAGCGGCCGGGCGGCGTCACCGCCACCGCCTCGGGATCGGCGCGCAAGGCGGCCAGATAGGCCTTGAAGGCGTCGCTCGCAGCCTCCGCCGCCAATTCGTCCGCCGGCCCGGCCGGATCGCGCTGCTTCAGATCCTCGAGCCAGGGCGCGGCGGTGGCGTGCCGGTGGGTCTTGCGTGCGTCCGCTACCGCCTGCGCCGACCAGTCGGCATAGTCCTGGCCGATCAGCGCGAGGTCGAGCAGCCATTCGCCGGGGTAGTCGACGATATCGAGGGTCAACGTCGCCGGGCCCTTGAACCAGCCTTGCGCCCGCTCGTAATCGATCTCGAGCCTGAGCTCCGAAATCCGCCGCGTCGAGTCCGGCCAGCGCCGATCTGCGCCTGAAAGCGCGGCGCGATGCGCCTCATAGGGAAAGCGCGGAATCTCAGGATCGGGCTGCGGCACCAGCCTGACCCGCGCGATCCGTCCCTCCGCCGAGGCCTTCAGCACAGGCAGTTTCGCACCCTCGACCAGGTTCTGGATCAGCGCTGTGGTGAAGACCGTCTTGCCCGAGCGCGACAGGCCGGTGACGCCGATGCGCAGCCGCGGTCGCGCCAGCCCGAGCAGGCTGTCGCCAAAGGCGAGCGCGGCATTGCGCGCCTCGTCGAGATAGGAACCGGACGCCATCAGGCGATCCGCATCATTCGTCGGGGCCTTCGCCGAGCGAGGCGGGCGTGACGAAACGGTCGAGCCGGCCGTTGCGCAGGGAAAGATCGCGCCAGTCTTCGATGGAAAAATCGATCACGGCGAGCCCGCAGGTCGGATATTTCTGCGCCATCCGCGCCGCCGCATAGCGGTCGCCATGGCCGGCGAGCTTGGCGGCGAGCTCCTCGAAGCCGGGATTGTGGCCGATCATCAGCAGCGTGCGGACTTCGGGCTCGGTCTCCTGAACGACGTTGAGCAGGCGCTCCGGCCTGGCCTCGTAGATGCGCGGCTCGAAATGCGTCGGCGGCTTCTCCGGCAGCATCGGCTTGACCAGCTCCCAGGTCTCGGCCGTGCGCTTCGCCGGCGAGATCAGGACGAGGTCAGGCAGCAACAGCTCCTCGGCGAGATAGCGGCCCATGACCGGAGCGGCCTCGCGCCCGCGCATGGCGAGGGGGCGGTCGCGGTCGGCGGTGTTGGCAGGCCAGGCCGATTTGGCGTGGCGCAGAAGCATCAGGCGGCGCATGGCCGCCATCTAACCACGGCTGGCGGGATTTGCGAGAGGTTCGGCAGGCACCGTCCTCATTGCAGCGAGCAGCATGTCCATGAGCCGGCCCGAATAAAGCCCCAGCAGGCGCTCGCGCCCGCCCGGTTGCATTTCCAACGGCGCGAGCTGGCCATCGATCAGCATGGTCGAGAATCCATGGGTGATCGACCAGACGAACAGGATCTCGGCGAGATCGGCATCGTCGCCATAGCTCGACGGCAGGCGCGTCAGCACCTCCTCGCCATCGACGCGCCGCCCCAGCGCCAGCTTGGTTTCCCGGACCAGGATGCCGAAGGCCCGGACGGCGGCGCGGCGCAGATCGTCGTCTCCGCTCTTCAGGCCCAATCGTCCGAAGACGACGCGGAAGCGACCGGGCCGGGTCAGCGCGACCTCGAGATAGCCCTCGCAGATCGCCGCCAGTCGATCGCCGCCGGACGCTTCGGCTTTCGCGACAGCCGCCTCCATCGTCTGCGACAGGTCGTCGAAGCCGAGCGTCGCAATCGCCGTCAGCAGGCCGACGAGATTGCCGAAATGATGCGCCGGCGCGGCCGGCGAGACACCCGCCCGGCGGGCGCATTCGCGCAAGGTAAAGCCGCCGACGCCCTTCTCGGCCAGCACCGCCTCAGCTGCATCGATCATCGCCTGGCGCAGATCGCCATGATGATACCCGCCCCGCTTGATCACGCCGCCTGCTGTCATCGCAACGCCCTGCCTACGCTCGTCAAAATCAAACTTGACGCCGTCAAGATATCGCAATAGGACGACATCGCAACTGAACAGTGTCAAGATAGGAGTGCATGATGCCTCTCAGCTTGGACGATGCCTTCACCCGCGCCGGCCAGTTGGCCATGCTCGGCTGGCTCGCGCTGATCCTGCTGCCGCGCTGGCGCGGCATTTCGGCGGCCCTCGCCGGCTGGATCATCCCGGCTTTGCTCTCCCTCGGCTATGCCGTGCTGATCGCCGTCCACTGGCATGATGCCAAGGGCGGCTTCTCCTCGCTCGATTCGGTTGCGGCCCTGTTCGCCTCGAAGCCGCTGCTGCTCGCCGGCTGGGTCCATTATCTCGCCTTCGACCTCTTCCTCGGCAACTGGATCCTGCGCCGCTCGCAGGCAGAGGCGATCCCGCATTGGCTGATGCTGCCGGTGCTGCCGATGACCTTCCTGTTCGGCCCGGTCGGCTTCATCGCCTATCTCTTGCTGGAGGCCTGCTTTCGCCTGGCGCGCGAAGACCGCATCGCCAGGCTCCAGGCCCGCATGCCGGCCTGGTTGCCCGATCTCGAGCTCGAGCCACGCCTCACCGCGGCGGCCTTCGCCATGCTGGCCTTGGCGGTGCCGACCTTGTTCGCCTGGCTGATCGACATCAGGCAGTTCCAGGGCGTCGACACCTGGATCAAGCCGCTGAAATTCGAGATCTCGGTCGCTTTCTACCTGCTCACGCTGGCGCTGTTCCTGCCGCTCGCCGGCGACCGTTTCCGCGCCTCCTGGGCCGGGCGCTACATCGTCTGGCCGGTGATCGTGCCGATCGTCCTCGAAGTGCTCTACATCGCCTGGCGCGCCTCGCGTGTGGAAGCCTCGCACTACAACAGCGACAGCGCGCTCGGCGTCTGGCTCTACACGCTGATGGGCATCGGCGCGGTGATGTTCACGATCGCGCCCGGCTTCCTCGCCTATGGCCTCGCCCGCCGCGACACAGCGCCAATACCGGATGTCGTGCGCTGGTCGCTGGTCGTCGGCCTCGCCCTCACCTGTGTCTTCGGGCTCCTGAGCGGCGCCCTCCTCGGCTCGAGCCCCACCGGCCACTATGTCGGCGCCGTGCCGGTCGATCATCGGACGCTTCCGGTTTTCGGCTGGTCGCTCGCGATCGGAGACCTGCGCATCGCACATTTCCTTGGCCTGCACGCTTTGCAGATCATTCCGGCGATCGGGGTGCTGCTCTGGCTGGCGACGCGGCAGAGCAGAACCGGACTCGTAACCCTCGGCGCGGTCTCCGCCGCCTATGCTGCACTCACCGCGACAGCGCTCGTCGCGGCGCTGCAGGCGCGCCCGCTGCTCGGGCTTGGCTGAGGCCCGTCACGTATCGCCCGCCTCGGGATCAAGCGTAAGGTCCCCCGCGCCCGGCTCGTAGCGCAGCAGGTCCCCGGGCTGGCAGTCGAGCACGGCGCAAATTCGGGTGAGCGTGTCGAAGCGCATGCCGCGGACCTTGCCGGATTTCAGCTGCGAGACCTGCTGCTCGGTCAGCCCGATGCGTTGGGCCAGTTCCTTCGAGCGCATCTTGCGACGCGCCAGCATGACATCGAGTTCGACGATGATCGGCATCGCCCAACTCCTACACGAAACTCTGATTCTCGTCCGCGAGCCGGACCGCCTCCCTGAGCACCAGCCCGAAGGCGACCAGCGCGGCCCCGGCCGCCAGCGCGCCGAAAGTGCCGGGATCGAGCGTGATCGCCAGCTGCTTCTGGCCTGACGGGTTGTCGAAGGTCAGCGCCACGCTCTGCAGCCCACGTGTGAGCGGCGTCGCCACGCCCATCGCTGTCAGCAGCCAGCCGACTCGCGTCAGTCGCTGCGCGTTCTCCTCCTCCAGCACCAGGCCGCGGCCGAAGCGCCCGAACAGGCTGGCGAGCCGCAGCATCGCCGCGACGAAGAGCCCGGCGGGGACCAGGCCGATCGTAAGCGCGATCCAGTAGCCGCGCTCCGACAGCGGGCCGATCGGCGCGCTGACGCCGATCGTGCCGCGGGCATAGTCGGCAAGCTTACCCGGATCGAGCCAGAGCCAGACCACGCCGACAGCCATCAACACCGCGGCCGCAAAGCAGAAGATGCGTGCGACGGCACTGACGCGACGCAGCCTCGCCATGGCCGGCCGGCTTTGGTTCGAGCTTGCTGAGGACGCCATTTCATTTCACTCCGCGGTTGACAAAATTAAACTAAGAGATGAATTTCTGAATGTCAAAGCCATTTCAATGAGAGCTCCAATGCGCATCGCCCTGCCCACCAGTCTCCTGCTCGGCTGCCTGCTCGCCGGCTGCGGCCATGTCCCGCTGACCTCGCTGCCCAAACTGGCAAAGATCGACATCCGGACGACCGACCTCGCGCAGCTACGCGCCGGCATCAGCCTGCCGGCCGACATCCGCCCGCTTCCGGGCGGCGTCACCATGACCATCGTCGCCTTGCCCAAGGATGGCGGCCGGCATGAGCGCAAAGTCGTGCTGGAGGAGGTCCGCGACGCGGCCGAGCTGGCGAAGCTGCCGACGCTGGCCGCTCCCGGACGCCGCTTCACCTTGTTCAGGCTGGGGGCAGCCGATGCCGCCCGCCTCAGCGCCTTCCGCGAGGAGATGTTCGCCGGGCCGCAGAACAGCGGCAATCGCGGCAGCCTGGCGCTCGGCACCGACAAGGCTTGCCGGCTCGGCGAGCTCTCGGGCAAGCCGATCACCATGACCGGCTATCTCAGGACGTCGGAAACGCAGGACTATGTCCTGCTGATGCGCGACTTCGACCTCAAGGAAGCCGTTCGCGAAATCGACCCCAAGGTCGATCTCGCCACGGCGATCCCGCCCTGCGACGCGATCCCGGCGACGAAGGTCAGCGGCTCTCCCGCCGCACCATGAAGGCGAGCTTCTCGAACAGCGAGACATCCTGCTCGTTCTTGAGCAGCGCGCCGTGCAGCGGCGGGATCAGCTTGCGTGGATCGCGCTCGCGCAGCACCTCGGGGCCGATATCGTCGGCGACGAGGAGCTTCAGCCAGTCGAGCAGCTCGGAGGTCGAGGGCTTCTTCTTGATGCCCGGCACCTCGCGCACCTCGAAGAACAGCCGCAGCGCCTCCTCCATCAGCCGCTTCTTGATGCCGGGGAAATGGACCTCGATGATCTGCTGCATCGTCTCGGCGTCGGGGAAACGGATGTAGTGGAAGAAGCAGCGACGCAGGAAGGCGTCCGGCAATTCCTTCTCGTTGTTCGAGGTGATGATCATCACCGGCCGCTGCGCCGCCCTGATCGTCTCGCCGGTCTCGTAGACATGGAACTCCATGCGATCGAGCTCGAGCAGGAGATCGTTCGGGAACTCGATATCGGCCTTGTCGATCTCGTCGATCAGCAACACAGGGCGGGCCGGCGAAACGAAGGCCTCCCAGAGCTTGCCGCGCTTGATGTAGTTGCCGATATCGGAGACGCGGGCATCGCCGAGCTGGCTGTCGCGCAGGCGGCTGACCGCATCATATTCGTAGAGCCCCTGCTGCGCCTTGGTGGTCGACTTGACGTGCCAGGTCAGCAGCGGCGCGCCGAGCGCGGCGGCGATCTCCTCAGCCAGCACCGTTTTGCCGGTGCCTGGCTCGCCCTTGACCAGCAGCGGCCGCTCCAGCCGGATCGCGGCGTTGACCGCGACCGTCAGATCCTCGGTGGCGACGTAAGAAGCGGTGCCGGTAAAGCGCATGCGGTACCCTTGGCGTGGCGAGTTCGCGGCCAAGCTGCTGCCGCGATCGGCAATGTGCTTAGAGGTCAGCCGAAGGCAGGGCAAGTTTTCGTCAGCCCGGCACGTGATTTGGTTTGTGTCGCAAGGCTTTACCAAGCAAAGCTTTGAGATCAGCAGCTTCGCTTGATTCTTCGAGGGTGACGTGGCCGGGACGATCGATCCTTCCGCCTATCGTGACGCCGTGGTCGTGCTCGCCACGGCCGGCGTGATCGTGCCCTTCGCCAAGCGTTTCCGGGTCAATTCGGTCGTTGCCTTCATGGCCTGCGGCGCCTTGCTCGGCCCTTATGGTCTCGGCGGCCTCGCTGCCAAGATTCCCTTCCTCGGCGCGATCACCGTCTCGAATGCGGAGGCGCTCGCCGGTCCCGCCGAGCTCGGCGTCGCCTTCCTGCTCTTCGTCATCGGGCTCGAGCTCTCCTATGAGCGCCTGATGACCATGCGCAGGCTGGTCTTCGGGCTCGGCCTCGGCCAGGTCGCGTTCTCGGCCACAGTGATCAGCGCCATCGCCTATGGCTTCGGCCAGCCGGCGGCCGCGGCGCTGCTGATCGGCACGGCGCTCGCCCTGTCCTCGACTGCGATGGTGGTCGAGCTGCTATCGGCGCACCGCCGCATCACCTCCTCGGCTGGGCGCGCCAGCTTCGCGATTCTGCTCTGCCAGGATCTTGCGGTGATTCCACTGCTCTTCCTGGTCAGCGTGCTCGGCGCGCAGGAGAACGGATCGCTGCTCGCTGGCCTGACCCAGGCGCTGCTGCAAGCGGCCGCGGCGATCGCCGCCATCGTCGTCATCGGCCGCGTCGCCATGCGCCCGCTCTTTCGCCTGGTCGCCTCGACTGATTCATCCGAGAGCTTCATGGCGGCGACCCTGCTGGTCGCGCTCGGTACCGGACTGATCGCGGCCGGAGCCGGGCTCTCCATGGGGCTGGGCGCCTTCATCGCCGGGCTGCTGCTGGCCGAGACCGAGTATCGCCGCGCCATCGAGGTCACGATCGAGCCGTTCAAATCGCTGCTGATCGGCGTCTTCTTCCTGACTGTCGGCATGAGCGTGAACCCGGCCGCACTGGCGGCTCAGCCGGTCGCGATCCTGAGCATCGCCGCCGGGCTCTTCCTCGCCAAGGTGGCGATTACCTTCCTGCTTGCCCGCTACTTCAAGCTATCGCGGTCGACCGCGCTCGAAACCGCGATCATGGTCGGCCCGGGCGGTGAGTTCGCCTTCGTGCTGCTGACCGCTTCCGTCGCCGCCAAGCTGGTCGACCACAACGCTGCGGCATTGGTGCTCGCCGCTGTCTCGCTGACCATGATCTTCCTGCCGCTCGCCGCCCGCATGGCACGGACGCTGTCGGCCCGCTTGGTTCCGGTGGCGAATCTTCCAGCGGAGGCGAGCATCCTGCCGCCGGATGACCGCGCGCCACGCGCCATCGTCGTCGGCCTCGGCCGCGTCGGCAGGCTGGTCGGCGAGATGCTCGAACAGCACAAGGTTCCCTATATCACCATCGATGCTGACGCCGCGCTGGTGGCGACGCAGCGCCGCGCCGGGCGACCAGCCTTCTATGGCAACGCCACCAAGCCGGATTTCCTGCGGCTCTGCGGCCTCGAAGAGGCGACCGCGCTGATCGTCACCATCGACAACCAGCGCGCTGTCGACGAGACGGTGACGGCAGCGCGCGCGCTGCGGCCCGATCTCGTCATCGTCGCCCGCGCCCGCGACGCCAAGCATGCCAGGCATCTCTACGAGATCGGCGTGAACGACGCCGTGCCGGAGACCATCGAGGCCAGCCTGCAATTGTCGGAAGCCGCGCTCGTCGGCCTCGGCGTGCCGATGGGCCTTGTGATCGCCTCGGTGCATCAGAGGCGCGATGACTTCCGCAGCGAGCTCAAGCCGGCGAGCGCGCCGCAGCCCGCCCTCCCGCGCCATGCCCGCTCACGCAGGCTGTGATACTGCGCGCCCGATCTACGCGAATTCTTTCCGCTCTGTCGGCTCGAGCCGCACCGACAGCGTAGTCGGCGCCGGCACCGGCTCGGTGCGCACCGTCGTGCCGACCGCCGCAGCCAGCATCGCCCGGCGCATATGACCGTAGAACTGCTCGGCGCTGCTGCGCCAGCTATGATGGGCCGCGAGTTCGAGCCCAGCCTCGCGCGGCAGACGCAGCGCTGCGAGTGCGGCACTGCGTAGATCCTCGTGCAACACCGCGGCCTGGCTGCCAGCGAAGACGTCGCTCGGTCCCTGCACCGGGAAGGCGGCGACGGGAAGCCCGCTCGCCGCCGCCTCCAGCAGCACGATGCCGAAGGTGTCGGTCAGGCTCGGGAAGACGAAGACGTCGGAAGAGGCGTAGATCGCAGCCAACTCCTCGCCCTCGCGCGCACCCAGGAAATGCGCATCCGGGAAGGCGCGCTTGAGGTCGGCGCGAGCCGGCCCGTCGCCGACCACGACCTTGCTGCCCGGCAGGCGCAGCGACAGGAAGGCTTCGAGGTTCTTCTCGACCGCAACCCGACCAACGCTGAGGAAGATCGGCCGCGGCAGGTCGAGCACGCTCTCGGGGCGCGGATGGAACAGGGAGAGATCGACGCCCCGCCCCCAGCGCAGGATGTGCTCGAACCCGTTGGCGCGCAGCTCAGCTTCAACGGTAGCGGTCGAGACCATCACCCCGGCTGCCGGCCCATGGAAGCGGCGCAGGAAGCGGTAGCTCCAGCTTTCCGGAATGGGCCAGCGCGCCGCGACATATTGCGGAAAGCGCGTGTGATAGCTCGTGGTGAAGGTCCGCTTCTGGGCGAGGCAGACAGCCCGCGTCAGCCAGCCGATCGGCCCTTCGGTCGCGATATGGATATGGTCTGGGCCGAACTCGGCGATGCGCTTGGCGACGTGGCGGCGCGTCGCCAGCGCGATGCGGATATCGGGGTAGGACGGCAGGCCGACCTGCCAGAAGCCTTCCGGCGTCAGCATATGCGGAGTGACGCCGAACTCCGGCGCCGCCTCGACCATGCGTTCCAGCGATCGCACGACGCCGTTGATCTGCGGCCGCCAGGCGTCCGTCGCGATCAGGACGCGCATCACGCGGCCTCGACGAGGCTCGGTATTGGCGCCGGGCGTGTCGCAGCTGGTGCCGGCAGCGCCGGCTTCTCGCCTGTGAGCCGGTGCTGCGGCCAGCGGATGATCTCGAAGCGGCCGTCGTCGTGCTCGACCACGGCCGTGCAGCTTTCGACCCAGTCGCCGGTGTTGATGTAGGTCAGCCCGTCGATGTCGCGCTGGGCGGCGTGGTGGATATGGCCGCAGATCACGCCATCGGCCTTGTGCCGGCGCGCCTCGTCGGCGAGGCACTGCTCGAACTCGCCGATATAATTCACCGCGTTCTTGACCTTGTGCTTGGCCCAGGCCGAGAGCGACCAGTGCGGCAGGCGCAAGACGCGGCGCACCCGGTTGATGCCGTGGTTGAGCACCAGCGCGACCGTGTAGGCCCAGTCGCCAAGGAGGGCGAGCCATTTGGCGTTGCGCACCACGAGGTCGAACAGGTCGCCATGGATCACCAGCATGCGCTTGCCGTCGGCGGTCTCGTGGACGATGTCGTCGACCAGCGTGATGCCGCCGAACTGCAGGCCGGTATAGTCGCGCAGGAAGTCGTCGTGGTTGCCGGTGACGTAGATCAGCGTAGAGCCCTTGCGCACTTTGCGCAGCAGCTTCTGGACGACGTCGTTGTGCGCCTGGGGGAAATACCAGCCGCTCTTCAGCCGCCAGCCGTCGATGATGTCGCCGACCAGGTAGATTTTCGGCGCGTCATAGGCGCGCAGGAACTCCAGCACGAGGTCCGCTTGCGCTCCGCGCGTGCCGAGATGAAGGTCGGAGATGAAGATGCTGCGAACCTGCTTGGCGTCGCTGTCGTCGCTCATGCTCGCTGGCCTATCTATTGCGATGCCTGCGGCGTGTGTCTGATTTGCACTACGCTTTGATGACGCGGCGGCGAAACCGTGCTTTGCCTCCCTCACAGAAACGGAACCTTCCGGGAGACAAAAGATGGATCTGGGTATTGCCGGCCGCACGGCCATCGTGTGCGCCTCGAGCAAGGGGCTGGGTCGGGGCTGTGCGCAGGCGCTCGCCGAAGCTGGCTGCACGGTCGTCGTCAACGGCCGCGACGCCAAGACGCTGGAGGAGACCGCGAGCGCGATTCGCGCCAGCACCGGCGCCACCGTGATCGCGGTCGTCGCCGACGTCTCGACCAAGGCAGGCCAGGACGCGCTGCTCGCGGCCGCGCCCAATCCTGACATCCTCGTCAACAACAATGGCGGCCCGCCACCCAAGCCCTTCCGCGAGGTGACGCGCGAAGCGCTGCTCGAAGGCCTCGCGCAGAACATGGCGACGCCGCTCGAACTGGTGCAACGTGTCGTCGACGGCATGATCGAGCGGCGCTTCGGCCGCATCATCAACATCACCTCGGCGAGCGTGCTGACTCCGCTGACCGGGCTCGACGTCTCCTCCGGCGCCCGTGCGGGCCTTACCGCCTTCCTGTCCGGCGTGGCGCGCGAGATCGCCCATGCCAACGTCACCATCAACAATATCCTGCCGGGCGTGTTCGACACGGACCGGATCAAGACCGCGACAAACAAGGTCGCCGAGATGCAGGGCATCAGCATCGAGGAAGCGACGAAGCGGCGGCTCGCTGCTGTCCCGGCCGGCCGCCTCGGCACGCCCGACGAATTCGGCAAGCTCTGCGCCTTCATTTCCAGCGCCCATGCCGGCTACATCACCGGCCAGAACTTCCTGATCGACGGCGGCTCGTTCCGGACGAACTTCTGACACCTGGCCGGCCGGGGCGTGTCAGAGTGCGCCCCGGCTCTCTCCTCCAGAACCAAACTGAGACCGATGACCATCGCCTATCGACGCGCCGTCCCCGAAGACACGCCCGCCTGCGTCGTCCTGCGCGGCAAGACACGGGAGAACGCCTTCTCGGTCGAGCGGCTGGCCGCCGCGGGTGTCACGCTCGAGAGTTGGCGTTCTGCCATCGCCGACGGCAGCCTGCCGGGCCATGTCGCGACCGTTGGCGATGAGATTGTCGGCTATTGCTTCGGCGAGCGCGAGACCGGCGAGATCGTCGTGCTGGCGTTGCTCCCAGATCACGAAGGACAGGGAGTCGGGAAGGCCTTGCTGAAGCTGGTCGTCGACGAACTCAGGGCGCTCGGCTTCGCCAGGCTGTTTCTCGGCTGCTCGTCCGACCCGGCCGTGCGCTCCTATGGCTTCTACCGGCATCTGGGCTGGACCTCGACCGGCACATTCGACGACCGGGACGACGAGATCCTCGAATATCGCCTGACCTGAACCGCATTCGATCGCGTCCCGCATCGCGCCGGTCCGATTTGCAACATCGGTGCTTGGAACGGCTCCACGCTCGTGGTCTAAGGAATGGAAGTCTTGCACAAGACTTCCATTCCTCCTGCCCGACCTTTTGCCTTGTCACCGCTCCTCGGCATCAGCCTCAAGCTGCTTTCGGCCCTGACGTTCACGCTGATGTCAGCCGGCATCAAGACGCTGGCCTCGCGCTATCCGACCGGCGAGCTCGTCTTCTTCCGCTCCTTCTTCGCGCTGATCCCGCTGATCATCTGGCTGGCCTGGCGCCATGAATTCCCGGAAGCGCTCAAGACGAGCAATCTGCGCGGCCATCTCAAGCGCGGCGTCATCGGCTCGACCGGCATGTTTCTCGGCTTCGCCGCCCTGCATCTGCTGCCGCTCTCGGACGCGGTCGCGATCGGCTACGCCGCGCCCCTGATCGTGGTGGTGCTCGCGGCGCTGATCCTGAAGGAGCGCGTCCGCATCTACCGCTGGACCGCCGTCGCGGTCGGCTTCCTCGGCGTCTTGCTGATGCTCTCGCCGCATATGGGCGCGCAGGCCTTCGGCCATGGTCTCTCGGGCGGGCCTGCCATCGGCGCCCTGCTCGCGCTCGGCGGCGCCTTCTGCGCCGCCTTCGCTTCGATCGAGGTCCGGCTTCTGACCCAGACCGAAAAGACCGGCGCCATCGTCTTCTACTTCATGTGCATGACATCGCTGCTCGGCCTGCTGACGCTCGCGCTCGGCTGGACCGTGCCGGACTGGAAGGACTTCCTGCTGCTCGTCGTGATCGGCGTGCTCGGCGGCCTCGGCCAGATGCTGCTGGTCCAGGCCTATCGCTATGGCGACGCCTCGCTGATCGCGCCCTTCGAATATTCGACGATGATCTGGGCGACGGCGCTCGGCTGGTTCGTCTTCGGCGAATGGCCGGTCCTGGCCGTGCTCATCGGCTCGCTGATCGTGATCGCTTCAGGCATCTACGTCATCCTGCGCGAGCAGCAGCTCGGCCTGCTCAAGAAGGAAACCCGCGAGGCCGGCCCGACCCGCTCGGTCTGAACCTGCTCGACTTGCCGCTTGGAGCGATCCGAGGCATTGTCCGCTAAGACAAACAATCGTTCTCTTTCCCAAACGGGCAAATTCCTAAACGGGCAAGGGGCGACGGCAGGCAAGAGTGCAATGGGTATCGAAACCAGGGAACGTGGCGGCCGCGAGATAGAGTCGGGCGCACAGGTGATCTCCGGCCAGCTCGGCAAGACGATCCAGCGGTTGCGCAAGGCCTATAATCTCTCGCTCTCGGAGCTGGCCGAACAGTCCGGCGTCGCCAAGTCGATCATCAGCCAGATCGAGCGCAACGAGACCAATCCGACGCTGGCGACGATCTGGCGGCTGTCGCAGGCGCTCGACGTCTCGATCGAGCGCGTGCTCTCGACCAACGAGGAAGAGGCCTTCATCGAGAAGATCGCCCGATCGGATACGCCGATCCTGGTCTCGGAAGACGGCAAGCTGCGCCTCGCCATCATCGGCTGGATCAAGACCGTCGAATGGCTGCAATGGTACGAGGTCAGCGCCGAGCCCGGCGGCGAGCTCGATTCGGAAGGCCATCAGCGCGGCTCGATCGAATCGCTCTCGGTCAGCGCCGGCGAATTCGAAGTCGAGGTCGGCGGCATCACCCAGCGTGCCAAGGCCGGCGAGACCCTGCGCTATCGCTGCGACCGCCAGCACGTCGTCCGCTGCGTCAGCGGCCAGCCGGGCACGGCCTTGATGGTCTGCATCCTCAAAGCGGCAGTGATGGACTGAGGGCCGCTTCGTAAAGCAGCCCCAGCCTTCATCTCCTTACCCACCAGCGGTCTTCTGCGGCCGCGGTCGTCCCTGCACGGCTGGCAGCGACTTCAGATATTCCGCCATCGCCAACCGGTCGGCATCGGACAATTGCGCCATGTTGCGCACCACTGCCACCATCGAGCCGCCGACGCTATCGAAGCTCGGCGTGAACCCGCTCTTGAGCAATTCGGCGATCTCGGACTTCGACCACTTTCCAAGACCGTCTTCGGCCTGGGTGATATTCGGCACCCAGCCCTTGCCCTCCGGGTCCGGCCCGCCGGCGAAGCGCGTCGCCTGGACGATGCCGCCGAACTGGTTGCGGCTGGAATGGCATTCGGCGCAATGGCCCGGCCCGTTCACGAGGTAGGCACCGCGATTCCACTCCTCGCTCTTGGCTGGATCGGCCTTGAACGGCGTCCCGTCGAAGAACAGCAGCTTCCAGCCACCGACGGCGCGGCGGATATTGTAGGGGAAGCCGAGCTCATGGCCGGGCGCCCTGCCCTCAACCGACGGCAGCGTGCGGATATAGGCGAGGAGATCGGCGACCGCCTTTGGGGGCATCAGCCGGTACGAGGTGTAGGGAAACGCCGGATAATAGTGCTGCCCGGAAGGTGAGACGCCAGCCGTCATCGCCTGGATGAAGTCGGCCGTGCCCCAATTGCCGATACCGTCGCGCGTATGCGGCGAGATGTTCGGCACATGGAACTTGCCGAAGGGCGAGTCCAGCGCCAGCCCACCGCCGAGCCTGGTCTTGTCGTCCTGCCCCGGCGTGGCATGGCAGGAGGCGCAGCCGCCGGCTGCGAACAGAAGCTTGCCGTTCTCAATGTCGGGCGCCGGCAGCGTGCCGACCTCGGGGCCCGGCGAGACCACCCGCGGATCGGTGAGAACGAAGAAGCCGGCAATGCCGAGCGCGATGAAGACCAGAAGCGTGATCAGCAGGCGGCGCATCGATTCCTCGTCAAGTTGTCCCTGGCAAACAACGCCCGTGTCGCGACCCGGTTCGCTCCGGATGCCGCCGACACGAAAGGAGCGGGCCTCTGCAAAGAAGCTCGCTCCTTAGATCAGGTCAAATCGGGGGCGTCAGGCCGCCATCACTTCTTGATGCGATAGGTCTCGTGGCAGCCGCCGCAATTCTTGGTGGCGTCGCCGAAGGCAGTGCGGAAGCCGGCAAGATCGGTCACGGCCGCACCCTTGCCAGCATCGGCCTCGAACTTGGCGAAAGCGGCCTTGAAGCCAACCTGGTCCTCCCATATCTTCGGCGCCGCCGTGGTCTCGCCGCCGGTCTTGGCGGTGTCCGGATAGAGGCCCGGCATCTTCTTGGCGGCATCGCCATAGGCCTTGAACACCGCCTGCGCCTTGGCGGCATCGAACGGTGCCTCGCCCTTGGCCATCGCCGCACCATCGCGCGTCGCACCGCCAACGCCTTTCATCGTGTCGCGCCGTTCGGCGATCGGATTGGCCTGGGCCAGAACGGCGGAGACACCGACGGCAAGGCCGAGGGCGACGAAAGCAGAGCGAAGCATGCGCAGGAATCCTCCGGAAGACATGCGCCCGAACAGGCGCTGTTTTTAACTCTTCCAGATCAACGCACGGGCACGACAGCGCCAAGTCGCATTGTCGTGAAACTCCTTGCAGAGAGGCAAGCACCTCCTTGCATCAGAGCAGATATCCCGCGGCTTTCAACGTCCCAAACACCTTGGCTGGCGTCGCCGGCATGTCGATCGCCTTGATCCCCGCGGCGCGGTCCAGCGCATCGACCATGGCGTTCATCACCGCCGGGCAGGCGCCGATCGCGCCGGCTTCGCCCGCGCCCTTCACGCCGAGGGCGTTGGTGACGCAAGGCACGTTGCGCGTCTCGAAATGGAAGTTCGGAATGTCGATCGCGCGCGGCAGCGCATAATCCATGAAGGTCGCGGTCAGCATCTGGCCGGATGTGTCGAAGCGGATTTCCTCCATCAGCGCCTGGCCGATCCCCTGCGCCGCGCCGCCATGAACCTGGCCCTGCAGCATGATCGGGTTCAGCGTCACGCCGAAATCGTCGACCACGACATAGTTCTGGATCTCGGTGCCGCCGGTTGCCGGATCGACTTCGAGCTCGACCACATGCGTGCCGTTCGGATAGGTCGCCTCCGGCGGCGTCCAGCTCTGGTGGACGCTGAGTTGCTCGGCCTTGGCGCCGGGCAGGTTGGCGATCGCCTTGAGATCGAGCTTCTTGTCGGTGCCGACGATGCGGACGGCGCCGTCGACGATCTCGAGATCGCCGGGGCTGGCTTCGAGCGCATCCGAAGCCAGGCTCTTCAGGTTGTCTGCAAGGATGCCGGTCGCCGCGTTGAGGGCCGCGCCGCCGACGGGGATCGAGCGCGAGCCGCCCGTGCCGGAGCCTGTCGCGACCTTGTCGGTATCGCCCTGGATGACCTTGATGCGGTCCATCGGGATGTCGAGATGCTGCGAGACCAGCTGCGAATAGGCGGTCTCGTGGCCCTGCCCGTTTGATTGCGTGCCGATCAGCACGGTGACCGTGCCGTCCTTCTCCAGGATCACGGTCGAGCTCTCCGGCCCGCCACCGCCGCAAGCCTCGATATAGCAGGCGAGCCCAATGCCGCGGATCTTGCCGGCCTTCTGCGAGGCTTTCAGGCGGCTCTTGAAGCCCTTCCAGTCCGCCACCTCCATGGCGCGGCGCATATGGCCCTCGAACTCGCCGGAATCGTAGACCGGGCCGGTCTGCGTCTTGTGTGGCATCTCGCTCGGCTTGACGAAGTTGAGCGCACGCACCGCATCTGGCGTCTTGCCGGTTTCGCGTGCGATCGCATCGACCAGCCGCTCGATCAGATAGGCGGCCTCGGGCCGCCCGGCGCCGCGATAGGCATCGACTGGCGTGGTGTTGGTGAAGACGCCGCGGAAGCGCACATGCACCGCCGGGATGCTGTAGCAGCCTGGCGTCATCGTCGTGCCGACCCAGGGGATGAAGGGCCCGTACTGCGAGAGATAGGCGCCCATATCGGCGGCGAGATCGACCTTGAGACCGATGAACTTGCCGCGCTTGTCGAGCGCCATCGTCGCGGTGCTGAGATTGGCGCGGCCATGGGTGTCGGCGAGGAAGTGCTCAGTACGATCGGCGACCCAGCGCACCGGCCGCTTCAGCATCTCGGCTGCGACCATGGTCAGCGGGTATTCGCGGTACATGAAGATCTTGGTGCCGAAGCCGCCGCCGACATCGGGGGTGATCACCCGGATCCGGGACGGGTCGACCTTGAGGATATAGCCCGCGAGGATGTCGCGCGTGCCATGGCTGCCTTGGCTACCCAGCGTCAGGGTCCAGCGCTTGTCCGCCTTGTCGTATTCGGCGATGCAGGCGCGCGTCTCCATGTAGTTGGAGGCGAGGCGATTGTTGACGATGGTGACCGAGACGGTGCGGTCGGCCTTGGCGAAGGCCTCTTCAGTCTTCTTGGCGTTGCCCTGCTCCGCCTCGAAGGCGACGTTGCCGGCGCGGTCAGACCAGACCTGCGGCGCCTTTCCGTCGAGCGCCTCGGCGATGCCGGTGATCGAAGGCAGCGTCTCGAATTCGATCTCGATCGCCTCGGCGGCGTCACGCGCCTGGTCGAGCGTCTCGGCGACGATGAAGGCGATCGCCTCGCCGACATGGCGCACCGTGTCGACCGGCAGCACCGGCACATGCGTCGGCTTCACGCTCTCGCCGGAGATTTCCTTGATCAGGCCCTTGCAGGGGATATCGCCGAGATGGGCGACATCCTCGCCGGTCAGGATCAGCTTGACGCCCTTGCTTTTCCGAGCCGTTTCCTTGTCGACGATCCTGAACCTGGCGTGCGCGTGCGACGAGCGCAGCACATAGGCGTGCAGCGCGCCCTCGACCGCGGTGTCGTCGGTGTAGCGGCCGGTGCCGGTGGTCAGGCGCTGATCCTCGACCCGCCGCACCGGCTGGCCCATCCCGAACTTCATCGGACGCATCGGCAAACTTCCTTCGGATCACTCGAATGAGAAAGACTGGCGCAGGATCGCCGCGCCGTCACCCCGGTCCGCACGAAGGGGCCGGGATGCGCGAGGCGCAAGCAGATGGGTCTTGAATTCAGCGGATCATGCGCGCGGCGCTGTCGGACATCGTCACCATCATATTATAGCTGGAGACGATCCGGTTGGCATCGCCCGCCGCGCCCTTGCGGACATCGCCCTTCGACTTGCCGAGCTTCTCGCGGAAGTCACGCAGCGAGCCGAGCCAGGTGCTTGCCGAGGAATCGATCATCGGCACACCGGACGGGTTATTATCCTTGAAGCGGTCCATCTCCTTGATCGCGCCGGAATAACCGGCCAGCGCCGTGTCGAAGGCGGCAAGATCGACGATCGGCCGCTCATTGCTCGGCATCAGGTCCATCACGGCGCGGGCATGGATCATGATGTTGCGCAGCTGCCAGCGGGCAAGGCGGCCCTCGCTCGCCTCGATCGCCGCGAGTTCGCGGGCGTCGATGCCCTTCTTGTAGGCGTTGAGCTGCACGTCGAACTGGGCCCGCTCGCGCAGGAAAGCCTCCGCCGCCGGCACCATCTTGGCGTGCAACTCCCGGCCCTCAGCGACATTGTCGCCGCGATAGTCCTTGCGCTCGTAATAGCGCTCGGCCCGCGTGATCAGCGGCGCGAGTTCCTGATAGGCGGCGATGAAGCGCTTCACCGCGCCATCGAGCTCCGGCTGGGCCGGCGCCTGGCCGGTCGCCGCCTCGGCCTTGGCGATCTCGTCCTTGACGTCATAGAGGCTGTAGAGCCCGTAATCGATGTAGCGCTCCTTGCCGGTCGGGCCCTTCTTCAGATCGACCCAGCTCTTGTAACGATCCCAGGACTCGATCGCCCTGAGTGTCCGGTTGGCGAGCGAGGTATAGGCGTTCGACTTGGCGATCGCAGCCTGCAGCTCCGGATCCTGCGCCGGCCGCTTCGCTGCGTTCTGCGGAGCCGCCTGCGCAAAAGCGAGCGGGGCTGCAGAAGCAGTGCAAAGCAGGGCTGCGAGGGAAAGGCTCAGCAGACGGATGGCCTTCATCAGGGCACCTTTGGTCGACCGCGGCCGGGTTTGAGGCCGCGCCACGTTATCGGCTCTGGCGTGGCGGACCGCAACCGCAAGACGCGCTGGAAGCGCCTCAGTACTCCACCGGCTCGCCGCGCATCGCCCAATCCTTGAAGCCGCCGATATAGTGGCTGTCGATGTCGAGCCCGGCCGCCTGCGCGAACTCCAGCGCCCGCAGCGAGCGCACGCCGGCGGCGCAGGAGAGCACGATGCGCTTGCCGGGCTCATCCGGCAGGTCGGCGGGATCGAACTGCGAGAGCGGCAGCGAGACCGAGCCGGGAATACGCCCCGCCGCGAACTCGTGCGGCTCGCGCACGTCCACGATCAGGATCGAGCCGTCGGCGAGCCCCGCCTTGACGGCGTCGATGTCGAGGTCGTGTACGATCATGCGAGCTCTTCTCGTGCAGCTAATTCAGGAGCTTCACCAGATAGAGGCTGAGCGCCGGAAATGCCACGCAGATGCTAAGCCGAATCACGTCGGCGGCGACGAAGGGCAGCACGCCGCGATAGATCCGCGTCACCGGCACGTCGCGCGCCAGCGAGGCGACGACGAAGACGTTGAGGCCGATCGGCGGGCAGGTCATGCCGATGCCGACCACGACCAGGACGAGGATGCCGAACCAGATCGCGATGTCGTCGCTCGGCATGCCGAAATCGAGCGCGGTCACGATCGGGAAGAACACCGGCAGGGTCAAAAGGATCATGGCGAGTTCGTCCATGACACCGCCGAGCACGATATAGAACAGCAGCAGGCCGACCAGCACGGTGTAGGGCGCCCAGCCTGAGGCCGCGATCATCTCGGCCGCCGCCGTCGGCACCTGCGTCAGCGCGAGGAACGCGTTGAACACCTCGGCG
The DNA here is from genome assembly GCF_964254315.1 of Allobosea sp. LjRoot90. NCBI lineage: Bacteria > Pseudomonadati > Pseudomonadota > Alphaproteobacteria > Hyphomicrobiales > Alloboseaceae > Allobosea > Allobosea sp. LjRoot90. The sequence continues at coordinate 27,906 of NZ_CAXUTF020000003.1, forward strand.
CCAAGCAGGATCGCGAAGATCATCGCCGAGGTCTCGGCCGTCTGCAGGATCGCCTGCTTGATCTCGGCGAGGCCGAGCGTGCGCCGGAACAGGCCGATCGCCAGCATGATGAAGGCGCCGACAGAGGCACCCTCAGTCGGCGTGAAGATGCCGCCATAAATGCCGCCGACCACGATCACCGCGACCGCCATCGCCGGGATGACGCCGACGAGCAGCGGCCAGCGCTCGCGCCAGGGCGTGCGCTCATGCGCCGGTCCGAGCGTGCCGTCGAGCCGCGTCATGATCGCGATGGTGATGCAATAGAACGCCGCCGCCATCAGCCCGGGGATCAGCGCCGCCTGGAACAGCTTGGCGATGTTCTGCTCGGTCGAGATCGCATAGACGACGAGGATGACTGAGGGCGGGATCAGGATACCGAGCGTGCCGCCGACCGCGGTAACGCCGCAGGCGAAGCCGGGATCGTAACGGTAGCTGCGCAATTGCGGCAGCGCGGCGCGGGCGAAGGTTGCGGTGGTCGCGACCGAGGAACCGCAGATCGCGCCAAAGCCGGTGCAGGCGCCGATCATCGCCATGCCGAGGCCGCCGCGGCGATGGCCGACGAAGGCGGAGGCCGCCTTGAACAGGTCGCCCGCCAACCCCGAGCGCTCGGCGAAGGCGCCCATCAGCACGAAGAGCGGGATCACCGAGAGCGTGTAGTTGGCGAAGATCTGGTAGGGCGTGGTGCGGATATAGTTGAGGAACGGCTCGAGCCCGTTGAGCTGGATGTAGCCGGCGCTGCCGACGACCAGCATGGCGAGGCCGATCGGCAGACGCAGCGCCATCAGTGCCAGCATGACGGCAAAGCCGGCGATCGCGAGGGATGCGCCGCTCATTGGGGCTGCCTCAACAGACGGCTGGCGCTGACGAAGGCCGCGAGCGCGACGAAGCCGGCAAGCACCGCGCAGAGTACGATTGGCAGATAGCTCGGCAGCTGCAGCACCATGGTGTTCTCGCCACTGGCGAGCGCCGAGCGCGCCCCGACTCCGAGCCGCCAGGCGATCAGCGCCATGGCGAACCCGTAGACCACGTCCCAGAGCGCATCGAGCCCGTCGCGCCAGCGCTGCGGCAGCTTCAGTGTGAAGGTATCGACGAAGATGTTGCCGCGCTTCAATTGGCAGAGCGGCAGGAAGCAGAAGGCGGCGACGGCCGTCGCCATCTGCACCAGCTCGAAATCGCCCGGCACGCCGGCGGCGCCGACGAGATCACTGCGCAAGGTCACGCTGACCACGACCATGGTCGCGAGCGCGATCAGCAGGACGCCACCGATGAGCGCGACCGCCTCCGCCACCGCGTCGATGCGCGATGGCGGCCTTTCCCCCATGTCCCCGGTCATCGCGGTCAGGCAGCGTTCTGGTGCTTGGTCAGCGCGGCGCGGGCGGCGGCGAGCAGCTTCTCGCCATCAAGGCCCTTGTCCTTGGCGGTCTTGATCCAGCCCTCGATCACCGGCTCGGTCGTCTTGCGCCAGCGCGCCGCTTCCGCCTCGTCGATGGTGGTAATGCTGTTGCCGCGCTTCTTGACCATCTCGGAGACGACGATCGCCTGCTCGTCCCAGACCTTGCCGGCCATCGCCGAGGCGGCGGCGCCGGAGTTCTTGTCGAGGATCGCCTTGAGGTCGGGCGCGAGCCCCTCGTATTTCGCCTTGTTCATCGCGAGCACGAAGGTCGCGACATAGAAGGTCGGCGAGCCCGGGATCTCGGTATGATACTTGACCAGTTCCTGCACCTTGATCGACGGCACCACCTCCCAGGGCACGACGCAGCCGTCGATGACGCGCTGCGCCAGCGATTCCGGCACCTGCGGAATCGGCATGCCGATGGCGTTGACGCCGAGCGCGCGCAGCGCCTCGCCGGCGAGCCGCGTCGGGAAGCGCAGCTTCAGACCCTTCAGGTCCTCCATCGTCTTCACCGCCTTGTTGGCATGGATCAGGCCGTGATCATGTGCCCAGAAGCAGATCGGATGGATGTCCTTGAACTCGTCCTTGAGATGCTCGCTGGCATAATCGGTCAACGCCAGCGAGTTCACCAGCGCCCGCTTGTTCGCCACGAAGGGCAGTTCGAACGCCTCGATGCCGGTGAAGCGGCCAGGCGTGTTGCCGGGCAGCGTCCAGACGATGTCGACGACGCCGTCGCGCGCCTGGTCGTAGAGTTGCGGCGGGGTGCCGCCGAGCTGCATCGACGGGAAGATGTCGATCTTGATCCGGCCGTTCGATTCGGCTCCGACCTTATCGGCCCAGGGCTTCAGGAACTTGGAGTGCCCGTTCGCCACCGGCGGCAGGAAATGGTGCATGCGCAGCGTCACTTCCTGCGCATTGGCGCGGGTAGCGCGCAGCACGGCCGGTGCGGCCACGGCCGAGCCGGCGAGCGTCAGGAACTTGCGGCGATCAAAGCTCATTTGGGTCCCCTCCCCGGGAATTCTGCGTTGTTTCGTTCACCCTGCCGCGGGCCTTGCCAGCAAAAGGCCGGCTGGCCCGTCTCGCGAAGACGCAAGATGGATCAAACCGGCTCCAATGCAAACTGGCCGGAAGTCTCACGCCTTCCAGGCCTTATAGTTTCATTCGTAACTAATTCGCAAGCCCGCCGGTTCTTCCCCGGCGGGCCGCTCGCGCTAGAGCCCGTTCCGATGAGCTTGCACCGCAAGCTCGTCGGCAAAAAACGGTCTCCAGACTAAAAGCGAGAGACGGATTCACTGATCAGGTTGATTCAACCTGATCAGATCCGGCTCGAGCGTGATCAGGCCAGCGGCGGAATACGCAGCACCCAGCCCGGCAGGATCAGATCGGGATCCTTCACCGGCGGCGTGTTGGCCTTGACGATCTCGGTGTACTTGGCGCCCTTGCCCTTGCCGTAGTTCTCCTCGGCGATCTTCCAGAGCGTGTCGCCCTTCTTCACCGTATAGAACACGGCGGCGGCCGCTTCCTTGTTGACGATCAGCTCCGATTCGACCGAACCGACGCCGGCGGTGTTGCCGATCGCCAGGATGATCTTCTCGGCCTCCTCGGTGCTCAGCGCCTTGCCGGAGACCTTCACCTTGTCGCCCGTAACGTCGATCTTGACGTCGGACGGCAGGCCGTGGCCGGCCAGTTCCTTCTGCAACTGATCTGCCGTCGCCGCATTGGCGGAGCTCGACCCGAAGATCTTGGCGCCGGCTTCCTTGATGAAACTGAACAGACCCATAGCATGCTCTCCTGGCGCGCCTTCCGTTCGACCAGGATTGGTCGAACGCTAGGACTTCACGCAACCCGACAGCCTTGAAGCATGTTCTGGTCGCAAAAGTGGCGTCACCTTGCGGAACACGTTCCCGGACGGGCAATCCATCAAGCCCATTCGGAACGACAACTGCAAGACGAAACCTGCAAGACGAAACCGCGTCGTCGCCCTTCCCTCGCGCTGTCGGCACTGGCAGAACGGAGCCGAACCAAAGAACGCCCGTTATCGACACCGCGAAAGGCCAGCCATGACCGCTCTTTCCCTAGAACAGGCCAGCCTGATCATCGACGGCGCCCTGAAATACGCGCGCGAGAACGCCCTGAAGCCGCTCGCCATCGCGGTGCTCGACGCCCGCGGCGCGCAGAAATTCTTCCTCGCGCAGGACGGCACCAGCCTGAAGCGCGGCGAGATTGCGCTCGGCAAGGCCAATGGTTCGATCGCGCTCGGCGTCGGCCCGCGCACCCTCAACAAGATGGCGCTCGAGCGCCCGCACTTCATCAACGGCGTCGCGCTCTCGGTTGGCGGGCCGGTGGTGCCGGTTCCCGGCGGAGCGCTGGTCCGCAATGCCGATGGCGACCTCATCGGCGTCGTCGGCATTTCCGGCGACACCTCCGACAATGACGAGGCGGCAGCGCTTGCCGGTATCGCCGCAGCCGGCCTCGTTGCCGAAACCGGCGGCTGAATTCTGCTATCGTCACATGCGGCCCTGCCTGCCCGGCCTTGCGCCATGTCGCATTGCAAGGCCGGTGGATTTCCGGCAACGGGTGCGTGACCGGCGGCCCTTGAAGCCGTCTCAGGAACTGCGACCATGAACATCGCCGCCGCCATCGATGGCGAAACCGTCCAGACCGACGTGCTGATCATCGGCGCCGGCCCTTGCGGCCTGTTCGCCGTGTTCGAGCTCGGCCTGCTCGACATCAAGGCCCATCTCGTCGACATCCTGCCCAAGGTCGGCGGCCAATGCGCCGAGCTCTATCCGGAGAAGCCGATCTACGACATTCCCGGCTTCCCGCTCGTCACCGGCCAGGGGTTGGTCGACAACCTGATGGAGCAGATCAAGCCCTTCGGCGCGACCTTCCACCTCAACCAGATGATCGAGCAGCTCGAGGTGCTCGGCACCGCGGAGGCACCGCGCTTCCGGCTGCGCACCGATGCCGACACGGTTTTCGAAACGAAAGCGATCCTGATCGCGGCCGGCGGCGGCTCCTTCCAGCCGAAGAAGCCGCCGATCCCGGGCATCGCGACCTATGAGGGCCGCCATGACGGCGGCGGCGTGCACTATGCCGTGCGCAAGATGGAGGCCTTCCGCGACCGCGAGATCCTGATCGTCGGCGGCGGCGATTCGGCGCTCGACTGGACGCTGAACCTGCAGCCAATCGCCAGGCGCGTGACGCTGATGCACAGGCGCGACGATTTCCGTGCCGCGCCGCACTCGGTCGAGCAGATGCGCGCCCTCGTCGCCTCCGGTGCAATGGACATGAAGCTCGGCCAGGTGCTGGGGCTGAAGGGCGAAGGCAACGACCTTCAGGGTGCGGTCTGCCGCGACAATGCCGGCGTCGAGTTCGAGATCGCCTGCAATACGATGCTGCCCTTCTTCGGGCTGACGATGAAGCTCGGGCCGATCGCCGACTGGGGCCTGAACCTCCACGAGAACCTGATCCCGGCCGACACCGAGAAGTTCGAGACCAATGTGCCCGGCATCTTCGCCGTCGGCGACATCAACACCTATCCGGGCAAGCTGAAGCTGATCCTGTCGGGCTTCCACGAGGCAGCGCTCGCCGCCCAGAAGGTCCACCGCTACGTCTACCCGGAGAAGCGGCTGACCTTTCAGTACACGACCTCGTCGACCGCCCTGCAGAAGAAGCTCGGCGTGGCCTGAGAAGGCGCGTCCTCTCCCCTTGCGGGAGAGGGTTAGGGTGAGGGGTCGTGCGACGCTGATCGTTGGCCCGACGCGACATTTCTCGAAACTTTCCAGACCTGAGCGACCCCTCATCCGGCCCTTCGGGCCACCTTCTCCCGCAAGGGGAGAAGGGAGGTCGCGACCTGTCCCTACCGCACCACCGACATGACCGACGATGTCTGCATGTCATGCGCGGCCAAATCGCGCGCCGGGCGCGCAACCGGCTCGGGTGGGACCGGCTGGAGCCGCGTCGCCAGCGAGCCCGATGGACCGCTATGCGTCGGTGCTTCCGCGACCACGCCCTCTTCCTCTGGCGGCGTCACGCGATCGCGCAATTCGGCGATCGCGCCGTCGAGCGGGTGGAAGCTGAAGCGGATTTTGTGCGTGCCGGCAGGGACCTGCACGGCCCGGAACAGGACATTGGCCCTGAGGATCTCGACCTGCTGCCCGTCGAGCTCGGCCCTCCACCAGGGATGCCAGATGTCGTTCAGCACGACGAAGCCGGGCTGCGCAGTCGTGACCTCGATCTCGACCACCGTGTTGCGGTAGCGCTTGAGTTTGACTTCGGCATTGCCTGCGACCGGTCCTTCCGGCACGCCGGGCTCCGGCTCCTGCTCGAGCAGGACGACCTTCTGAGGGTCGGCCTCCGGCCATTGCCCGGCCGACTTCATCCCTTCGAAATCGGCGAGCTGCCAGCCGCCGACGAACATGACGCGCGGCAGCGCCCGCGGATTCTCGTAGATGTAGCCGTCCTTGGTGTAGGCGATGAGCTTGAGGTCGCCGTCGCGCAGCGAGCGGTCGACCTCGCCGATCGGCACCCGTGTCGCGATGTAGCGCAGGCCGAGGAAGTCGGCGAGACGGCAGCGATAGGATGGGAAGAGCGGCGTGAACACGCGCTCACCCGGCGCGGCGATCGAGTCGCGCGTGCCGACCGCATCGGAGAAATCGGCGAGCCGCAGCGGGTTGTAGCCCAGGGTATGGTCGAAACCGTGGATCATGCCGGCGTTGGGCCATTCGAAGCCCATGCCGAGCAGCTCGACCCGGTCGCGCCGCGGCGAATCCGGTGGCTGCACCGTGAGCTTCTTCAGTACGGCGACGGTCTCGTTCTTGGTCTCCGGCCGCAGCACATCGTAGACCTCGGGCGCCAGCGCCGTGGCCTCGTTCGGACCGTTATTGGCGGCAAGATCGGCGGCGACGACGCCGGTGACGATCAGACTGGCGACAAGCGGAGCCGCAGCGCCGCGCCAGCGCGTCAGCACGACCAGAAGCAGAAGCGCGGTCGTGAACCAGGCGGCAGCCGTCGCGCTCGGGAGCCAGGCCTGACCGAGATGCCCGGCCTGGCGCGCCACCAGCAAGGCGAGGACGATGAGCAGGGCGATCGCGCCGGCGCCGATGCCGAGGTCGCGCCAGATCGCGCCCGGCTTCTCCTCGCGGAGGATGCGGTGCAGCAGATAGCCCGAGAGCACTGCCCCGAGCCCGCCGATCAGGAAGGTCGCATCGGCCGGCCGGCGGAACACCTTGACGCCCGGCAGATACTCATAGGCCAGGTGGAACAGCGGCGTGTAGCGGCCGAGCGCGAACAGCACCATCAACACGAACAGTATGGTGTAGGGCCGGATCGCCCTGTCCCAGAGCCAGCCGCGCGTCAGCCCCGGCACGATCAGCAGCAGGAAGGGCAGCGCCCCGACATAGACCTGCCCCATGTTCTTCGAGAGAAAGAGCTCCTTGGCGTTCCATTCCGGGCTGTAGGGGCCCCAGAACTCGACCGACGGATCGCGCACGCCGAAGAGGTCGCCAACGAAGGCGGTCAGCAGCGAGGCCGGGTGGAGCGAGCCCCTGCCCGCTTCGACGAGATCGATCGCCGGCCGGGTCGTCGCTTCGGCGAAGAGCCAGGTCCAGAGCAAGGGCACGGCGATGGTGACGATGCCGGCGAAGCTCGCCGCCGCGATCGGCGCGAGGCTGGCGCGAAACCCCGCCCAGCCTTCCGAGAGCCAGTACGCCATGACCATGCCGATCAGGATATAGGCGCCGAGCAGCGCCACCTGGTCGGGTTCGAGCACCATCATGCCGGCGGCGAAGCCGGCGAGCAGCCCATGGCGCAGCGAGGCGCGCTGCAGCATCCGCGCCGTCAGCCAGAAGGCGAGGCCGAAGAAGGCGAAGCTCGCAATCTGCCCGACATGCTGGATGCGCCATGCGGCCGAGGCGCCGAAGGCGAAGACCAGCGCCGCCAGCAGCGCGCCGGCCGGATGCCAGCCGCGATCGCGGAAGAACATCAGCATGGCGAGCCCGCCGACGAGCAGATGCGCCAGCACATAGGTGTCGACCGCGCGGAAGCTCGGTGACGAGTTGAAGAACGCAAGCAGAATCGCCGGCGAGAAGATCAGCGATTGCGGGTCGGCGACCTGCGGCGAACCGGCGAAGACGTTGTGAGTCCAGAACGGCGACTGCCCGGAATGCAGCGCCTGCGCCAGGAACTGGATCTGCGCCTGGAAATGCGCCTTGGCGTCGAACGGAATCGTCACCGCCCCCGACAGCCAGGGCCAGCACAGCGCCAACCAGGCGCAACAGAACAGCGCGGCCGCCAGCCAGTAGCTGGAGCCCGATCTCCAAACCGCTTTCAACTGGACCCCCAAGGCCCCTGGCGCACCCGGCGCGCATGATCACGCGCCGATCACGCCGATGTGATCACGGTCGACGATGATGGTTCCGCGATGAACCGAAACTGAATGAAACTGAACGGAGCGGATCAGCCGCCCGACTGTGGCACGGCAGCGTCACCATGCCGCGTCGGCGCGCGCAGTCTCAGCGCTTCTGCGCCACCCAGGTGGCGAGCACGCGCCGCTCGTCTGCGGTCATGCCGGAGAGGTTGTTCGGCGGCATGGCGTGGGTCAGCACCGCTTGCACGCCGATGGCACGGCGCTGGCGGGCGATCAGCTCGGGCTCGTGCAGATAGACGCCCTTGGGCGCGATGCCGATGCCGGGCCAGGACGGCTCCGGCGCATGGCACATGGCACAGCGCCCGGTGACGATGTTGGCGACCTCGGGCGTCGCCGGCAGGAGACCGGCGAGCATGATCGGCTTCACCGGTTCGAGCGGCTTCAGGCCGAGCCGCTCGCGCCCACCCGGCGAGGATGCCATCGCCACCCAGAAGGCGAGCCAGAGAGCCAGCGCCGCCACCGCCCAGGTCCACCACGGCGATTTCGCATGGTCGGCATGGCGGACATTGTAGAAATGCCGGATCAGCGCGCCGGCAACGATGATCAGCGCGACCAGCGCCGGGATCACCACCGAGTTGGCGTAGGTCACCGGATAGTGGTTCGCCAGCATCAGGAACAGCACCGGCAGGGTGATGTAGTTGTTGTGCAGCGAGCGCTGCTTGGCCTGCTTGCCGTATTTCGGATCGGGCACCTCGCCGGAAACCATCGCGGCGATGGTTTTGCGCTGGCCCGGCATGATCACGAAGAAGACGTTGGCCGACATGATCGTCGCCATCAGCGCGCCGGTATGGATCAGCGCGCCACGCCCCGAGAAGACGCTGGCGAAGGCCCAGCTCGCGGCAACTACATAGCCAAAGCCGAGCAGGCCGAGCACGACATCGTTCTTGCCCAGCGGCGACCTGCAGAGCAGGTCGTAGAATAGCCAGCCGCCGGCCAGCGCAGCGATGCCGATCGCACCAGCCGCGAAGGGCGAGAGCGCCATCACCGCCGGGTCGATCAGATAGAGCTCGGACTGGGCGTAATAGACCCAGACCAGCAGGAAGAAGCCGGAGATCCAGGTCCAGTAGGCCTGCCATTTGTGCCAGGTCAGCTCCTTCGGCAGCACCTCCGGCGCGACCAGGTATTTGCGCATCGCATAGAAGCCGCCGCCATGGACCTGCCAGGCGAGGAACTGCGTCGGCTGACCGGATTCGGTCCTGGGCGCGTCGGGCGCGGCCCGCAGCGAGGCATCGAGATGGATGAAGAAGAAGGACGAGCCGATCCAGGCGATCGCCGCGATCACATGCAGCCAGCGTAAGAGCTGGCTGCCCCATTCCATCAGATAGGCCTCAAGCACGGACGTGCTCCCGATGATGCAGCGCCGGGGCAACCGCCTGTCGTTCAGGCCGCTTCGGAACCGCAACCCGTCCTCTCCCCCCTTGTGGGGGAGAGTTAGAGAGGGGGGTATGCCACCCTCGACGGATGTCGCGCTTGGTGTTGAGCGGACTGCGGGTGCGATACCCCCCTCCCAACCCTCCCCCGCAAGGGGGGAGGGTTTGTCGCGCGGTTCTCGCGCGCTTCGCCATTTGACAGGGCCGAATCCGGGATGGAACTTGCATCGCCTTCAAGACTAGGTTCGCGCCTTCGGAAGGCAAGCGGCATTCCGGCCGCGCGGCGCGGCTTCAACGAGAGGTTCAAGGCATGGGGCGTCTGTCGACGCATGTGCTCGATACGGTCCGCGGCAAGCCGGCCGCCGGCGTCGCGATCGCGCTCGATGCGCTGCTGCCGGATGGCAGCCGCGAGCGGGTTGCCGACGCCGTCACCAATGCCGATGGCCGCACCGATGCACCGCTGCTCACCGGTACGCTGCCGGTCGGCAGCTATGAATTGACCTTCGCGATCGGCGACTATTTCCGCCATCTCGGCACGAAATTGCCCGAGCCCGCCTTCCTCGATCTCGTGCCGATCCGCTTCGCCATCGCCGAGCCGCAAGGGCATTATCACGTCCCCCTGCTCGCTTCGCCCTGGAGCTACTCGACCTATCGCGGCAGCTGAAAAACGACTCTGTCGCCAACGGCTTGCGAGCCGCGCTTGAATCACCGCCGCATGGACTTGAATCGATCGATGAACACCTCCTCCTACCCGCGCGATCTCGTTGGCTATGGCCGCAACCCGCCGCATCCGCACTGGCCCGGTGAGGCCCGCATCGCCGTGCAGTTCGTGGTGAACTACGAGGAAGGCGGCGAGAACAACATCCTGCATGGCGACGCCGCCTCGGAGGCATTCCTCTCCGAGATCGTCGGCGCGGCGCCCTGGCCGGGCCAGCGCCATATGAACATGGAGTCGATCTACGAATACGGCTCACGCGCCGGCTATTGGCGGCTCTGGCGGATGTTCACTGAGCGCAAGCTGCCGGTCACCGTCTTCGCCGTCGCGTCGGCGTTGCAGCGCTATCCGCAGATCGTCGCCTCGATGCAGGAGGCCGGCTGGGAGATCGCCACTCACGGCCTGAAATGGATCGACTATCGCGACCTGCCGGCCGAGACCGAGCGCGCGCACATCGCCGAGGCGATCCGCATCCAGAGCGAGATCGCCGGCGAGCGCCCGCTCGGCTGCTACCAGGGCCGCACCTCGCAAAACACCATTCCCCTGACCATGGAGGAAGGCGGCTTCCTCTACACCGCCGACGTCTATGCCGACGAGCTGCCCTACTGGCTCGAAGGGCCGCATGGCCCGCAACTCGCAGTGCCCTACACGCTCGACGCCAACGACATGCGCTTCGCGACGCCGCAAGGGTTTAACAGCGGCGACCAGTTCTTCGCCTATCTCAAGGACTCGTTCGACACGCTCTATGCCGAGGGCGAGACCGCGCCGAAGATGATGTCGGTCGGCCTGCACTGCCGCCTCGTTGGCCGGCCCGGCCGCGCTGCCGCGCTTGCCCGCTTCCTCGACTATGTCCAGAGCCATGAGCGCGTCTGGGTCGCAACCCGGCTCGACATCGCCCGCCACTGGGTCAGGACGCAGCCGCCGGCCGGCGGCTACAAGCCGTCGCGCTTGCCGCAGGCCCTGTTCACCGAGGTCTATGGCCGGGTCTGGGAGCACTCGCCCTGGATCGCGCAGGAGACCCATGCAGCCGGTCTCTCACCAGCGCAGGACAATGCGGAAGGCCTACACCAGGCGATGGTCGCGGTGATGCGCAAAGCCCCGCGCGAGCGCCAGAAGGCCCTGCTCGACGCCCATCCCGACCTTGCCGGCAAGATCGCCGCCGCCGGCGAGCTGACACCGGAATCGGCCAATGAGCAGGGCTCGGCCGGGCTCGATCGGCTGACATCGGACGAGCGCGCCCGCTTCACCGCGCTGAACGAGGCCTACAAGGCCAGATTCGGCATTCCCTTTATCCTCGCGGTCAAGGGACTGACGAAGGCGGACATCCTCGCCTCCTTCGAGGAACGGTTGAAGAGCACGCCGGAGCAGGAGTTCGCGACGGCGCTGGCTGAGGTCGAGAAGATCGCACTGATCAGGTTGAAAGACCTGCTGCCTGCCGACTAGGGCTTGTTCGTCCGTTTCCGCCCGTCCAGATCGACCATGCAGCCAGCCACCAGGTCGTGCCGGTCGGGTCCTTCACCCCGCCGCGGCGGTCGCCGTCGCCCTTCTCCGACGGCGCCTGCACCAGCGTGCCGCCGACCGCCTTCGCCTTCTCGATCAGGCCGTCGGGATCCTCGACATAGACATGGACATGGCATTCCGGCCCGCCGGGCGTCTCGCCCAGCATTACGATCGAATCGTCGATCCTGAACTCGGCATGCATGATGCCACCGTCCTCGCGCCGGGCGATGAAGCTCGGATCGCTGCCGAACACCGCCTTGGCGAAGGCGAGCGCCTTTTCCGCATCGGCGACCATGAGATAGGGCGAGACGGCGTTGTGCCCTTCCGGCTTATGCATGGCGTCCTCCTGTTCGCGAAGCCAACTTGGCAATCCGACAGCTGTTCCGGCCGGCTACAGCCCGCTGACCAGATGCCCGCCATCGACCGCGACGACCGCGCCGGTCATGTAGCGCCCGGCATCGGATGAAAGCAGCAGCAGCGGCCCATCGAGATCGTCGAGTTCGCCGGGCCGGCGCATCGGGATGCGCTTCTTCAGCGCCTCGCCCGCCTCGCTGGCGAAGAACTCGCGATTGATGTCGGTGACGACATAGCCCGGTGCCAGCGCATTGACCCTGATCCCGTGCCTTGCCCACTCCAGCGCCAGCGCCTTGGTCATCTGGATCAGTCCGGCCTTGGAGATCGCATAGGGCGCGACACGGCCTGTGACGCGCTCGCCCAGGATTGAAGCGATGTTGACGATCGCCCCGCCGCCTTCCTGACCGGACATGATCTTCGCCGCGGACTGGGCGGCGAAGAAGCAGCCCTTCAGGTTGACGTCGAGCTGGGCATCCCATTGCGCCTCGCTGACCGAGAGCGCAGCTTCCGTCTCGCCGACCCCGGCATTGTTGACGAGCACATCGAGCCCGCCGAGCAACCGGGCGGCTTCGGCGACACCCGCCTCGATCGCCGTAACCGAACTCACATCGAGCGCGAGCGGCACGACCCGGCCTGGCAGCGCCTCGCAGTCACGCGCCAGTTCCTGAAGCCGCTCGGTCCGGCGCGCCGCGGCCGCGACCAGTGCGCCCTTGCCCGCGAGCAGCCGGGCGAAATGCGCGCCGAGCCCCGAGGAGGCACCCGTCACCAGAATCCGCTTGCCGTTGAGATCGTCGAACATCCGGTGCCTGCCTCCCTGCCCGGTGGAGGGGACAATGCCGCGCGACGGCGGTCAACCTCGCGGCACAGGAACCTCGACGCCACCCGAACGTTTCCTGTCAAGGACCAATTCGGACGGGGGATTTCCCATGTTTCGCATTCTGCTGGTGATCGCGGTCATCGCGATCGGCTACGACACCATCGTCCATCAGGGCGCCTATACGCGCGACCTCTGGTACAAGGCGGTCGGCACCACCGAGCGCGTCGTCGACCAGGCCAAGCGCGTCGGCGAGCGAGCTCCGGACGAACCGCCGCGCTCTCAGATGAATTGATCGACGCCGTCATGCTCGCCCCTGTGGCGAGCATCCACGTCTTGAACACGGCACTGGATCACCGAAGACATGGATGGTCGGGACAAGCCCGACCATGACGGAAAGAGCGGCGCCTACGCCGCCTCTCTTGCCAGCGCCGCCCGCTCGATCTCTCCGGCGATGGCGTCGATCAGCGCCGTCTCGTCCCCAGCGAGCCCTTCCATTGCCGCCATGCGGGCGAGCACGGTCGTGGCGACCTTCTCCTCCACTGTGTCCTCGGCATAGGTGTAGAAGATCGTCGCGTGCTGGCCGTCGCGATGACAGCGGCCCTCGATCTGCTGCAGCTGGATCGCGCTGTGGCGCAGGTCATGGACGACGAGCGCCCGCTCGCGCTCGCCGCCGGGCATCTCGGCCTTATGCAGCGAGATCGACTCGGTCACGGTGAAGACGACCGCGTCGAGCTTGCCGGTCTGGAAGGCGATCCGCGTCGCCTCGTTGGCTTCGCCTGAGTACTCGCCGGTGATCGAGCCGACGCGCCAGCCCTTGCCTGAGAGCTTCTCGGCCAGCATCGCCCCGGTTTCGAGGAAAGCGACGGAGATCGCCACCTGCTCGTCATTCTCGAGCAGGTCCTGGCAGAACTCGGCCGTGCCGGCGGTGCGCAGCAGGCTCGCCTTCTGGCGGAAGCGCAGATCGGCGGCCCAGCCGGCGGGCTTGCGGGTCGAGCCGCCGGCAAGACCGAGCTCGCGCCGGAACTCACGCCAGGTCGCGTCGTAGAGTTTACGTTCGCTGGCATCGAGCGCAACGGGGGCGAGCTCGCGCTGCACCTCCGGCCAGCCGGCGATCTCCTCCGGTCGACGGCGCAGGCCGATGGCGTTGGCGCCGCGGTAGAGCAGGCCCGCCATCACCTTGCGGTCGCTCTCGTTCGGCTCCCAGCTCCAGTTCTTCCAGCGCCCCTTGGCCCTGCCCATCTTCAGGCGCTTCATCAGCACGCGGAAGCCGTCGAGATCGGCACCGGGCGCGCCCGTCGCATCACTCAGCAACCTCGCGAGATAGGAGAGTTCGTGCGGCGCCTGCCCCGCGGTCGCGCTCATATAGATCGTGAACTGCGACGCCGCGGCCATCTGCCGGCAGACCAGCCCCTGCTGCGAGTTCGGATTGCGGATGCGGTGGGCCTCGTCGATCACGACCAGCGGCCAAACCCGCTTCGGCGAGCCGTGCTTGGCAAGCTCGTTGTTCTTCGCCCTCGTCGAGCGCTTGCTGCTGGCCGGCGGCGGAGCGAGCAGTGACTTGGTCCGCTCGAAATTCATCAAGGTGAGCTTCTTCAGCGGCAGTCCAGCATGGGCGATGGTGCGCCGCCATTGCGGGATCGCGCCTTTCGGGCAGATCACCAGCACCTCCTGCTCCGGCATCGCCGAAATCGCGAGCCAGGCCGAGAGCGTCTTGCCGAGCCCCGTGAGATCGCCGAGCAGGAAGCCCGGCTTGCCCGCCGCCCGCGCCGCCAGGATCGCATCGCGCGCCACGAGCTGGTGCGGATGCGGCACCATGATCTCGGGCGCATCGCCCTTCGCCGAAGCTGTCATGCCTGCCGGACCTCCGGGACCGCGGTCCGCTCGGTCGCCATCGCCGCGAGCACATCGGCGCGTTGCAATTCCTCGATCAGCACGCCGAGGAAATTGGTCACCACCTTGGGCAGCGCCCGGCCCGACATGGTCTGGATCTGCAGGCTGCGCGGCGGCAGGTCGCCATCTCTGAGCGGCAACGCCACGACCGAGCCGTCGCGGATCGAGGCGCCGAAGGTGATCGAGCTTGCGAACATCACCGCCCCGCCCAGTTTGCAGAAATGGCGCAGGCTCGCGACATTGGTCGAGGTCAGGACGGCATCGACGGTCAGCCCGCGCGCCGAGAAATAGATGTCGACGATCTTGCGCACCGTCGCCTCGGTGTCGAGCACCGCGACCGGGTGGACGAAGATGTCCTCGATCCTGATCGATTCCTTTGCCGCCAGCGGGTGGTGCGGCGCGACGAAGGCGTAGGTCCTTGCCGCGCATTGCCAGTTGATGGTGACGCCGCGCTCCTGCTGCAGCACGAAGGTCAGGCCGAGATCGATCGTGCCGGTGCGGACATGCTCGGTGACGACCTGGGGCGACATCACCTTGACGTCGAAGGCGACATCCGGGTGCTGCTGGCGGAAGGCGAAGATCACCTCGGGAATGAAGCTGACCGCGAAGCCCTCGGTGACGCCGAGCCTGATCAATCCCTTGCTCGCACCGCGCAGCTCGCGGATCTCGCTGACGACCTGCTCGCTCTCCAGTTCGAGCCGCTGGGCATAGGCGGCGAGCGTCTGCCCGGCCTGGGTCAGGATCATGCCGTGCGAGCGCCGCTCGAACAGGGCTGCGTCCAATTCCTTCTCGAGATTGGCGATCTGGCGGCTGACGGCAGAGGCAGCGACGCGCAGGCGCTGCGCCGCGGCGCTGACCGAGCCGGTCCGCACCACCGCCAGGAAATATCGCAAGGCCGGGGTCTGCATGGGCGTGCAGTAACCGGCCATTGCCGTCCCGGCAACGATCCTTTCGATTCATTCTTATGGCGGCAAGCACGAAGCTGTGCAGAGTTTGTGTCGCCGGCATGACGGTGGCCCTTGGCTACCCGCCGAACGAGGCAAGCGACAACGCTGCGAGGGGAAAACATGCGCTTCTTCGACAAGGCCTCAACGGCCCTGGCCGCAACCATTCTGGCTGCGACCGCTCTGGCGACGCCCGCCTTCGCCCAGAAGGCCGCCAACACCGTTCGTTTCGCCTATGACCAGGCGCCGGAAAGCGTCGATCCGTTCTTCAACAATGTCCGGATCGGCGTGATCATCGGCGCCAATGTCTGGGACACGCTGATCTACCGTGACCCGAACACCAACGAGTACAAGGGCCAGCTCGCCAAGAGCTGGAAGCAGGTCGACGACAAGACCATCGACTTCGAACTGCGCGAAGGCGTGAAGTTCCACAATGGCGAGGAGTTCGACGCCGACGACGTCGTCTACACGCTGAACTTCATCTCCAAAACCGAGAACAAGGTCGTCACCCAGGGCAATGTCAACTGGATCGCCAAGGCCGAGAAACTCGACAAGTACAAGGTCCGGCTGACCACCAAGGACATCTTCCCGGCCGCGATCGAGTATCTCGCCGGCCCGGTCGTGATCCACCCGAACGAGTATTACGAGAAGGTCGGCCCCAAGGGCCAGAACGAGAAGCCGGTCGGCTCCGGCCCCTACAAGGTCACGAACTACGTGCCGGGCAAGTCGATCTCGCTCGAGCTCAACAAGGACTATTTCAAGGACTCGCCGAAGCCGCAGCCGAAGATCGGTAAGTTCGAGATCCGCTTCATTCCGGATCGCCAGACCCAGATGGCCGAGATGCTATCGGGTGGCGCCGATCTGATCATGCACGTGCCGAAGGACCAGGCCGACCAGCTCCAGGCCGTGCCGACGCTGCAGGTCGTCTCCGGCGAGACGATGCGCATCGTCTTCATGCAGATGAACATCCTCGAGAACGGCCCGGCCCCAGCTCTCAAGGACGAGCGCGTGCGCAAGGCGATCATCCACGCCATCGACCGCGAGGCGATGGTCAAGAACATCGTCGGCACGGGCTCGCGCGTCATCAACACGATCTGCTTCCCCTCGCAGTTCGGCTGCACCGACGAGGGCGCGGCGCGCTATCCCTACGATCCCGCCAAGGCCAAGGCGCTGCTCGCCGAAGCCGGCCATCCCAGCCTGACCATGGACATCGTCGCCTATCGCGAGCGCAACCAGACCGAGGCGCTGATCGGCTATCTCCAGGCCGTCGGCATCAAGACCAATCTGCGCTTCCTGCAGTATGCCGCGATGCGCGAGCAGATCGCCAGCAACAAGGCGATGTTGACGCACCAGACCTGGGGCTCGTTCTCGGTCAACGACGTCTCGGCCGCGACGCCGAACTACTTCGCCTTCCGCAGCGAGGACATCACGCGCGATGCGGCTGTGCGCGACCTCCTCGAGAAGGGCAACAACTCGGTCGATCCGGCCGTGCGCAAGGAGGCCTACAAGGCCGGCCTGAAGATCATCGCCGACAAGGCCTATGCCGTGCCGCTCTATTCGCTGCCGGTCTACTACGTCGCCAACAAGGACCTGAACTTCAAGGCCTATCCGGACGAGCTCGTCCGCTTCTGGGAGATGGGCTGGAAGTAAGCCTTCCTGCGTCTCTCAACGGTCATCCCGGACCAGCCGCGTCAGCGGTGCCGATCCGGGATGACCTCTTAGAATCCAGAACTGAAGGAAGCCCCGGTGCTCGGCTTCATCGTCAAACGGCTCGGCCTCGCGCTACTCGTCGCGCTCGCGGTCTCGGCCATCGCCTTCTTCCTGCTGCGCCTCTCCGGCGACATCGCGGTCGCGATCGCCGGCGAGGGTGCGCAGCAGGCCGATCTCGACGTCATCCGCAAGACCTACGGGCTCGACCGGCCACTCGTCGTCCAGTACCTCGACTGGCTGCTGAAGACGCTCTCGGGCGATTTCGGCACCTCGATCTATTTCAAGACCGACGTCGCCACGCTGGTCTTCGCCAAGCTGCCGGTGACGCTGATCCTCGGTGTCTCCTCGCTTGCCTTCGCGCTTGCGATCTCGATCCCGCTCGGCGTGCTCGCCGCGATCTACTCCAATAGCTGGATCGACCGGCTGGCGCTCGCCATCGCCGTCTTCGGCCAGGCGATGCCGAACTTCTTCTTCGCGCTGATCCTGGTGATGCTGTTCTCGATCACGCTGCGCTGGCTGCCGGTCTCCGGCTCAGGCACCTGGCTGCATTACGTCATGCCGACGATCGCGCTCGGCTACTACACCGCACCGGCCTTCATGCGGCTGATCCGCGCCGGCATGATCGAGGTGCTCTCGGCCGACTATATCCGCACCGCCCGCGCCAAGGGCCTCTCGCCCTATGCGGTCGTCATCACCCATGCGCTGCGCAACGCCGCGGTGCCGGTCGTGGCGCTGACGGCGGTGCAGCTCGGCTTCCTGCTCGGCGGCTCGGTGGTGATCGAGACGATCTTCGCGCTCGATGGGCTCGGCTACCTCGCCTATCAGAGCATCACCTACAAGGATTTCCCGGTCATGCAGGTCATCGTCCTGCTGCTCTCGGTCGTCTACGTCCTGCTGACGCTGCTGGCCGACATCGCCAATGCGTGGCTCGATCCGCGCATCCGGGTGGCCTGAGATGAGCGACGCAACCTCCCTCCCCCTCGCCACCAGCGACGTCACCGGCGGGCGCCGTTTGCTGCGCCGGGCCCTGGCGCAAAAGTCCTTCCTGTTCGGCTTCGGGCTGCTGCTGGTGTTTGTGGTGCTGGCTTTGCTCGCCCCGGTGCTGGCGCCGCACGATCCCTATCTGCAGAACCTGACGACGCGGAACGTCCCACCCTTCTGGTACGAGAAGGGCAACTGGCTCCATCCCCTCGGCACCGACCCGCTCGGACGCGACTATCTCTCGCGCCTGCTTTATGGCGCCCGCATCTCGCTGCTGATCGGCATCAGCGTCGTCGCCATCGCCGGGCTGATCGGCACGACCATGGGCCTGCTCGCCGGCTATTTCGGCGGCCGCATCGACATGGCCGTCACCTTCATGGTCACCACCCGCCTCGCCATGCCGGTGATCCTGGTGGCGCTCGCGGTCGTCGCCATCATCGGCTCCTCGCTCTGGATCGTCATCCTGGTGCTCGGCCTGTTGAAATGGGACCGCTTCGCCGTGGTGATGCGCAGCGCGACGCAGCAGGTCCGCTCGCTCGACTACATCACGGCGGCGCAGGCCTCCGGCGCGACCACGACCCGCATCATCCTGCGCGAGATCCTGCCCAACATCGCCCCGCATCTGATCGTGGTCGCGACGCTGGAGGCGGCGAGCGCCATCTTGCTCGAAGCCGCGCTCTCCTTCCTCGGTCTCGGCGTGCAGCCGCCCCTGCCGTCCTGGGGCCTGATGGTCTCCGAAGCCAAGGCCTACATGTTCTTCTCGTTCTGGCTGATCGCCCTGCCCGGCACGGCGCTCGCCTTGCTGATCTTCGCGATCAACCTCGCGGGCGACGGCCTGCGCGACGTGATCTCGCCCGAAAAGCGCAACTGATCCTTTTTGACGGAGTGACTGCCATGACCCGCGCCAAGGCCATCGCCCATGCGCTCGACTATTTCGACTCCGGCAGCTTCAAGAGCGACCTGTCGCGGCTCGTCGCCATGCCGACCGAAAGCCAGAATCCCGAGCGCGCCCCGGTCCTCGCCGAGTACCTCGACACGGAGATGCGCCCGCTGCTGGAGAGCCTCGGCTTCACCTGCACGGTGCTGACCCATCCCAAGGCCAAGGGCCCCTTCCTCTTCGCCCAGCGTATCGAGGACGAAGGCCTGCCGACCATCTTCGGTTACGGCCATGGCGACGTCATCCGAGGCCTCGACGCGCAATGGGCCGAAGGCCTTTCGCCGTGGGCCCTCACCGAGCGCGGCGACCGCTGGTACGGACGCGGCGTCGTCGACAACAAGGGCCAGCACCTGATCAATCTCAGCGCGCTGAAATCCGTGCTCGAGACGCGCGGCGGCAAGCTCGGCTTCAACGCCAAATACCTGATCGAGATGGGCGAGGAATGCGGCTCGCCCGGCCTGCGCGAGCTCTGCACCGAGCAGAAAGAGCTGTTCAAGTCGGATGTGCTCATCGCCTCCGACGGACCGCGCCTCAACGCCGAGCGCCCGACCATCTTCCTGGGCGCTCGCGGCGGGGTCACCTTCGACCTCACCATCAACGCCCGCGAGGGCGGCCACCACTCCGGCAACTGGGGCGGCATCCTCTCCGATCCGGCGATCCAACTCGCCCACGCCATCGCCTCGATTACCTCGCCGACCGGCCAGATCCGTATCCATGAATGGGTGCCTAAGGAATTGCCCGCGGCCGTGCGCAAGGCGCTCGCCGATTGCGAGATCGACGGCGGCCCCGATGGTCCGACCATCGATCGCGAATGGGGCGAGCCCGGCCTGTCGCCGGCCGAGCAGGTCTTTGGCTGGTGCTCCTTCGACGTGCTGGCGATGAAGTCGGGCGTGCCCGAGACGCCGGTCAATGCCGTGCCGCCGAGCGCGTGGGCCCGCTGCGCCCTGCGCTTCGTCGTCGGCATCGACCCGGACGACGTCATGCCGGCACTGCGCCGCCATTTCGACCGCCATGGCTTCGGCATGGTCGAAGTCACCAAGGCGCGCGATGCGGTCTTCAACGCCACCCGGCTCGATCCCGATGATCCGTGGGTCGAATGGGCGCTGGCCTCGCTCGCCAAGAGCACCAACAAGAAGCCGGCGCTGCTGCCCAATCTTGGCGGCGGCCTGCCCAACGACATATTCGCCGACATCGTCGGCATGCGCACGATCTGGGTGCCGCATTCCTATCCCGGCTGCTCGCAGCACGCCCCGAACGAGCATGTCCCCGTCGCGATCCCGCGCGAGGCCCTCGGCCTGATGGCCGGGCTCTACTGGGATCTCGGCGAGAGCGACCGGCCGGCGCTCTGAGTTAAATCTCTGCCGTCATGCTCGCCCTTGTGGCGAGCATCCACGTCTTCAGCACCGCGCTCGCTCAGTGAGGTGAAGACGTGGATGGTCGGGACAAGCCCGACCATGACGGAGAACGGCTCACCTGATCCGGGCAGCGTCCTCGCCATATTCGCGATCAAGGACGGCTGCGTCCGGACGCTGCCGTTCCAGGCTCTCGCGATAGTGCAGGCAGCCGCGCAGGAACTTCGGCCAGGGCGGCACCGCGATCTCCGGGTCGATCTGCTCGGGCAGCAGCCCCCAGAGCTGCGGGTGGTGCCAGCAGAGATCGTGCCCGGATGAATCGCGATGCTCGCGGATGCCGGCGCGCAGGCGCTTCACTTCCGCGATCAGCTGCTCCGATGTCATGCCGGCGAGATCGTCATCCATGATGCGCTTTCCTATCGACCGGGTTCCTGCGGCTCGCGCGGATCGCGCGCTGGCGGCAGGTCGATCGGCGTCGCCGGCGGCCCTTCGGGTGGTGCGTTCGGCGGCAGCTCCGGCGGCGGATCGTTCGGGATGCCGTTCGGCTCGTTGTCCGGCGGATTCTCGATCGGCGGTGCCGGCGAGACTTCGCCCGGGTTCGTCGGCGGCAGTTCCGGCGGCGGTGTCGGGCTGGTCGGCACGCCGCCTGGCGGTCCGCCGGCTTGTTGAGTGGCTGTCATCGCGTCATCCTCTTGGTGTCCGAGGAAACGCCTGCGCCTCGCAAAGGTTCGGTCCTGCCTCAAACCCGCGCAATGGCTGAGGCGGGCAACTACACCAGCTTCAGCAGATCGGGTTCTTCGATGCAGATCGCCGCTTCAATGCTCCGGCTCGCGGCTCTTGCCCTGATCGCCGCGGCGAGCCCTGCTCAGGCTCAAACGGCCGACCTGCTCGCCTGCAGCGGTCCCTTCGCCCGCAATGCCGACGAAGCCGCGCTGATCCGAGCCTTCGGCGCCGGGAACGTCCAGCGCGCCCGCATCGAGATCGGCGAGGGCGAGAAGGCAGCCGGCGCCATCCTCTTCCCCAGGGATCGCAAGCGTCGGCTCGAGCTGATCTGGCGCGATGGCGCCAAACGTCGCGGTCCTGGCACGATCTTTGTCCGCGAGGGCTCGGCCTGGGCGGTCGCGGGGCCCGCCGGAGAGCGCATCGCCCTCGGCACTGCCCTCGCCACGGTCGAGGCGGTCAATGGCAAGCCCTTCCGCATTCTCGGCTTCGACTGGGACTATTCCGGCACCGCGGCGGACTGGAAAGACGGCAAGCTCGCCGGCGCCTTTGGCGGCTGCAAGCTGACGATCCGTTTCGGCTATCCCAAGGGCGCCGACTCCAAGGCGCTCGATCGGCTCTCCGGCGACCAGGAATTCTCCTCCGCCAACCCCGACATGCGCCTGGTCAAGCCGACGGCCTACGAGATCCTGCTGTCCTGGCCGGACTGAGGCCTTCTCCTCAGTCCTCGTCTTCTCTTGCTCTTCCGGCTTCGACGAGGATGTCGCGTTTGCCGGCGTGGTTGGCCGGTCCGACGATGCCTTCGTTCTCCATCCGCTCCATGATCGAGGCGGCGCGGTTGTAGCCGATCTGCAGCCGGCGCTGGATGTAGGAGGTCGAAGCCTTCTTGTCGCGCAGGACGACCGCGACCGCCTGCTCGTAGGGGTCGTCGCTCTCGGCGCCCATCGCGCTCTTGTCGAAGACCGCGCCGTCCTCGTCCTCGGCTCCGGCGGCCTCGTCCTCGGCGGTGACCGCGTCGAGATAATCCGGCCGCCCCTGCGTCTTCAGATGCGCCACGACCTTCTCGACCTCGGAATCGCTGACGAACGGGCCGTGCACGCGGGTGATCCGGCCGCCGCCGGCCATGTAGAGCATGTCGCCCTGGCCGAGCAGCTGCTCGGCGCCCATCTCGCCCAAAATGGTGCGGCTGTCGATCTTGCTGGTGACCTGGAAGGAGATGCGCGTCGGGAAGTTCGCCTTGATCGTGCCGGTGATCACGTCGACGGAAGGGCGCTGCGTCGCCAGCACGACATGGATGCCGGCGGCGCGGGCCATCTGGGCCAGGCGCTGGATCGTGCCCTCGATCTCCTTGCCGGCGACCATCATCAGGTCGGCCATCTCGTCGACGATCACGACGATATAGGGCAGAGGCGACAGGTCCATCGCCTCCTCCTCGTAGATCGCCTCGCCCGAATGCTTGTCGAAGCCGGTCTGGACCGTGCGGGTGATGACCTCGCCCGCCGCGAGCGCCTCGCCGACCCGGACATTGAAGCCGTCGATGTTGCGCACACCGAGCTTCGACATCTTCTTGTAGCGCTCCTCCATCTCGCGCACCGCCCATTTCAGGGCGACGACCGCCTTCTTCGGGTCGGTGACGACGGGGGTGAGCAGATGCGGGATGCCGTCATAGACCGAGAGCTCGAGCATCTTGGGATCGACCATGATCAGCCGGCACTCCTCCGGCTTCAGCCGGTAGAGGATCGACAGGATCATGGTGTTGATCGCGACCGATTTGCCCGAGCCGGTGGTGCCGGCGACGAGCAGATGCGGCATGCGCGCCAGATCGGCGATCACCGGCTCGCCGCCGATGGTCTTGCCGAGGCAGAGCGCGAGCTTGTGCTTGGTGCCCTCGAAATCCTGGCTGGCGAGCAGTTCGCGCAGGAAGACGGTCTCGCGCTTGGCGTTGGGCAGCTCGATGCCGATCGCGTTCTTGCCGGGGATCACCGCAACACGCGCCGAAATCGCGCTCATCGAGCGGGCGATGTCGTCCGCTAGCGAAATCACGCGCGAGGACTTCGTGCCGGGGGCCGGCTCGAGCTCGTACAACGTCACAACCGGGCCGGGGCAGGCCTGCACGACCTCGCCGCGGACGTTGAAGTCCTCCAGAATCCCCTCGAGCAGGCCGGAATTCTGCTGGATGAGCTCGATCGGGATCGTTGCCGCGATCTGCGGCGGCTCAGCCAGGAACTCGATCGGCGGCAGCTCGAAACCCTGCGCGGCGACCCGCCTGGGCTGCGGCACGGCCGCGCGCGGCCTCAGTGCTGGCGGCACAACTGACACCTTCGACTGCACGGTCGCAGGCACATCCTCGGCTTCAGTCACCTTCGGCACGGGCGCAGCGGCAGGAGCGAGCTGCCCCATGATTCTGCGACGCGGGGCCGGAGCCGGGGCTTTGGGCGCACGAACCGGAGTTACGGATACGGGAGCCGGCATGGCAACCGGGCAAGCGGGCTGCGCCAAGCTCAGATCGAAGCGATAAGGCTGCGTCCAGCCGAAGCTCATGGCCGCCGACGCCGCGGCAGGAGCCGGAGCAGGCACAGCGCGCGCCGGCTCGGCGACCGCTACCGGCGCGATCGGCTCCAGAGGAGTCATGGGTGCGAGTGCCAGAGGCGCGCTCTCGAAAGCCATCTCGTCCTCCTGCTCCGCATCCGGGATGAACTCCCAGAAGGCGGCATCGGAGAGGAAGGCGAACGGAGTCGTGACCGCTTCAGGCGGGCTCTCTCCCTCTACAGGCACATCGATCGCCGAAACGGTCAGCGCCTCATCGCCCTCCCCGGCCATGTCGGCCTGGAGCTGCGGCAGCAATTCGGAGATGGGCGCTTCGGCCGATGCCCCACCCCAGACCTGCTGCATCATGTGCCGCGGGGTCCGCCAGAAACGGACGCGATCGGCCTCGGTCGGAGCCTCCGGCACCGGCGCGGGCGACGAATTCACGGGCTCTGCAGCAGCACGCTCGACCTCCTGCCGACGGACCTTGTCGGGCGTGCGCCCGAAGCGGACGAGCCCGGGCGCAGCCGGTGCTAGGGAGGTGCGGCGATCGACCGGAGTCGGCTCCGGAATATCAGCGAAATCAGCAAGTTGATCCGAGGTTCGGGCAGCGGGAGAGGCGCTGTTCGTCTGGAGATTGCGATGGATTCGACGCATGGATTGACGCAGGCCCGACACTCACTCGACTGGGCATCGAGAGGTACCGGCGCAGGGTTAACAGCCCCTGAACTCGCCCTGCGCAAACCTGTGGATCGTGGCCCGCGTCTGCGCTCTCAATCGGCCTGGAAGGCGCCGATCATGTAGCTTTCATTGCCGATTTCGGTGACGCGGCCCTTCACCTGATAGCTCGAAAGATCGACGATCCAGACGACGCTCGAATTCGGCTTGCCCTTGGGCGCGCCGGTGATCGCCGCATATTTTCCGTCCGGCGTGATCGCGATGCCACGCGGCCGCGACGGCTCGCCGCCGGGTGTCTTCAGCTCGACGCGCTTGATCGTCGCAGGCTGCCCGGCGAGCGCCTTGGCGACGTCGATGATGTCGATGTTGTTCGAGCGGAACTGGGTCGACAGGATGCGCCTGCCGTCCGGCAGGAAGGCGGCGACGAACGGCCGCGTTGGCGTCGCCTTGTCATCGGTGCCGACCAGGACTCGCGCCACTTCTGCCTTGCCGGGATCGCTGAGCGCCTTTTCGACATCGATAATGCTGACGGTGTTGCCGGGCATGTCTGTCTGGGCGTTCTCGCGCGAGGCATGGGCGACGAGCTTGCCGTCCGGGCTGGTCGAGATGCCGAAGCCGCCAGCCTGGACCGGGATGCGCGCGACCTCCGCCCCGCTCTCACCGGCGATCGCCTTCTGCAGGCTCATCACCGTGATGTCGTCGGTGCCGCCATTGGCGCCGAAGATCGTGCCGCCGCCGAGCGGGCTGATGGTGACGCCGTTGGTATCGGGGAAGCAGCCGAACTTGGGATCGGGCGCGCGATGCGGCACCGGATTGGGCGGACAGGGGAAGCCGGGCTTGCCGAAGGCCTGCTCGACCTTGCGGATCACCTTGTTGCTGGCGAGGTCGACGATGCTGAGATGGCGCCCGCCATCCTCGTCGCCCTCCTGCTCGGCATGAGCGAGAACCGCGTGCTTGCCGTCGGCGGCGATGGCGAACCCGGTCGGGCCGAAGCCGCCGGTCTCGATATAGCCTTCGACCGCGCCAAGCGTGCCGTTGCTCGCCGGATCGAGCGCTTTTTTGAGATCGATGATCGTCACCGTGCCGGCATGGCCATGCTGAAAGGCAGCTGCTGCTTCCGGCGGCGTCCGGCCGGAATGGTTGACGACATAGGCGCGGCGATAGTCCGGCGCGATCGAGATCGAGATCGGCTGGCCGCTCGAAACCACGGTCTTGCCGTCGACCTGGATATCCGGCGTGACGCGCAGACGGTTGACGATGGCCTTCGGCGTTCCGTCATTGGCCGGGTCGATCGCCTTCTCAAGGTCGATGACCAGGGCGACATTGTCCCAGCGCCCGCTCGCGAGGAAATAGTCTTTCGCCATGACCTGATCTGCGCCTCCGATCGCGCAAAGCGCCAGCGTCGTTCCGAGAAGCGTCGTCCGTAGCATGATCGTCCTCCCTCGGTTGTCCCCTTCTCCGGGTTCGTCGTTCTCTATGTCGGTGTGCCGTGCTCCTTCAGCGCCGCGTCCAGAACCCTGACGACATGCACGGCGTCGCGGCCGGCGCCGTCATGGATCTGGTGGCGGCAGCTGGTGCCGTCGGCGACGATGAGATCGCCAGCGGCCGCTTTGCGCACCGCCGGCAGCAGCGAGAGTTCGCCCATGGCGAGCGAGACGTCGATCGTCGCCGCGCCATAGCCGAAGGCCCCGGACATGCCGCAGCAGCTCGATTCGATCGGCCTGACCTCGAGCCCCGGCACGGCACGCAGCGTCGTCTCGACCGCGCCCATCGCGTCGAAGGCCTTCTGGTGGCAGTGTCCGTGCAGATGCGCGACGCGCCCACCCTGATCGCGCAGCGGCAGGCTGGTTCTGCCCGCGGTCATGTCGGCGGCGAGCAGTTCCTCGACCAGCAGTGCCGCCTTGGCCAGCGGCTCGACCTCGGCCTTCGGCAGCAGCGCCGCGAACTCGTCGCGGAAGCTCATCAGGCAGGAGGGTTCGAGCCCGACGATTCGTGCGCCCCTGGCGACGAAGGGCGCGAGCGCATCGAGCGTCCGCCGCGCCTCGGCGCGGGCCTCGTCGACCAGTCCGGCCGAGAGGAAGGTGCGTCCGCAGCAGAGCGGCCGGCCTCCCCCCGCAGCCGCAACCCGATGCAAGCGATAGCCGCCGGCCAGCAGCACGCGCTCGGCCGCCTCCAGATTCTCGCGCTCGAAATAGCGGTTGAAGGTGTCGCCGAAGAGCACGATGTCGCGGCCATCGCCCCGCACGGCGGACGGGTCCGACGGCGCCGCCGCCTCGCGCCACGGCTTTCGCCAGACAGGCAGCGAGCGCCGCGCCGAGAAGCCGAGCCAGCTTTCGCTGAGCTTCGCCAGCAGCGGGATGCGATCGCGCAGGTTCATCAATGGCGCAAGCTTCGCTGCGAACGGCGCATAGCGCGGCAGATAGGCGATCAGCCGCTCCTTCAGCGGCAGGCCGTGCTTCGCATGGTAGTGATGCAGGAACTCGACCTTCATCCTGGCCATGTCGACGCCGGTCGGGCAGTCGCGCTTGCAGCCCTTGCAGGAGACGCAGAGATCGAGCGTCTCCTTCATCTCGGGCGAGGTGAAGGCGCCCTCGCCGAGCTGGCCGGAGATGGCGAGCCGGAGCGTATTGGCCCGCCCGCGGGTGAGGTGCTGCTCATCACGTGTCGCGCGCCAGGACGGGCACATCGTGCCGCCTGCCATCTTCCGGCAGGTGCCGTTGTTGTTGCACATCTCGACCGCGCCACCGAGCCCGCCCCAGTCGGACCAGTCGAGCGCGGTCTCCATGGGAACCGGCGTGGCGTAGCCGGGTGCGAAGCGCATCAGGCTGCGATCGTCCATATGGTAGGGCCGGACGATCTTGCCGGGATTGAGGTGATTTTGCGGGTCGAAGCCGTCCTTGACCGCCTCGAAGGCACGGGTGAGCGGCCCCCCGAACATCGGCTCGACAAAGTCCGAGCGCGAGATGCCGTCGCCATGCTCGCCCGAGAACGAGCCCTTGAAGCGGCGCACGAGGTCGCAGGCCTCCTCGGCAATGCCGCGCATCGCCTTGACGCCCGCTTCCGTCTTCATGTTGAGGATCGGGCGGACATGCAGGCAGCCGACGGAAGCGTGCGCGTACCAGGTACCGCGCGTGCCATGCCGCTCGAACAGGGCAGTGACGGCGTCGGTATAGTCGGCGAGGTG
Source organism: Allobosea sp. LjRoot90 (assembly GCF_964254315.1). Classification (NCBI taxonomy): domain Bacteria; kingdom Pseudomonadati; phylum Pseudomonadota; class Alphaproteobacteria; order Hyphomicrobiales; family Alloboseaceae; genus Allobosea; species Allobosea sp. LjRoot90. Next base: position 55,446 of record NZ_CAXUTF020000003.1, read on the forward strand.
TTCGAGCGGGACGGCGCAATCCTCGATGAAGGAGACCGGCTTCCCGTCGCCCTTCATCGACATCATGATGTTGAGGCAGGCCTCGCGGACGTCCCAGACCGGCTTCTGCCGGGCAGGCTCGATCACCTCGACCACAGCATCGGGAAAGCCGTAATCGGCCATGCACTGGTCGAGCCGCCTGAGGTCGGCCTTCAGCGCGGCAAGATCGTCGCCGGCGAACTCGACCAGCAGCAGGCAATTTGGCTTGCCTTTGGTGATGTCGGCGAGCGTGCGCACGAAGAGCGGGATGTCGGCGCCCAGCACCAGCACATTGTTGTCGACGAGCTCGACAGCGGCCGGCCCGAGCGCGACGAGGTGCTGCGTCGTCTCCATCGCCGCGCGAAAGTTCGGGAAATGGCAGACGCCCATGGCGCGGTGCTGCGGCAGGGCCGAGAGCTTCAGCGTCGCCTGCGTGGTCAGCGCCAGCGTGCCCTCCGAGCCGACCAGCAGATGCGACAGGTTCGGCCGCGGCACGATCAGTTCGTCGAGATTATAGCCGCCGACGCGCCGCTGCACCTTGGGGAAAATCGCCTCGATCTCGTCGCGATGCCGGTCGGCCAGCGCCAGCATCGTCTCCATCAGCGCGCGCGCCCGCGGCGAGGCATTGTCGCCGACCGGTCCCTCGCCGAGCGCGAACGACTCGCCGTCATGGAACATCGCCTTCAGCGCGACGACATTGTCGACCGTCTTGCCATAGCGCAGCGAGCGCGCACCTGATGAGTTGTTGCCGACCATGCCGCCAATGGTGCAGCGGCTCGCCGTCGAGGGCTCGACCGGGAAGAACAACCCGTCCTTCTTCACATGCGTGTTGAGCGCTTCCAGCACGATGCCGGGCGCGACCGAGACCGTGCGCGAGGCCGGGTCGTAGTCGCGGATCGCGTTGAAGTGCCGGCTCATGTCGAGGATCAGCGCATCGCCGATCGGCTGGCCGTTCTGCGAGGTGCCGCCGCCGCGCGCGATCACCGGCACACCGTGCTCGGCGGCGATCGTCAGCGCCGCGGCGAGGTCGGCCTCGCTCTTCGGGAAGGCGACGCCTTCAGGCACGATCTGGTAGATCGAGGCGTCGGTGGCGTAGCGCCCGCGGGTGAAGGCGTCGAAGCGCACCTCCCCTTCCAGCGCCTGCGACAGCTTGCGTTCGAAGCCGAGATTGCGGCTGTGCGGGCGCGGCAGCGCGGCCTGCGTCATCGAGTGGCCTCTGCGGTCTCAGGATCTGTTCGGCCGCGCCCGCGCAGGGCGGCAATCGCATCGCTGGCCGGCCCCCAGCAGAGCAGCAGCAAGGCAAGCACAACGAGCGTCGTAACCAGCCCGTTCGCCCAGAAGACGCCGAGCGAGCCGCCCGAGCCGAGCAGTGCCTGACGGAAGGCGTCCTCGGCCCGATCGCCCAGCACCAGCGCCAGGATCATCGGGGCGAGCGGGTAGTCGAGTTTCTTGAAGACATAGCCGACGATGCCGAAGATCAGCATCAGCCAGATGTCGAAGATCGAGTTCGAGATCGTGTAGGCGCCGATCGCGCAGACGATCAGGATCACCGGCGCGACGAAGGAGAACGGGATTCGCATAATCGCGGCAAAGAGTGGCACCGTCGCCAGCACGATGATCAGGCCGGCGAGATTGCCGAGATACATCGAGGCGATCAGCCCCCAGACGAAATCCTTCTGCTCGACGAAGAGCATCGGCCCGGGCTGCAAGCCCCAGACCAGCAGGCCGCCGAGCAGGACGGCCGCCGTCGCCGAACCGGGAATGCCGAGCGCCAGCATCGGCAGCAGTGCGCTGGTGCCGGCGGCGTGTGCGGCGGTCTCCGGCGCCAGAACGCCCTCGATCTCGCCCTTGCCGAAGTTCTTGCCCCGCTTCGAGAAGCGCTTGGCGAGGCCATAGCCCATGAAGGATGCGGCGATGGCGCCGCCCGGCGTCACGCCCATCCACATGCCGACGACAGCGGAACGCAGCAACGTCGCCCAGTAGCGTGGCAGGCCGGCCCAGGTCCGCAGCACGACCTTCAGATCGATCTTGGCCTGCTTGCCCTTGAACACCAGCCCTTCCTCGACCGTCAGCAGGATCTCGCTGACACCGAACAGGCCGATGACCACGATCAGGAAGTCGAAACCGCGCATCAGCTCGGTCGAGCCGAAGGTCATACGCAGGTCACCGGAGATCGAATCGAGGCCAACCGCCGCCAGCAGGAAGCCGATGCAGAGCGAGGCGATGATCTTGGCGCGGTTCTCCCGGCCCATGCCGATGAAGGAGCAGAAGGTCAAAAGGAAGACCGCGAAGAACTCGGCCGGGCCGAATTTCAGCGCGAACTGGGCAACCAGGGGCGCAACGAAGGTGATCAGCACGACACCGGAGAGCGCACCGATGAAGGAGGCGGTGAAGGCCGCCGTCAGCGCTTCCGCCGCCTTGCCCTGCACCGCCATCGGATAGCCGTCGAAGGTAGTTGCGACCGACCAGGCCTCGCCTGGGATGTTGAACAGGATCGAGGTGATCGCGCCGCCGAACAGCGCGCCCCAGTAGATCGACGAGAGCAGGATGATCGCCGAGGTTGGGTCCATGCCGAAAGTCAGCGGCAGCAGGATCGCGACGCCGTTCGGCCCGCCGAGACCGGGCAGCACCCCGACGATGATGCCGAGGATGACGCCGACCGCCATGAAGCCGATATTGTGCCAGGAAAGCGCGACCTGAAAGCCGGCGATGAGCGAGGCAAGATCGTCCATCGGTTACCCTTCAGTAGCCGAGCGCGGCTTCGAGCGGGCCCTTTGGCAGGGGCACGCGGAACTGCAGTTCGAAGACCCAGAAGCAGACGACCGGCACGAGCAGTGCCGTCAGCCCGATCGACCACCAGCGCGAGGTACCGACTACCGCCATGAAAGCGATGATGAAGACGGCCGAAGCGACATAGATCCCGAGCGGCTGGATCAGCGCCACGAACAGGACGAGCGGCCCCAGGACCCTGACGACCTGGCGCAACTGCTCATAGGTGACGAAGACCCCGTCCGGCCGGCGGAAGGACTGCCAGAGGATGAAGAGCGAGGCGGCAAGGAAGATCCAGCCGACGCGGGCGGGAAAGAAGCCGTTCTGCGGGCCGCCATCCCAGCCGGCGCCACGCCCATGCGAGTCGTAGAGCACGATGCCGGCGAGGCCGATCAGCAGCAGCGCCGTGGCGATTTCGACAGGCCGGCGCGAGACGCCGCGTTCGGGTGTTTCGGTTTCGCTAGGGCTCGACACTGCGTCTCCTCCGTCTGTCATCCCGGACAAGCCGCGTCAGCGACTCTGCCGCCGTCACTTCAGGACGAGCCCAAGGATTGTGCCCCGCCCCCATGAACACCCGGCCGTTCCCAGTTCGTCATGCTCGCCCTTGCGGCGAGCATCCACGTCTTGAACACCGCACGCGACCAGCGAAGACGGGGATGGTCGGGACAAGCCCGACCATGACGTGACGAGCGCGGTTACGGCCCCGGCCTCACTTCGCCATAAAACCAGCCTCGGTCATCAGCTTCTCGTGCTTCGCCTCGTCCGCTTTCAGGAAGGAAACGAAGGCCTCGCCGTCACGATAATCCGCCGCCAGCGCGTTGCGGGCGAGATAGTCCTTCCATTCCGGCGTCTCGGAGACCTTCTTGAACATGTCGACATAGAAGGCCTGCTGGTCCTTGCCGACCTTGCCGGGCATGAACATGCCGCGCAGCATCTGGTAGCTGACATTCAGCCCCTGCGAGGCGCAGGTCGGGATGTCGGCCCAGGACTGCCCGTCCGCGACCTTCTCGCTATAGACCATCTTCTGCTCGGCGAAGACGCAGAGCGGGCGCGTGGCGCCGCCGCGCCAGTTGGCGAGGTCCTCGGCCGGATTATTGGTGGTGGCCTCGACATGCCCGCCTGACAACTGCGTCGAGGCCTGGCCGCCGGAGGTGTAGGGGATATAGGCGAACTTGGTGCCGCCCTGCTTCTCCATGGCGAAAACGAGAAGATTGTCCTCGCGCTTGGACGAGGTGCCGCCGATCTTCATCGGCGGGCTCGCAGCTTTCGCCGCCGTCATCAGGTCTCCCGCGCTCTTGTAAGGCGCCTTGGCGTTGACCCAAAGCAGGAAGGAATCCTGCGCCAGCATCGCGACCGGGGTGTAGTCGGTCCAGTTCAGCGCCAGCTTAGTCGCCATCGGCGTCATGAAGATGCCGCTCGAGGTGGTGATCAGCTTGTGCGGGTCGCCAGCCGATTTCTGGATGTCGAGCATGCCCTCGGCGCCGCCGGCGGCAGGCTTGTTGACGACGATGATCGGCTGCTTGGTGAACTGGTGCTTCTGGATGATGCCCTGGATCGTCCGCGCCATCTGGTCGGACGCTCCGCCCGCCGAGAACGGCACCACGATCTCGACCGGCTTGGTCGGTTCCCAGGCGGCCGCTTGCCCGATGCCGGCGGCCAGAATTGCGGTCGCGGCCAGCCATTGCTGCTTCATGATCGCTCCTCCCGATGATTGCGCTCTGACGGCGCTGATGAGGGACCTTAGACCAAAAAGTTTTGCATTCAATCTGAAAATGAAAATGCAAAGATTGACGACGATACCCACCATCATCTCGGGCAAAGCGAAACGCAGATCCGAGGATCTCAGGACCAGAAGCCACTGGTTTCCGAGATGCTCGGGTCAAGCCCGAGCATGACCCCGTCAGATAGCGGCCACCCTCACCCGGTCGTCGCCTGTGCCGCCTTCCGCTTGTTGCGCAGGTGAAGGAACAGGATGTCGGACAATTCCGAGCCCGCACGCCGACGCAGCGCATCGAGGATCGCCTCGTGCTCGCGCATCGCCTCGCCCCAGCGGTCGCGGTCCTTGGCGAGATTGGCCGAATAGCGCACCCGCCGGATCCGCCCGGCCAGGCTGGCATAGGTCGCCGCCAGCGTGGCGTTACCGGCGGCCTCGACGATCAACTGATGGATCGCCTGGTTGCAATGGAAATAGCCATGCATGTCGCGGCGCAGGTAAAACCTGTACATATCGTGGTGCATTCGCTCGATTTCGGCGAATTCAGCCTCCGAAATCCGCTCGCAGGCCAGGCGCCCCGCCAACGCCTCGAGCCCGCCCATCACGTCGAAGAGTTCGCGGACATCCTCGGGGCTGAGCTCGCGCACCCGCGCGCCGCGATTGGGCAGGAGCTCGATCAGCCCCTCCGCCGCCAGCACCTTGAGCGCCTCGCGAAGAGGCGTCCGCGAGATGTTGAAGCGCTCGCACAAAGCCCGCTCCGGGACGCGCACGCCATCGGCAAGATTGCCCTCGACGATGAAGTCGCGCAGCGCGACCAGCAGCCCCTCATGCAGCGAGACGGCCGGCTTCGCAGCCTCGGCCGGCGCCGGACCTTGCTCATCGAGAGTATCGAGAAATGGCTCGCTCATGCATCATCGCTAAGTCGGCTCGCGCCCGCTGTCGAGCCCGATTGTATATCAACATGACACCAGAACGCGATTGATCTTCCAAAAAATGAATGCAAAATAGACGGCAAAGGCGCTCATGTGCCCAGACCTCAGGGAGGATAAGAACATCATGCAAGGGCGTCACTTCCTGCACATTCCCGGCCCGAGCCCGATTCCGGACCGGATTCTGCGCGCCATCGCCATGCCGATCATCGACCATCGCAGCGCCGAGTTCGCTGCACTCGGCAAGACAGTGCTGGAGGGCAGCAAGGCCATCTTCAAGACGACGCAGCCGGTGGTGATCTATCCCTCCTCGGGCACCGGCGCCTGGGAGGCGGCGATCGTCAACACGCTCTCGCCCGGTGACACCGTGCTGATGGCCGAGACCGGCCATTTCGCGACATTGTGGAAGAACATCGCAACGCGCTTCGGCGTCGAGGTCGAGTTCATCCCGGGCGACTGGCGCCGCGGCGCTGATCCCGCCGCGATCGAGGCAAGGCTCGCCGAGGACAAGGCCCGCACGATCAAGGCAGTCATGGTCGTCCACAACGAGACCTCTACCGGTTCGACCAGTCGCATCGCCGAGATTCGCAAGGCGATCGACGCCGCCGGCCACCCTGCTTTGTTCATGGTCGACACGATCTCGTCGCTCGCCTCGGTCGACTATCGCCATGACGAATGGCAGGTCGACGTCACCGTCTCGGGCTCGCAGAAGGGACTGATGCTGCCGCCCGGCCTGAGCTTCAACGCCGTCTCGGAAAAGGCGCTCGCGGCCTCCAGGACCAACAGGCTGCCGCGCTCCTATTGGGACTGGCAGGAGATGATCAAGCTCAACGCCGGCGGCTTCTTCCCGTACACGCCCGCGACCAACCTCCTCTACGGGCTGAAGGAAGCCCTCGCCATGCTGCAAGAGGAAGGGCTGGACCAGGTCTTCGCCCGCCACCAGCGCCTCGCGAGCGCCTGCCGCGCCGCGGTCAAGGCCTGGGGACTGGAGGTGCTCTGCGAGAACCCGGCCGAGCACTCGCCGGTGCTCACCGCCGTGCTGATGCCGCCGAGCCATGACGCCGACCGCTTCCGCAAGATCGCGCTGGAGAAATACAACATCTCGCTCGGCTCCGGCCTGGGCAAGGTCGCCGGCAAGGTCTTCCGCATCGGCCATCTCGGCGAATGCAACGAACTCAGCCTGCTCGGCGCCCTCTCCGGCGTTGAGATGGGGCTAGCCGCAGCGGGCGTGCCGCATCGCAGCGGCGGCGTCGCGGCGGCGATGGCGGATTTCGAAGGGCGCGAGCCCGGCAATGAAGCGAAGGTTGCGGCCGTGGCCTGATCAGGATTGCTCTGGCGAGAACAGCCGCGCCACTACCCCGTCATGCTCGCCCTTGTGGCGAGCATCCACGTCTTGAACACCACACTCGGCGAAGGAAGGCGTGGATGGTCGGGACAAGCCCGACCATGACGGGAAGGCGGCCGGCGTTGAGACCTAGTCGGCCCCGGCCCCATCTGTCGCCTTTGCCGGCTGGCCGCGCGCCGCGCGCAGCAGGTTGCTGCGCAGCCTGACCACTGCCTTTTGCACCACGGGAAAGTCCTCGCCGAGCCCGGCAGCCGCCACCAGGTTCATCGGCAACGCCTTCTCCCGTAGCTGCCGGCCCGCTGGGGTCAGGCTGACCCGCACCTGGCGCTCGTCGGCCGGGTCGCGCTGGCGGCGGATATAGCCGAGCGATTCGAGCTTCTTCAGGATCGGCGTCAGCGTGTTCGATTCCAGGAACAGCTTCTCGCCGAGGCCGCCGACGCTCTGATTGTCCTCCTCCGACAGCGCGATGATCGCGATGAACTGGGTGTAGGTCAGCCCGAGCTCCTCAAGGATCGCCCTGTAGGCGCGGCCATAGGCCAGGTTGGTCGAATAGATCGCAAAGCAGAGGAAATCCGCCAGCCGGGGGGCATCGGGACGTTTCGGGATCGGAGCGGGCATGGCCGGGCCTCGTCGTGAGTGCGTCATCGTTCCCTCAATATATATCGCATCCGATTAAATCGGAAGAGTTGACATCGCTTCCGAGCTTCACATATAAGACCGCATCCGATTAGATCGGACACGATCTAAAATAGAAGGAAACCCGACATGTCCCAGACCGACAAGGTTCTCTACACCGGCCGCACCCACACCACCGGCGGCCGCGACGGCGCCGCCCGCAGCTCGGATGGTCGTCTCGAGGTCAACCTGACCTCTCCCGGCGCGCCCGGCGCCGGCACCAATCCCGAGCAGCTCTTCGCGGCCGGCTGGTCGGCCTGCTTCATTGGCGCGATCGGGCTGGCGGCGCGCGAGCGCAAGGTCGCCGTCCCCGCCGAGACCGCGGTCGACGCCGAGGTTGATCTACGCCATGGCGAGCGCGGCTACTTCCTGCAGGCACGCCTGAACGTCGCCCTGCCGGGTCTGGATCGCGACATCGCCCGGGCCCTGGTCGATGCGGCGCACCAGACCTGCCCCTACTCCAAGGCGACCCGCGGCAACATCGAGGTCGAGATCAACCTCGTCTGAACCGCATCGGACGGTGCCGAGCGGACATCTCCACCGGCACCGCCCCTCCCATCATCGCCGCTCGGGCAGAAGGCACTGCAGCATGGACAAGACCAAGGTCATCGAAACCATCGATCACAGCCGCCGCCTCTTCGTCGGCACCATGGCAACAGCGATCGCCGCAGCCGGGCTCGGCCTGACCCGACCAGCTTTCGCGGCGCCCGCGGCGCTGTCATCCTTCGGTGGGCTCAAGCAGGTCGAAGCCGGCGTGCTCAGCATTGCCTATGCCGAGCAAGGTCCAGCGGACGGCCCGGTCGTCATCCTGCTGCATGGCTGGCCCTATGACATCCACACCTATGTCGACGTGGCCCCACTGCTGGTGGCCAAGGGCTATCGGGTGATCGTGCCCTCGCTGCGCGGCTATGGCGCGACGCGCTTCCTCTCCGCCGCCACGCCACGGAACGGCCAGCAGGCGGCGCTCGCCGTCGACGTCATCGCGCTGATCGACGCGCTGAAGATCGAGAAGGCTCTGCTCGGCGGCTGCGACTGGGGCGCCCGCACGGCCTGCATCGTCGCAGCGCTCTGGCCCGAGCGCGTCAAGGGCCTGGTCTCGGTCAGCGGCTACCTGATCGGCAGCCAGAAGCTGAACGAGGCCCCGCTGCCGCCAAAGGCCGAACAGCAATGGTGGTATCAGTACTATTTCGCCACCGAGCGCGGCGCAGCCGGCTATGCCAAGAACACTCGGGATTTCGCCCGTCTGATCTGGGAGACCGCCTCCCCGAAGTGGAAATTCGACGACGCCATCTTCGCGCGCTCGGCGGCGGCCTTCGACAATCCCGACCATGTCGCGATCTCGATCCACAACTACCGCTGGCGCCTCGGTCTTGCGCAGGGCGAGCCGCAGTTCGATGCGCTGGAGAGCAAGCTCGCGGCCTTCCCGGTCATCAGCGTGCCGACGATCACCCTCGAAGGTGATGCCAATGGCGCGCCGCATCCTGATCCTGCGGCCTATGCCAAAAAATTCTCAGGCTGGTACCGACACAGGACGATTGATGGCGGCATCGGCCACAACCTGCCGCAGGAGGCCCCGGCCGCCTTTGCCGACGCGATCATCGCAGTCGATCGCGCCTGAACGCGGCTTTGTAGATAGCGGCTCAGGATGGTTACCCGAGCCGTTTCCAGATGCCGACAAATGCAAGCGATTCCCGAAGGGCCGGCTTTACCCCTCCTCCCATATGATCTGCGCGATTTTAGGGAGGGATTGATGGCCTTGAAGATGATGCTCGCTGGCGCTGCCGCAATGATGCTGCGACAGATTCCGATGGTCGCCCCCGTCGAGCAGGCACCACTCGTGTCCCGCGGCATGGACGACCTGCCGATGGAGCCCGCCCCGATCGAGCCGTCCTGGATCATCGCTGGAGAGCCCGTGGCGCGCGTCGGCCTGCATTCGCGCAGCGGTGACGACGCCGCCTCCACCGCCATGTGGGACTGCACCGCCGGCGAGTTCCGCTGGTTCTTCGATTGGGACGAGACCGTCATCATTCTCGAAGGCGAAGTCCACGTCACCGCGCAGGACGGCTCGCAGCGGACCTTGCGCAAGGGCGACATCGCCTACTTCGCTGGAAAGACCTGGGCAACCTGGCGCATCGACTCTTACGTCCGCAAGATCGCCTTCTGCCGCAAGCGCTTCCCGGCGCCGGTGGCGCTGGCCTACCAGCTGCGCAACCTGCTACGCGGCGACAAGGCATCGCAGGGCGGCCTCGCCGCCTGAGGCGATCAGGGCGCGACACGTCCTCCAAATCGATACCTGTATCCGAGCCGGCGCACACACCGCCGGCTCGGATGCGCGCGTTCACGCCGCGCCCATATCTTACCTAACGTCGGCAAGGAAAATTCAGCTGTGAAATAAGCAGTATAAAAAACGAAAACAGAACCAAAACAAAAGCATGGACTGTATGCGTAGGTGGTCAAGAAACGAATTGCCTCCCGATAACCTTTCGTTAACTACATTTGCCCATTCTCTGACCACAGGCACGCACAATGAGAGAGACGGCCACGACTGACCGCCGCTGACGAAAATGGAGGGAAGCATGCGCTCAACGTGGATCTTGCTGTTCATCGGCATGCTGGCGGGCGACGCGAACGCCGCGACCGCGACGGGCACCTTCCAGGTTCAGATCAACATCCAGGCAGCCTGCACGATCGCCAGCGCCACCGACATGAATTTCGGAAATGTCGGCGTCCTCGCCACAAACGTCGACACCACCAGCACGATAACCGTGCAGTGCACGGCGACGACGCCCTATAATATCGGCCTCAATGCCGGCCTCACTGGCGGAGCCGTGACGACACGGCAGATGAGCGGTGCCGGTGGCACGGTCAACTATTCACTGTCGCGCGATCCCGCCCGGACGCTGAACTGGGGCGAAACGATCGGCACCGATACCTCGGTCGGAACCGGATCCGGGTCGACGCAAGCCTATACGGTCTATGGCAGGGTGCCGGCGCAAGCGACCCCGAGCCCGGCTCTCTATACCGATACGATCACCGTAACCGTCACCTACTGACCCCTGCCGGCATCGCCGGCGACAGGAACTCTTCAAGCACTCAACCCGGGCAGGCCACGACCCCGTGGCCGATGGCGAACTGCGCCCATCGCCAACAAAGGAGGATGCGATGAGATATGGCTTTGCCTTGGCCATCGCCTGCTGCCTGCCAGCATCGATGGCTTCTGCCGCCTCCCTGCAGGTTGCCCCCGTCCTGCTGACCGTGCCCGCCCCGGGCGCCGCCACGACGATCACGCTGCGCAACACGGACACCCAACCCATCACGGCGCAGATCCGGGTGTATCGCTGGGTTCAGGCCGGCGGCGAGGAGCGGCTCGAACCGACCAATGACATCGTCGCCAGCCCACCGCTCGTCGACCTGCGCGCGCGCCAGGACTACACGGTGCGCGTCGTCCGGACCGCAAAGCAGGCCGTGACCGGCGAGGAGGCCTATCGCCTCGTCATCGACGAGTTGCCGAAACCGCAGCAACGCACCGGCACGGTCTCGCTCGTGTTGCGCCATGTCGTCCCGGTCTTCTTCGCAAGCCGTGGCACCTCGCCGCCGGACGTAAGTTGGGGCATCAGCAAGCAAGGCCAGCGCCTCGTGCTCAGCGCCAGGAATCGCGGCGATATCCATCTGCGGCTGTCTGCCGTCAGCGTTCGCGATACGTCAGGCAACCTCGTCGGTGCCAACAAGGGGCTGGTCGGCTACTCGCTCGGACAGGGCATGATGAGCTGGCCACTGCCAGCCACGGGGGCGTTGCCACGCCCAGGCAGCAAGGTCTCGATCAGCGGCTCCAGCGAAATCGGTCCGTTCAATGCGACCGCGCTCGTTCAAACGGCGCCTTAGCTGCTGGCTGGTTGTCGTGCTTATCAATGCCGGCTTGCTCCTGGCGTTTCGCGGCGATGCGGCGGCTGAAGGCCGGGCACGGGAGCTTCAGCTCGACGTCTCTCTTGGCGGCTATTCGGTCGGCCTCATCGGCGCGTTCCATCAGAGCGAGACGGGCACCCTTTCGGCTCGCCGCAAGGAACTTGAGGAGCTCGGAATCAAGGTCCCGCAGCATTTCCGGCCCGATGATGACGTGCCGCTCTCGGCCATCCCCGGTCTGAGCCATCGCTACGACGAAGCCGCACAGCGGATCGATTTGAAGGCGCCCGAGGGCCTCCGGATGGCGAAGATCTACGATGCCACGCCGCAACCGGACGCCGCGCCCGGAGCGGGCCGGGCGGCAACCGGCGCGGTGCTCAACTATACCCTCTTCGGCAATTCGAGCGGGGCGCGGTTCTACGATTTCTGGCGCTATCCCAGCCTCTCGGCCAATCTGGACGGGCGCGTCTTCAGCGATCTCGGCGTGCTGTCGCAGACCGGGATCGTCGCGAACCGCTCGCTCGCCACGGACAAGGCCGACATCCTGCGGCTCGACACCAGCTGGAGCTATTCCGATCCGGCGACGCTGCTGAGTTATCGGGCCGGCGACACCATCTCCGGCGGCCTGCCCTGGACACGCCCGATCCGCCTCGGAGGCCTGCAGATCCAGCGCAATTTCGGGCTGCGGCCCGATCTCGTCACCCTGCCCCTGCCGAGCATCGACGGCAGCGCTGCCGTGCCCTCTACGGTCGATGTCTTCGTCAACGGCATCCGCACCGTTTCACAGGATGTCGGCTCGGGGCCGTTCCGGATCAACAACGTCCCCATCCTCTCAGGCAACGGCAACGCCAGCGTCATCGTGCGCGATGCCGCCGGCCAGCAGACCGAAACGACCCTGCCGTTCGCGGTCTCGAGCAAGCTGCTGCGGCCAGGCCTGACCGATTTTTCCGCCGAGATCGGCATGCCGCGCCTGCAATACGGTTTGCGTTCGAGCCTCTATGCCGAGCAGCCCGCAGGCTCGGGCAGCGTGCGCTACGGGCTGAGCGATCGCGTCACGCTGATGGCCCATGGCGAAGGCGCGCGCAGCTTCGGCAATGCCGGGGCCGGCGCCGTGGTCGGGCTCGGATCCCTCGGAACCGTCAGCGCCGCAGGTGCTGGCAGTTGGCGGAGCGGCGCGACTGGCGGCCTGGCCTACCTCGCCTTTGAGACCCGCCTCGGCGGCATCTCCTTCTTCGCTTCGAGCCAGCGCAGTTTCGGCAACTATCACGACCTCGCCTCGGCCACCGCTTCGCCGACTGCGCTCGGCACGCTCGCCTTCGACCTGCCGGGCCGCATTGTCGCCTCCGCCACCGATCCGCACGCCTGGTCCTGGCTGCAGCTGCCGCCGCGTGCGGTCGAGCGCATCTCCATCGGCCTGCCAGCGCCGTGGCTCGGCGGCGGGCTCAATCTCGGCTTCGCCCACCTCAAGGAGGCCGGCGGCCGCTCGAGCCGGATCGTCAATGCGAGCTACTCGCGCCCCCTGCCGCTGGGCGGCTCGTTCTACGCCACCGTCTTCGCCGACCTGGCGACGCGCGGATCCGCCGGCATCTTCGCCGGCCTGTCCTTCCCGTTCGGCGGCAACATCACCGCTTCATCCGGCTTCACCCGGTCCGGCGGCGCCTGGGCGCTCGCCGCCGACGTCGCCAAGCCGATCGGGCAGGAGCCGGGCAGTGTCGGCTGGCGCCTGCGCGACGTCGAAGGCGCCAGCTACCAGCGCCGCCGTTCAGCATCCGTCGCCTATCGTGGCAATTACGGCCAGGTCGAAGGCGGCGTCGAGCAGGGCGCGGGGCGCGTCTCCGGGGCGGCACAGCTCGACGGTGCGCTGGTCGCGGCTGGCGGCGGCCTCTTCCTCGCCAACCGCATCGACGATGCCTTCGCTATCGCCAAAGTCGGCGCCCCCGATGTTGATGTTCTCCATGAGAACCGTGTCGTGGCGCGCACGGGCGCCAACGGAACGGCGCTGATTCCCAATCTGCGCTCCTACCAGTCCAATCGCATCTCGATCGATCCGCGCGGACTCCCTGTCACCGCTCTGGCGGAGACGACCCAGGAGGTCGCGGCACCGCCGGACCGCGCCGGCATCGTCGTCGATTTCGCGGTCCGTTCGGCGATCAACGCCGCGATCGTCATTCTCCACGGGCGCGACGGCAAGCCTTTGCCGGCGGGCGTGCCCGGCGCGCTCCAGCCGGGCCTGCGCGGCGTCACCAGCCCGGCGCCGGATTTCACCGTGGGCTATGACGGTCGCGCCTTCGTCGAGCACCTTGGGACCGACAACGAGATCCGCATCCGCCTCGCCGATGGCGAATGCAGCGCGCGCTTCCCCTTCGCGCCCCAGGAGGGAACTCAGATCACGATCGGGCCGATCCCATGTCGGTAAGCTCCCTGCTCTGTCGCATGATGGCCTGCGCCATGCTCATGCTGGCCGGCCTGCTCGCCGCAACCGGACATGTCGCGGCGCAGTCCTGCACGCTCAGCGTCACGCCGATGATCTTCAATCCGATCGACGTCACCGCCAATGCCCAGGTCGATGCCACGGCAACCGCGACCGTCAACTGCTCCGGCCTGCCGCTGCAGCTCGTCGGGGTCTGCATCGACCTCGGCCCCGGTTCCGGCGGCGCGACCGATGCGACGAGCCGCTTCATGGTCAATGGCGCCCAGCAGCTGCGCTATGGCCTTTACTCTACTGGTATGACGCCCTGGGGCTCGAGCACCTGGGCCGGCGGCGCTGCCAATCCGGTGGGCTTCAACATCACGCTCACGCTCGGAGGAACCGGCAGCCGCTCGGAAATCATCACCGGGCGCGTCTATGGCGGTCAGCCGACCGCGGCTCCGCTGGCCTATGCGAGCACCTTCACCGGCCTCGAAGCCCGCATCCGTTACGGGCTTTTGTCTTTCCTGCTCGGCTGCAATCTCCTGACCAACTCGCAGACCACGACATTCACCGTGACCGCCAATGTCCCGCCGACCTGCCGGGTGACGACGAACCTGCTCGACTTCGGCTCGGCCGGCATTCTCGGCAGCGCTCGCGATGTCGCGAGCAACCTGACGCCGACCTGCACCAACGGAACGGCCTACCAGGTCGGATTGGACGGTGGCCTCGCCGGCGCAACGAACCCGGCGCAGAGGCGGATGGCGAAGGGAGCGGAATTCGTCACCTACGGGCTCTACCGCGATGGCGGCCGAACGCTGCCTTTCGGCAGCACACCGGGGGTCGACACGCTGGTCGGGACGGGCACGGGCCTGGCTCAGGCCGTCGCCATACACGGCCGCGTGCCGTCGCAGACGACGCCGTCTCCCGGCCTGTACACCGACACGATCGTCGCCACGGTTGTGTACTAGGTGTAGCGGCTGTGTGAGCCGAACAGAGGTCCAGCCACCGGGCTCGGCAGATCGCAGCCGTGCCAAGGCGGAAAAGCGGAATCCATCCCGAGCGCAATCAAGCACTCAGGTCTAGGCATCCAACGATTTCAAGTAGTTCCGTGGTGGGTGATGTAGGGCTCGAACCTACGACCCGCTGATTAAGAGTCAGCTGCTCTACCAACTGAGCTAATCACCCATACGCCACGAAGACGTTGCCGAAGCGACGGAGCGCGTCGGCAGGCGGGCGTATAGCAACCACCCCTGCCCCTGTCCACCTGTTTGCGACAGAAATATGCAAACTGGTCTCGCGGTCATCGGGCGGCCTATGTGCAAGACCCGGGAAAGACCTGCCGCAAGGCGTGCGGCAGGCCCTTTTTGTTGCCCTCAGGCGGCAGCGCGGCGGTTGAGCAAATGATAGAGCGCGATCGCCGCGAAGGTCGCCGTGCCGATGCCGCCGAGCTCATAGCCGAAGATCGGCAGCTTGAGATCGCCGGCGCCGAGAATCAACGCGGTCGCCACCGTCAGCAGATTCTTCGGCTGGGCGAAGTCGACCTTGTTCTCGACCCAGATCCGGCCGGCGGTCGCGGCGATCAGGCCGAACACGACGACGGCAAGGCCGCCCAGCACCGCGACAGGGATCGTGCCGATCACCGCGCCGAACTTCGGCGAGAAGCCGAGCAGGATCGCGATCACGCCGGCGGCGACGAAGACCAGTGTCGAATAGACCCGCGTCACCGCCATCACGCCCATGTTCTCGGCATAGGTGGTGACGCCGGTGCCGCCGCCGGAGCCGGCGATCATCGTGCCGATGCCGTCGGCAAAGAAGCCGCGCCCGATCAGCCCGTCGAGATTGCGCCCGGTCATCACCGAGATGCCCTTGATGTGCCCGAGATTCTCCGCGACCAGGATGATCGCGACCGGCACGATCAGCGCCATCGCCTTGAGGTCGAACACCGGCGCGACGAAGTTCGGCAGGCCGAACCAGGCAGCCGCCGCGACCTTGCCGAAATCGACCGGCGGCGCGCCGAAGCTCGTCGCCGTCGCGGCGTAGAGGATATAGGCCGCAAGCCCGCCGATCAGCACTGGCAGGCGCTGCACCAGGCCGCGGCCATAAACCGCGATCAGTGCCACCGCGATGACCGTGAACAGCGCGATCCATTTGGTGTAGGGGCTGGCCGAGATCATGTTCATCGCGACCGAGGTCAGGTTGAGACCGATCGCTGCGACGACGGCGCCGGTCACCACCGGCGGCAGCAGCGTCTCGATCCAGCGCGTACCGATGCCCTGCACCAGGAGGCCGATCGCGGCGTAGACCGCGCCGCAGGCGATGATGCCCCCGAGCGCGACCGGCAGATTGGCATTCGGGCCGGTGCCGGCATAGCCGGTCGCGGCGATGACGACGCCGATGAAGGCGAAGGAGGAGCCGAGATAGCTCGGCAGCCGGCCGCCGGTGATGACGAAGAACAGCAGCGTCGCGATACCGGAGAAGAGGATCGCGACGTTCGGGTCGAAGCCCATCAGGATCGGCGCCAGCACCGTCGCGCCGAACATGGCGACGACATGCTGCAGGCCGGCGATGATCGTCTGCCCGGTCGGCAGTCGCTCGTCCGGCATGACGTCGCCGGAGGTCTTCAGCGTCCAGTTCGGAAAATAGCCAGCCATCGTCCCGCTCCCAGCCATCGCGCGCACGCGCACCGGGTCGGAATAGTGGCAAGAATCGAGCCTGCGCCAAGCAAGTAGCGCGCGCCGTCCACCGCAAACAGCGCGCAACCGCGCAGATCGGCGACCGATAAGCTACCCGCGGAGAAACCCGCCCGTCAGGGCGCCACGTCGAAGGCGCGATAGCGCTCCTCGACCCGGGCATCGAGCGCTCGCGCCCGGGCGAAATCGGCAGCAGCCTCGCCGCTGTCGCCGCGGCGCTGATGCGCGATGGCGCGGCCATACCAGGCCTGGCCGAGGCGGGCGTCGAGCGAGAGCGCTCGGTCGAAATCAGCGATCGCCGCTTCGGTCTGCCCGAGTGCCGTCCGCAATGCGGCACGCGCCACCCAGCCATCGGGATCAGCCCGGTTGGCCGCGACAGCCGCGTCGAGATCGGCCAGTGCCCGTTCGTATTCGCGCGCGTGCTGCAACAGCAGCGCCCGATTGAGCAGGGCCGCGGCATTGGCCGGCGCGACCGCGACGACCTCGTCATAGGCCTTCAGCGCGGCGCCGTACTGCCCGCGCGCCGTCAGCGCCCTCGCCCGCTGGAACAGCGCCTCGACCGAGCGTGGCTCGCTGCGCAGCGCCGCTTCCGCATCGACCTGGGCCGCGGCGTAGGCGCCATCGCGATAATTGAGCCGGGCGCGCTGCACCAGCGCCGCCGGATTTTCGGGCTCCAACATCAGCGCGGTCGCGAGATCGGCCCGCGCCTGCGCCTCCCGCTGCGGCTGGCCGATACCGAACTGGGCCCGGCGTACCAGACGCGGCACATCGAAGGCATCGAGGGCAAGGGTGGCATCGAGCAGCGCGGCCGGATTGGACCGAGCGAGCGCGACCACAGTCGGTTGCGGCCGGAGCGCGCGATAGGTGTCGCGCAGCCCATCGCGCTGCTGCGCATAGATATCCCGTGCGGCCCGCAGCAGGCTGGCCAGCCGCGACGGCCAGATTTCGATCGAGCGGCCGAGCGCCGGCAGCAGTTCTTCGCGGCGTTCAAGCGCCCCTTCATGCTCCGGGTCGACGGCAAGCAGCGCGCCATAGGCGGCAGCCGCCGCGCTCCGGTCGCCGCGAACTTCCTGCGCCAGCCCGAAGCCGAACAGCGTGGCGCGATCCTGCGGCTTCAGCGCGAGCGCGGCACGATAAGCGTCGAGCGCCGGTAGCGGCCGGCCGAGCGCGAGCAGCGCGTCGCCGCGCATGCCATGCCAGGCCCCGGCGTCATGGCCGGGCCCGGCCCGGTCGAGATCGCGCAGCGCACGATCGTTGCGGCCGAACGCCAGCAGCAGCTGCGCGCGGTTGCGGAGCGCATTGCCGTCACCGGGGACGAGCACGACGGCGCGGTCGAGATCGCGCAACGCCTCCTCGCGCCGGCCGAGCCCGGCGAGCAGGCCGGCCCGGTTGTTCAGACCGAAGGCGGCGCGTGGCTGGACAGCGAGCAGCCGGTCATAGGCGGCGATCGCCTCCTCGGCCCGGCCTGTGCGCTGCAGGAGAAAGGCGCGCCGCGACAGCGACGCCTCGTGGCGTGCGTCGAGGCGCAGCGCCCGCTCATAGCTGGCGAGCGCGGGACCTTCATGGCCGAGCGCCTCGAAGGCCCGCGCGCGCTCCAGCCAGACCTGGACGACCGCCGGCTCCAGCCGCAAGGCACCGTCGAAGGCAGCGATCGCCTCGCGCGGCCGCCCCAGCGCAGCGAGCGAGAGACCGCGGCGATAATGATAGGAGGTGACCTCCGGTTCGATGGCGAGCGCAGCGTCGAAATCGGCCAAGGCCGCTTCGTGCTCGCCCTCAACCTGAAGGAACCGCCCCCGCGTGCCGCGCGCCCAGCTATTGGACGGATCGAGCGCGATGGCGCCGTCGAGATCGGCACGGGCTCCGGCGACATTGCCGGCGCGCTCGCGCAGCAGGGCACGGTCGGCCAGCAGCGTCGCGCGCCCGCCGAGGACCATCGCCCGCTCGATCAGCGTCGCGGCCTCGGCATGCCGGCCGAGTTCGGACAGGGTGTGTGCCCGGCCGCGCAAGGCAGCCAGGTGATTCGGCACCGCCTTGAGCGCCGCATCGAAATCGCGCAGGGCCTCGTTGAGGGCGTTCTCGGCTTCGGACAGCCAGCCGCGGCTGGCGAGGAGATCGGCGCGGACGGCGCGGTTGAACTCGCTGCTCAGGGCCTCGTCGCAGGCTGCCCGCCGCTCCCTGCCGCCGGCCTCGGTCGCGCCCATGCAGAGACGGACGCGCTCCTGCGCGCGCTCTGCCTGCTCCGGCACGGAGGCAGGCGCATAGGCCGCGACGGGCTGCGCGCTCAGCACGGCCAGGACGCCCATCGGCAATAGGCGCAGCAACTTCATCGAGAATGTCTCGCGGTGATCCCCCACGCACATGAGAGCGACACCTGTTTTACGAATCCAGACTTTGTTCCGTGCTGGAAGCAAAATTTGAGCCGGTGTGCCGCGCTGGTCACAGCGTGGCACACCGGCTCATCGAGAAGCGACGTCTGAAAGCTACTCGGCCGCCTGCGCGTGCACGCGGCTACCGCGGGCGACCAGCTTGTTGAGCGCCGCCAGATAGGCCTTGCACGAGGAGACCAGCGTGTCCGGATCGGCGCCGCGACCGGTCACAGCTGCGCCGTCATGGGAGAGACGCACGGTGACTTCGGCCTGGGCGTCGGTGCCCTCGGTGACGGCGTGGACATCGTAGAGCTCGAGCACCGCTTCATGCGGCACGATCGCCTTGACCGCGTTGAACACCGCGTCGATCGGCCCATTGCCCTCGGCCTCCTCGGCCGTCACCCGGCCGTCGACATCGAGCTTCAGCATGGCGCGCTGCGGGCCGCGCGTGCCGGCGATCACCGTCAGCGAGACCAGCTTCACGCGGTCGCGGGCGGTGGCGAGATTCTCGTCGACCAGCGCCTCGATATCCTCGTCGTAGACATGCTTCTTGCGGTCGGCGAGCGCCTTGAAGCGGGTGAAGGCGTCCTCCAGCTGGTTGTCGCCGAGCTCGTAGCCCATCTCCTTCAGCTTCGAGCGGAAGGCGGCGCGACCGGAATGCTTGCCCATCACCAGCGAGGTCTTGGTCACGCCGACCGAGGCCGGGGTCATGATCTCGTAGGTCTGCTGATGCTTCAGCATGCCGTCCTGGTGGATGCCGCTCTCATGGGCGAAGGCGTTCCGGCCGACGATCGCCTTGTTGTACTGCACCGGGAAGGAACAGGCGGAGGAGACCGCCTTCGAGGCCCGCATCAGATAGGTCGCGTCGATGCCGGTGTCATAGGGCATGACGTCGCCGCGCACCCGCAGCGCCATCACGATCTCCTCCAGCGCCGCATTGCCGGCGCGCTCGCCGATGCCGTTGATCGTGCACTCGACCTGGCGCGCGCCGCCCTCGACCGCCGCCAGCGAATTGGCGACGGCGAGCCCCAGATCATTGTGGCAATGCGCCGAGAAGATCGCCTTGTCGGCGTTCGGCACGCGCTCGCGCACCGCCCTGAACATGGCGCGGTACTCGTCAGGCGTGGCGTAACCGACCGTGTCGGGCAGGTTGATCGTCGTCGCGCCGGCCTTGATCGCGGTCTCGACCGCCCGGCAGAGATAGTCGATCGGCGTGCGGGTCGCATCCATGCCCGACCATTCGACATCGTCGACCAGGTTGCGCGCCTGCGTCACCGTCCTGGCGATGATCTCCAGCACCTCCTCCTCGCTCTTGCGCATCTGGTACTGCAGATGGATCGGCGAGGTCGAAACGAAGGTGTGGATGCGCGGCTTCGCCGCGTGACGCACCGCCTCGCCGGCACGGGCGATGTCGGCGGGAATCGCCCTCGCCAAGCCCGCGACGCTGGCGCGCCTGATCCGGCCGGCGATGGCGGAGACCGCCTCGAAATCACCGTCGGAGGCGATCGGGAAGCCGGCCTCGATGATGTCGACGCCCATCGCGTCCAGCATGTCGGCAACCTCGAGCTTCTCCTCGAAGGTCATGGTCGCGCCGGGGCATTGCTCGCCGTCACGCAGCGTGGTGTCGAAGATCAGGACCCGGTCCTTGGCGGACACGGTGTTGCTGGCATCGGTCATGGTCTTGGTCCTTGGGTCAGGACGCGCCGCACATCGATTCAGGCAGGCGCGAAAGGTCTAAGGCTTGGTTCCCGTCATCCCCTGAGCGCCCAGGCACACGTGCCCGGCCGGCCCTCAGGGGCTGGTAAGAAGAAGCAGCTGACCAAGGAGCGAGGGAGCGCGCATGCCGGCCGTCCGCGCAATGGCGCGGTTCTGGCTCTCGGCATGGGTGGCGAATGCGGCCACGAACGATCCTCTCGTCGACGGAAGCTGTCTACCGGATCGCAGCCTAGGAAGGCAAGCCTTGGAGGTCTTGAACGTTCGTGCAGGGCGATGCCGGAAGAAGGCACCTCAGCCGGCAGCGCTTGCCCGCTCCTTCAATGTCCTGGTCTCGGCGAGCGGCGCCGGCCAGACCTGCAACCGGTAGAAGTCGTCGCCCTCCAGCCCGTCCTCGCTGAGCGTATCGAGCCCGACATAGGAGACCCGCACCCGGTAGGGTCCGGGCTCGAGCGAAAACCGCGCTCGCTCCTGCGGCGAGCCTTCGGTGCAGCCGATCACCATCACCTGGCCCGAGCGCACGCTGAAGGAGCACTCGTTGACCAGCTCCCACTCGCCGAAATCGGCCTCCGGCGCCGCGTCATGGACTGACACGACCACCGGGACGTTCATGTTCCGCGCCGTGGCGATACCGACGGAGCATTCGCCGACAGCAAGCATCCGCTCCACCGTCTCGTCGGTCCAGAACGTCCCCCAATCCTCGTTGACCGCCTCGTCCTGCAAATAGAACTGGAAGTAGTCGGCGAAGATTTCGAGCTCGATGGTGTGCAGCACGGTCATGACGGCCAGCGTTCCGTCGAAATGTGACGGGAGTAAGTGCGCAAAGCTCCGGCGCACGGGAATGACGGGTGAGATGTGTGGATTAATCTGATGACGCGATTCGGCTGACTATGGTGCATTTGGAGCCGGTCCGCACAACCGGAGTGCCGTGTCGATGCTGCGCTATGATCGCCCCGCCATCGGGCTTGCCATCGGCCTTTCGGGGCTGGCCGGCTTCGTCGATGCGCTCGGCTTCCTGAACATCGGCGGCTTCTTCGTCTCGTTCATGACCGGCAACACCACCCGCCTCGGCATCGAACTGGTGGAAGGCCGCATCGGCGGCATCATGCTCGCGGGCATGATCATCCTCCTCTTCGTATTCGGAGTGGTCTGCGGCTCGCTCGCCGGCCATGTCGGCGGGCATCGGCGCCAGGCCGCGGTGCTGGCCTTCGTCACGCTGGCGCTCGCCCTCTCGGCCGGGCTCTACAGCATCGGGCTGGGCATCGCCGCCGCGGGTATCCTCGCGCTGGCGATGGGCGCCGAGAATGCCGTCTTCCAGCGCGATGGCGAAGTCACGATCGGCCTGACCTACATGACCGGCACGCTGGTCAAGATGGGGCAGCGCCTCGCCGGCGCTCTGCTCGGCCGGCCGAAACTCGCCTTCCTGCGCCATTTCGTGCTGTGGCTCAGCCTCCTCTGCGGCGCGCTGCTGGGCGCCTACGCGCACAGGCTCGTCGGGCTGGGGGCGATCTGGCTGGCGGCCACGGCGGCGGGCGTCTTCGCCATCCTCGCTCTCGTCATGCCCGATCAGGACTGAACGCCCATTCCTCCCCGGGAGACCCTTTGCCTCGCAGACGGAATCGACCATGGTTCCGCTTCGTCCAGCCGGAGCCCTGCCCATGCGCGCCACACCGATCCTCGTCACGGCTTTCGCAGCGCTCCTGCTCACAGCCTGTCAGACGCCGTCAGGCGGTCCACCGCCGGCGCCCTCGCCCGAGCAGGCGCCGACCGGGGTCACACCGAACACCTTCCGCATGCCGACCGGCTCGGGCTGCGCCGGCGAGGTCGACCGCTTCCAGGCGGTGATGGACAACGACCTGCAGACCGGCCACACCACCAAGGGCGTCCACACCCGCGTCAGCGCCGAGATCGACACCGCCCGCAAGAGCTGCGCCGCCGGCAATGACGGCGGAGCGACCTCCCAGATCCGCGCGACGCGGACGAAGTTCGGTTACCCGTGAGCCCCGTCCTCTCCGCCCCCCGGAGAGAAGGCGTCCTTGGTCGCTTCGGCGGTTAAAGGCTTCGCAGGGCAAAATGCCGGCGAAGCCAAACGAGAGGCGTAGATCATGATCACCCGTCGCATCTTCGCCGCCGCCCCTCTCGCTCTGGCTGCACTGCCCGCCCACGCCGCCCCGCGCACGCTCTCGGGCACGGTCGTCTATCGCGAGCGGATCGCACTGCCGCCGGGCGCCACGGTCGAGGTGAGCCTGCTCGACGTCTCGCTTGCCGACGCTCCGTCCCGCACCATTGCCCGCACGCGGATCGCCCCGCGCGGGCAGGTGCCGATCCCCTATCGGCTGCGCTTCAACGACGCGGTGGTCCGGCCCGGCCATCGCTATGCGCTTCGCGCCGAGATCAGGGTCCGTGGCCAGCTCTGGTTCACGACGACGGAGCACCACGCCGCCCTCGTCCCGGAGGCGAGCGGCGAGATCGTCGTCCAGCGCGTCGCGCCGCCGGCAGAGGTCGGCGGTCCCACCGGCTCCTGGCGTGTCGAGAGCCTGCGTGGCAAGCAGCTGCCGGCCGACGTCCGCGCCACGCTGAAGATCGAGTCGGACGGGCGCGTCTCCGCCCATAGCGGCTGCAACGGCATGGGCGGACAGGCCACCATAAGCGACAGGCAGATCCGCTTCGGTCCGCTGGTCGGCACGATGATGGCCTGCCCCGAGCCGCGCATGCAGATCGAGCGACACTTCCGCGAGGCGCTGGAAGCGACACGGAGCTGGCGCATCGAGCGCGGCGCGCTCACTTTGCTGAGCGGGCGAGGCGCGCGGCTGGTCGTGCTGGCGCGGGAGTAGAGGCGGCTAGGCCGCCAACCCCCGCTTCTCCAGCAGCGCATCCGGCGTCGGCAGACGGCCACGGAACAGCGTATAGGCCTCGGCCGGATCGCGCGTGTCGCCGGCCGAATAGATGTAGCGCTTGAGCTTGCCGGCGACCTCGGCCGCGAAGACGTCGCCCACCTCGATGAAGGCGTTGAAGGCGTCGGCGTCCATCACCTCCGACCAGAGATAGCTGTAATAGCCGGCCGAATAGCCGTCGCCCGAGAACACATGCGAGAAATGCGGCGTGCGATGGCGCATGGTGATCTCGGCGGGCATGCCGATCCGGGCGAGCTCCTTCGCCTCGAAGGCGAGCGGATCGACCTGCGCCGGCTCTTCCAACGAATGGAAGGCGAGATCGACCAGCGCCGAGGAGGTGTATTCCACCGTGGCGAAGCCCTGGTTGAAGGTCTGCGCCCGCTTGATCTTCTCGATCAGCGCGTCGGGGATCGGTTCCCCGGTCTCGGCATGCAGGCAGAAGCGCTGCATCACCTCTTTGGTCAGGAACCAGTGCTCGTAGAGCTGCGACGGCAGTTCGACGAAATCGCGCGAGACCGAGGTGCCGGCGAGCGAGCCATAATGCACATCCGAGAGCAGGCCGTGCAGCGCATGGCCGAACTCGTGGAAGAGCGTGCGGGCATCGTCGATCGAGAGCAGCGCCGGCTTGCCCTCCGCCGGCTTGGCGAAATTGCAGACGTTGACGATGATTGGCCTGACCTCGCCGTCGAAATTGCGCTGGCCGCGATAGGCGCTCATCCAGGCACCGGACCGCTTCGAGGCGCGGGCGAAATAGTCGCCGAGGAAGAGGCCGATATGCCGGCCGCTCGCAGTCTCGGTGACCTCGAAGACGCGCACATCCGGGTGGTAGCCCTTGAGCTCCGGCCGCTCGGCGAAGGACAGGCCGAACAGCTTGCCGGCGGTGTCGAAAGCGGCGGCGATGATCTTGTCAAGCTGGAGATAGGGCTTCAGCACGGCCTCATCGAGCGCATAGGTCTTCTGCCGGACCTTCTCGGCATAGAAGCGCCAGTCCGACGGACGGATCGGGCTGTTCTCGCCCTCGCTCTGGGCGAGCGCCGCGAGATCGGCCACCTCCTGTCCGGCGCGGGCCCGTGCTGGCTTCCAGACCAGTTCGAGCAGGTTGCGGACATTCTCCGGCGTCTTCGCCATCGAATCGTCGAGCTTGAAATGGGCGAAGGTCGCAAAGCCGAGGAGCTTCGCCTTCTCGGCCCGCAAGCTCACCATCTCGGCGACGATGGCGCGGTTGTCGGTCTCCCCGCCATTCTCGCCGCGCTTGCTCCAGGCGGTGAAGGCTTCCTCGCGGAGGTCACGCCGTGTCGAGAAGGTCAGGAAAGGCTCGATGATCGAGCGCGCCAGCGTCACCGCATGCTTGCCGTCCTGCCCGCGATCGGCGGCAGCGCGCGCCATCGCCGCGACGACGAAGGACGGCAGGCCGTCAAGATCGGCCTCGTCCTCGATGATCAGCGCATAGCTCGCCTCGTCCTTGAGCAGGTTCTGGCCGAAGCTGGTGCCGAGTCCCGCCAGCCGCTCGTTGATCGCGGCGAGTCTGGCCTTGGCCTCGCCTTCGAGCTTCGCGCCCGAGCGGATGAAGCCGCGATGCGTCCGCTCCAGCAGGCGCAATTGCTCTTCGTTCAGCCCCAGGCCCTCGCGCTGCGCGAAGACGGCATCGACGCGGGCGAAGAGCTCGTGATCCATCATGATCGCCGACCAGTGCCGCGACATCACCGGCGACATCTCGCGCTCGATCGCCTGCAGCGCCTCGTTGGTGTCGGCCCCGGTGAGGTTGTAGAACACGCCGCCGAGCCGACTCATGCCGCGCGCCGAACGCTCCAGCACCTCGATCGTATTGGCGAAGCTTGGGGCCACTTTCTCGGCCTTGATCGCCTCGATCTCGGCCCGGTGCTTCTCCAGCGCCGCCGGATAGGCCTGCTTGATGTGCTCGGGCGTGATCTGCGCGAAGGGCGGGAGGCCGAAAGGCGTCTCCCAGGCGCGCCCGAAAGGATTGCCGGCAGGCAGGTTCAGGACTTCGGACGCATCAGCCATCAGCAACCTCGATCGGTAAGGGTCATTCCCGCCCGAAGATATGGACGAGATAGGACGTCATGAAGGGCGGCATGTCGTAAGCTGCACAATCGGCGAGATTGCGGACGATCACGATGTCGGAAAGCTCGGGCTCCGCCTGCGCTTCGATCCGCTCCAGCATGAGCGCGCGGGCCTCCTCGGCGCTCCAGGAAACCGCGACCGGCCGCATGAAGGCGACGCGGCCCGGCACGATCACCGCCGTCCAGCGCTCTTCGACCGAGATCTCGTCGAGCGTGAGTCCGGTCTCCTCGCAGAGCTCGCGGGTGACGCTGCCAGCGAGATCAAGCGTACCGTCGGGGCGCGCGTCTTCTTTGTCCGGGGTGCCGGCAGCGAAATAGACCTTGCCGGGATTTGCGGTGTGGTCGCCCATCCGGCCGAGCAGGAAGGCGCCATCGGCAGCCTGCAGCGTCGCCATGGCGAAGCCGTTGCGGATCGCCGGCGGCGGCAGGCCGAAATCGCGCCAGCTCATGAAGGCGGCATAATCGGCCTCGAAGTAGCCGGCTCGGAACACCCCGCCCTCGATCGCGGCGCGATGCTGCAACATGACGCGGCCGTTGAACATCGCAGGCTTGCCGTCGCTGATCTGGGCCCAATGCGCAGCGATATCGCCGGCGCGCTCGCGAGCGAAAGCCCAGTCGAACGCTTCGATCCTGGCCTCAACGCGATCGAGCGCGACAATCTCGCCATCGACGACACCGTTGCCGCTCACAGCAGCACGCCTTCGCTCATCAGCACGGCTCCGCCGCCGATCGTCGCCGAGGCGAGTGCACCGCCTGCGACCGTCAGCGTGAGCTCGATCTGCGACGGCCGCCCCATCTCGTAGCCCTGCTCGATGACGAAGCGGTGCACGCCGTCGCCGGGGCGGTCGAACGCCATGATCGCGCCGGCGAAGGCGGCGACGGCCGAGCCGGTCGCCGGATCCTCGCTAATCCCGCTCTCCGGCCAGAACATCCGGGCATGGTAGCGATGCCCAGCTTCTTCCGTCTGTCGGCAATAGACGAAGGCGTTGCCGTTCTGGGCCACTGCCATCGCGCGCTCGAAGCTTCCGGCGACACGCGCCTTTGCGACTGCCTCGCGGCTGACAACCGGCACTGTGGTGTAGGCGACGCCCGCCGAGAAGGCGCTCGGCCGATGTCCCTCGAAGCCGAGATCGGCGAGGTCGAGCCCAAGCGCCTCCGCCAGCGCCGCGTCGGTGATCGGCTGCGCGATCGTCTCCGGCAGCTTCGGCAGGGTGAAAGTGGCGCGGGCGCTGCGCGCATTGCCGAGCGCGACGACGCAAGGCACCAGGCCGACCTTCTCTTCCAGGATGAACCTGTCCGCTACACGTCCCTCGGCCGCATCGCGCAGCGCCAGCAGCACGGCGGTACCGACGGTCGGGTGCCCGGCGAAGGGCAGCTCCTGTCCCGGTGTGAAGATGCGGATCGCGGCGCGATGAGTAGGGTTGGCCGGCGCTGCGACGAAAACCGTCTCCGACAGGTTGAACTCGCGGGCGATCGTCTGCATCGCCGCGGTATCCAGCCCCCCGCTGTCGAGCACGACGGCGAGGGGATTGCCGGCATGCGGCCTGGTTGTGAAGACGTCGAGCGTGACGAAGCGGCGGCTCATGCGGTCTCCTTCGGGATCGAAAGCTCGATCGTCAGCGGGCAATGGTCGGAGGCCTTGGGCCGATCCCAGCCAACGCGCGGATAGCGGTCATGGGTCAGAGCGAGCTTGGCCATCGAGCGGTCGGCCTCGCGTGGATCGAGCGGCACGCGATAGGGCAGACCGCGCCGGATCGTCTGCATCACCGGGTTCAGATTGGCCGCGGCGAGCGCCGGCGAGAGCAGAATATGGTCGAGCGGCATGTGGCTGTCGACCAGCGCTTGCCGCTCCTCCGACCAGTAGCGCCGGAAATGCGTCCAGCGCTCATACGGCGGCAGCGCCTCCATCGGGTCGACGGCGAAGTCCTCCAGCAGCGGCTCGATGCCGCTATCGCCCTCGTCGACCGGCGCCGCCAGCGGGCCGAGCCCGATGCGATAGCCGTTGAGATCGCCGAGGATCGCCCAGTTCGCCTCGCGCCAGCCCGGCCCGAACCGGTCCTTGATGATCTTCCTCACCGCCAGCGCCTCGGCCCGCCGGATCGGCAAGGTTGCCTGCCTGCCGTCGTCGCGGCCATTGTTCATCGACTTGAGATGGCAGCCGAACAGGGTCAGCCGCCGGTCGCCAAAGTCGAGCTCGACCGCGAGACAGTCACGGGCGAAGACCTTGTCGCGCGGGCCGATGCCGAAGGCGGCGACCTCGGGCGAGAACGCCTCGGCGTCGGCGAAGCTCATGCCCTTGTAGGAGCGCACCGTGACCTGCTGCGGCTGCACCAGGTCGCGCCGCGCCGCGAAGCCGATGTCGATATTGCGCCGGTCATTGCCGTCGAGCAGCGTGAAATGGCCGTAGCGATGGTCGGCGATACGGTGGACGTAATTGGCGAAGAAGGCCTGCAGGCTGGCGAGCGAGTCGACCTCCTGCAGCATCCAGAGATCGGCATTGGCCTCGGCGATGGCGAGCGCCGTCATCTGGCGCTTGTCGTCCTCGAGCGCGACCGCAAGCGAACGCTCGACCGCGTCGCGCTCATCGGCGCGCGGGAAATGGAACAGCGACATCGCCGCCGCCGTCTCGGTCCGCCCGCCCGGCTCGAAGCGGTGGCGCGTCAGCAGGTTCTCGACGTTGAAAGTGCCGAGGCGCAGCTTCATGCGCCTCAGACCGCCTCGGGAGCGAAGAGCTGCGAGGGCGTGACGAACTCGCCCTGTGCCGCCACCGTCAGGATCTCGCGCGAGCCGGCCTCCTTGGTCCGCTTCAGCAGGCCGTAGATCGAGGACGCCGCCTTGCCGAGCGCGCTCGCAGCCGAGCCGTCACGCAGATAATGGACGAAGAACAGGGCCGCGATCGCGTCACCCGCACCGTTGATGTTGATGTCGATCTTCGGCGTGCGCACCCGGAACGTGCCCTGCCCGTCCGCCGCCATCAGGTCGATCGCATCACCCGGCGTCTCGTTGGTGATCAGCGAGGTGACGAGCACGACCTTGGGACCGGCATCGCGCAGCGCCTCGACGGCGCGGTGCGCGTCGGCCAGCGTCTTCACCTCAATATCGGTGAGCAGCTCGAGCTCGAACTGGTTTGGCGTGACGATGTCCGCCGCCGGTACCGCCTGCTCGCGCATGAATTCGGGGATGCCCGGCCGCACGAAGACGCCGCGGCCGACATCGCCGATCACCGGATCGCAGCAATACATCGTCTTCGGGTTAGCCTCGCGCACCTTGGCCACGGCCGAGAGGATGGCGTGGCCGATATCGGCCGAGCCCATATAGCCGGAGAGCACGCCGTCGCATTTTCCGAGCACACCGCGCTCGCCGATGCCTTCCATCAACTCATCGATCGTGGCGCCATCGAAGACCTGCCCCTTCCAGGCGCCGTAGCCGGTGTGGTTCGAGAACTGCACGGTGTGGATCGGCCAGACCTCGACGCCGAGGCGCTGCATCGGGAATACGGCCGAGGCATTGCCGACATGGCCATAGGCGACATGGGACTGGATCGAGAGGATGTTCATGGGGGATAGGCCAGCCTTCGACGAAACGACGCGGCGAACCTAGCGGCTGGTGCAGCCTGCGCCAATCGAAAGCCGTGATGGAAGCGATCAGCGCGGCGCGCGGGGCCTGGCGCAACCGCCCTTTCGTAGGCCTGCTCAGGCCGGCGTGCCGATAACGTAGGGAACACTGACGATGACGACGGCAAGCTGGATCGCATTGCAGGCCATGCCGCCGTAATGCAGCCGACGCAGTCGCCGGCCGACATCGGCGGGCCAGGCATCGATCTGGGCGTCCATCCGTTGCAGGAACCAGCGGCGTGCCATGAGCGTGGACGCCAGCACGGCAATGCCGATGACGAAGGCCCATCGGCCCGTCAGGGCAAAGACCACCGTCCCGACGACGGCGGCAATGGTCAGCACCTGGAAATAGGCGCCGAACATCATGCGCAAAAGCCGGGCAACAGGCAGAATGTCGAGCTTCACGAATAGGAAGCCGGGCGCCGCCAGCAGCAAATAGCCCATCGGCAGGATCAGGATGACGACGGCGAACAAGGCGGCTGGATTCGGCATCGTGCGGGCGCTCTTGTTATTGGTCGCTGGGACATGCCGCCAGCAGAAGCCGCTACAATATCCGTCCGGATTCAAATACAAAACAATTGAACTTTAGTCGGGCACAATTGAGCCGACTACCAGGCGAATACCTTACCAGGCGACTTAAATACGGCTCACCTTTTCTTTCCGCGCGCTCTAGCCAGAATCCGTCCTCGCACCGGATATCCTGCTGCGTCTAAGGTCTACTTGCGCCGACCTGAATTCTTCAACACAACAAGCATCATAGAACATTCTATCAATTGAATTAATCAGGAAACTGATCGCAGCGAAACAAGAAAATAAATAGAAACAGTGGAGGAGACAGATGAGCAGGCTCTCTTGGTTCTGGCGCCCCCGAAACAAGAACAAATCCTCAGACGACGCGAAGCTCTCTTCTGAACGAACCGAAGGCGGCGATCGGCGTCGGCTCCTTCAGGCACTTTCCGCCATGGCCGGTGGCAGCGTTTTGGCGGCGATGTCGCCACCAGCCGAAGCCAAGGATTCCAGCGAGCTGCCGCCCCCGAAACGGGCGCTGACCGGCCGCGACGCAGCCGGCAAGTCGGTGTTCAAGTCCTTCGACGTCACGTCCAAGGTGGTGGAGATCGACTCCAATCCGGGGCTGACCTTCTACGAACTCTACATGACCGAGGGCGTGCCGCAGCTCACCGGCCTGGAACCCGACCCGATGCTGAAAGGCACGGTCGCCTTTCCCGGCCCCGGCGGCACGATGTTCCGCCTCATCTCCTATCCGCCGAAGCGGCCTGAGGGCTGGAAATCGCCAGCCGGCGTGACCTTCAAGAGCGCGCTGGAGGAAATGTCGGAGAAGGTCCCGCGTATGGGCGACCATTTCGATCTCAGCGCCCCGGGCATGCACACCTCGGACACCATCGATTACGGGGTCGTGGTTCGTGGCGAGATGACGCTGGAGCTGGACGACGGACAAAGCGTCCATCTGCGCCAGGGCGACTGCATCGTGCAGAACGGCACCCGTCATCGCTGGCGCAACCCGCTGCCGGAGCCCTGCCTGATGGCCTTCATCTCGGTCGGCGGCAAGCGCGGCTGAAAGGCGGACCCGTTCAGGGGGAAGCCTGCAGCCCGGTGGCTGGCGCGCGCCGCCATCGGCCGCAACACGAGCGATGGCGGGACTTGATCAGCCTCGCCTCAGATGCTGCTCAGCCGCGCCACGCCGGCGGTGTCGGTGAATTGCGTGACACTCTTCAGCTTGCCGTCGGAGACGGTGAAGACGTCCATGATCTCGAAAGAACCACTGCGGCCCGTCGGCTTGCATGCGACGTCGGCCCGCCAGTGCAGGGTGGCCGTCTCGCCATCGACCGTCATCGCCAGTTCCTCGATATTGCTGAAGACATAAGTCGCGATCAGCCCCGCCATTTGCTCGCGGACAGCTTCGATACCGTCTGGCTGCACGAAGACTTCGGCGGCCTGCGGCCCTCCGGCGAGACGATAGCTGCACTGGGGGTGGAAATGATCCATCAGCGCGTCGAGATCGCCGCGATGACGGGCGGCATAGGCATCCCGAATGAGGGTTTCGATCGCAGCACGCTCGATCATGTTGCCTCTCCTTGCGTCAGGGGCACAATCTCGCGCCGCGACAACCGCAAGTCCAGCGAGCGTTTATTGGGCTACCAAAGAAAATGGCGCCGCTGTGAAGCGACGCCATCATCAGCGTGACGAGCGGGCCGAACCGGATCAGGACCCGGCAGCCGCCTTCTTGGCAAACGAGTCGGTGAAGGTCTTGGTCAGGTCGACATTGGAGTTCGTCAGCTCCGGGTCGAGCAGCTTGAGTGAATCATACATGCTCTTCATCGCGTCGGCGGTCGGGATGCCGGTGCGCGAATAGCTTTCCTGCGAGTTCTTCACAGCCGTGAGGTAGAGCGGCTTGTCACCGAGGTGATATTCAGCCGGGACGAGATCGGCGACATCCTCGGGCTTGGCCGTCTCCAGCCATTTCAACGACTTCATCAGCGCGTTGACGAGCTTCTGCGTCGTGACCGGGTTCTTCTCGGCGAAGTCATTCTTGAGATAGAGCACCGCCGCCGGGTTCGAGCCGCCGAACAGCGCCTTGGTGCCGGCCTCGGTGCGGGTGTCGATCAGCGAGACGACATCGCCGTCGGCTTCGAGCTTCGAGGTGACCGGGTCGAGATGCGAGATCAGGTCGACCTGCTTCTGCTTGATCGCCGCGACCGCGCTCGCGCCGGCGCCGACGCCAATGATCGCCGCGTCCGTCGCCTTCAGCCCGGCCTTGACCATGGCGTATTGCGCGGTCAGCGCCGTCGAGGAGCCCGGCGCGGTCACGCCGATCTTGAGGCCCTTGAAGTCGGCGGCGGACTTGACCTTGTCGGCGAGGTCCTTGCGCACCGCAATCGTGATCGCCGGGAAACGCCCGAGCTCGATCACGGCGCGGATGTCCTGGCCCTTGGCCTGCATGCGGATGGTGTGCTCATAGGCGCCGGTGACGACGTCGACCGAACCGCCGACCAGCGCCTGCAGCGACTTGGCGCCGCCGCCGAAATCGTTGATTTCGACGTCGAGGCCCTGCTCCTTGAAGAAGCCCTTCTTCTCCGCGACGGTGAGCGGGAGGTAATAGAGCAGCTGCTTGCCGCCGACGCCGAGGGTCAGCTTGGGCTTCTCGGCATTCTGCGCGAAGGCCGGCGCGAGGCCGAGCGCAGTGCTGAAGGCGAGCGCAGCGAGCGCCGCGCGGCGAGTGAAAAACATGGATATTCCTCCGGTTGATCGACGACGCGCTTCGTAAAAGGCGCGATTTCGCGACGAAGATAGGCGCATTGCCGCGGGCTGGGCAAGCGCAGGGACATGCTGCGTGAAGCACGAATGCGAGGGCTGATCGGCGCGGAAGCGACGCGAAAGATTCAACGCTCGTTAAAGGCCGCGTTTCATACTGGCTGGATGCGATGACTCCCGCCTGTGCCTCGACAAGGACTTTCGACCAGAACGAACCGGACAGGAGACGGTCATGGTGGATGCAGTTGCGGCCCGGATCGCGCCTTCCGCTCTCGAGCTTCGGCAACCCGCTTCACCATCGGGCGCTGCGGCTGAAGTCGGTGGAAGCACCTTGCCCGCCGCAATGGTGCCGGCAGCGCCTGATCAGAATGACGCCGTCATCCTCGACCTGTCGGAACAGGCTCAGGCCGTCCTGGTAGAGGCGAACGCTCGCGACCGAACCGCCCCATCGGCCAAGACCGACGACCCGCCTGGGCTGACCCGGGTCGAAAAGCGCTTCAGGCTCATGACGGAATACACGGCGCTTCAGCAGGAACTCGCCTGGCTCGGCGACCGGGCCGCAGCCTATGCGCTCGACAAGATGTTTCAGGGCGCAGCCGCACAGCAAGACGAGAGCGGCGCCGCAGATGAACGGGCGGAGTTCGATCGCGATATGCAACGACGCGAGGAGCTGATGCCGCGTTTCGCCGAACTGACGCGAAAGCTCGGAGCCCTGCCAGGCCAGGAGAGTTAGCGGAAGATGCGGCTCGCATAGAGCGCGATGGCAAAACAGGCGAGCGCGACGCCGAGCAGGATCCAGCTCGTTTCCGTCGGGTTTTCGAGAGCCGCGTTCGACGGGTCCTGCGGATCATAGTGCACGTCGACCGGCGCTCCTGCCGGATAGCGCGCGGCGATCTTCTGCGCGAAACTCTCCGACCCGGACACCTCTAGGCCGAGCTTGACCTGCCGGCTATGCAGGCGATTGCCGCCGACCGTGTAGGCGAACTCGACGACGGGGAGATAGATCGTGCGCGTCCTGCCATCGTCGGTCGTTCGGCGCTGCTCGACGACGCTGGAGACGATCTCACCTTGCGTGACCGGCCAGGCATTGGCGCGGGAGAGATAACGCCGGTACGCGGCGAAGAACAGGAGCGCCGCCAGGCCGAAGAGCGCGGCGAACAGCATTACCGGAACATCCGCGTCCGGCATCCCTGCCTTGAGAACCTCGGCTCCTTGCGTGATCGCCCAGTAGAATCCGCCACCGACGAGAGCCAGGACGAGCAGCAGGAGCCCGCAGCCCTTGACCGCGCCCTTGGGTGCATCGCGCTCCAGCACGCAATCGTCGGGATCAGCCGGGTCGTAGAAGACCATGACCGCCTTGCCGACAGGGTAGCGCGTCAGCGCCTCCTCGGCATATTTGCCGCTGATGTCGCCGAGGCTGACCCGCGTGCCGCGATAATCCTGCCCGCCGACCGAGAACGAATAGGCCACGGCCGGGACGTTCACCACAGTGCCGATCTCATTGCCGGCCGGAGGGCGTCGCACCGTCATCTTCGATTGAGTGATGCGCCCCTGCGCCTGCACCCAGCCTTTGGCGCGGCGCACCTTGAGCATCGCGTTGATGACCAGCGCCGCGACCATCACCACGATCGGCAGTGCGATCAGCGCGATGTTGCCGAAGGTCGTCCCGGCGAGGGGCAACTTTTCCAGCCAGCTCTCCGGCAGCACTTCCACAATGACGAAGATCAACGCGAGCGAGGCGACCACCGCCGCAATCGCCCAGACCGGCGGCTCACCCGCAGCTTCGGCCGCCTTGGCCGGCGACGCCTTGCGCAGCCAGTTCCGGTTGGCGCGCCAGCTGTCATTGCCGCTGAGATAGGCGAGGAAGATCGTCTTCAGCGTCGCGGCGTCGACTGTCTCGGCGGCATCGAACCGGGCCTTGCCCGAATGATAGGCCAGCCGGAACCGGCCAGCTCTTTCGAGCTCCGCTTCGACATAGCCGTCGCCATCGGAGAGGTTGATGAACCAATCGGGATCGTCACCGCGCTGGTCGATGGCGCGAGCGATGTCCTCGGGCGTCGGATCGGCCGTGATGCGATCGTGAACGTCGAGTTCCATGACCGCCCCCCAACATGGAAGGCAAGGATGACGCTCGTTCGCGCCGGGAATCAAGCAAAGCTTACGTTAGGTCGTCGTGGTCGAGCGATCCCGCACGGGCTTAGGACATGGCCCCGTCGAGAAACGAAGCGATTCCCTGACGCCGCCTGTCGATGATCAGCCTGGTCACGTCGGGGCGGGCATAGTGGCCAGCCTGGTCGAAATTCTGCCGCTCACGCCAGACTTCGCGCTGGTCCAGCTGCGCGACCAGGAGATCCTCGCGCCCCGTGACCGGCTCCACCAGCCACTCGCCGTCCGGGCCGGCGATGCACGAACCGCCATTGGCCAGCACGTCGGGGCAAGTGGCGAGCATCGCCGCCGCCGGGTGACCAGCCGGAACATCCGATCGGCGCAGCAGCCCGGAGACGGCGAGTACATAGCTGCGCCCCTCCCGCGCCAGGAAGCGGGTGGTGCCTTCGGTGTTGCGCAGGTTTCCCGGCCAGAGCGCGACATGCAGGTTCTCACCCTGTGCATAAAGCGCCGCCCGCGACAGCGGCATCCAGTTCTCGAAGCAGTTCAGCCCGCCGACCGTGAAGGGCCCAACAGGGTGGACCTGCAGACCATGCCCGTCTCCCGGCGCCCAGCTCAGCCGTTCCTCATAGGTTGGCATCAGCTTCCGGTGGACCGAGGCGATCGTCCCGTCGGCCGCGATATGAACCCGCGAGCAGTAGATGCTGTGCCCGCCGCGATCGACCGGCCGCTCGATGATGCCGAGCATGACGGCGATGCCGGCCTTCATCGCGGTGGCGCAGACGGCGTTGAGATGGCCGGCTTCGATCTGCACTGCCTGTTCGAGATAGAGCGCGTGAAGCTCCTTCTGCAGCGGCGATTCGAACCGCGCGCCGTCAGTATGCTCGATCCAGAAGGGATAGCCCGGCACGAGCGCTTCACCGAAGACGACGAAGCCACAACCGGCCTGTGCGGCGCGCTCGATCCAGGCAACGACCTTATCCAGCGTCCGAGCCCGGTCGAGCCAGACGGGTGCAATCTGGGCAAGGCCCACGGTCAGCAGACCGGCTTCGATATCGATCATATTCGGGACAATCCTGACTTGAGCAGCACGTGTCCCCGGGTTAGGCATGCGCCTGCGATCAGTCCAATTAATCAGCCGAATAGAGTCCGATCATGTTTCCTAATGTCAGCCTGGTTCAATTGCGCTGCTTCGCCGGCGTCGTGGAGCATGGTGGCTTTACGGCGGCAGCGGATCGGCTCTGCCTCTCGCAATCGGCCGTCAGCCAGGCGGTTGCCGGGCTGGAGCGGGCGCTCGAAGCGAAGCTGCTGCTGCGCGGCCGCGACACCCTGGTGCTGACGGTCGCCGGCGAAAAGGCTCTCGCCGAGGCGCGTGCGACTCTCGCTGCTGTGTCGCGGCTGGCGAGTTGTGCCGGTCAGGCCGAGGAATTGAATGGTGTCGTGCGGATCGGTGTCGTCCAGAGCGCGGCAATCAGACTGCTTCCCGCCTGGCTGCGGCGCCTGCGCGCCGAGTACCCGCGCGTCACCGTGACGCTTTACGAGGGAACAGACCCCGAGGTGACCGGCTGGGTCCAGGCCGGAATCGTGGAGATCGGCATTACCAGCCGAACGCACCCTGATCTCGCCGCTCGGCCGGTCTATTCAGACGACTATCTCGCGGTCCTGCCGGCGAGCCACCCGCTGACGTCGCGTAGCACCGTATCGCTGAAGGCGCTCGACGGGCAACGCATGCTGCTCTCAGGCGGCGGTTGCGAGACGCTGATTCAGGAATTGCTGGCGGCGGCGGCGAGCCATCCGGAAATCGTCTGCCTGGTCCGCGACAACGCCACCTTGCTCGGCATGGTGCGCGAGGGGCTCGGACTGACCATCATGCCTGAGCTTGCCGTCGACGATGCGGACGGGATCGCGACCCTGTGCCTCGAACCCGCGCTGCGCCGCACGCTGCATGCCGTGACGCTGCCGACCGAAGCACTCGCCCCGGCTGCACTTGCCTTGCTGCGATTGATCGAGACCAGCCCACCCTGCCCCAGCCCGGCGCCCGCCCGCGGCGCCCGGCGCAGCAGGCGCGCCGCTCGCGATTAGGTCGTCGTGGTCGAACTCTGCCCCGGTCGCCAGACCAGGAGTCGGTTCTCGACCAGCGTCACGATCGAATCGATCAGGATCACGAAGATCGCCAGGATCAGCATGCCGGAGAACACGCCGGTGACGTCGAAGACGCTCTCGGCCTCGTGGATCTTGTAGCCGAGCCCGGCCGACGAGCCGAGATATTCGCCGACCACCGCCCCGACCAGCGCGAAGCCGACCGAGGTGTGCAAGGAAGAGAACATCCAGGTCAGCGCCGAGGGCCAATAGACATGGCGGAAGAGCTGGCGCTCGTTCATGCCGAGCATGCGGGCATTGGCCAGCACCGTCGGCGAGACCTCCTTCACGCCCTGATAGACGTTGAAGAAGACGATGAAGAACACCAGCGTGAAGCCAAGCGCCACCTTCGACCAGATGCCGAGCCCGAACCAGAGCGCGAAGATCGGCGCCAGCACGACGCGCGGCAGGGCGTTCGCCGCCTTGATATAGGGGTCGAACACCGCCGCCAGCAGCGCATTCCGGGCGAAGGCGAAGCCGAAGAAGACGCCGGCGGCCGAGCCGATCACGAAGGCGAGCACCGTCTCGGTCAGGGTGATGCCGAGATGGTAGTAGATGTCGGCGCCGGTGAGCTGCTTGAACGTTCGCGCCAGCACCTCGCCCGGCGTCGAGAAGAAGAACTGCGTGGTCTTGATGTCGCCGAACAGGCTGGTGGTTGTGACGACGTGCCAGATCGCCAGAAACACGACCATGACCAGGATCTGCAGGGCGATGAGCTTGACGCGGTTCATGACGCAGCTCCCTCGACCAGTTCCTTGCCCTCGCCCATGGCATAGGCCTTCTGCACCTCGACCCGGAGCGAGGTCCAGATGTCGCGATGGATCTCGTGGAAGGCCTTCTCCAGCCTGATCTCGGCGATGTCGCGCGGGCGCGGCAGCGGCACCTTGTAATCGGCGACGATGCCGGCGGCCGGGCCGGCCGACATCACCACGACCCGGTCGGAGAGCGCGATCGCCTCTTCGAGATCGTGCGTGACGAAGATCAGCGCCTTGCGGTCCTTCGACCAGAGATCGAGCAGGAGGTTGCCCATGATCTGGCGGGTCTGCGCATCGAGCGGCCCGAACGGCTCGTCCATCAGCAGGATCTCGGGATCGCGGATCAGCATCTGCGCCAGCGCCACGCGCTTGCGCTGGCCGCCCGACAGCATGTGCGGATAGCGCTCGACAAAGGCACGCAGGCCGACCCGAGCGAGCCAGTCGCGGGCGTGCCTGTCGGCCTGCGCATCCGAGACGCCCATCGGTTCGAGCGCGACCTTGACGTTGTCGAGCGCCGTCTTCCACGGCATCAGCGCATCCTGCTGGAAGAGATAGCCGGCGCGGCGGTTGAGGCCCGAAAGCGGCTGGCCGAAGATCGTGACCTTGCCGGCGGACGGCGTCAGCAAACCGGCCGCAGCGTTGAGCAGGGTCGACTTGCCGCAGCCGGTCGGCCCGACCACCGAGACGAACTCACCGGGCGCGACGGCAAGGTCGATCTTCTTCACCGCCTGGTAGCGCTGGCCGCCCTGGAGATGGAAAGTGATGTCGATGCCGGCGAGGCTGACCGCCGGCTGTTCTGCTGCCGCGCCCGCATCGCCGGGCGGGCTGACCTTGGACTCCATGGATATCCCGTCCCCTGCCGTCAGCGCCGTCCCGGCGCGCGCGGCTTATTTCCGTTCGTCGCGAACACTAGGCAATCGGATCGCGAAGGCAACCCGCTCTGCGACACCGGGACCTGCCAACCAACGGGTTGTAGTAGCGAAAAGTCGACGCTTCTGCTCTATCGCTCGCGATATCGTTCGCCGCTCTCAGGAGAATTCCCGGCCCATGCCCCCGCTTGAGCAATGGATGCACGAGCTCGTCGCGTTCATGCGTGCCAACCAGTACTGGGCGGCCCCGATCGTCTTCCTGATCGGCTTTGCCGAATGCGTCGCGATCCTGTCCTGGCTCGTGCCGGCGACGGTGTTCTTCACCGCATTTGGCGCGGTTGCCGGCGCTTCGGGCCTCAATCTCATGCCGCTCTCGCTCGCAGCCGCGCTCGGCGCGGCCTCCGGCTTCTGGCTCTCCTACTGGATCGGCCTCGTCCTCGGCCCTCGCGTCGGCGATCACTGGCCGTTGCGCAACAATCCGGCCCTGCTCCAGCGCGGACATGATTTCTTCGAGAAATGGGGCGTGCTCGGCGTCGCCATAGGCCATTTCTTCGGGCCGATCCGGGCTGTGATCGCGCTCGTCGCCGGCATCGTGAAGATGCCGTTCTGGCCCTTCCAGCTGGCGAACTTCGCCGCCTCCTTCGCCTGGGGCTTCGGCCTGATCTACGGCGCCGGGCGTTTCTCCGAATACATGATGCAGTTCACCGGCAAATAGCCATAGCATCGGACCGAAAAGTGGTTCCCACTTTTCGGAAAAATCCGATGCGACAACAAATAGATAGATCGCTTTTTTGAGTGTGTTCGGACGCACGGCGATCGAGCCAATCGCGGCGAAAACCCGGCGGAAAGCACAACGCCAGCTGAACGAGCGTCTCAGATCGCGTTCAGGCTCGCGGGCCGAAAGTCCGGCCATCGCGTCGAGACCGGATCCTCCGGTTCACCACCGGCGCGGCGGCGCGGACGGCCCGGCATCCGCGCTCCAGCTCCACCGGGCACGACTTACAGGAGTCGAGATCATGACCATGTCTCGTTTCGCCATCGGCCTTGCTGCGCTTGCTCTCGCCGCCGGCCCGGCCTTCGCGCAGACCGCAACCCAGCCAACGACTCCGGCCAAGCCGGCCGCCCCCGTGACGACGCCGGCTGCGCCGGCTGCGCCGGCCGCGAAGCCAGCTGCGCCTGCCGCCACCCAGGCCCAGGCCAAGAAGGTCAACATCAACACCGCCAGCGCCAGCGAGCTCGAGCAGCTCAAGGGCATCGGCGAGGCTCGCTCCAAGAAGATCGTCGAGGAGCGCGCCAAGGCGAAGTTCAAGAACTTCGACGATCTGGTGAAGCGCAGCGTGCTGCCCTCGAATGTCGAGGCCGACATCAAGGACCACGTCACCTTCTGATCCCGATCAAATTAGACGAGCCGGCCGCTTCCCGCGGCCGGCTCTTTCGCTTTTTTGGGCAGGCTAGCTGCCGCTACCCTGGGCCTGCGAGGCGTCCGCCTCGCGCAGCGCCTGGGCGCAGTCATCGCAGCAGACCTCGACCGCGTTGCCACCGACCGTCACCTTGATTGGGTTCTCGTCGAGCTCGCAATCGCAGGCGGCGCAAGTTCCACTCATGGCATGTCTCCGTCTCAGAGCCGCTCATTCGGCCGCCCTGAGAAAGACCATCCGGCTGCTTACGGCGCTGTCGGATTCTTTAGCGATCCGCTCCGGCCGGGCCGGTGCTCCCGCGCTCAGGCCGCGCAGGACCTCGTCGACGCTTTCCCCACCCGCAAGGCCACGCCGCTCTTCGACGCGCAGCGAGATGATCCCGGTCGGGTCCCCGAAAAAGGGAGCGGCCGTCGCGTCGCGCAGATCGCTGTCGCGCAAACCGAGATCGCGCAGGTCGCGCTCGGTCATATCGCAGAGGGTGCGATAATCGCGGCGCGACTGCAGCCAGCGATCGATTGCGCCGAGACTCCGGCCGAGCCCGTCAACCATTGCGAGCACGGGCTTGGCCGATCCGATGATGAAGCTGATCATGACCTGTCTCCGTCGTTGTGATGACGACAGAGAACGCCTTCGGGCTGACAGCTGCTGTCAGAATCTTTCGCGATCAGTGACAGCTTCTGTCAGGGGAGATTGAGCGAGCGCTGGAACTCCGCCGGCGTGCGGCCATAGGCCTGCCGGAAGGCCGCGCTGAAATGGCTGTGGCTGGAGAAACCGAGCTCGAGTCCGAGCTGGGTCAGGTCGTCATACTCGCCGAGAAGATCGAGCGCCCGCGCCAGCCGCAGCCGCAATTGATAGCGGTAGAGCGGCACGGCCTCGACCTGGGCGAAGACCTGCGTGAGGTAGACCGGCGAGACCCCGACCTCGCGCGCGATTTCTGCGAGCGTCCAGCGCCTGGCGAGATCGGAGGCCATCACCAGCTTCGCCCGGTCGACCAGCTTACGCCGGCCAGATGTCGCGCCGGCCGCATGCGAGGTCCGCTCGCCCAGCGCCCGCCGTATCAGGGTCAGCGCCAGCGTCTCCGCTTCGAGCGGCTCGGCGACGCCGCGCTGCAGGCTGTGCCGCAGCAGGGCGACGAGCACTTGCGCGCGCGGATCGATTCGACGGTGCTGCGTCAGGAAAGCGGCCGAGCCCTCCCGCAACAGCTCGGCTGGTACAAGCTCATGGAGAGCGTCCTCGCCAAAACGCAGATCGAGGCAAGCGTCGCCCCCAGGAATGGGATGGCTGACCTGGTAGCCCTCATGCGGATTGAAAAAAAGGACCTGGTTGCTCTCCGCGACCGCATCATCACGCCCGACATGGCGGACGAAAACGCCGCGATACGGGAAGACGAGGTGGGTGGCGTGAGCGCATTCCTCGCCGCTGCGATGCCGGCACTCGCCGGAACAGACAACATCGCGCACCAGCACGATCTCACTGTCGAGCAGCTTGCTCACCGAGAATTGCGACATGCCTGCCTTCCACGGCGCCGGTTGACGCCGTGGAGGATTACAGCAGGCCGAAGATAACCATTGTCAGCAGGCCGAAAGAGGCGCCCAGCGCCAGATGCGCAATCTTGAACTGAAAACCCTGGGACGCAGGCATCGATCGGATCGGTGTCATCATCGCCTCCATCTGTTCAGCTTGGTCTGTTTCGTCGTTGAAGCCCGTCGTCGTGGTCAGGTCGCGGCAGGCTCAGTAGGCCAACATTCCGGCGACGCCCCAACCGACGATCGCGAGGGCAAGCCCAGCCACGAGGACGACCAGCACGGGCCGGTCGAGGAAGCCTTGTCTCGCCTCCACCGGGCTCTCGACCGCCGGGTCGGCATCGGAATGGACATCCGCCCGCATCGGCGGAATCGGCTGGCCACCCTTCTCCGGAATGCGCGCTTCGCGCTCTTTGACGTCGTCTTGCATCGTCGCCTCCCGCTCGTTTGAGCCGTGTCAGCCGCCGACGGCGCGCATCAGCACATTCGCCAGCAGCGTGACCGCGAGAAAACCGGCCAGAAGCAGGACGGGGAGCTGATCGCCCCATGACACCGGCTTTGCGACATCGGCGAGCCCGTGGCGGGCATGGCGCTGATGCAGCCGTTCGATCGCCCTCTGCCTCAGTTCGTCTTCGCGGGTCATCACACGCTCCTGCAGATATCGACTAGAGCATAAACGCCCGCCATGGGGCGCGGTTCCCATGGCGGGCGCTGACAACGCGAAACGGGCGCCCTTGCGAGCGCCCGTTCCATTTATTTTCAAGCAGTTGGAAGCGTTTCTCGAATCAGCATCACACAACGTTGAATCCGCGTGCGAAGTCCGGAACGCTCCTCAGTTCTTGGTCTTGTCGACCAGCGCCTTGGCCTTGATCCAGGGCATCATGTCGCGCAGCTTGGCGCCGACTTCCTCGATCGGGTGAGCGGCCATGCGGGCGCGGGTCGCCTTGAACGAGGTCTGGTTGACCTTGTTCTCCAGCATCCAGTCGCGGGTGAACTTGCCCGACTGGATGTCGGTGAGCACGCGCTTCATCTCGGCCTTGGTCTCGGCCGTGATGATGCGGGGACCCGTCACATACTCGCCGAACTCGGCGGTGTTCGAGATCGAGTAGTTCATGTTGGCGATGCCGCCTTCGTAGATCAGGTCGACGATCAGCTTCACTTCGTGCAGGCACTCGAAATAGGCCATTTCGGGCGCGTAGCCGGCCTCGGTCAGTGTCTCGTAGCCAGCCTTGATCAGCTCGACCAGGCCGCCGCAGAGCACGACCTGCTCGCCGAACAGATCGGTCTCGCACTCTTCCTTGAAGGTGGTCTCGATGATGCCGGCGCGGCCGCCGCCATTGGCCGAGGCGTAGGAGAGGCCGAGGTCATGGGCGTTGCCGGTGGCATCCTGGTGGATCGCGATCAGGGTCGGCACGCCGCCGCCACGCTGGTACTCGGAACGGACGGTGTGGCCCGGGCCCTTCGGCGCGACCATCAGCACGTCGAGGTCCTTGCGCGGCTCGATCAGGTTGAAATGGACGTTGAGGCCGTGCGCGAACAGAAGCGCGGCGCCCTCCTTCATGTTGCCGTGCAGCTCGTCGCGATAGATGTCGCCCTGCAGTTCGTCCGGGGTCAGCATCATCATGATGTCGGAGACCTTGGCGGCCTCGGACGGGGTCATGACCTTGAAGCCGGCCTCTTCGGCCTTCTTGCGGGTGGCCGAGCCGGCCTTCAAGGCGATGATGACGTCCTTGACGCCGGAATCGCGCAGGTTGAGCGCGTGGGCATGGCCCTGCGAGCCGTAGCCGACGATGCAGACCTTCTTGCCCTTGATCAGATTGATGTCGGCGTCGCGATCGTAATAAACGCGCATTGGATGCGTCCTTCCTTGGGTTGGATTCTTGGCTTCAGGCTTTCGGTACGGCGCCCTGCCGTCCGTGAAGTGCGAGGAACTGGTCGGTGGCGCGCGCCGCATCGCGCTGGATCTCGGCCTTTCCCGAGACGAGCGCATCGCCCAGCAGCAGCCTGATCTGGACGTCGCGGCCGACCAGGCCGAAGAAGGTGCGGAACGCCGTCTCGGCATCGTCGAAGCTGAGCAGTCCCGCGGCGCGACCAGCCTCCAGAACCGGCTTCAGCCGCTCGCCGATGGCGAACCGCCCGTTCGCCAGAACGATGCCGCCGAGATTGCTCTTGCCCGAGGCGGCATGGCCGATGGCAGCGCGGTTGAGCGCGATCGAGGTCTGGCTGGTGATCACGGTCAGCCAGTTCTCGGCAAAATCCCGCAGGCTCTTGCGCAGTGTTGCTGCGTCGAGCGCCTGGCGATCGTAATTATCGGCCCGGACCTTCGACGCCTGCCATTGCACGGTCGCAGTCAGCAGACCGTCGCGATCGCCAAACCATTTGTACAGCGTCTCCTTCGAGCAGCTCGCACGCCGGGCGACAGCCGTCATGGTGAGCTGGTCGCCCTGCTCCACCATCAACGCCAGCACGGCATCGAGCACGGCCTGCTGCCGCTCGCTCAGCGCCTCACCTTGGCTATGGGTTGCGGGTTCGCTCATCGATCCGAGAGTACCGTACGTTACGGTTCCGGCATCTACCGCACGGCTTGCCGGGGCGCAAGGGTACTCGGGAGAAAATTCATCGCCCGCGCGCCATCACGGCACCTATATCTTCCCCCGAGAGAGTGCCGACCCGGAGCCTACGATGAGACAGCCTACCTCGCCTGCAGCCGCCGAGGTCCTCGTCTTCTGGCGCGACGCCGGCCCCGACAAATGGTTCGCCAAGGACGATGCCTTCGACGCCGAGATCGCGAGGCGTTTCCGGCCGCTGGTGGACGCGGCCGCGCGCGGCGAGCTCTCGGAGTGGGAGGAGACCCCGGAGGGCGTCTACGCGCTGCTGATCCTGCTCGACCAGTTCCCGCGCAATCTCCATCGCGGCTCTGCCCACGCTTTCGCAGCCGACGGGCTCGCCCGCGAGGTCGCCGGCCGCGCGATCGCGCGCGGCTTCGATGAGGCCTTCGATAATCCGGAACGGCGCTTCCTCTACATGCCTTTCATGCACTCCGAGGATCTCGCCGACCAGGAGCGCTGCGTCGCCCTGAGCGAGGCCTCGGGCGATGACGACTCGGTCAAATACGCCGTCATCCACCGCGACATCATCCGCGATTTCGGCCGCTTCCCCCACCGCAACACGGTGTTGGGCCGCGAGACGACGGACGAAGAGCGCCGCTTCCTCGACGATGGCGGCTTCACCGGCTGAAGGCCGCCACACCAATCAGCCGCCGATCGCCGTTCGATGAGCCTCGGCCAATTCGGCCATGCTCTTGAAGTGGAAGTCGACCTTCGGCTGGTTGGCGGGGATCTTCGTCGCGCCGCTACCCGCCATGCCGAAGCGCCGGTCGATCCAGGCGCGCGCCAGCCCGGCCCGTTCCGCCGGGACATGGTCATGGAAGAGGCTCTGCGCTGTGTGCAGAACGTCACCTGCGCTGAGGCCAAGATCGGCCTCCAGATGCGCGAGCAGATGGGCGAAGTTGCGCGAGTCGGGCTTGTAGGACCCGATATCCTC
Source organism: Allobosea sp. LjRoot90 (assembly GCF_964254315.1). NCBI lineage: Bacteria > Pseudomonadati > Pseudomonadota > Alphaproteobacteria > Hyphomicrobiales > Alloboseaceae > Allobosea > Allobosea sp. LjRoot90. The sequence goes on from NZ_CAXUTF020000003.1 coordinate 100,187, forward strand.
GGCTGTGTAGATCGCGTCGAAGGTGACGCCGAGCTTGCGGTTGCTGGCCGCGAAGCTCGTGCGATCGACATTGGAGAGGATCACCAGCTTGTAGTGCCGCTTGAGATGGGCGAGCGCCTCGGCGGAATCCGGGAAAGCCGGCCAGTCCGGCACTGAGCCGCCGAAGCGCTCGTTCAGGTCGGCATGGATGGAGACGCCGAGGTCCTTGGCCAGGCGCGCATGCACGGCGGCGAGGAGCGTCGAATAGCGCAGCGACGGTCCCGCCTCTTCCAGCTCGGTCTCGATCCGGGCGAATTGCGCCAGCGCGTCCTCACGGCCCAAATTGAGCCTACCGGCGCTCAGCAGCGGCTGCAGCGCGTTCCAGATCCCGGTCTCCCAGTCGATCAGCGTGCCGTAGCAGTCGAAGGTCAGAACCTTGAAATCGGTGAGTTTCATCGGGGAGAGCCTCATGGATGGCGGGATCGCATACCGAAACCATAGCGAACGCCCGCAAAGCCGTGATGAGGCGAAACTCCGAAGGATTTGACCGAAGCTGCGCTTCCGGGTTCAGCCCGGGCCACCGCTCCGGCTCGCGGCGCGGAATTCAGATGGCGTCAGGCCAAAGCGCCGCTTGAACTGGCGGTTGAAGGACGAGGCGTTCTGATAGCCAAGTTCATAGGCGATCTCGGAGACGGGTAGCGCCGTCGTGGCCAGCTTGTCGGCGGCCTCATCGAACAAGCGGCCGAGTTGCATTTGCTTGGGCGACTGCCCGGTTGTCACCCGGAACAGCGCATGGAACCGGCTCTGGCCAAGGCCTGCCGTCCTCGCCATCTCGGCAACGCTTCCCGCTGACGCATCACGGGTGAGACCGAGGACGCGGCTTTCCGCGCGCGACAAGGGCCGGGGCAGCGCACTCGGCTCAACCAGCTGCAGCCCTGCCAGCGCCAGGCGCGCGGCATCGCTCGCTTGGCAGGCGCCGGCCTCGACCTCGGCGCCGAGCTGGCGGAACATCCGCCATAGCCAGGGCTCGACCCGCGTCAGTGACGGCAGGGCATCACGCAGCAGGGCCGGCGCCGCCTCGCCGGCAAAGGCCGACGCCTCGACGTCGAGGATGAGCATGCTGCAATCGCGGCTCGGCTCGAAATCATGCTCGTGATCGCGCGGGATGATGGCGACGCAATTGCTGGAGACGACGCTGTGATGTCCCTCGACATCGAGCCGCATGGCGCCGCGCATGGGCAGCAGGATCTGGCTGTAGTCGTGGCGGTGGCGGTCGCCGCCGCGATAGCTGCGGAGTTCGAGATGGATCGACATCGCCTGCTCATGCGCAAGGGGTCATGCAGCGCATTTGCCGCCGATTACCGCAGGCGATCAAGAGCCGCGGCTCAGCCCGCCATCTGCTGCGCCGCGATCCGCTGCAGGAAGATCGCCGCCACCGTCAGCACGAAACCCGCCCACCAGAGTGGCGAGCGCAGGCTCTTGCCCGAGCCCAGCGGCTCGGCCGCGGACTTGCCCGACAGGCGCTGATAGATCGGCCAGGCGAAGCAGGCAAAGCCGATGGCGCCGAGGCCAAGCGAGATTTCATTCAGTCCGATCGTCACCGCTCTGCCCCCTCGCCGGCGAGCGCCGGACGATCGCTTTCACCAGCAATCGCCGGTTCCTTCAACCCCAGCCTTCGCAGCGGATTGCCGACCAGCCCCGCCACCAGCAACGCCAGCATCCGATCCGCGCCGGGAAGTCGCGCCAAAGGCGGCACCACCTTGTCGCGGATCAGCGGCAGTACGGCGCTATCGGACTGGTAGAACGGCGTGAACATCCGGCTCGCCGCCTGATAGAGCCGGACATGCCAGCTGCGCAGCTGCGCATAGTTGCGGAGCGCCACATCGAGATCGGCAGCATCGTCGAGCGCCACAGCCAACGCACAGGCGTCGAGCAGCGCCATGTTCGCCCCCTGCCCCAATTGCGGGCTGGTCGAATGGGCGGCGTCGCCGATGAAGGCGAGCCGCTGGCCGAAAGGCTGCGGCAGCGTCTGGTGGCGATAGCTGGCGAAGGTCAGTTGTTCGGGATCGGCGATCTGGGCGAGCAGCGGCGCGGTCGCCGGCCAGGTCCGCTCGACCTCGCTCTTCCACGCTGCCAGCCCGGCACTGCGCCAAGCTTCGAGCGCGTCAGCCTTCAGGCTCCAGAACAGCGCCGCCTGCGGCTCCGGCTCCTCGCCATGACGTCCGATCGGCAAAACCCCAACCATGACGCTGGCGCGGTGATAGCGCTGTTCGAGCGCGTGCTGGTCGAAGCCGGTTTCGCCAAGCGCGACATTGGCCCAGAGCGCGCCATAGCTCAGCGGCGTACGTGCCACCGGGCGAACGGCATGGCCGAGCAGGGGCGAGCGCGTGCCCGACGCGTCGACGACGAGATCGAATGGGCCGATCCGATGGCCGCTTGCCGTGACAAGCGAGACCGTGCCGTCTCTGCCCGTCTCGACATCGCCGACCTCGACCCCGGTTTCGATCGCGATGGATTGCCGCTGCACACCTGTAAACAGCGTCTCGAACAGGGCTGCGCGGTGGATGCCGACGCCGAAGCGTTCGCGCTTCAGCGCGGCATAGCGCACATCAAGCACGACGGAGCCCGTGGTCGCATTCAGGCCGAACAGCCGGTCGATCCGGCTGCCCGTGGCGATCAGCGGCGCGGCGAGCCCAAGCGCATCCAGCACAGCGAGCCCGCTCGGTTGCAGGATCAGGCCGGAGCCGAGCGGCTGCGGCTCACTGAAACGCTCGACCAGCGTGACCTTGTGGCCAGCGCGTTCGAGCAGCAGCGCCGCCGCAAGACCGGCGGTTCCACACCCGACGATCGCGATCGCGCGGCTGCGACTCATGCAGCTAGCAAGCTAGCGCGCTTTCCGTTCGGCCGGGATCGGCCGAACGAAGAGAATTCGCGCCAAATCAAAAGCCTACATCGCCTCCGGGCCGCGGCTCATCGCCGCGATGCCGGTGCGCGAGACTTCCGTCAGCCCAACCACCGTCATCAGCTTGATGAAGCGCTCGACCTCCTCGGTCGCCCCGGTGAGCTCGAAGACGAAGGAGGTCAGCGTCGCATCGAGCGTGCGCGCACCGAAGGCAGCGGCAAGCCGCATCGCCTCGAGACGATAGTCGCCCTTGCCGACGACCTTGAGCAGGCAGAGCTCGCGCTCGATCGCCTCGCCCTGCAGGGTCAGGTCGACGACGCGATGCACCGGCACTAGCCGATCGAGATGCGCCTTGATCTGGTCGATGACGTTTGCCGTACCGGAGGTGACGACGGTGATGCGCGAGAGGTGCTTCTCGTGCTCGGTCTCCGAAACGGTGAGGCTCTCGATGTTGTAGCCGCGGCCGGAGAACAGGCCGGCGATGCGGGCGAGAACGCCGGGCTCGTTGTCGACGATCACCGCCAGGGTGTGGCGGGCGATCGGCTGGGCGGTCGGGGCGCTGGGATAATGCGTCGTGTTCATCGCTGGGCCTTGCTGCGGCTGATATGCGGGCGGAAATCGGTCAGGACCGGTTCGTCGACTTCGTCCTCGGATACGATCCAGGGTTCGGCCAGCGCGGCCTCGCGCCAGGCCTGGAAGCCGGGAGTGCCCTGTACGGTCTCGACATAGGCGGCGCTGACAGGATCGAGCGCAACCGAATAGGTGGTGAAGCGGCTGGCCACCGGCGCGAACATCGCGTCGGCCGCGCTGAACTCCCCGAACAGGAACGGGCCGCCAGCCCCGAAGCGCTGCCTCGCATCACGCCAGATCTCGGTGACGCGGGCGATATCGGCCGCGACCGCCTCGCCGCGATCGCGCGCCGGATGCACCCAGGCGAGGTTCATTGGGCAGTTGCTGCGCAAAGCTGCGAAGCTGGAGTGCATTTCCGCCGAGATCGAACGCGCCAGGGCCCGCGCCGCCTTGTCGCGCGGCCAGATCGGCAGCTCCGGATGCGTCTCGGCAAGATATTCGATGATGGCGATCGAATCCCAGACCGCGATCGTCCCATCGACCAGCGACGGAACCTTGCGGGCGGGCGTGTACTCGGCAACGGTGCGCTTCCACTCCGGATCGTCGAAGGTCGGCCCGAACGGCACCAGGACCTCCTCGAACGGAATGCCGAACTCAGCCAGAACCAGCCACGGCCGCAGCGACCAGGAGGAATGGGTCTTATTGGCGATGATCAGCTTCACGCCGCCTGCTCCATCGCCAGCGTGAAATCGAGCGCCGCCTCGACATGCAGCGCCGTGGTGTCGAAGACCGGCAATTCGAAATCGGCCTGCGAGACCAGCAGCCCGATCTCGGTGCAGCCGAGGATGACGCCGTCAGCGCCTTCCTCACGCGCCGCCCGCGCGACGATCTCGCGATAGCGCGCCTTGGAGGCCGGCAGAACCTGCCCGCGGCAGAGTTCCTCGTAGATGATGCGGTGGACATCGGCCCGCTCCGCCTCGTCCGGCACCAGCGCCTCGACGCCGAAGGCGGCGAGCCGGTCGCGATAGAAGCGCTGCTCCATGGTGAAGCGCGTCGCCAGCAGCAGCGGGCGACGCGAGGCGCTCTTGCGGATCGCCTTGGCGGTAACGTCGGCGAGATGCAGGAAGGGCAGGTTCGTCGCCTGGGTGATGTGGTCAGCGAGCTTGTGCATGGTGTTGGTGGCCAGCACGATGCAGACCGCCCCGCCCTGCTCGAGCCGGCGTGCACTCGCCGCCATCGCCGCTCCGGCGCGATCCCAGTCGCCCTTTGCCTGCATCTCGGCGATTGACGAGAAGTCGACCGAGTGCAGCAGGACATCGGCCGAATGCAGCCCGCCCTGGCGCGCCCGCACGCCTTCGTTCAGCAGCCGGTAATAGACTGCCGTCGATTCCCAGCTCATTCCGCCGATCAGGCCGATGGTCGCCATGTGGTCCCCCATACTGTGCCGATGCCGTCATTCTCGGGCAGCGCGAAGCGCAGACCCGAGAATCTGGTGCAGGATGAAATGCCCATCCGGCTGGAGATGCTCGGGTCAGGCCCGAGCATGACGATGCCCAATCAAACGAGCTGCTTGCCCTTGGCGTCGATGATCTCGCCGGTATCGCCTTCGAAATCGGGCAGGATCATCTCGTTATGCGCCTTGCCCGATGGGATCATCGGGAAGCAGTTCTCTTCCTTGGCCACCAGGCAGTCGAAGATCACCGGACCGGGCGTCTCGATCATCTCCATGATGGCGCGATCGAGATCGGCCGGGTCGGAGCAGCGGATGCCGTGGCCGCCATAGGCCTCCGCCAATTTGACGAAGTCCGGCAGCGAGGCCGAGTAGCTCTCCGAATAGCGCCCGCCATGCAGCAGTTCCTGCCACTGGCGCACCATGCCCATGTACTCGTTGTTGAGGATGAAGACCTTGACAGGCAGCCGGTACTGCACCGCCGTCGACATCTCCTGCATGTTCATCAGGATCGAGGCTTCGCCGGCGACATCGATGACGAGCGCGTCGCGGTGCTTCATCTGCACCCCGATCGCCGCCGGCAGGCCGTAGCCCATGGTGCCGAGCCCGCCCGAGGTCATCCAGCGGTTCGGCTCCTGGAAGCGCAGATACTGCGCCGCCCACATCTGGTGCTGGCCGACTTCGGTGGTGAAGTAGGTGTTGCGGTCCTTGGTCAGCTCGTAGAGCCGCTCGATCGCGTATTGCGGCTTGATCACCGAGCCGGACTGCTTGTAGCCGAGGCTGTTCCGCGCCCGCCAGCCCTCGATCTGCGTCCACCAGGCGGTGAGCGCGGTCTTGTCGATCTGCGGTGAGGTCTCGCGCCAGATCCGGACCATGTCCTCGAGCACATGGGCGGCGTCGCCGATGATGCCGATGTCGACCTTGACGTTCTTGTTGATCGAGGACGGGTCGATGTCGATGTGGATCTTCTTCGAGCGCGGCGAGAAGGCGTCGAGCCGGCCGGTGATGCGGTCGTCGAAGCGCGCGCCGATATTGATCATGACGTCGCAGTCATGCATGGCGAGGTTGGCCTCGTAGGTGCCGTGCATGCCGAGCATGCCGAGCCACTGCCTGTCGGCCGCGGGGAAGGCGCCGAGCCCCATCAGGGTCGAGGTGACGGGATAGCCGGTCAGCCGCGCGAGTTCGCGCAGCAGCGCCGAAGCGTGCGGGCCGGCATTGATGACGCCGCCGCCAGTGTAGAACACCGGCTTCTTCGCCTTGGCGATCAGCTCGACCGCGGCCTTGATCTTGTTGAGATCACCTTTGACCACCGGCCGATAAGTCTTGTGCTGGTTGTCGCGCGGGCGGCTATAGGCGCCGGTCGCGAACTGGATGTCCTTGGGAACGTCGATCACGACTGGTCCGGGCCGGCCATTCGCCGCGACGTAAAAGGCCTCATGCAGCACGCGCGGCAGATCGGCGATGCTCTTCACCAGGTAGTTGTGCTTGGTGCAGGAACGGGTGATGCCGACCGTGTCGCATTCCTGGAAGGCGTCCGAGCCGATCAGATGCGTCGGGACCTGGCCGGTGATGACGACGAGCGGGATTGAATCCAGCAGCGCGTCGGTCAGGCCGGTGACGGCGTTGGTCGCGCCAGGGCCGGAGGTGACGAGCACGCAGCCGACCTTGCCCGGCGCCGAACGGGCATAGCCCTCGGCGGCATGGACTGCGCCCTGCTCGTGGCGGACGAGCACGTGCTTGACCTTGTCCTGCTGGAAGATCGCATCGTAGATCGGCAGTACGGCGCCGCCGGGATAGCCGAAGAGATGCTCCACACCCTGATCCTGGAGGGCGCGAACGACCATTTCGGCGCCGGTCATCATCTCGCTCATAACGGTCTCCTGCGGAGGTCTAGGTCTGTTTCGGTCGGAAAAAGGCAATAAAAAAGGCCCTCAAGGGGCCTGGGCGTGCGCTGGCGTCGGGGACGCCCGGTTGTTAAACCGGCCCCTACCAGCGCACCTGTACGATAATAAGCTTGCGCATGTCGCAGCCCCGTCGTGACGAAAGTTGCCGGACGCTAGACGAGCAGCGCCGCATGGTCAAGCGCCGATTCTTTGCTGGCTGCGCCGACAACTGCCGATTATCGCCGTTTCGATGCCGCTGCGGAACACTTTCTCAAGACCGGCTTGCTACTGCGCCCCATGGGATCGAGCCGGATGTATCAGGAAGTCCATTTCGACAATATCGCCGAGCGTGCCCACGCGCCCGAGATCGCCGACCTGCTGCAACGCTTCGAGCGCTATGCCGCCGGCTCCGACGGCGCTTCCTTCGACGGCCTCGATGCGGAGCTCACTCCGCTCTACGGCGACGATCTGATGATCATCCAGCCAACCGGCGATGGCGACTATCTCTATCGTTCCTGCGGAGTCGGCATCGCTCGCGATGTCGGCCGCAATCTCGCCGGCGGGCGCGTCTCGTCAATGACACCGCAGGTCGCCCGGTTCACCACTGAATGTTACGACCGCGCGCTCGCCACGAGCCAGCCGGTCCACACCGTCCATCGTTCCGTCAAGACCACCCGCGTCATGCTCTGGGAACGGTTGATCATGCCGACGGCCGCAGCGAACGGCGAGCGCGTCCTGATCGTCTTCAGCAAGCCGCTGCACTTCAGCGAGGAATTGCTGATGACCGTGCTGGATACCTCGCCCACCGGCATCGTCGCGCTGCGCGCGATCCGCGACGAGGAGGGGAATATCGCCCGTACCGTCGTGATCACCGCCAATCGCCGTGCCGCAGAGATCGCGGGCGATCCGGAACGCCTGCTCCTCGATGGCGAAGCGCGCGATGTCTTGCCCTTCCTGGCCGACGACATGGTCTGGCGCCGCTGCCTGTACGCGATCGAGCTGCGGCGCAGCGACGTCTTCGAGACCTGCTTTACCGCGACCGGTCGTGAAGTATGGCTCCAGGTCTCGCTCGCTCCTTTGCGCGACGGGTTGGTGATGACGCTGAACGACATCTCCGAGCTGATGATCGCCAATCTGACGCTGCAAAGTCGGGCGGCGACGCTCGCTTTTGAGATCCGCCGCGAACGGGCGACGAGCCGAGCGCTCTCCCAGGAACTCGGCCGGCGCGAGGAGCGCGAACAGGAGCTGCGCCGCCTGGCCGAGACGGACCCGTTGACCACCCTGCTCAACCGGCGCTCCTTGATCGACAAGGCCCAGGCGGCGATCGAGGCGAGCGCTGCCATAGGCGAAGCGACCTCTCTCTTCGTCATCGATCTCGACCATTTCAAGCAGATCAACGACGGCCACGGCCATGCCGCCGGCGACGCCGTGATCCGCGCCTTCGCCGATCTCCTGCTCGGGCATATGCGGCCAAGCCATCTGGTCGGCCGTCTCGGCGGCGAGGAGTTCGCTGTCGTCCTGCCCGGCACCGGCGCGGCTGAGGCCCGTCGGCTTGCCGAGCGCTTTCAGGCTCTGCTGCGGGCGACGCATCTGCCTGTCACCGAGGAGCTCGACCTGCAGGTCAGCGCCAGCATCGGCATTGCCACGCACCTGCCGGGCGAGAGCTTCGGCGCCTTCGTCGCCCGCGCGGACAAGCAGCTCTACCGCGCCAAGAACGAAGGCCGCGATTGCGTCCGCTGCGCTGACGATCGGATCTCGGCCGCAGCCTGATCTTCGTACCGGGCTAGCCGGATTCGGTGACAGATCAGGCCGGCTCGCCGAAAGCCGCGAGGGCGACGCTCAGCCCTTCTTCCGGCGCAGCCGCCGTCCAGCCTTCCATCTGATGGCGGAACCAGGTCATCTGCCGCTTGGCGTAGGCGCGGGTGTCGGCCTTGCCGCGCGTCACGGCCTCGTCGAGCGAAAGCTCGCCGTCGAGATGGGCGATCAGCCCCGGCACGCCATGGGCGCGCATCACCGGTAGCAGCGGATCGAGCCGGCGCTCGCGCAAGGCTGCGACCTCGTCCAGCGCACCCTGCGCCATCATCGCATCGAAGCGCTGGTCGATCCGGGCGCGGACCAGCTCCCGCTCCGGCGCGAGGAAGAGCTTAAGCAGGCTCTGTCCCGCCAGTGGCCCTGGCCGCCTCGAACCCTGGAAACTCGCGAGCGAGCGGCCGGTCGCCTTGAACACCTCTAGCGCCCGCATCACCCGCAGGCGATCGCTCGGCCTCAAGCGTGCCGCCATCTCCGGATCCTTGCCGGCAAGCTCGGCATGCAATTCGCCGGTCTCGCGCTGCTCTGCCCAGGTCCGGAACTCGGTGCGGACTTCGTCCGGCACCGGCGGGATCTCCGAGAGCCCCTCGGTCAGCGCCTTGAAGTAGAGTCCGGTGCCACCAACCAGCACCGGCAATGCGCCCTGCCCCGCCAACTCCTGCAGCAGTGCCGTGACCTCGGCCGCGTAAGCGGCCGCCGAATGGTTCACCGCGCCGTCGATATGCCCGTAGAGCCGATGCGGTACCTCGCCCATCTCCTCCGGCGTCGGCCGCGCCGTGATGACCTGAAGGTCGCGATAGACCTGCATCGAGTCGGTATTGACCACGACGCCGCCGAAACGGCGCGCCAATGCGACCGCCAGCGCCGACTTGCCGCTCGCGGTCGGACCTGCGATGAGCACCGCGCTGTATTTCACCTGTTGCCCGGCTCCCTCATGACCCTCGTCGCCACCTTCGTCTCCGCTCATGGTCAGGCCTTGCTCGACGATGGCCTGCTCGCCCGCCTGCGCGCCGCCTCGCCCGCCCCGGCCCGGATCGAACGGCTGGATGGTGAGGTGGCCGCCGACCTCTTCGCGGAAGCGGACGATGCGCGCAAGCTCGAAGCCGCGCTGCGCCTGGCTCTCGATGGCGCACCGATCGACATCATCGTCCAGCCTGCCGAAACGCGCCGCAAGCGCCTGTTCCTCGCCGATATGGATTCCACCATGATCGGCCAGGAATGCATCGACGAGCTCGCCGCCTATGTCGGCCTGAAGGAGAAGGTCTCTGATATCACCGAGCGCGCCATGCGCGGCGAGCTCGAATTCGAGCCGGCGCTGCGCGAGCGCGTCGCCCTGCTGAAGGGGATCGCGCTCGACGTGGTCGACGAGATCATCGCCAAGAGCATCACGCTGACGCCGGGCGGCAGTGCTTTGGTTCGTACCATGCGCGCTAATGGCGGCTACACGGCCCTGGTCTCGGGCGGCTTCACCGTCTTCACTGGCCCGATCAGCCGGACGATTGGTTTCGACGAGCACCGCTCCAATATCCTGCTCAGCGAAGGCGCCCTGCTCTCGGGGTCCGTCGCCGAGCCGATCCTCGGCAAGCAGGCCAAGCTCGATGCCCTGATCGAATTGCGCGCCCGCTTCTCCCTGCCGCACGAGGCGACGCTCGCTGTCGGTGACGGCGCCAACGATCTCGCCATGCTGGGCGAGGCCGGGCTCGGCGTCGCCTATCGCGCCAAGCCGGCGGTCGCGGCTGCAGCCGATGCCCGCCTCGACCATGCCGACCTGACCGCCCTGCTCTACGCCCAGGGCTATCGCGGCGACGAGATCGTCAGGGACTGACGATCAGTCGACGATGAACAGCCGCGCTCCTTTCGGTGCGCGCGAGCGGTGCGGCTCCGCATTGTCGGCGACCTGATAGCTCATCCCGGCCCGCAGCAGCATGACGCGCCCGTCAGCCAGCGTCGTCTCGAGTTCGCCGTCGAGGCAGAGCAGGATGTGCCCCTTCTCACACCAGTGGTCCGAGACATAGCCCGCCGAGTATTCGACCATCCTGACGCGGATCGGGTTATCCGCCGGCCCGAAGCGCCTTGTGCGCCAGGTCGCCTGGCCCTCTTCGCCGGGGAAATGCTCCGGCTCGACGGAAGACCAGTCCGTTGTCCCGAAGGGAATCTCGCTCATCCGCATCGAGGTATGGCTCCGTCAGCTTGCCAGCATCAGCTAACGCTGCCATGTGCGCTACCAGGCGACCAGCGCGGAACTCTGATTGCATCGATGCGCCGCCGTGATGAAACAGTCCACCTGCGCCTGATCGGGTCAGGTATGGATTTCCGCCGGCAGCCTGAATGAGCGTGGATCCAGCGGGCCGCGATCGGCCCAGTTCCTGTACTTCTCATCATCGATGCCACGTCCTTGCGCTTTGAGCCCTCCACCCGGCGCGCTCGGGACCAGCGGCGAGATTAACAGCCGGCAGGTCGGCTGCGGCTTGCAGCGATCCGCCTCATTCTGCTCGGGGCCAACCGGAACGGCCCGGGCGGCGGGCTGCTGCACCTTCTGGTCGCTGTCCTGGGCGAGCCCGGCCATGGCCGGCGCCAAAGTCAGCATGATCGTGAGGGCGATAGTTCTCATGGCGCAGCTCCCGCTCTCGGCTGTGATGGCGGGATCGCAATCGAAATCGCACGGAAACCGAACACCACTGGCCGGCTGAAGACCTGGTCGAGCTGGGCCAAGTCGCCGCTGCTGCGGCCATATCCCACAGAGGGCGCAGTCGCATCTCCCGCCGGCCTATCGGCCGCTTGTCCGAGCGCGATGACCTGGTTCACGTCGCGCCCACGTCTCTGCTTGATTTCGCGTGTCATGAACACGTGGCTGATCAAGCGCAGCTGCAATTTCACCTGGTAGGCGCCCTCGCGAGTGGCGAGCACGACATCGCCGACGGAGTACGCCATCACCCGGCGAATGAATTCGTCGCGGCAATAGAGGCGCGTGGCTTCGGCTCCGCACCATTCGTCGAGCCTGCCGGCGGCGACCGGTGCGGAAAGCCCATAGGTTTCGGCCACCGGAATGCTCAGCTCTTCAACATCCGACTGGCTCTCACCGAAGCCAAGCGCCGTCCAGAAGGCGGAGGCTTGACCGCCTCCCCGCAGGTTACGCGTGATGGTGACGCCGGGAAAACCCGCCAGCGAAAGCCGGAGCCGGCTATCACCATTCTCCGCGTCCTCGAGCTCCGACTGCCCCCTTGCCGGCTGCCCGGGCTTCCCCTCGGCCGTGGCGGCAAACACTGGCCTCCCCTTGGCTTCCGCGGCGATGTCCGGACGCAGATTGATATGGCCTATCCGGACACCGCGCCCGAGCAATGGCCGGTCCTCCGCCCCCGCCACGACGGCCCAGACATCGCCTACCCTGATGTCTTCCGCCGGCGGGAACACCGGCGAGATGCCAAGCCTGGCGATACTTGTGTTCCAGACTTCGGCCAGCTCGGTTTCACCGAGGTCGAGGCTGCGATGGCTTAGGACCCGGAAGCCAACGACCAGCAGCAGGGCCAAAGCCAGAAAGAATAGGGCGGGGCGATAGTAGCTGACGGCCCCGCCTCCCAGTCGGGCGAACAGGCCCGCCACCGCCGCCTTCAGCCGGTCGAGCCATCCCCGCCAATCGATCCCGAGCGGCATTGAGTGCGATCCGGTGCGGTGGGATGGGATGGGGCGCAATCGAGACGCCGGCAGGGTCCACCTGACCTACCGTCAGCCACCGCAGAATGAAGCATCCTCTGCCAGCGATTGCAACGCTTAGCGCAAAGAGAAAGGCGCCCCTTGCGGAGCGCCTTTCGAAACGCGGCAGCAAATATGCGACGCCTCAGCTCATCGTGACCGCAACGAAGCGGACCTCGCCCTGGCCGTTCGAGACGAGCAGCAGGGCCGACTTCTTGCCCTCCTTCTTCAGGGCATCGAGCCGCTTGGTAACGTCCTCGGGCGAATTCACCGCCTCCTGGCCGACCTCGACCACGAGCTCGCCGACGAGGATGCGCTTGTCGGCAGCGTTGGAGTTGCTGTCGACCTTGGTGATGACGACGCCCTTCAGCCCGTCCTTGATCGAGTAGCGCTTGCGCAGCTCCTCGGTCTGGCCCGAGAATTCGAGACCGAGCGCCGCAGCGGTCGCCGGCTTGGCGGCCTCGGCCGACGGCTTGTTGGCCGAAGCCTGCTGGACCTTCTCGCCATCCTCGAGCCGGGCGAGCTTCACCGTCTTGGCGAGCTCCTTGCCCTTGCGCATGACCTGGATCGGCACGTCCTTGCCGACCGGGGTGGCGGCAACGATGCGCGGCAGCTCGCGCGAATCCTTCACGTCCTTGCCGTCGAACTTGACGATGACGTCGCCGATCTCGAGGCCGGCCGGCTTGGCCGGGCCCTTCTCGTCGATGCCGGCGATGAGCGCGCCGCGCGCCGTGCCGAGCCCGAGCGCTTCGGCAGTGGCGTCATCGACATTCTGGATGCGCACGCCGAGCCAGCCGCGGCGGGTCTCGCCGAATTCACGCAGCTGGTCGACGATGTTGGTCGCCAGCGACGACGGCACGGCAAAACCGATGCCGACCGAGCCGCCGGTCGGCGACAGGATCGCGGTGTTGATGCCGATCACCTCGCCGGCCATGTTGAACAGCGGACCGCCCGAATTGCCCTTGTTGATGGCCGCATCGGTCTGGATGTAGGTGTCGTAGGGGCCCTGGTTGATATCGCGGTTGCGGGCCGAGACGATGCCCGATGAGACCGAGCCGCCGAGGCCGAACGGGTTGCCGATCGCCATGACGGGATCGCCGATGCGCGCCTTGTCGGAATCGCCGAACTTGACGAAGGGGAGCGGCTTGTCGTGCTTCACCCGCAGCACGGCAAGGTCGACCTTGGTGTCCTTGCCGACGACCTCGGCCTTGAGGCGCAGGCCATCGCTGAACACCACCGTGATCTCGTTGGCGTCGCCGATGACGTGGTTATTGGTCACCACGAGGCCCGACGCATCGATCACGAAGCCCGAGCCAGCCGATTGCGACCGGCGCTGCTGGGGCGGCTGTTGCGGCTGGTTCTGTCCCTGTTCGCCGCCACGGCCGCGGCGGTTGAAGAATTCCTCGAACAGATCACCGAACGGGGTGTCGGGGCCGAGCTGCGGCAGTTGCGGCAGGGTGCGGCCGCGGTTCTCGCTGGTCGTCACCGCTGCGATGTTGACCACCGCCGGCATCACCCGCTCGGCGAGATCGGCCAGCGAGATGGTGGTGCCATGAGCCTGCGGCACGGCCTGGACAGGCCCGGGCGCCGGCGTCGCCTGAGCGAACGCAGGCACCGTTGCGAAGGCCATGCCGGCGACAGTCGCGACCCGCGCCAGACGGTAGGCATGGGAATGTGTGAGTGCCATCGATGTCCTCATGATCATGAGCTGCCGCGCCAAGTGATCGGCCTTGACGGCATTGCAGCGCAGCCGGAATCCGAACGCAACTTAAGAACGCCAAAATGCGGCGGAAGGGCGACGCAAGATTGCGTCATAACGCCGTGATCGCCCGAAAACCGTCCGGTCAGCCTCTGGCCAGCCAGACCAGGCCGACACCGACGACCGCGGAGACGATGCCGATCAGCCGCATCCGCTCGGCGGGCGTCTCGGAGGCGCTGCGCAGCGCCTCCTTGGCGATCTCCGGAATCGACGCGAAAAGCAGTCCCTCGATGGCGAAGACCAGGCCGAGCGCCGCGAGGAAATCTGTCATGCGCAGCGCTCGGTCATAGGTCAGGGCTTGGGAGCGGCCGGCGTCGCCGGGGCCGCATCGCTTCCCGCTCCGGCCCGTCGGCCGGACGGATCGTTGAAGAAGCGGAAGAACGGCGAGTCCGGCGTCAGCAGCATGCGCGTATCGCCGGACTTCAGGCTGACTTCATAGGCCTGCATCGAGCGGTAGAAGGCGAAGAACTCCGTATCCTTGCCGAAGCCCTCGGCGAAGATTCGATTGCGCTCGCCCTCGCCCTGGCCGCGGATTTCGTCGGATTTCCGCTGCGCCTCGGCGACGATGATGATCGCGTCACGCTCGGCCTTGGCCCGGATCTCCTGCGACTGCTGGCCACCGAGCGCGCGCGCTTCCGCCGCCTCGCGCTGGCGTTCGGTCTGCATGCGCTGGAACACCGCCTGTGAGTTGGCCGCCGGCAGGTCGACACGGCGCAGCCGGACGTCGACCACAGTCATGCCGAAGCGAGCGGCCTCGCGGTTCACGTCGTCGCGGATGCGGTTCATCAGCCGCGACCGGTCGTTGCGGACCATCGACGTGAACGTCGCATCGGCGAGAACCGAGCGGACATTACCGTTGACGACCGAGGCGAGCTGCGAGTTCGCCCGCGGGATGTTGTTGACCGCCTGGTAGAAGCGCAGCGGATCGGAGATGCGGTAGCGCGTGAAAGCGTCGATCACGAGCCGCTTCTGGTCCGAGGCGATGATCTCCTGCGCCGGCAGGTCGAGGTCGAGGATGCGGTTGTCGAGGAAGACGACCTGCTCGAACGGCGCCGGCAGCTTGAGGTAGAGGCCCGGCGTCGTGGTGACGGTGCGCACCGCGCCGAAACGCAGCACGATGGCGGAGTCGGTCTGCCTGACAACAAAGGTGCAGGCGTAGAAGACGACCGCGGCGATGGCGATGATCGCCAGCAGGCCAACGCGAAGGATGCCGCTCATCGCACCGCTCCCTGCTGAGCCTGGCCAGCCGGCCGGCGCTGCTGCCCGAGTTCGCCGAGCGGCAGATAGGGCACGACGCCGCTGCCGGAGCCGTTCTGGTCGAGGATCACCTTGTCCATGCCACCGAAGACGCGTTCCATGGTTTCGAGGAAGAGCCGCTCGCGCGTGACGGCGGGCGCGAGCTTGTACTGCTCATAGACCGAGTTGAAGCGGCTGATCTGGCCGAGCGCCTCGTTGACAGTCTGGTCCTTGAAGGCTTCGGCAGACTGGATGAGTTGCGCCGACCGGCCGCGCGATTCCGGCACAACGCGGTTGGCATAGGTCTCCGCCTCGTTGCGCAGGCGTTCCTGGTCGGCGCGCGCCGCCTGGACGTCGCGGAAGGCGTCGATGACCTGCTGCGGCGGATCGACCTTCTGCAGCTGTACCAGCCGGATCTGCACGCCGGCGCGGTAGGTATTGAGCGTGTCCTGCATCAGCTGGCGCACTTCGGTCTCGATCGCAGCACGATCGGTCGTCAGCACCGGCTGGATGTTGCGCCGGCCGATGACCTCGCGCATCGCGCTCTCGGCGACGGCCTTCACCGTGCCCGGCGGGTCCTGGATGTTGAAGACGTAGTTCTCCGGCGCTGCCGGATCGATCTGCCACTGCACGATCACGTCGATGTCGACGATGTTCTCGTCGCCGGTCAGCATCAGGCTTTCCTCGGCGACATCGGTCTGGCGCGAGGCCCGCACGGATTCGACCGTCCGGAAGCCGACCTCGGTGGTGATGACGTTCGTCACCTGCGGCTTGACCACGCTGCCGATCGGATAGGGCCAGTTGTAGTTGAGGCCTTCGCCGGTCTTGCCGATAAATTTCCCGAAGCGGAGATTGAGGCCGACCTCGTTCGGACGGACGATGTACCAGCCCGTCATGAACCAGACGAAGATCAGCAGCAGGACGCCGATGACCAGGCCCCGCCCGCCGAGATTGCCGCCCGGCAGGAAATTCTTGAGCCGGTCCTGACCGCGCCGGATGATTTCCTCGAGATCCGGTGGTGTGTTGCCGCCGGACGGACCGCCGCCGCCCCAGGGACCGCCGCCATTGCCGCCGCCACCGCGCTGGCCCCAAGGGCCACCACCGCCGCCGCCGCTGCCGCCGCTCCCACCGCTCTGGTTACTCCAAGGCATGCCTCAGCCGTTCCTCACTCTTCGCTTTCAACCGTGCATAGCTGAACGGCAGAACGCTGTCAGCGCCAAGCGGCGCAATGCGCGTTGAATTGGGCATCGGCCACGGATTCGTCAACGACGCAAGCCCCTTTGGTCGTAGACTGTTCGTCGCAGCTTCTGACCTAAACAACTCGGAAGCCCAATCCAGGACCCTGCGGATCGCCCCCTGCGGATCGACCCGTGGATGGCAACTCCTAGCCATCCCGCCTTATCGATCCTTCGCGCGATAGCGCTCAAGAGTTTCCGTAAGCTTATTAATTGAACTGATACGGCGCTTCAAACGAAACTCCATACCGGACACCTTAGGTTTCACTTCATTCAGGTAATTATCAATAAAATCTACAGTTCTGTCGTCTTCTTGAAGAAATTCAGAAATATCTCTCTGCCGAGTTACTTTGATCTTTCTTTCCAGGATAGAAAAATTGTACCTGTGTTCGTCATTTTCTTCTTGAAAAGAACTTTCTTCAACGGATCTCCATTTATTTGGAGGGAATTTCATATCAAATCTTGCATCGCCATCAATATTAGCCAACACCTCAGTTAAATATACTTTATTGACAAAATCACCAAACAGCTCGTACATTTTAGAACCGCCGATAATAAAGAACTCATTCTTTTCATTAAGAATTGAAAATATATCAGCGATATACATCGCGTTTTCGATCCGATCAGTCCAAGCCAAATTAGGCCCGTCATTTCCTGGCTGGCTGGAGAGAACGATATTCATTCGATTAGGCAAAGGCCGCCCAATGGAATCGAATGTCTTACGCCCCATCAAAATGGCATGACCACTAGTTATCTCTTTGAAACGGCGAAGATCAGATGGAATACGCCACGGTAGATCGTTGTTCCGCCCAATAACTCCATCTGGCCAGGATCGCGCCACTATATAAGCGATCGAAGGCATTCGCATTTCGCGGCTCATAAACTTCTCATTCACCTTACAAGGTGCAGGCGCCTTGAGCGGCACTCGCGCTTGCCAATTTGCGACGGCACCTGATGCAACCGGCCGACCTATGTCAACCTAACCGATTCAGCTCCCGGCAGCGAGCTTGCGCAGCGCCTCGCCATCAAGTCGCTTCACGGTCCACTCGTCCTGCGCCACCGCGCCGATCGAGCGATAGAACACCCGCGAGGGCTCGTTCCAGTTCAGCACCCACCAGGCGAAGCGCGACAGACCTTCATCGACGCAGCGCTTGGCGAGGCGCACCATCAGCCCCTTGCCGATGCCGCGGCCGCGATGCTCCGGCCGGACATAGAGGTCCTCGAGCCAGATGCCGTGGCGGCCGGTGAAGGTCGAATAGGTGTAGAACCAGATCGCGACACCGGCCGGGGCGCCGTCCCATTCGGCAATGTCGCAGAACACCTTCGGCTCCGGCCCGAACAGGGCGTCAGCCATGTGGGCTTCGGTCGCCTCGACCTCATGCAGCAGCTTCTCGTACTCGGCGAGCTCGCGCACAAAGCTGAGCACGAGCCCGGCCTCATCGGGGCGCACGGGGCGGATCGTCAGCGTCATACGGCATCTCCGAATATAGCGGCGTGGTCGATGGAATCGGCGCGAACAACGCAGCACGCATACATCATGACCGGAGCTCGCACATATGGGCTCGCGCATCCTCATCAGCTCTCAAGCGGCTCCTCCGGTGTGCCCCTGATCAGATAGCCCGCCGCCCCGGCGCTCATCAGCGCGAGGCAGAGCCAGGTCAGCGCGTAGACCAGATGCGTGTTGCGGAAGCTGACCTGGGTCATGCCGCCCTGCGGCAGCGGTCCGGGCTCCGTGGCCGCATCGGCATCGACGAAATAGGGTGCGACCTGGCCGAGCCCCCGCGCCTGCGCGATCGCTGCCACATCACGCGAATACCAGCGGCCCGCGGCGGGATCGTTGGCACGCAGGAAGCCACCGTCGGGCTCGCTCAGCCTGAGCAGCCCGACCACCCTCGCCTCTCCGCCAGCGACCTTGCGTCGTTCGTCAGGCGCGCGCCTGCCTTCTGGCACGAAGCCGCGATTGACGATGACGGTGAAGCCGGCATCCGCCTGGAACGGCGCCAGCACCCAGAAACCGGGGCCACGCTCCGTCACCGCCATCGTCAGCGTCTCCGGCACCTCCAGATAGCGCCCTTGCAGGGCGACGCGGCGATATTCGTCCGCTGCGACGGTGATCCCGGCCCATTGCGCCGGCCCTGGTGCAGCGACCGGCGGGGCTGTGAGGCGTTGCTCGACGCGGGCGATCAGGTCGAGCTTCCAGCTCCGCCTCTGGACCTGCCAGATGCCGAGGCCGGCGAAGACCAGGGTGACCAGGCAGAGCCCGGCGATGAAGATGACCCGTGCGCCAGCCCCGTGTCGCCGCTTCTCCGCGCCAGGCGACATAGCGCCTTGCCTCACATCTTGTGCAGGTCGGGCATCATGTTGGCGTTGAGGTGGAACATCACCCACAGCGAGCCCGTGAGCGCGATCGCCACGATGATGATCGTGAAGATCAGCGCCATCATCGTCCAGCCGCCTTCAGAACGGCCGTTCATGTGCAGGAAATAGACCATGTGGACGACGATCTGCGCGGCGGCGAAGAGCATGATTACGATCGCCGTCAGCGTCGAATTCGCCAGCACGCCGTTCATGACGAGCCAGAACGGGATCGCGGTCAGGACGACGGAGAGCAGGAAGCCGGTGACGTAGCCGCGCAGGCTGCCATGCGCCGCGCCATGGGAGTCGTGCCCGTCATGATGGCCATCTTGGGCCTCGGCGTGGTTCTGGCTCATTTCAGCACGCCCATCAGGTAGACGAAGGTGAAGACGCCGATCCAGACGACGTCGAGGAAGTGCCAGAACATGGAGAGGCACATGAGCCGGCGCCGGTTGGCCTCGATCAGCCCGTGCTTGGCGACCTGCGTCATCAGGATCGCGAGCCAGATCAGGCCGAAGGTGACGTGCAGCCCGTGCGTGCCGACCAGGGTGAAGAAGGACGACAGGAAGGCGCTACGCATCGGCGTCGCGCCTTCATGGATCAGATGCGCGAACTCGTAGAGCTCGATCCCAAGGAAGGCGAGGCCGAAGAGCGCGGTGACCACGAGCCAGCCCTGCACCGCCGCCTGGCGGCCCTTGTCCATCGCCAGCATGGCAAAGCCATAGGTGATCGAGGAGAAGAGCAGCATCGCGGTGTTGACCGCCACGAGCTTCAGGTCGAACAGATCGGCGCCGGACGGCCCCGCCGCATAGTTGCGCCCGAGCACGCCATAGGTCGCAAAGAGGACTGCGAAGACCAGGCAGTCGCTCATCAGGTAGAGCCAGAAGCCGAGCATCGTCGAGCCGCCGGGGTGCGCGTGCTCCTCTTCCGTGACGTAGAACGCCGGAACGCCGTTCGCTGTCTGCGCTGTCGCCTTAGCCATCATCGCCCCTCAGGCCCGACCGAGCAGTTGCGTGCGCGCTTCTTCCGCCTGCACGACCTCGTCGGTCGGGATATGGAAGTCACGGTCGTAGTTGAAGGTGTGGATGATCACAGCTGCGAGCACGCTGACGAAGGAGAGCGCCGCCAGCCACCAGATGTACCAGATCAACGCGAAGCCGCAGATCGTCGCGAGCCCTGCGATGATCAGACCGGCTCCGGTGTTCCTGGGCATATGGATCGGCCGGTAGCCCGTGAGCGGGCGCTGGTAACCGCGCCTCTTCATGTCGGCCCACGCATCGAGGTCGTGTGCGATAGGCGTGAAGGCGAAGTTGTAGGCCGGCGGCGGCGAGGAGGTTGACCATTCCAGCGTGCGCCCATCCCAGGGATCGCCGGTCGTGTCGCGCAATTGCTCGCGGCGCAGGATGCTGACGCCGATCTGAATCAGGAAGCACAGGATGCCGAGCGCGATCAGCACCGCGCCGACCGCCGCGACCACGAACCAGATCTGCAGCGACGGATCCTCGAAGCGGCTGAGGCGCCGCGTCACGCCCATCAGCCCGAGGATGTAGAGCGGCATGAAGGCGACGTAGAAGCCGACAACCCAGAACCAGAAGGAGAGATGGCCCCAGAACGGATCGAGCTTGAAGCCGAAGGCCTTGGGGAACCAGTAGGCGATGCCGGCGAAGACGCCGAAGACCACGCCGCCGATGATGACGTTGTGGAAATGGGCGATCAGGAACAGGCTGTTGTGCAGCACGAAATCGGCCGGCGGCACCGCGAGCATGACGCCGGTCATGCCGCCAATGACGAAGGTGATCATGAAGGCGAGGAGCCACATCATCGGCAGTTCGAAGCGGATGCGGCCGCGATACATCGTGAACAGCCAGTTGAATATCTTCGCGCCAGTCGGGATCGAGATGATCATCGTCGTGATGCCGAAGAAGGAGTTCACGCTGGCACCCGAGCCCATCGTGAAGAAGTGGTGCAGCCAGACCAGGTAGGACAGGATGGTGATGACCACCGTCGCATAGACCATCGAGGCGTAGCCGAAGAGGCGCTTGCCGCAGAAGGTCGAGGCAACTTCAGAATAGACGCCGAAGATCGGCAGGATCAGGATGTAGACCTCCGGGTGGCCCCAGATCCAGATCAGGTTCACGTACATCATCGGGTTGCCGCCGAGATCGTTCGTGAAGAAGTTGGTGCCGACATAGCGGTCGAGTGTCAAAAGCGCGAGCGTCGCCGCCAGGATCGGGAAGGTCGCGACGATCAGCACGTTGGTGCACAGCGCCGTCCAGGTGAAGACCGGCATCTTCATCAGGTCCATGCCGGGCGCGCGCATCTTGACGATGGTCGCGATCAGGTTGACGCCGGATAGCGTCGTGCCGATGCCTGCGATCTGCAGCGCCCAGAGGTAGTAATCCATGCCCACCCCGGGCGAGTAGGCGGCTCCCGACAGCGGTGGATAGGCGAGCCAACCGACCTTGGCGAACTCGCCGATGAAGAGCGAGGCCATCACCAGCACGGCGCCGCCGACCGTCATCCAGAAGCTGAAATTGTTGAGGAAGGGGAAGGCAACGTCGCGCGCGCCGATCTGCAGCGGCACGACATAGTTCATCAGTCCCGTGACGAACGGCATCGCCACGAAGAAGATCATGATCACGCCATGGGCGGTGAAGATCTGGTCATAATGGTGCGGCGGCAGATAGCCCTCATTGCCGGCGAAGGCGATCGCCTGCTGGCCGCGCATCATCAGCGCATCGGCAAAGCCGCGCAGCAGCATGATGACGCCGAGGATCATGTACATGATCCCGATCTTCTTGTGGTCCACGCTGGTGAACCACTCGTGCCAGAGATAGCCCCAGAGCTTGAACCGGGTGATCAGCGCGACGAGCGCGAGCCCGCCGAGCACGACGGCCGCGAAGGTCGCGATCAGAATCGGCTCGTGATAGGGGATCGCCTCTAAGGTGAAGCGTCCGAAGATGAGCTTCCACCAGTCGGGATAGGAGGTCATGCTTCCCTCGGCTCGCGGATGCGGCTCAATTGACGGCGCGGGCGGACATGCCCGCAGCGCCATAGACATCGGTCGGCGTGCAGATCGCCGTCACGAACGGACGCGGTGGCAGCGGCTGGCCACCCCGGCGCACGCTCTTGTCGTATTCGAGCGCGACCACCGTATGAATGCCCTCCTTGCCGCCGCCGCCCTTGGCGTCCATCGCCATCATGTCGCGCATGCACATCTTGGTGCGGTCGACGCACATGTTGAGGATGGCGGTGAAGAGATCTGACGGAATGTCGCGGAAATAGCGGACCGGCTCGCGCTCGCTCGGCCGCTCCAGCACGAGATATTCGTCGCGCCCGAGCGTGTTGCCACCGCGGATCGCGCCCTGAACCCACTCGCCGAAGGCCTTGTCGTCGACCCCGCGGAAGCGGAAGCGCATGTCGGAGAAGCCGGCGCCGCTGTAATTGGCGGAGAAGCCCTCGAAGTCGCCGGGGTGGTTGATCACCGCGTTGAGCTTCGTCTGCATGCCGGGCATGGCGTAGATCTGGCCGGCGAGCGCCGGGATGAAGAGCGAGTTCATCACCGAGGAGGCGGTGATGCGGAACTCGATCGGCTGGTCGACCGGCGCCACCACCTCGTTGAGCGAGGCAATGCCCTGCGCCGGGTAGAGGAAGAGCCACTTCCAGTCGAGCGCCACCACCTGGATCACCATCGGCTGCTTCAGCGGATTGGGCTCGCCCGCCTTGGCCGTGACGGCCGGCTTGGCTGCGCTGATCCGTCCGAGCTTCCGGTACGGATCGAGCAGATGCGTGCCCATCCAGGTCATGGCGCCCAGGACGACGATGATCAGCAGCGGCACCGACCAGATCACCACCTCGAGCGGCAGCGAATGGTTCCACTCCGGATGATAGGTCGCCTTGGCCGAGGCGCGGAAGCGCCAGGCGAAGAAGATCGTCAGCGCCATCACCGGGATGATGACGAGCAGCATCAGCGCGACGGAGGCGAGCATCAGGTTGCGTTGCTGCAGCGCAACATCGCCCGATGGCGAGAGCAGCACCATCTGGCACCCGCCGAGCAGGGCGAGGATCGGCAGAGCCGTTAAAAGTCGAAAGATCCGCAAGAGACTTAAGACCTCCCTATCGGGGGAACAGCCGTTGTCTATGTCCATTCTTTCGCACCGCACATAAGACAATCTGTCTCATTGCGGCAGTTTGACGGGTCGCTTCTATCCACCGTATCCATTTGCACGAGGTGCGGGCAAGCCCGGTTCTCCGGCGCGCCCGCCAGCTTAGGAATTCGCGGTCATGAGCGCTGACGCGGCGAGCCATTCATCGGGGCATCTGACGGACGAGCACGGGCGCGACCATGTCAGCCCCGCCGACATCGCGCTCGGCGTCATCATCGGGCGGACGTCGGAATATTTCGACTTCTTCGTCTTCGGCCTCGGCTGCGTGCTGGTCTTCCCCGAGCTGGTCTTCCCGTTCGTCGACCGACTCACCGGTACGCTCTACAGCTTCGGCATCTTCGCGCTGGCCTTCGTGACGCGCCCAATCGGCTCGGTCCTGTTCTTCTCAATCGACCGCCACTATGGCCGGGCGACCAAGCTCACCATCGCGCTCTTCCTGCTTGGCGGCTCGACCGCGGCCATCGCCTTCCTGCCGGGCTACCAGACGATCGGCATCTGGTCCTGCGTCATCCTCGCCGCTTTCCGCCTGCTGCAGGGCATCGCGCTCGGCGGCGCCTGGGACGGCCTGTCCTCGCTGCTGGCGCTGAACGCCCCCGCCAACCGGCGCGGCTGGTACACCATGCTGCCGCAGCTCGGCGCCCCCTTCGGCTTCATCCTCGCCGCCGGACTCTTCGCCTATTTCGAGGGCGCGCTCTCGAAAGAGGATTTCCTCGGCTGGGGCTGGCGCTATCCCTTCTTCGTCGCGCTGACGATCAACGTCGTCGCCCTGTTCGCCCGTCTGCGCATGGTCGCGACCCACGAATTCGCAGAGCTGATGGAAACGCGCGAGCTGGTGCCGATGCCGGTATCGGAGCTGATCCGCGCCCATGGCCGCACGATCGTGCTCGGCGCCTTCGTGCCGCTGGCGAGCTTCGCGCTCTTCCACCTCGTCACAATCTTCCCGGTCAGCTGGATCAATCTCTTCACCGATCGCTCGGTCGCGGAGTTCCTGCTGGTGCAGGCCGCCGGCGGCGTGGTCGGCGCCGGTGCGATCGTCACCTCCGGCCTGGTCGCCGACCAGATCGGGCGCCGCAACACGCTGCTGCTCTCCGGCGGAATGATCGCGCTCTTCAGCCTGTCGAGCGTCGTCGCCCCGCTGCTTTTCGGCGACAGCCTGGCCGGGCAGACGATCTACGTGATCATCGGCTTCGGGCTGCTCGGCCTGTCCTACGGCCAAACAGCCGGCGCGGTCGCGAGCAGCTTTGGCACGCAATACCGCTATACCGGCGCGGCGCTGACCTCCGACCTTGCCTGGCTGCTCGGCGCGGGCTTCGCCCCGCTGGTGGCGCTGACGGTGTCGAGCACGTTCGGCCTCGCCTGGGTCGGCATCTACCTGCTCTCCGGCGCACTCTGCACGCTCGCGGCACTGGCGATCGATCGGCGGTCGGAAGCCCGCTACGAGTGAGCCATAGCGATACCGACCGCCAACTCGGTGACATCATTCCGGGCGGCGGCTGCCGTCCTGGCTCCGACCGCAATGATCCAGTCCCGCACGGCCTTGGCGACGAATTTGCGACAGTTGTCTGAACGAACCTGTTGGGCACGCCGCGCAGAATGACCACGTCCGACAGGAGGTCGACGACGACGGTCGACCAGGGCCTCCTATCGATGCGGATCGCCGGGTACTCAAGTGAGCTCGCTCCTCGACCAACCCCAGGATCCGACAGCCTCCAGGGCGCCAAAGTCCACTTCAGGAAGAACCACTTTTCAGGACGAAAACCACCTCGGCGGACGGCCCGTCCCTGCTCCATGATTTGGAGCTATGTCGGGTTTTTGGAGGCTCGCCAGGCGCATCCGTTCTGCGAAACCGACGCGCTGCACGCGGTCGGCAGCAATCGCACCCCTGAACTTGCACCGGCATGGTCCTTGCGGTCCGCCCGGCGCGAACTGGCCTCACGCTTGCCGGAGACCCCTCAGCACGGCGACGGCCGAGGGGGCTATGTCAAAGCTTGGCTGGATCGGCGTCCCGGCGGGTCGAAGAGCCCGTCCTGAAGTCCCGCCGGCCGCACACACGGCCGCGGGCGCGAAAGGAAACGACATGTCTGCCGATGGCTGCCGGGTGCTGATGATCTATCCGCGCTTCAATCCGTTGTCTTTCTGGAACTACAAGGCGACCTGCGAACTGGCCGGCGCACGGCATCCGGCCGCGCCGCTCGGCTTGATCACCGTTGCAGCGCTGCTTCCCGCTACCTGGGAGATCCGCCTCGTCGATCTGAACGCAGAAGAGCTCGACGAGCGGGATTTCGCATGGGCCGATCTTGTCATGACGGGAGGCATGCTGCCGCAGCAGGACGGAACGCTTGCGGTCATCGCGCAATGCCGCTCTCGGGGCAAACCTGTGGTGGTCGGTGGTCCTGACGCCACCTCCACACCCGATATCTACAAGGCTGCGGACTTCCTGGTACTGGGCGAAGCCGAGGAGATTCTGGGCGCTTTCGTCGAAGCCTGGGCGGCCGGCACCAGAAGTGGCTCCTTCCGCTCCGAGATGGGCAAGACCGACGTCACCAGGAGCCCGACACCCCGTTTTGACCTCCTGAAATTCGACCATTACCTGCATATCGGCGTGCAGTTTTCTCGCGGCTGCCCATTCAACTGCGAGTTCTGCGACATCATCGAACTGTATGGCCGTGTGCCGCGCACCAAGACCAACGCGCAGATCCTGACGGAACTGGATACGCTGTACGCGCTCGGATATCGCGGCCATGTCGATTTCGTCGACGACAACCTCATCGGCAACAAAAAGGCGCTCAAGCAGTTTTTGCCCGCGCTCACGGGCTGGATCAACGAAAAGAACTTTCCGTTCGAATTCTCCACCGAGGCGTCGATCAATCTCGCCGATGATACCGCCCTGATGCAGGCCATGAGCGAGGCCAATTTCTTTACGATCTTCGTCGGCATCGAGAGTCCGGATACCGACACGCTCGTATCGATGCAGAAGAAGCAGAACACCCGGCGCAGCCTGCAGGAGAGCGTTCACAAGATCTATCGCGCCGGGCTGTTCGTGAATGCCGGTTTCATTCTCGGCTTCGACAGCGAGAAGGGCAGCGTCGCAGATGGCATGATCGATTGCATCGAGGCTACGGCGATCCCCGTCTGCATGGTCGGCCTGCTCTATGCCCTGCCCAATACCCAGTTGACCCGGCGCCTCGACCGCGAAGGCCGCCTCGGCTTGCCCGATGATGCCCACCAAGCGCAAGGGCTGGGCGACCAATGTACCGCCGGGCTCAACTTCGCGACCAACCGCCCGCGCCGCGATATCCTTTCAGATTACAAAGCCGTTCTGGAAGCGGTCTACGCGCCGGCCGCATTCTTCGGTCGCGTTCGGCGGGTCGGCCGGATGCTCGATTGCAGCAACCGTCGCCTCGAATTGCCGAAGTCGATGGAGTGGCAGGAGCTGAAATCGTCCTGGCGCCTGCTCTGGCGGATGACGATGGCGGAGGGAGAGGTGCGGCGCGAATTCTGGCGGACCGTGATCGACTGCCTCACGAATAATCGTCGAGCGCTGCCTTATGTGATGATGATGGTCGCGCTCTACCTCCATCTGGGCCCGTTCTCCCGGCATGTCGTCGCTCAGGTGCAGGGGCAGATCGACAGCTTGGCCGATGCTCAGCCCGCAGCGCATTCGGCGGCGAGGTCGATACAGAGCGCCGTAGCGTAGGTTGAACTCAGACCGCGACGTCGGCCTTGATCGCGGCGTGGGGCGAATAGCCTTCCACCTCGAAGTCCTCGATCCGGTAGTCGTCGATGCTGGCAGCCTGGCGGATCAAGCGCATCGTCGGGAACGGGCGCGGCTCCCGTTCGAGCTGCCCCTGCGCCTGTTCGAGATGGTTGAGGTAGAGGTGAACGTCGCCGCCGAACCAGACGAGGTCGCCAGGCTGCAAGCCGGCCTGCTGCGCGATCATCAGTTGCAGCGCGGTCGCCCCGACCCAGTTGAAGGGGACGCCGAGCAGCAGGTCGGCCGAACGCTGGTAGCACAGCGAGTTGAGGCGCCCGTCGCTCGTCACGTGATACTGGTAGACCATATGGCACGGCGGCAGCGCCATGGCGCTCAGCTCCGGCACGTTCCAGGCGTGGAAGAGCATACGCCGGCTGGTCGGGTTGTTGCGCAGCGTCCTGATCAGATCGGTGATCTGATCGTGCTCGCGCCCGTCGGCGCCGAGCCAGCGCCGCCATTGCTTGCCATAGACCGGACCGAGATCGCCCCAGCGCGCCGCGAAACCGTCATCCTCGGCGATGCGCCGCTCGAACTCCGTCTGCGAGATGTCCTCGCCGGTCTCGCGGCGATAGGTCGCAAGCGGCCAATCAGTCCAGATCCGCACGTTCTCGCGGACCAGCGGCTGGATGTTGGTCTGACCGGTCAGGAACCACAGCATCTCCTTCACCGCGATCTTCCAGAAGACGCGCTTGGTGGTGAGGATCGGCGCCGTGCCGTCCGAAAGATCGAAGCGAGCCATGGCGCCGAAGATCGAGCGCGTGCCGACGCCGGTCCGGTCGATTCTCTCGTCACCGCGGCTCAGAACCTCGTCGACGAGGTCGAGATATTGCTGCTCTGGATGCCTGCGGACCACTTCCGCCTCCACGATTCCGGCTCTGTCGGCGCAGCTTCTCCCACAGCTCTCACGATAATGACAGGGATCGTGAACGACCGGGATATTGCAATGCCGCAGGGCCGCCCCAATCTGAATGCCTGATGAACAGAAGGGGCGCTTCGGGCTTGCGCTTGGAGCATCGGACGAAGGCGGCTTCCGGTTTCCGGAACGATCCGATGCTCCATCAAAAGCCCGGCTGATGAGGACCGTATCATGACCAGACTATCCATGCTGGCCGCACTGCTCCTGGCAGTGGGCCTGGCAGGGCAGGCTTCGGCTTCGGCCTGGGCCGAGAGCAAACCCCATAGCCCGGCGGCCGCCACCGCGCCGAGGATCAGCGAGGCGCAAGCTCGCTCCATCGCCTTCAGGCACGGGCTCGTCCATATCGAGGAGATCGCCCTCGCCGACTGGCGCTGGGAGATCGCCGGGCGCGCCCAGGGCGGCATCGAGGTGACCCTCGACCTCAACGCCTATGACGGCTCGGTGATCGGCAGCGCGGCAGCGCCCTGATCGCATCTTTGTTCGGAAACGGCGCAGGCTGCGGGGCTCTCCCTGTGGTTTCTGCGCCGCCTCCGCAGAAATTAGCCGGGACGGCGTTCTGCTCTCTTTCCCCGCGCGCACTCAGTCCCTATATTCCGCTTGCCGTCCGCAAGGTCGGCTATGGCGATAAACGGACGTCGGAATAAGCCTTTCGGACCCGGGGGCGGTACCCGGCGCCTCCACCACAGCCCTGCGGCGCGAGCGGCAGGGACTTGCAGCCGTCAGGCTGCAGGGCTGCGGCGGGGGCGAAATAGGATCGACGAGGGTGTAAAGGTCGTTCTTTTGCTCGGCATGGTTCCGCCGTTATCGGGCCAAAAGCATAGTTGCCAACGACAACAATGCTCGGGTTGCTGTCGCCGCGTAAGCGGTGCTGGTTCCCAAACCAAAGCCCTTGCGTTTAGCCGCGTAAGGCGGGGCTCGGAGGCGCCTGGCAACAGAAGCCTCCACTTTTCTGCCTGGACCTGCGAAGCAGTATCGGGCAGCGGAAGCAGCTGGCCTCTTTTGCATGAGAGGCGCTCTAAACTAATGGAATTGGTCACGTTTTTTCGTTTCGGGGCGCTTCCCTCCGGTCGCGGCGTGATCTAGAGGAGCGGAAACGGAATCCGGACGCGATGACCAAGGATATTCTCCGCTACGACCTGATGGTGCAGGACGCGCTCAAGGGCGTCGTCCGCAAGATCCTGTCCGAGGCGGGCCGCGACGGGCTCCCGGGCGAGCATCATTTCTACATCACCTTCCGGACGACCGCGCCCGGCGTGCGGCTCTCGCAGCGCCTGCGCGAGAAGCACCCGGACGAGATGACGATCGTGCTCCAGCACCAGTTCTGGGACCTGAACGTCAGCGATCACGCCTTCGAGGTCGGCCTCTCCTTCTCCGGCGTGCCGGAGCGGCTGCTGATCCCCTATGACGCGATCACCACCTTCTTCGATCCGTCGGTCCAGTTCGGCCTGAAGTTCGAGACGCAGGACGCCGCCGGCGAAGCCCCGGCGAGCGAGGCGCCTGTACCGGCGAAGGCGCCGCGCGGCGCCGGCTCCGAGCCCACCGTCGCGCTGGCCACGCCACTCGCTCTGCCCGCCAAGGCGCCGGTGAAGTCGTTGCCCGCCGCCAGGTCGAAAGCGGCCGAAACGGATGAGGCCGGCAAGCCCGACGCAGCCGTCGACCAGAAAGCGGCCGAGGCCGAGGAAGAAGGCGGCGCCCAGGTCGTCAGCCTCGACGCCTTCCGCAAGAAGACCTGAGACCAGCCTAGAGGCCCCCTGCCATGACCGGATTCCGCAGCGAGACCGATTCCTTCGGTCCGATCGATGTCGCCGCCGATCGCTATTGGGCAGCGCAGACGCAGCGTTCGCTGCAGAACTTCAAGATCGGCGGGCCGGCCGAGCGCATGCCGCTGCCGCTGGTTCATGCGCTGGTCATGGTCAAGAAGGCCGCCGCGACCGTCAACGCCAGGCTCGGCCTGCTCGATGCAAAGGTCGAGAAGGCGATCGTCCAGGCTGCCGACGAGGCCCTGTCGGGCAAGTTCGACGAGCATTTCCCGCTCGTCGTTTGGCAGACCGGCTCCGGCACCCAGTCGAACATGAACGTCAACGAGGTGCTGGCCAACCGCGCCAACGAGATTTTGGGCGCCGGCCTCGGCAAGAAGAGCCCGGTCCACGCCAACGATCACGTCAACAAGGGCCAGTCCTCGAACGACAGCTTCCCGACCGCGATCCACATCGCCGCCGCCCTCGCCGTCTCGACGGAGCTTCTGCCCGCTCTCGGCCGGCTGAAGGATGCCTTCGCCGCCAAGGCCGAGGCCTATGCCGACCTCGTCAAGATCGGCCGCACCCATCTCCAGGACGCGACCCCGGTCACGCTCGGCCAGGAATTCTCCGGCTATGTCGCGCAGATCGAGCTCGGCATCGCCCGGATCGAGCAGACCTTGCCCGGCCTGCTGGCGCTTGCCCAGGGCGGCACCGCGGTCGGCACCGGCCTCAACGCCCATCCTGATTTCGCCAAGGCCTTCTCGGCCGAGGTCGCAAAACTGACCGGCCTGCCCTTCCGCACCGCCGACAACCTGTTCGAGGCGCTCGCCAGCCACGGCGCCATCTCCTACAGCCATGGCGCGCTGACCGCGCTCGCCATGGACCTGTTCAAGATCGCCAACGACATCCGCCTGATGGGCTCAGGCCCCCGCTCGGGCCTCGGCGAGATCAGCCTGCCCGAGAACGAGCCCGGTTCCTCGATCATGCCGGGCAAGGTCAACCCGACCCAGGCCGAAGCGCTGACCATGGTCGCGACCCGCGTGCACGGCAACCAGGCGACCGTCACCTTCGCCGCCAGCCAGGGCCATTTCGAGCTCAACGTCTTCAAGCCGGTGATCGCGCAAGCCTTCCTGCAATCGACCCGGCTGCTGGCGGATGCGGCCGAGAGTTTCCGCACCAACTGCGTCGAGGGCATCGAGCCCAATCGCGAGCGCCTCACTGAGCTGCTCTCGCGCTCGCTGATGCTGGTCACCGCGCTGGCCCCCGCGATCGGCTACGACAAGGCGGCTGGCATCGCCAAGGCGGCCCATCACAACGGTACGACGCTGCGCGAGGAAGCGCTCAAGGCGGGCGTCGACGCGGCGCTGTTCGACAAGACCGTCGTCGCCGAAGACATGCTCAGCCCCGGTTGAAGTGGCCATGGCCGAGATCGTCAATCTCCGCCGTGCCCGCAAGGCTCGCGACCGGGCAACGGCCGAAGCGCAGGCTGCGCAGAACCGGATCGAGTTCGGCCGCACCAAGACCGAGCGCACATTGACCGAAGCGGAGAAGACGCTGGCGAAGCGCCGCCTCGAAGGCCATCGCTTGACTGACGATCCCGACGGCAAGGACGACAAGGCGTGAGCGGCAGGACATGAGTGGCAAGACATGAGCGGCCTTCGCAAGCGCTCCCTCGCCATCGCCGGCCACCGCACCAGCGTCTCGCTCGAGGAGCCGTTCTGGGAGGCGCTGAAGGAGATCGCCGCTGCCGAGAAGCGCCCCGTCGCCAGCCTAGTGATGGAGGTCGATTCCGGCCGGGGCGAGCTCAACCTCTCCTCGGCGCTACGTCTGCGCGTATTGGCGCATTATCGCGGACGGTCAGAAGCCGCGCGGATCATCCCCGCGGATTGACGAGCAGGCGCCGCGCCGTCTCGACCACGGCGCGCGTCAGATCCGCCAGGCGATCAGCCGCGATCCGGTTGACCTGCCAGAACAGCGGTATGTCCAGCGGCGTGCCGGGCATGAGCTCGCGCAGCCGCCTGGCGGCGAGATGCTCCCTCACCAGCAGTTCGGGGTTGGCGCACCAGCCGATGCCGAGCAGGCTCGCTTCGACGAAGCCTTGGGTCGAAGGCACCCAATGCACCGGGTGGCCGGGGCTTTCGCCGAGAGCGATCTCCATCCACTGGCTCTGCAATCGATCCTTCTGGTTGAAGACCAGCGAGGGCGCCTGCGCCAGCGCCGGGAGCGTCACCCCCTCGGCGAAATAGCATGTCATGAACTCAGGGCTGGCTGTCGCGAGATAACGAAGCGAGCCGAGCGGGACGACGCGGCAGCCCTGGATCGGCTTCTCCAGTGCCGTGACGGCAGCGAGCACCCGCCCTCGCCTCAGCCACTCGGCCGTATGCTCCTGGTCGTCGACGGCGATGTCGAGGAGATGCGGACTGCGGTTCGTGAACGCCGCGACGGCGCCGAGGAACCAGGTTCCGAGACTGTCGGCATTGGTGGCGATCCGCAGCGTGACGCGCTGCTGCGGCAGGCCCGGCTCGGCCAGCGCCGGCAGCCGCGTCATCAGCTCGCCCTCGAGCATGCCGACCTGCTCCATATGGCGGCAGAGCCATTCGCCCCGCTCCGTCGCTGTGCAGGGTTGCCCCCTGACGATCAGCACCGTCCCCAGCCGCTCCTCGAGCTGCTTGACGCGCTGCGAGACCGCCGACGGCGTGACGTTCAGCGCCTGCGCAGCTTTTTCGAAGCTACCGGTCCTGACGACGAGAGACACGGCCTGCAGGGCGGGATAGTCGAGCATCGCATTAGCTTAGCTTAATCGAGGCAATGATATTTAACTACACTAACGGGCGCATCACGCCTAGGCGGGACGACGGAAACGGAACCGCCAATCATGCCTCTCTCCGTCTATGTCACCGGCCTGACCATGGGCCTCAGCCTGATCGTCGCCATCGGCGCCCAGAACAGCTTCGTGCTGCGGCAGGGCCTGCGGAATGAGCACGTCTTCGCGGTCTGCCTCACCTGCGCGCTCTCGGACGCGGTCCTGATCCTGGCCGGCGTCGTCGGCTTGCGGCAGGCGACGGCGATGCTGCCGATGCTCGAACCGGCGCTGCGCTACGGCGGCGCTGCCTTCCTTTTCTGGTACGGCGCGCGCAGCATGCTCTCGGCCCTGCGCTCGTCGGAGGCCCTCGCGGTCGGCGCCGCCGGCGGCGCGAGCCTCTCGGCCAGCCTCGTCACCTGCGCCGCGCTGACCTGGCTCAACCCGCATGTCTATCTCGACACGGTGCTGCTGATCGGCAGCATCGCGAGCCAGTTTCCCGGGCAGGAACTGGTCTTCGCCGCCGGCGCGATGACCGCCTCGTTCCTGTTCTTCTTCGGGCTCGGCTACGGCGCCCGCTGGCTGCGCCCACTCTTCGCCAATCCGAGATCCTGGCGGATCCTCGATGGCATCGTCGCCGCCACCATGTGGGCGATTGCCTTCAAGCTGCTCCGGGGTAGATGACCGACTTACTGCGGGAGAAAATCTCGCTATTACAACGCTTTATGAAAGAAAATTGAATCGGCGCCGCATGCGCTTGAATCAGTATGCCAGCCGCTTGAATCAGTTTTGCAGGGGCGAGCGCGACAGCGGCCGCGGCACCGACTGGATGTCGAGCGGCGGCGGCAGCGGCGGAGCCTCCCCGCGCGGTCTGACATACGGATCGCCCGGAATATAGGAGGGCGGCGCTCCCTGCAGGATCATCGGCCCGGGCCGTCCTTCGATCGCGGCCCGGATCGCAGCCTGCCTCGCCCGCTCGTCGGCTTCGGCCCTGCGCCTGTCTTCATCCGCCCGGCGTCGTTCCTCTTCGACCCGGCGCGCGTCCTCCAGCCGTTTTGCAGCCTCGAGCTTGCGAGCCTCCTCGGCAACACGCGCCTCTTCCAGCCTGCGGGCGATCTCCGCCCTGCGGGCTTCCTCGACTTGCCTCGCCTCTTCTGCACGCCGTGCGATCTCGGCCTTGCGGACTTCCTCGGCGATCCTGGCTTCCTCAGCCTTGCGCGCTACTTCCGCCCTGCGTGCCTCTTCGGCGAGCCTAGCTTCCTCAGCCTTGCGCACTTCCTCGGTCCGCTTCTCCTCGGCGATGCGGCGCTCCTCCTCGGCCTTCAGGAACTCAGCCAATTTGCGCTCGTTCTCGCGCAGCTCGCGCTCGGCCCGCAGGCGTCGGACGTTCATCGCCCGCTCGCGCTGGTCCGCCTCGAAGGCCTCGACCCGTTCGATCTCGCGCGCCAGCGCCCGCGCCGCCACCACATTGGAAAGCGCCCCGACATCGGTCTCGCGCTTGGGCGCCTCGAGCGGCCCGCGCCAGGCGACGCCGACCTGCGGCAACTGCTCCGGCCAGCCCTTCGGCGCCACGCCGAGCGGGCGGAGATTCAGGCGTAGATCGGTCGTCATCGCCCGCCAGTCGACCAGTCCCGTGGCCTCGGCCCGGAGGCCGGCACGCTCGACAGAGACGGGCGAGACACGCAGCACGCCGGCGGCCTGGGTGAAGGGAATGGTGACGTCGCCAAGCGGCCAGTTCGCCTTCTCCAGAGCCGCGCCGATCCGGTCCTGCAGACGGTCCGTCTCGCTCTCGGACGCATCCTCGCCCGTCGCGGCGATCACCTTGGAGATCGCTGAGGGATCGAAGCGCGCCATGCCGGCGCCAGAGACGCTGATCGAGCCGGCGCCGCCGAGCGCCGCGATCAGGCGCGCCGGGCTCTCGCCGGAGCCGCCGGCCTCGAAGCTGCCCGAGAGCTTGCCGGTGAGCGCGCCTTTGGTCAGCGCAGAAAGGTCGAGCCCGGCTAGGCCGAGTTTGCCGGCGACCTGCGCCAATCCACCTTCCCGGCGCAGCGTGAGCCGCCCGCTGACCTCGCCACCGGCATGGCTGCCGCGGAGATTGTCGAGCGTGAGCCCATCGAGCCCTGCGGAGAAGTCGAGGCGAGCCTTGGATAGCGCAATTTTGTCGGTCAGCTCGAGCCGATCGGCGCCGACGGCAAGCCTGATCTCACCCAAGGTTGTCCCACCCTGGAAGCGGCTCGGCGACCACTGACTGCCGCTAACCGGCTGGGCCTGGCCGAGCACAACCGCAAGCACCGGCTGCAAGGCGAGCGACGGCAGATCGAGCCTCCCGCCGATGCCACGCTCGGCCGAGAAGCTCAGCGCGCCGCGCGCCGCCTTGCCGCCGGCATTGACGACGAGATCATCAAGCCTCGCGTCCTCGCCGAAAGAGACGCGCCCATGCGCGTCGAGCACCCCGTCCGGAACGAGCCGCGCCAGCCCCTCCGGCAACACCTGCCCTGGCCCGTCGGCCTGGAGGCTCAGCCGCGCAGCATCGCCTGCGCCTTCGAGCACGAGCATCAGCCCCGGCCCGGAGAGCGAGCCGACCGGCCCGGCGGCACCGAAGCCGAGCGTAAGCTCGCCCGGTCCGCCCCGCGCCGGGCGCGGCAGCCCGAGGGCGGCGAAGGCGCGGCGACGGTCGTCGAGCGAAAGTTTTACATCGCCGCCGCTCCACTGGCCGGCTGCGTCGAGCTTACCGTTGAGTGAGAGCCGGCCGGCCTGGGCCGAGCCCTCGGCGATGACGCTGGTTTCTCCGTTCGAGGCGCGTGCCAGCTTGAAGCCGGTATCGATGCCGGCAAGCCCATCCTCGATCCGCGGCAGCACGCGCCGCAGCCCTTCCGGCAGCAAGGGGCCGGCCAGCGCCGTCAGCGCCGCAAAACGCGGCGCGCGCACCCGCCCGGCGATCTCGCCGCCGCCCGGCAGCAACGCGCCTTCGCCTTCGACCTTGACGCCGCCGAAGCCGTCGACAGCCAGGCGGCTGAGGCGCCAGTCGGCACCTTGCCGGGTCAGCGCGAGCCGGGCCGAACCCGGTGGGGCCGACAGGTAGCGCAGGCCATTCAGAGTGAGATCAAGCGAAAGGTCGCGCCGGCCGGTGAGCGCATTCAGGCTGTCGCCTGGCGGCAAGGTCGACAGGTCGAGCCCGTTCAGGGTCAACTTGGCGTCAAGTCGGCTTGGCGTGATCGCGCCGGAGCCTTCGAGGCGCGGGCCCGAGCCCGCCCGCGCAGTCAGCCGCGTAACCGCGAGTTGCTCATTGCTCCAGTCCAGCACGGCCGTGCCGTCGAAGCTGCGCAGGGCTGCGAAGCTGTCGGCCAGCCCGGCCTCGACACCCAGCCGCGCCAGGGCAAGAGCGGCCCGGCGCGCATCCGGCGCCTTCGCCTCGACCGTGCCGTGAAAACCCTGGCCGTCGAGCGCGCCACGCGCATCGAGGACGGCATTGGCGATCCTGACCGTGGCGCTCCCCGCATCGAGCCCGTCGCGATCGAGCTTGCCGCGCAGGGCAAAGCCGCTGAAATCCTCGCCGCGCCAGGCGATCTGATCGAGCTCGAGCGAAAAATCGACCTGTCCCGGCAGCGCCTGCAGAGCGCGCTGATAGCCCGGCCGCTGGGCAAGCGCCTCGATCAGCGCATCCGCATCGAGCCGGCGCGCCTTGAGCTGGACGCTGCCGGTGCTGTCAACCGGATTGAACGAGCCTTCGCCTTCCAGGCGCGCGGCACCGCCAGCGATGTCGACGGCAAGGCCGGCGAAGTCGAGACGCCGGCTGTCGCCGCTCACCCGTCCCGCCAGGCTAACGGCTCCGCCGGGCGCCATCGTAAAACCGCCTTCGAGCCCGGGCCGGACACGCCCCTCGGTCGCCCCGAGGATCAGCGAACCGTCGAAGCCGAACTGCGCCTGCTCGCCGGTGACCGACACCTTGGTACGCAACCGCCCATCGGCCTCGACCGCGCCGGTGACGAAGCGCACGGACGAGCCGGCAATCTCGCCTTCGACCCGCCAGGGTCCATGCAGGCTGACGGCAGAGACATCGACCGAGATCGGCGCCAGCGTCTGTGCAGCCTTGCCGGGTTCGCGCCAAATCACGGCCGCCCGCCGGATCGCGAGGCGGTCGATCGCCGTTTCGCTCGGCAGGCCTGTCCCCTGTCGCACCGGCAGGGCAATCGCGCCGGTCTCGTCGGCGATGAGGCTGAGCGTCAGCCCGTCGGCCTCGGCCTCGACCAGCCTGAATTCGCCGCGTGCCAATGGCGCCAGAGCGAGCTCGGCCGTCAGTGTCTCGATGGTTGCCCCGCTCGCCCCGGCTTCGCCGGAGCCGAGGCGCACCTGGCCCAGCACCAGTCGCGGCGACGGCAACAGCCGCAGCCCGATCTCACCGGCGACGCGCGTCTCCACGCCGAGCGCGGCGCCGATGCGCTGCTCGAAATGGGGCCTGTACTCGCGCCAGTCGACGAAGCCCGGCCCCACCAGCGCAGCCAGCAACGCCGCGACGAGCAGCCCGGCCATGAAGGTCAGGGCCTCACGCACGCTCTTGCATCAATCCTCGAAATGTCGACGGCGCGATCATGCACGCAAGTCGCGGCAGGATCACGACATTCTTGTGGGTAATACCGCTCGACAACGCGGTTGGATGTCACAAGGCGATGATCTTGCCCGGATTGAGGATGTTCTGCGGGTCGAGCGAGCGTTTGATCAGCCGCATCACCGCGAGCGCGGCGGGACTGTGCTCGATCTCGAGGTACTTCATCTTCTTCTGGCCGACGCCGTGCTCGCCGGTGCAGGTCCCGCCCATGGCGAGCGCCCGCTTGACCAGCCTGTCGATGAAGGCCTCGCAGCGCGCGATCTCGTCGGGATCGGCGAGATCGACCAGCGGCTGGGTATGGAAATTGCCGTCGCCGACATGGCCGACGATCGGCGCGATCAGCCCGGAAGCCTCGATGTCGCGCTTGGTCTCGTCGACGCACTCCGCCAGCCGCGAGATCGGCACGCAGACATCGGTCGCGACCGATTCCGCACCGGGGCGCAGCGCCCGCGCCGCCCAATAAGCGTCGTGCCGGGCCTGCCACAGCTTGGAACGGTCCTCCGGCCTGGTCGCCCAGTCGAACGCGCCGCCGCCGAACTCGGCCGCGATCTCGCCGAAGCGCTCGGCCTGTTCCTTCACGCCCTCTTCCGAGCCGTGGAACTCGACGAACAGCATCGTCGTCTCGGGGAGCCCGAGCTTGGAGTGCAGGTTGACGCCGCGCATCATCACATCGTCGACCAGCTCGATCCGCGCGACCGGCAGGCCGGACTGGATCGTCATGATCGTCGCATCGCAGGCCGCCTTCACCGAAGGGAACGCGCAGACGCCGGCCGAGACCGCCTCGGGGATGCCGTGCAGCTTCAGCGTCACCTCGGTGATGATGCCGAGCGTGCCTTCCGAGCCGACGAGAAGGCGCGTGAGATCATAGCCGGCCGAGGATTTGCGCGCCCGGCTCGCCGTCTTGACGATGGCGCCATCGGCCATCACCGCAGTCAACGCGATGACATTGTCCTTCATCGTGCCATAGCGCACGGCATTGGTGCCAGAAGCGCGCGTCGCCGCCATGCCGCCGATCGAGGCATCGGCGCCGGGATCGATCGGAAAGAACAGGCCCTGGTCGCGCAGATGCTCGTTCAGCTCCTTGCGGGTCACGCCGGCCTCGACCGTGCAGTCGAGGTCTTCCGCATGCACCGCGACAACCCGCTTCATCTGGCTCATGTCGATGCAGACGCCGCCGAAAGGCGCATTCACATGCCCCTCCAGCGACGTCCCCGTGCCGAAAGCGATGACGGGAACCCCATATCCGGCGCAGAGTTTCACGATCGAGGCCACCTCTTCGGTACTCTCGGGATAAACCACCGCATCCGGCGGCTGGTTCGGGATCCAGGTCAGCGTGTGGCCATGCTGCTGCCGAACCGCGAGGCTGGTGACCAGCCGGTTGCCTAACAGCGCCGCCAGCTCCCGCGTCACCGCGGCAACCGCCTGCGGCGAAGGCGGCAGCTCTGCAGCACGAGCAGGGGTGGGCTGAGGCACGGAAGCGGTAGAAGGCATTGTCATGGCTGGAGAACTTCGCCTAGTCTGGAATGGTTCGGCCTATGAAGCGGCGGCTCGTGTTGTTTTCACGCGCCGCGCCCGCGCCGGCAAGAGGCGGCGGCGCAGAGCTGCCCACGCATTGACGAGACAAAAGGACGAAAGGAGGCGCCGATGCCGGACAAAATTCGCACGACCGCCCTGTTCTTCGCTCCCTTCGTTTCGTCTCCGATGCGGGTCGAACCGCAATGGATCGACTATAACGGCCACCTCAACATGGCCTATTACCATGTCCTGTTCGATCGCGCCGTCGACGAGGTCTTCTCACTGGTTGGCCTCAACCAGGACTATGTCGAGACCCGCAAGGCCTCATTCTTCTCGGCCGAATGCCATGTGCTCTACAAACGCGAGCTGACAGCCAGCGACCTCGTACGCGTCACCGCGCAACTCATCGCCTTCGACGACAAGCGGCTGCACTACTATCTCGAAATGCGCCATGCCAGCGAAGGCTGGCTCGCCGCGACCTCCGAGAACCTGTCCCTGCATGTCGACATGACCGATCGCAAGGTCACGCCCTTCCCGGCCGACATCCTCGCCAATCTCGCGATCATGAAGGCGGCGCATGCGCAGATGCCTCGCCCGGCAACGGTAGGCCGGATGATCGGCATGCCGGAGAAGAGCGCGATCACGCTCGGCTCACCGGAGGCCGAGCACGAGACCGAGACGCGGCACTAGGCCGGATCTGCAATCCCGCCCTGTCCGCCAGTGAACCTAGCGCTGCGGATAGATCGTCTCGCCGCGCTTGAGCATCTCGACGAAGGCCACGATCTTCTTCCTTCTCCCGGCTTCCGTCTTGAGATTGTGGACACGAAACGCCAGGGCAAAGCGGTTCTGTCCGCTCAGCTTCGACAGCATCTCCCGGGCCAGGGGCTCTGCGTCGATCGCAGCCTGGAGATCGTCAGGGATCTTCATGTTCCGGCCAGCGCCATAAGCGCGCGCCCATCGGCCATCGGCCTTGGCTGCATCGACCTGCACCAGGCCGTGGCTGGTCATCCGCTTCTCAGTAATCAGGCGCGCGACATTGTCGACATTGATCTGGCTCCAGATGCTTCTGGCGCCCCTCGGGCTGTAGCGCTGCAGAAAGCTGCGCTCGTCGAGGCCCTTTCTGACGCCGTCGATCCAGCCCCAGCACAGCACGACGTCGATCGCCTCCTTGGGCGTGATCGAGCGCAGGCCGGACGAGAGTTTGTGGATCTTGATCCAGATTTCGTCCGCCTGGTCGTGGTTGCTGCCAAGCCAGTCGTAAAAGCTTGAGGCATCCTCGAATTCCCGGACCTTTTCAGGATCGATCTTCACCGGCGCCATCATCGCTCCAAAATTCACGGTCTGACCGGAAGGCCGAATGACCCTCTAGGCGTCAAACTGGTTGGCTCATGTCAGCACTCAGCTTCCGGCGGGATCAGGGGTCGGATCGCTTTCTGAAAAGCGTCGAGACCGCTGGACCGAGACTAACCAATCACTCGTCGTCGTCCGGTATCTTCAGCAGGTGGCCGCAGGCCTTGCAGTGCACGGCATCGGGTTCGTGGCGCTGCAGCGCGCATTGCGGACAGGGAAAGGTCACCTTGTGCGGCCGGAACACCGCCTGCGCCAGCCGCACGAACAGCGAGATGCCGATGATCATCACCACGATCGAGGTCAGCTTGCCGGCGATGCCCGGCAAAGTGATGTCGCCGAAGCCGGTGGTCGTCACCGTCGCGACGGTGAAGTAGAGCGCCTCGACATAGCCTTCCAGCCCGGGCCGGCTCATGAAGAAGAAGGTGTAGACGAAACCGCTGACGACGAAGAGGAAGGTCGCGAGGTTGACCAGAGCCTTGGCGACGTCTTCCCAGTCGCGGAAACGCGTTTGCCGCAGCTGCGCCCAGATCAATCCGCGCCGCGACAACGACCAGAGCCGAAGGATGCGCAGGAAGCCGAAATTTTCCAGCCATTGCGGCGCCAGCAGAGTCGCCAGGATGAAGAGGTCGAGCAGCATGGTGGGCTGGCGCAGCAGCCGCAGCATGTTCGAGGAGGCGAGGAAGCGCGCCGCGATCTCGGCTGTGACGATCGCCGCCACCGTGTAGTCGAGCCAGAGGAAAGCCGATTGGTCGCGAAGCAGCGGCGTGGCGATGAAGAAGCCGATGATCAGCAGGTCGACGATCAGCGTCGCGACCTGGAAGCGCAGCGCCGCCGGAGTTCGTCCGTGATAAAGCTGCCGCAGCCGGTCGCGTAGGCTCGGCAGTTCGTCCTCGGCCTTATCGCCGGCAGCGCGCTCGCTCATGCTTTCGCGTAGCAGCGCGGCGACGCCGACGTCCAGCCCCTGCCCCTAAGCCGGCCTGGTCGCCACGGCCTGCACGCTATAGCCGCCGAACAGCCGCGTTGTGCCGCCGATGACGCCGGTCTCGGCGCAGAGATCGGTCACGACCGCCTCGAGATCCTTGCGCGGCGTGACGTGGAACAGCGCCAGCCAGCGGTTCAGCACCGCCCTGAATGGCGCGGGCAGATGCGCCTGATCGCCGAAATCGACGATGTGCAGCGAGCCCCCCGGCGCGACGACACGCATCGCCTGCGCGAGCGCCTCGCGCCAGGGCGGGATCATCGAGAGCGCATAGGAGACCACCACCCGCTCGAAGCCGGTGCGGCCGAACAATGCCTGCGGGTCGAAACTGGTCGCGTCGGCCTGCGCCAGCGTGATCCGGTCGGCGAGCCCGGCCTTGGCGACTTGCTCGCGCGCCGTCCGCAGCATCTCCTCGGAGACATCGAGCCCGTAGCAGAGCGTATGGGGGTAGCGCTGGGCGATCTTGATCAGGTTGCGCCCGGTGCCACAGCCGATCTCCAGTACGGTCCCGCCCGGCGGCGGCTTAAGCTCCGCGATCAATCCATCGCGCCCGAGCAGGTAGAACTTCCGGGTCGCGTCGTAGATGTGCCGCTGGAAGCGGTACATCCGGTCCATCAGACCGGCAGCCTCCGACCCGCTATCGACGGCACTCACGCGGTCGCCCTGCGCACATAAAGATGGAAGCCGCCGTAGATCGAGGAGCGGTCGCGCGTGCCGAGTTCGCGGCTGCGCGCCTCGTCGTAATGCCATTGCGACAGGATCGCCTCCGGCACCCGGCCGGGCAGCAGCCGCTCATCGGCGGCAGTGCGGAAAATGACGCGCGCACCGGGCGCGGCGCTGCGCGTGATCTGCGTCCACAAAGCCGTCAGCTCGGCGTCGTTCATCCAGTCCTGCGCATCGAGCAGCACGAAGCCGTTGCAGCTCTCGGCCGGCTGCTTTTCGAGGAAGGCGGTGATCGCGCTCTGATGATAGGCCACGCGGCCGGCGCGGGCCCGCACCGTCTCAAAATTCCCTTGCTCCAGATAGGGCGGCACCGCCGCATCCGGCTCCGGCCCGTAGCCGCGGCCGAAGGCCTGCCAAGCGAAGTAGTTGCTTTTCAGGTCGAAGCCGCAAGCCAGCCGCTCCAGCCGGTGGCGCAACACGGCTCTGATGCCGGCATCGTCATCGGCGGCCAGCGCCTTGTACTGCGCCGGCGGGATGCCGAGTCCGTAGAGCGAGGCCGGCTGGCGCACCAGCCAGCGCACCAGCTTCTTGTCGAAGACCGGCGCCAGATGCTGCTCGAACAGAGCCCGCTGCTCGTCCATCGTCTTCGCCTGCAGCATGACCCGCGGGTCGCAGCCGAGCTGGCGCCCAA
The DNA here is from genome assembly GCF_964254315.1 of Allobosea sp. LjRoot90. Lineage (NCBI taxonomy): Bacteria > Pseudomonadati > Pseudomonadota > Alphaproteobacteria > Hyphomicrobiales > Alloboseaceae > Allobosea > Allobosea sp. LjRoot90. The sequence continues at coordinate 142,234 of NZ_CAXUTF020000003.1, forward strand.
GGAAATGCCCCGTCCCGATGAAGCGGCCGAGCAGGCCGTAGCGGTAGAAATTGCGGGCGAACAGCTCGATCCGGCGCCGGCCGACGAGATTGCGCCCGTTCCAATAGGCCCGGCTGACGGCATCGAGGCGCGGCGCGATCAATTGGTCATAGGTCTCGACATTGGCCTTCGACTGCGCCTGCCCGAAGAAGCGGCGGAAAATCGCGTGATCGTCGATCTCGCGCAGCGCCGCGAGCTTGAGATGGCCAAGGGCGATATGGGCGCCGTTGAGGTCGATCGCGCTGATCTTGGCGGGATCGGCGGTGAGGTAGGAGAGGATGTTGCAGGAGCCGGACGCGATGGCGACGAGATGGTCGTCCGGCTGCAGCGCCAGTGCCTCCATGTCGACGACCGGGTCTTCCCAGATCTGCGGATAGACCAGGCCGGAGAAGGCGAGCGTGAACATCCGTTCGAGCAGGCCGGCACGCGAGAGAGGCTTGCTACGGTGGACGGCAGTGGTCAGGCCGAGATTGGTCGTGCGCTTCACCGCGCGGATGGTCTGCGTCACGAGGCCCTCGTCTGCGCCCGTTGCGATGGCGAGCCGACTAGAGGAGTCGCGTGACGGTTGGGTGACGCGGGAACCGGCTCGGAGAAGAGGCTGGTCGCGGCAGAACGCAAACGTGAAACAGACCGCGTTGCATGAGGCTGAAATCAGGAAGACAAATCCCCATATCTCGCGCGACAATCCCGACAAGACAGCACGGAAAGGAACCTCGCATGGGCCTGATGGACCTGTTTGCAAAAACCGGAAAGCCGGAGCGCGACTTCCCCTTCCAGCTCAGCGATGCTGAATGGCGCGCGAAGCTGACCCCGGAGCAGTACCAAGTGCTGCGCGGCCATGGCACCGAGCGGGCCGGCTCCTGTGCGCTGAACTTCGAGAAGCGCGCCGGCACCTTCTCCTGCGCCGGTTGCGGCCAGAAGCTGTTCCGGTCGCACAAGAAGTTCGAGAGCGGCACCGGCTGGCCGAGCTTCGACCAACCATTGGAAGGCGCGGTCGAGGAGAGCGAGGACGGCAGCTTCGGCATGCGGCGGGTCGAGGTCCACTGCGCCAATTGCGGCGGCCATCTCGGCCACGTCTTCCCCGACGGCCCACCGCCCTCCGGCCTGCGCTACTGCATCAACGGCGTGGCGATGGATTTCGAGGCGGAAGCAGGCTGACGCCCGCACCCGTCATTCCGGGGCAGGCCGAAGGCCTGAGCCCGGAACCCATGAACATGACGACTTTCGAGCAAGCGCGACATCGCAGCGCCCTCGTGACAGCGGCAGTGTTCATGGGTTCCGGGCTCGCCGCTGCGCGGCGCCCCGGAATGACGATGCGCCTACTAAACCTCCGGCACGGCCCTTCTCGCCAGCGTCGCCGCATCGACCGCCAGCGGCAGGTCGCCGAAATGGCCGGACCAGTGCCCGCCGAGCCGCGTCGCGACGAAGGCATCCGCCACCGCATGCGGCGCGTGGCGGATCAGCAGTGCGCCCTGCAGCATCAGCGCCAGCCGCTCGGTCAGCAAGCGCGCCTGGCCCTCATGGCGGATGAGCTCGTGCAGGTCGTTGTCCAGCGCCTGCAAGGCCGCATCGTAGCGCCGGTCCTGGCCGGAGACGGCGTGCAGTTCGGCGCGCAACGCCTGCAGGGAGCCCGGCTCGCGCTCGAGCGAACGCAGCACGTCGAGGCAGATGACGTTGCCCGAACCTTCCCAGACCGAGTTCAATGGCGCCTCGCGATAGTGCCGCGCCATCGGGTTCTCCTCGATGAAGCCGTTGCCACCATGGCATTCCAGCGCCTCGACCACGACCGCCGGCGTGCGCTTCGCCACCCAGTATTTCGCCAGCGGCGCGCCGATCCGCGCCAGCAGCTTCTCGCTCTCCGACTGCTCCTGCCGGTCGACGGCGGCGAAGAGCCGGAAGGCGAGCCAGGCCGCGGCCTCCGCCTCGATGGCGAGGTCGGCGAGGACGTTCTGCATGATCGGCTGGTCGATCAGCTGGCGCTGGAAGGCAGTGCGGTGCTGGGCGTGATGGCCGGCGAGCATCACAGCCTGCCGCATCAGCCCGGCCGAGGCGGCGGCGATGTCGAGCCGCGTATTGTGGTTCATCGACAGGCCGGTGCGCAGGCCCCTGCCGGGATCGCCGAGCATATGGCCGATCGCACCCCGGAACTCGACCTCCGAGGAGGCGTTCGAACGGTTGCCGCATTTGTCCTTGAGGCGCTGGATCGCGATGCCGTTGCGCTCGCCATCCGGCCGCCAGCCCGGCACGACGAAGCAGGAGATGCCCTCCTCATTGCGCGCCAGCGTCAGGAAGAGGTCGGAATGCGGCACCGAGAAGAACCATTTCTGCCCGTGCAGCGAATAGGTGCCGTCGCGATTGTCATAAGCGATGGTCTGGGTCTGGCGCAGATCCGAGCCGCCTTGTGTCTCGGTCATCGCCATGCCGACGGTCGCGCCCGTCTTGCCCGCCACCGGCCCCTGGCGCTTGTCGTAAGTCTTCGAGGAGATCAGCGCGCCCCATTCGGCCCAGCGCGCCCGATCTTGCTTAAGCACGGGGATCGCCGAATAGGTCATCGAGATCGGGCAGCAGATGCCGCTCTCGCAGCCATACCAGAGATATTGCAGGGCGGCCCGCGCCACCTGCGCCCCCGGCCCCGGCCGGTTCCAGGCGAGCGCATGCGTCTCCTGGCCGATGGCGCGGGCCATCAGCGCGTGCCAGGCAGGATGGAACTCGATCTCATCGAGCCGGTTGCCGAAGCGGTCATGGCTGCGCAATTCCGGCCCATGCCGGTTGGCGAGGCGCGCCATCTCGATCGTCTCGGCCGCGCCGACGGTCCGCCCCGCCTCGTGCAGCCGCTCATCGGCCCAACCCGCATCAAAGGCGGCGATCGCCGCCTTCAGCACCGGATCGGCGGCATAAGCGTCGTAGTCCTGCAGCGGCGGCACCTGGTTGGTGACCTGATGGGCGTGCGACGCCTGGGCCATGACCTTCCCTTCCGATCCGCGAACCGCCTCGTCATTAACCACCAGCCTATGCCGGCAACTCGCAATTGCGAACCTGCCCGATTGCCGCCCGAGTTCTCCCGGTACTTCGCCCCGCGCGCCGCGACCGGCGCGGGCCTATGGAGAGCCTTCACGTGCTGCGAAGCGTCCTGAGTACCCTGGTCATCGCTCTTACCGCCGGCATCGGCATTGCCACCGTCCCGGCGCAAGCCCAGACCCAACCCGCTGCGAAGATACAGCCTGCTGAAGGCCGTCCCTATGAGATCGCCGACAGCGAGGTCTGGGACGTGCCCGATCCGGTTTCGCGCCGCGGCTATCAGGTCTTCGTCGCCCTGCCGCCGTCCTATGGAAAGGAGCCGCAACGGAAATATCCCGTGCTTTACGTGACCGACGCCGACTACGCTTTCCCGCTCATCCGCCAGATCAGCCGCCGCCTGAACCTCGACGGCCCCAAGGTCGAGGAATTCATCCTCGTCGGCCTGTCCTACGCCAAGGGCGAGGACGGCATGGTCAGCCGCCGACGCGACTACACCCCGACGCCGAAGGGAGCCGGCGACGCCGCTCATGGCAAGGCGGCGGCCTACCAGGCCTATCTGCGCGACCAGGTGAAGCCGTTCATCGCGCAGCGCTACCGCACCGATCCGACGCGCAGCCTCTTTCTCGGCCATTCCTATGGCGCGCTGCTCGGCGCGCAAATCCTCTTCACCGAGCCCGGCCTGTTCAGCAGTTACATCCTCGGCAGCCCGTCTTTCTGGTTCGCCAAAGAGCATTATCGCGAGCTCGAGTCGGGCTACGCCGCGCGCAGCAAGGACCTGCCGGCCAGGGTCTTTCTCTATGTCGGCGAATACGAGACCGTCCGCAAAGGCGATCCGCGCTTCAACAAGACCGCCGACATGGTCGGCGACAACCACGCCTTCGAGAAGGCGCTGAAGGACCGGAAATACCCGGGCCTGAGCGTGAAATCAGTCGTCCTCAACGATGAGGATCATCTCACCGTTGCGCCGCGTGGCTTCACTCAGGGCCTGCGATATCTGCTGCCAGCGCGCTGACGCGGCTGGGTTTACAGTGACCTGCTCGCCGTCGCGGAAAACCATCCGCGACGGCGAGCAATCCGTCACGCCTGCCCCTATATTGACCGTGAACGAATCACGATCACGCAAGCAGATCCCTTGTCCGACCACACCACCTCGGCCCCCCTGCCCCGCCCCGGCGGCCTCGCATCGCGCGCGGCGGCGCAGCCGGCGGCCGGCTATCTCCAGGGCTTGAACCCGGAGCAGCGCCTGGCGGTCGAGGCGACCGATGGCCCCGTGCTGGTTCTGGCCGGCGCCGGCACCGGCAAGACCCGCGTGCTCACCACCCGCATCGCCCATCTGATCGCGACCAATCGCGCCTTCCCCTCGCAGATCCTGTCGGTGACCTTCACCAACAAGGCGGCGCGCGAGATGAAGGAGCGTGTCGCCCATCTGGTCGGCCCGGTCGCCGAGGGCATGCCCTGGCTCGGCACTTTCCACTCGATCTCGGCCAAGCTGCTGCGCCGCCATGCCGAGCTGCTCGACCTGCGCTCCGACTTCACCATCCTCGACACCGACGACCAGATCCGCCTGATGAAGCAGGTGATCCAGTTGGAAGGAATCGACGAGAAGCGCTGGCCCGGCCGCATGCTGGCCGGCTTCATCGACTCCTGGAAGAACCGCGGCCTTGCACCCAAGGACGTGCCGCCGGGCGAGGCCGGCGTCTTCGCCAGCGGCAAGGGCGGCAAGCTTTATGAGGCTTATCAAACACGCCTGAAGACGCTGAACGCCGTCGATTTCGGCGACCTCCTGCTGCATTGCCTGACGCTGTTCCGCGAGCATCCGGACGTGCTGGCGAGCTATCACGAGCGCTTCCGCTACATCCTCGTCGACGAGTACCAGGACACCAACGTCGCCCAGTATCTCTGGCTGCGCCTGCTCGCCCAGGGCCGGCGCAACATCGCCTGCGTCGGCGACGACGACCAGTCGATCTATGGCTGGCGCGGCGCCGAGGTCGACAACATCCTGCGCTTCGAGCACGATTTCCCGGGCGCGACCGTGGTCCGGCTCGAACGCAACTACCGCTCGACCGGCCATATCCTCGCCACCGCCTCGAAACTGATCGCCCGCAATGAGGGCCGCCTCGGCAAGACTCTGCGCACCGAGGACGAGCCCGGCGAGAAGGTCACTATCACCGGCGCCTGGGACAGCCAGGAGGAGGCCCGCCTGATCTCCGATGAGATCGAGGCGATGCAGTCCAAGGGCGAGAACCTTTCCGAGGTCGCCATTCTCGTCCGCATCTCCGCGCAGATGCGCGAGATCGAGGAGCGCTTCGTCCATGTCGGCGTGCCCTATCGCGTCATCGGCGGCCCGCGCTTCTACGAGCGGGCCGAGATCCGCGACGCCATGGCCTATCTGCGCTGTGTGGTCTCACCGACCGACGACCTCGCCTTCGAGCGCATCGTCAACGTGCCCAAGCGCGGGCTGGGCGACGCAACGATCCAGATCCTGCACAATTACGCCCGCGCCGCGCAGCTCTCGCTGCTGCAGGCGGCCCGCGTCGTGGTCGAGAGCGACGAGCTGAAGCCCAAGGCCCGCACCTCCTTGCGCGAACTGGTCGAGGCCTTCGCCCGCTGGAGCGCCCGCGCCGAGGCGATGCCGCAGGGCGAGCTCGCCGAACTGGTGCTGGAGGAGAGCGGCTACACCGAGATGTGGCAGAAGGACCGCTCCGCCGATGCCGCCGGACGACTGGAGAACCTGAAGGAGCTGGTCCGTTCGCTCGACGAGTTCCCCGACCTGCCGGCCTTCCTCGAGCACGTCTCGCTGGTGATGGACGCGGATAGCGGCGATGGCGGCGCCCGCGTCTCGATCATGACGCTGCACGCCGCCAAGGGGCTGGAATTCGACACCGTCTTCCTGCCCGGCTGGGAGGAAGGGCTGTTCCCGAGCCAGCGCGCTCTCGACGAGAACGGCCGCGCCGGGCTCGAGGAAGAGCGCCGCCTCGCCCATGTCGGCCTGACCCGCGCCCGCAAGCGGCTGAAACTCTTCTTTGCCTCGAACCGGCGCATCCACGGCCTTTGGCAATCGAACCTGCCCTCGCGCTTCATCGACGAACTGCCGGAGGACCATGTCGAGGTCGTCCAGGCCGCGTCGACCTATAGCCAGGGCGGCTATGGCGCCTCGCGCTTCGAGCGCATGGAAAGCTTCGGCTCGTCATACCAGACGCCGGGCTGGCAGCGGGCGCAGGAAAACAAGGCCAAATTCAATTCGGGCGGCGGCTCCGGCTTCTCCGACGCCGGCCAGCGCGGCTTCGGCCAGGGGACCGGCTTCGGCAGCCGCCAGCGCGGCGCCATGCTGATCGAGGGCGAGCTGACGGCAAAGTCGACCGGCACCTCCGCCTTCGACCCCGGCGCCCGCGTCTTCCACGTCAAGTTCGGCCCCGGCTCGGTCGCGAGCGTCGACGGCAACAAGCTGACCGTCGATTTCGACAAGGCCGGCAGGAAAATGGTGCTGGACAGCTTCGTCCAGAAGTCGGGCTAGCGAGCCTTCACCTCACAATGAGGATCATCCCGGACAAGCGGCGATAGCCGCGCAGATCCGGGATCCATTCCGGAGCATTTCCGGGAATGGCTCAGGCATGGGTCCCGGGTCTACGCTGCGCTCCGCCCGGGACGACAACGGACTATTGTGACCATGCGGTTTGGCTGTGGTAATTCGGAGCCGAGAGGTCACCGTGCACCACAAACGCAAACGTCCGAAGAGCGCCCGCGCCGGCTGCTTGCTTTGCAAGCCACACAAGGCGAACGGCTGCTGTGCCGATCACAAGAACATGCAGCACGGCAATCGCCGCCGCTGTGAAGGCGGTCGCGACCAGTTGCGCTGCGAGGGACTCGCTGTCCGCTGATCCAGCCCGTCATGCTCGCCCTTGTGGCGAGCATCCACGTCTTGAACACCGCCCTGGCCGAAGGAAGGCGTGGATGGTCGGGACAAGCCCGACCATGACGGAAAGGGCAGCGTTCAAGATATCGGACTAATCGAAGACGCCCCTACCCCTCCTCCCGCTCCCGAAACGCCTTCCGCGCCGCCGAGACCTCGGCGTAGTAGATCTCGGCCCAGCTCCAGACGCCGCAGAAGGCGGCGCTGAGCTCGCAGCCGAGATCGGTCAGCGTGTAATCGACATGCGGCGGGATCACCGGATGAACGGTGCGGATGACGAGCCCGTCGCGCTCCATCTCGCGCAATGTCTTGGTCAGCATCTTCTGGCTGATGCCGCGGACGGCGCGCCCGACCTCGGTGAAGCGCAGCGTGCCGCGCTCCTCCAGCGCCTCCAGCACCAGCATCGTCCATTTGTCGGCCACTTGCGCGATGACCTGGCGCACCAGCGACTCGACCGCGGGCGACACCGGCGGGATTTCCTCGCTGCGCTTGTGCATCACCGCCATGGCCTCGCGGATCGCATGCATTCCTACACTCTCCTTTTGGTGCGTATCGAACTTTCGGGCGCCTTCTTTCCAATGAAGAGTATCGACGCCAGCTGATGCTCCGCAACCAGGAAAGGGATTTGCGATGAACATCAGCGGCAACACCATCCTGATCACCGGCGGCGGCTCCGGCATCGGCCGCGCGCTCGCCGAGGCCTTCCACAAGGCCGGCAACCAGGTGATCATCTCCGGCCGTCGTGAGGCGCGGCTTCACGAGGTGACGAACGCCAATCCGGGCATGGAAGCGCTCCTGCTCGACATCCAGGACAAGGACGACGTCGCAGCCTTCGCCCGGCAGGCGATCGAGAGCTTTCCGGAGCTCAACGTCGTCATCCACAATGCCGGTATCATGCGCAGCGAGGCTGTCGCCGCCGGCGATTTCCTCGGCACGGCCGAGGAGACGATCGCGACCAACCTGCTCGGCCCGATCCGGCTGACCGCCGCCCTGCTGCCGCACCTTCAGACCCGATCGCATGCGGCGATCGTCACCGTCTCATCCGGTCTCGCCTTCGTACCCTTGGCGACGACGCCGACCTACAGCGCCACCAAGTCGGCGATCCATGCCTGGTCGATGGCGCTGCGCGAGCAGCTCAAGCAGACCTCGGTCGAGGTCATCGAGATCGCCCCGCCTTACGTCCAGACCGAACTGCTCGGCCCGCAGCAGGCGATCGATCCCATGGCGATGCCGCTACAGGAGTTCATCGCCGAGGTCATGGCGCTGCTCGCAAGCAAGCCGGAATCCGGCGAGATCATCGTCGAGCGCTGCAAGCCGCTGCGCTTCGCCGCCGAGAACGGCCAGATCGCCGCGATCTTCGCCCAGCTGAACGCACAGCACGGCTGAGCGCCGGCCGTCATTGCGAGCGTAAGCGAAGCAATCCAGGGGACATAGAGCTCTGCCGCCCCTGGATTGCTTCGTCGCTCCGCTCCTCGCAAAGACGAGGCGAGCGAATGACAATCCTCATGGGCCCTGCTAATTCCCCGCCATGCGCGAAGGCCTTCTGCCATCGACGGTCGCGACCGTCCTCGAACTTGAAACCAGCGGCGACAAGGCGCGAGCCCTGACCGAGCTGCTCGGCGAGGTCTTCGACCCGACCGAGACCGCCGTCTCGGCCTTCGAGGTCGAGACCGGCGTCACCACGCTCTCGCTCAACGCCCCGTGGAAGGTCGAGATCTACTTCGCGACACACCCGGACGAGGACGCGGTGCGCGACATGCTGCGCCCGATCGTCGGCAACAGCATCGATTCCACGCCCTTCACCACGGTCAACCAAAAGGACTGGGTCGCCACCAGCCTCGAAGGCCTGCAGCCCGTGCGGGCCGGCCGCGTCCTCGTCCACGGCTCGCATGATCGCGAAGCGGTACGCATCAACGATGTCGCCATCGAGATCGCGGCGGCACTCGCCTTCGGCACCGGCCATCACGGCACCACGGCCGGCTGCCTGCTCGCGCTCGACGCCGAATTGAAGAAGCGCCGGCCGAGAAACGCCATCGATGTCGGCACCGGTACGGGCATCCTGGCGCTGGCGCTCGCCAAGCAGGTCAAGCGCAAGGTCGTCGCCGGCGACATCGACGCGATCGCGATCGAGGTCTCAGCTCACAATGCAAGGATCAACCACGCGCCCCAGGCGCTCGACCTTTATGTCGCCCCTGGCCTGCGCCACGCCAAGGCGAACCGCTCGCGCCATTTCGACCTGATCTTCGCCAACATCCTCGCCGGTCCGCTGCGCAAGCTCGCGCCTGCGATCGCCCGCGCGCTGTCGAACGACGGCACGGTGATCCTCTCGGGATTGCTGGAGATGGACGTCGCCGGCGTGGTCTCGGCCTATCGCCATCAGGGGCTGGCGCTGGCGCGGCGCACCTCGCGCGAAGGCTGGGCGACTTTGGTCATGAAAAGAGGCGGCGCAGCCGTCAGGCCGCGCCGCCTCTACTAGGCCCTACGCTTTGAATAACGGCGAGCAGGGATTCGTCGTCAGGCCGGGTCGAATGACGTGGCGTGCGAGAACCGGAGCGGAGCGGACATTAAGTCCGTGAGCACCGGAAGCGCAGAACGCCGCGTCAGGCGGCCGGCATGGCGGCGAAGCTCGCCGCCGGATCAGAAGCCGAGATGGCCGTACTTCTCTTCGGCCTGCGCCTGCATGGCGCGGGCATCGTGCCAGACGGCGGCGGCGAACTTGGCGGCGTCGACGACGGCGTCATATGCGTGCTTGACGATGGCGATCATGATTTTGGTTCCTTTTCCGATGCGCGCGGCGCTTTTGGCTGTCTGCGGCGCTTGAAGTTCAGCGGTTGAAGGGCAGCTCGGCGTCGCTTTTCAGCGTCGTCGCCGGGAAGCCGCCGAGCACCAGCTCGCTCTCGCGCACCAGATAGCTGTGGGCGCGCAACTCGCGCAGGGCCGAACGGCGGCGGCTCTCGATCATCGCGGCATAGAGGCGCTGCCAGAAGCCCTGGCCGGCGGTCTTGGTTTCCGTCGCTTCGGCGCGGGTCGCGGCCGGAAGGACGTCGGTGGAATTCAGCACATAAGTCATAGGGTCTCTCCTCAGATCACGAAGGACAGTCCCGGTCGCTTCCTCGTTCTCTTATGCGACTAAAGTGGGCCGTCTTCGCACTTGCGAGAAGATACGTTCGCATATGCACAACATGCAAAAAACGCATGACGAAAACAGAAATCCGTTAACGACTGCGCACATCGCATAACCAAGAGGCAATCCGCTCAAATGCGAGCCAATGCGCGCCTGCTTCGAAAGCAGGGGCGAAACGGCAGTTTTGCACTGGCCTTTCAGGGGCACCGAGGCGAGCATGGCCGAAATCCAGCCTCAGAGCCTGACATGACCGAATCGCGATCCAAAGCCGCCTGCCGCTTCCAGTCCTTCTCCGAGCCGAGCGATCCGTCGCAGGTTGCGCCACGCGTCGCAGCCTTGCGCGCCGCACTGGCGAAACAGGGCCTCGACGGCTTCATCATCCCGCGCGCCGATGAGCACCAGGGCGAATATGTCCCCGCCCATATGGCGCGCCTTGCCTGGCTCACCGGCTTCACCGGCTCGGCCGGCAACGCCATCGTGCTCGCCGACAAGGCGGCGCTGATCGTCGACGGCCGCTACACCATCCAGTCGGCGGCGCAGACCGATGCGGCGGTGGTAACGCCGACCAAGATGGAAGAAACCCCGCTCGACAAATGGGTCGAGGCCAATCTGTCGGCCGGCGGCAAGCTCGGCTACGATCCCTGGCTCCATACCGTCGACGGCGTCGCCAAGCTGGAGAAGGCGGTCGCCGCGGCCGGCGGCGTGCTCGTGCCGGTGACGCCGAACCCGATCGATGCGCTCTGGAGCAACCGCCCTGCCCCTCCGACCGCCCCAGTCAAGGCGCATCCGGCCGCCTATGCCGGCGAGAGCAGCGCCGACAAGCTCGCCCGCATCCAGCAGGAACTCGCCAAGGCCAAGGTCGATGCGCTCGTTCTCTCGGATCCGCACGCGCTGGCCTGGGTCTTCAACATCCGCGGCGGCGATGTCGAGCACACGCCGCTGCCGCTCGGCTATGCGATCGTGCCGCGCGAAGGCCGGCCGACCGTCTTCCTCGCGCCGGAGAAGATCACCAACGAGGCCGGCGACGCCATCGGCGCACTCGGCGAGATCGCTCCGCCACAGGCATTAGAGCAACAGCTCAAGGCGCTCGGTGCGGCCAAGGCCAAGGTCAGGCTCGACTCCAGCACCGCCGCTGCCGCGCTCGCCACGCTGATCCAGGATGCCGGCGGCACGCCAGACGCCGGCGCCGACCCGATTGCCCTGATGAAGGCGAAGAAGAACGAGGCAGAGCTGAACGGCAGCCGGCGAGCGCATTTGCGCGACGGCGCGGCGATCGTCCGCTTCCTGTCCTGGCTGGCGCGCGAGGCGCCCAAGGGCGGGCTGACCGAGATCGACGCCGTCGCCGCGCTGGAGGCCGAGCGGCTGAAGACCGGTGAATTGCGCGACGTCTCCTTCACCACCATCGCTGGCGCCGGCCCGAATGCGGCGCTGCCGCATTACCGCGTCACCGAAGCGAGCAACCGCCGGATCGAGCCAGGCATCTTCCTGGTCGATTCCGGCGGGCAATACGAAGACGGCACCACCGACATCACCCGGACCATGGCGGTCGGCGAGCCGACGGCGGAGATGCGCGACCGCTACACCCGCGTGCTCAAGGGCCATCTCGCGATCTCGCGCGCGGTCTTCCCGAAGGGCACCTCGGGCTCCCAGCTCGACGCCTTCGCCCGCGCCCCGCTCTGGCAGGCCGGGCTCGATTTCGACCACGGCACCGGCCATGGCGTCGGCAGCTATCTGTCGGTGCACGAGGGGCCGCAGCGCCTCTCCAAGCTCGGCATCACGCCGCTCGAGCCCGGCATGATCCTCTCGAACGAGCCCGGCTACTACAAGGAGGGCGCTTACGGCATCCGCATCGAAAACCTGATCATCGTCGAGGAGCGTCAGATCGCCGGTGCCGAGCGCACCATGTACGGCTTCGAGACCGTGACCTGGTGCCCCTATGAGCAGGCGCTGATCGACCTCTCGTTGCTCGATGAGGGCGAGATCGCCTGGATCAACGCCTATCACGCGCAGGTCTGGAGCAACCTCGCGCCATTGGTCGAGGGCGAGGCGAAAGCTTGGCTGGAGCAGGCGTGTTTGCCGTTGTGAATCTCTCGCTCCACCGAGAGGATTGAGAAAAGTAGCGTTACCTTCTCGCCATGGTCGGGCTTGCTGGCCGAAAACCGCTTTCAAGGCGACCATGGCAACGCATCACATCGCTGCCGTCAACGCACTGGCCGAAGGCCACAGCGCCACCTTGCGTACCACCATATGGCAATGAAGCGTCGCCACAATGGCGGTGATACCGACCACACCGCAGCCGAGTGAGAGAAAGGCCAGGCGCCGTTTAGTCTCGCCAAACAACCGCAGGTCGTCCGCTCCGGTCGAGGCATCAACCTTGAAACCTGCAAGCCGGTACGCGCCTGCCCCAAGCAGAAAGATGGAAGCTTGATAAGGCGTCGGATCAATCGCCTGCACGCACGCGTGGCGAAGGGTTTTGGAGAGGAGGAAAAAGTAGACAGCCGATAGAACGGCAGCGATCGAATAGAAGGTCCACGTCTCGTATCCAACCGGCACACACATTGAACCGACGCCGCTCCATGAGTCTGCTGGAGCTTGACGCCGACCCGACCGATCTGCAACCGGCGCGTGTCACCCCCACAGATCGGTCGACAGGTACTTCAACCCGGAATCGCAGACGATCACGGCCACCATCTTGCCCGCTTCGCGACCAGCCAGCAGTTGCAGCGCCGCGGCAACGTTCGCTCCAGCGGAAAACCCGCCGAATATCCCCTCATGCCGCGCGAGCAACCGCGTGGTCTCACGCGCCTCCTCGCCGCCGACCTGCAGATAACCATCGACCGCGACGTCCTTCAGAAAGGCGAGATCGGCCATCGCATAGCCGCCGCCCTGGATCGGATGGTCGGGCCTTGTGACCACTTCGCCCGCCGCAGCGGCAGCGCCGGCCGGCTCGACCACATAGCAGCGTAGCGCCGGGCTGCGCTCCTTCAGCGCCTTGGTCACCCCGGCATAGCTGCCGCCCGAGCCGATGAAGTCGACGAAAGCGTCGAGCGCCCCGCCGCTCTGCTCCCAAAGCTCCGGCCCGGTCGTGCGGTAGTGCGCCAGCCAGTTGCCGTCGCGGTGGAACTGGTCGGCGCGGAAGGCGCCGCGCTCCCCGGTGATCCGCTTCGCTTCCCGATCGACGAGTTCGAGATCGCCGCCCGAAACCTGCCCGGGCACCGAGCCGGGCAATTGGTCGACCAGCACCACCTCGGCCCCGAGCGCCCGCATCATCCGGGCGCGCTCTTCCGAGTTGCCCTTCGACATCACCGCGATGAAGGGATAGCCCCTGATCCCGCAGACGATTGCAAGCCCGGTGCCCATATTGCCGGAGGTGAGCTCGACCACGGTCTGCCCTGGCTTCAGCGTGCCGGCGCGTTCCGCCTCCTCGATGATCCCCAGCGCGGCCCGGTCCTTCTTCGAGAAGCCGGGATTGAGATAGTCCAGCTTGGCGAGGATGGTCCCGTTGGCGCCGAGATGCCGCGTCAGCCGGTCGAGCCGGACCAGCGGCGTGTCGCCGATCGCATCGACCACGGAATTCATCACGGGACGCATGTGTTCTCCCTCGGCCAGCCTCAGGCCACCATGCGCAAGGCAACCACGGTTGCGACGCCCACGGCAACCACGCCGAGCAGCGGCAGGCGCGTTGCCGCCAGGCCGCAGACCAATGCTGCGACCGTCTCCGGCCAACCGGTCGCGAGCGCGCTCGGCGCGATCACCGCGATCAGCACGGCAGGCGGGATCGCGTCGAAGGCGGCCTGCGCCCGCGGCGAGAGGTTGAGACGGCCGACCAGAGCCAAGCCGGCGATGCGGGTGAGATAGGTCACCAGCGCCATGCCGAGGAAGGCGGCGAGATTGATCGGATCGAGCGTCATTCGGCCGGGCTTTCGACAGGTTTCTCCGCGATGTCGCCAGCGGCGATCCAGGCGGCGGCGAGGCCGCAGAGCGCGCCCGCCAGCACATGCCAGGGCGGTCCGGCGAGCTTGTAGGCGAGCGCCGAGGCGAGGCCGGCCGCGGCCACCGTCCAGGCGGTGACGCGGCCCTTCCAGAAGGCGGCGGTCAGGGCGATGAACAGCGCGGTGAAGGCGAAGTCAGCGCCGTAGCGCTTGGGGTCGCCGAGCGCAGCGCCGATGATCGCGCCCGTGGTCGAGGTCGTCAGCCAGCCAAGCACGAACGGCACGATCATGGCGAACCAGTAGGCCGGCGTGACCGGATGGGTGCGAGCCCTTTTCTCGGCCAGAGCCCAGTTCTCGTCGGCCATGTAATACAGCCCGCCGAAGATCTGGGCCGTCGAGAAGCCCTTGAGCTTCGGCGCGATCGAGGCGCTCATCAGGATATGGCGGGCATTGATCAGCGCCGTCGAGAACACCAGCGCGACGATCGGCGCTGGGCTCGCCCAGAGCTCGACCGCGGCGAACTGCGCCCCGCCGGCGAAGACGAGCACGCTCATCAGGAAGACTTCGAGCGGGGAGAGTCCCTTGCCGGCGGCGAGCGCGCCGAAGAGCAGGCCGATCGGCACCGCCGCCAACGCAGCCGGCCATATGTCATTCAGCCCTGCACGGGCTTCATCTTTCCAACTCATGTTGTGTCCATCAGCCGTGATGGGCGGCGCGGAAGACGCCCGGCGTCACGCCGAGCCTCGCCTTGAAGGCGCGGGTCAGATGCGCCTGGTCGCAGAACCCGGTGGCGGCCGCGACCGCGCCGGGGGATTCGCCGCGCCGCAGCCGCTCTCTGGCGCGGCGGATGCGGACATCGACGAGATAGGCATGCGGCGTCAGGCCGGTCTCGCGCCGGAAGGCTCGGATCAGGTGATGCCGCGGCAGGCCTGAGCGCCGCGTCAGATCGGCCAGCGACAAATCCTCGTCATAGCGCTGCTCGAGCAGTTCCCTCGCCTGTGCGATCGGCCCGTGCTCGCGCCCGATCTCGCGGATGGAGAGATCGGCATGTCGCGACAGGCACCAGCCATAGGCGCGCAGCAGGCCTTCCTCTCCGGCAAGCGCGTCCCCACCCTCCTCCAGCGCGCGATGCGCCTCCGAGAACAGGGCCGAGCCTTCCGGGTCCTGCACGGTCGGTTCGGGGAAGAACGGGGTACCGATGCTCTCGTCGCCGGTGAGCGAGATCGCGACCTCGCGCATCAGCTCGATCGTTGGATAGGTCATCCGGTAGCGATAGCCGCCTTCGCTCGGCGCGCCGTCATGGACATCGAGCGGATGGTTGAAGACGAGGTCGCCGCTGCGGGCGAAGAGCGTGCGGCCGCGGGCATGCCAGAGCTCGCAGCCCGACAGGATCGTGCCGACCGCATAGGTCTCATGGGCGTGCGGCGAATAGGTGTGAGTCGAGAACTTCGCCGACAGGCATTCCAGCCCGGAGAAGCGCGCCGCCGTGAACAGGCGGGCATGCTCCCCCGTCTGGAGCGGCATCTCCAGCAATGCGTCGCCCTGGCTGATCAGATCCATGGCGCAAGATAGAGCGGAAGCCACCCTTCGTGTCTTGAAGAAAAGTGATGGCGACGATCACGCCAGCGCGCTTTCCGTTCGGCTGCTCACAGCCGAGCGGCGAGAAATCACGCCAATGCAAAGCACGTCGCCATCTGTCAGGAGTCAGGGGCGTGGCGGCTCCTTGCCGGCGACGAGCACCAGCAGCGCGCCCGCGAGCGTCGCCACCGCCATGTAGCCGATCGGGCCGAGGCCGCCGACATGGTTGACCAGCAGGCCGCCGAACACCGCGCCGCTGGCGATCGCGACCAGGAAGGCCGCGGTCAGGAGCCCGCTCGCCGCCTCGGCATGATCGGCCGCGATGCGCACCATCCAGCTCTGGAACCCAACCGGCGCGAAGCCGAACGCGAAGCCCCAGAGCGCGACGGTGATCCCTGCGACGAGCGACGAAGCGCCGAACAGGATCATGACCAGCGCCAGGATGCCGATCGTCAGCGCGAACGAAACGATCGCGAGCTTGACGCCACGTCCCGCGACCGCACCGCCGGCGAAATTGCCGATGACGTTGCCGACGCCATAGCCAAGCAGCACGAAGGTGATCGCTGTGACGCCGAGCTGCGGAGCGTGCTCGAGGAAGGGTCGGATATAGGTGAAGCCGGTGAACTGCCCGGAGATGATCACGAGCACCGAAAGCAGCATCAGGCGCACGCTCGGCCGCGAGAGCAGTTCCACCAATGTGCCCAGCCGCGGCGTCGTCTGCGGCGGCAGAGGCGGCATCGACGTCAGCAGCGCCAGCAGGGCGACGCCGGCCAGCCCGGCCGACAGCCCGAACACCATCCGCCAGCCGATCAGGGCGTCGAGATAGGCGCCAAGCGGCCCGCCGCCGATGAAGGCGGCCGAAACGCCGGCCGAGATGATCGCCAGCGCCCGCGGCACGGACTGCGCAGGCACCAGCCGCAGCGTCAGCGCCGGCGCCATCGACCAGAAGCCGCCGAGGGCGATGCCGAGCAGGAAGCGCGCGGCCAGGAGCATGGCAAAGCCGTTGGCCATGGCCGTGACCAGGCTCGATACCGCCAGGAGCGACAACAGCGTCCAGAGTACCAGGCGCCGGTCGAAGCGGCTGGTGAGGATCGGGGTGAAGATCGCGGCGGCGACGCCGACCAGCGAGGTCACCGTAACGGTCTGCCCGGCGGCGCCGACGCTGATCGAGAGATCTGCGGCGATCGAGGTCAGGACGCTGGCGGGCAGGAACTCGGCGCTGACCAGCGCGAACACGCCCATGGAAAGGGCGAAGACCGCCGGCCAGGCGGCGTCTGTGCGTTCTGCGGGCGCGATACCGACAAGCTCGGCATCGGCTGTGGCTGACAAGGAATCCGACATAGGTCGCTCCAGGAAGATCGGACACCGGAGTTAGGCGTGACCCTCTGGAGCTTCCATGCTAGAAAACCCTGGATGCTTGACCAATCGTCCAGAAAATCAGGGCCGGACCCGCTGTCTGAGATGCTTCGCGGCCTCAGGCTCGAAGGCGTCGACTATGCCCGGTACCAGATGACCACGCCCTGGTGCCTGCTGTTTCCGGCTCAATCGGCCGCACGTCTCCACTTCATGGCCGAGCAGGGTTGCTGGCTGCGCACACCCGAGGGCGAATGGGTCCGGCTCGAGCAGGGCGATGCCGTGCTGATGCCGCGCGGCGTCGAACATGCGCTCGCTAGCGAGCCCGGCATCTCGGCGACGCCTAACGGGCACTGTGCCTTCCAGCACTGTTGCGGCGAGATCGCCGAGGCGCGGGGCGGTGGCGCAGGAGAGGGCGACGGCGAGGCGACATTGTTCTTCAGCGCCAGCCTCTGCTTCAACGTCGACGCGCAGCACCCGATGCTTCGGATGATGCCGGAGCTGATGTGGGTGCATGAGATGGCGGTGCACGAGCCAGCTATCCCGTTGTTGCTCAGCACGATGGCCTGCGAGCTTGCTCTCGACCGCGTCGGCGCCGGCGGCATCCTGACCCGCCTCGCCGACGTCGTCGCCGCCGCCCTGATCCGCTCCTGGGTCGAGCGCGGTTGCGGCACCGCCACCGGCTGGGTCGCCGCCGCCCGCGACCCTGACATCGGCCGCGTCCTCGCCGCGATCCACCTTAACCCGAGCGAGGACTGGACGGTCGATGCGCTGGCGAAGGTGATGCATGCCTCGCGCTCCGCCTTCGCCGAGCGCTTCGCCAGTGTCGTCGGCGAAACGCCCGCCCGCTATGTCGCGCAGGTCCAGATGCACCAGGCCAGGCAATGGCTGCAACGCGACCGGATGCGGATCTCGGCGGTGGCGCGCCGCCTCGGCTATGATTCCGAAGCCTCCTTCAGCCGTGCCTTCAAGCGGGTGATCGGCAAATCGCCGAGCCATTTCCGCAATGCCGAACCGCCAACACGCGCGACCCGGCCGATCGATGCCTCCCCTCCCAATAGGACTGCAGAGCGAGCCGTTGACCGCTGACCGCCATGCACACGACGGGACGACCATGAGCATCCGCCAGCAGCTGATCGAGCGCTTCTTCCGCTATGTCTCGGTCACCAGCCAGAGCGATATCAGGGCGACGACGCTGCCGAGCACGCCGGGTCAGCAGCGCCTCGCCGAGCTGCTGGCCGAAGAGTTGCGCGCGCTCGGCCTCGACAACGTCGTCATCGACGACCGCGCCACCGTCACGGCGCGAAAGCGCGGCACTGCGCCGGGCGCAGCCAGGATCGGCTTCATCGCCCATCTCGACACCTTCGATGCCGGGCTCTCGCCCGACATCCGCCCGCAACTCCTGCGCTTCGACGGCGAAGACCTCTGCCTCAACCGGGAGCAGGACATCTGGCTGCGCGTTGCCGAGCATCCGCAATTGCGCGACTGGCAGGGCGCTGAGATCATCGCCAGCGACGGCACCAGCGTGCTCGGCGCCGACAACAAGGCCGCGATCACGGTGATCATGACGCTGCTCGCCACTCTCGGCCCGCAGGATCGGCATGGCGATATCGTCGTCGCCTTCGTCCCGGACGAGGAGATCGGCCTGCGCGGCGCCAAGGTCCTCGATCTCGCCCGTTTTCCTTGCGACTTCGCCTACACGATCGATTGCTGCGAGCTCGGCGAAGTGGTGATCGAGAACTTCAACGCCGCAGCGGCCGAGATCACTCTCACCGGCGTCAGCACCCATCCGATGTCGGCCAAGGGCGTGCTGGTGAACCCGGTCCTGATGGCGCAGGACTTCGTAAGCCGCTTCGACCGTGCTGAGACCCCCGAGAACACCGAAGGCCGCGAGGGCTATGTCTGGTTCAACACCATCACCGCCAATGCCAGCGAGGCCAGGCTAGGCGCGCTGATCCGCGATTTCGACAGGGCAAGCTTCGAAGCACGCAAGCGTCGCATCGAGGAGGTCGCGGCCGAAATCGCCGCGCTCTATCCGACCGGCCGCGTCGAGTGCCGGGTGAGCGACACCTATGGCAACATCCATGACAGCCTCGGCGATGACCACCGCCCGGTCGAGCTGCTTTTCGGCGCGCTGGAAGCGCTTCAGATCCGCAAGAAGCAGATCCCGATGCGCGGCGGCACCGATGGCGCGGCGCTCTCGGCCCGCGGCCTGCCGACGCCGAACTTCTTCACCGGCGCCTATAATTTCCACTCGCGCTACGAGTTCCTCCCCGTTCCGGCCTTCGAGAAGTCCTTCGAGGTGGCGCGGACGATCTGCACGCTCGCGGCACAGCGGAGCTAGGCGGCTCGGAGCGCCAAAGGCTTTCGATAGGCTAAACAGGCCGAACAAGCGCGGGATCCCCTCTCCCGGATGGGAGAGGGGTAGGGGTGAGGGATCGCCGCTGATTGTTAGGACGAGCGGCCGCCGCTACGTCTTCTGCGGATAGGACAGGCCCTCATCCCTGCCCTTCTCCCACACGGGAGAAGGGTTCCCCGCGCCCTTCATTTCGCAATGAGGCAATCTCGGCTGCGGTGAGCCCTACCCCCCAACCAGCTCGAACCAGCCGGCCTCGTCGATCACCTTGACGCCGTGCTTGGCGGCATCCTTGAGCTTCGAGCCGGCGCCCGGCCCTGCCACGAGCAGGTCGGTCTTCGAGGAGACCGAGCCAGCGACCTTGGCGCCGAGCCGCTCGGCCATCGCCTTGGCCTCGTCGCGGGTCATGCGCTCAAGCGCACCGGTAAATACGACGATCTGGCCGGCGACCGGGCTCGACGAGGCCACCGCCTCCAGCGGTTGCGGCGTAACCTCGGCAAGCAGCCGGGAGAGCATCTGCTGATTGTGCTCCTCGGCGAAGAACTGCAGCAGCGCCTCGACCACGGTCGGGCCGACGCCGTCGATCGCGTCGAGCGCCGCCCGCTCCTCGCTCTCCGGGTTCTCGGCGACGAGGCAGGCGGTCTGCAGGGCCTCGAACGAGCCGTAATGGCGCGCCAGCAAACGGGCATTGGTCTCGCCGATATGGCGGATGCCGAGCCCGAAAATGAAGCGGTTGAGCGGCGGCTTGCGCCGGTCATCGATCGCCTCGAACAGCTTCTTGGTGCTCGTCGCGCCGAAGCCTTCCTTGTCCTTGAGCTTCTTGAGGTTCGCCGCGTCGCGCTGCGCCAGCGTGAAGATGTCGGCCGGCTCGTTCACCGGCAGATCGGGATCGGCGTGGAAGAACTCGATCTGCTTGTCGCCGAGCCCGTCAATGTCGAGCGCATCGCGCGAGACGAAATGCTTCAGGCGCTCGACCGCCTGCGCCGCGCAGATCAGCCCGCCGGTGCAGCGCCGCACCGCGTCCTCCTTGCCCGAGCGCGGATTGTGCTCGCGCACCGCATCCGAGCCGCAGACCGGGCAGGTCGTCGGGAAGACGTAAGCCTGGGCGTCGGCCGGGCGCTTGGCCAGGTCGACCGCCTCGACGCGCGGGATCACGTCGCCGGCGCGCTTCACCGTCACCGTGTCGCCGATGCGGATATCGCTGCCGTCGCGGATCGGCAGCCCCTTCGAATCGAAGCCGCGGATATAGTCCTCATTGTGCAGCGTCGCATTGGTGACGACGACGCCGCCGACGGTCACCGGCTTCAGCCGCGCCACCGGCGAGAGCGCCCCGGTGCGGCCAACCTGGATGTCGATCGCCTCGAGCACCGTCGTCGCCAGCTCGGCCGGGAACTTGTGGGCGATCGCCCAGCGCGGCGCGCGCGCGACGAAGCCGAGCCGGGCCTGGAGCGCGAGCTCGTCGACCTTGTAGACCACGCCGTCGATGTCATAGCCGAGCGTCGCGCGCTGCGCCTCGATCAGCCGGTAATGCGCCAGCAGCGCCTCGACGCTCTCGCAGCGCGCCATCAGCGGGTTGGTCTTGAAGCCCCATCGCGCGAAGGCCTCGACCACCCCGAACTGCGTCGGGGCCGGCAAGTCCGGCATCTCGCCCCAGGCATAGGCGAAGAAGCGCAAGGGCCGGCTCGCGGTGATCGAAACGTCGAGCTGGCGTAGCGAGCCCGCGGCCGCGTTGCGCGGATTGGCGAACTCGCGCTCTTCCTTCTCGCGCTGGCGTTGGTTGATCGCGGCGAAATCGGCATGACCGAGATAAATCTCGCCGCGCACCTCGGCGATCTCAGGCACGTCCTTGCCTTTCAGCCGGTGCGGGATCTCGGAAATCGTGCGCGCATTGGCGGTCACGTCCTCGCCCTCCTCGCCGTCGCCGCGGGTCGCAGCGCTGACCAGCTCGCCCTTTTCGTAGCGCAGCGAGAGCGAGAGCCCGTCGATTTTCGGCTCGGCGGTGAATGCGATCGGCTGATCGTCCTTGCGGCCGAGGAAGGTCCTGACCCTCGTCACGAAATCGGCGATGTCCTCATCGGCGAAGGCATTGTTGAGCGAGAGCATCGGCACGCGGTGCCGGATCTTGGCGAATTTGCCCGAGGGCTTGGCGCCGACCTTGTCGGAGAGCGCCTCGGCGCCCTTCAGCTCGGGAAAGGCGCTTTCCAGCGCCGTGAGCCGGCGGAACTTCGCGTCGAAAGTCGCATCGTCCACGATCGGCGCGCTGTCGCTGTGATAGGCGTCATTCGCGGCGGCGATCTCGGGCCCGAGCAGTTCATGCTCGGCGCGGGCGGCTTCGGGCGTCAAATCTTCGACGGGTGTGGGAACAGGATCGGCCATGGCGCAGTTCTAGTTCAGGGGAAGTTTTCTGCGAAGCTCCTGTTTCACGATTTGGGCACGCCGATTTGTGGCAGGAGCGGGTCGGGTGTAAGCTTCCCCCGCTGAGAATGGATGCTCGACGCCTCGCAGGTCTTGACCGGAGGATAGCGTCAGGACCGCCAAGGCGAACCGGGCCGAACCGGGAAGAACGCCATGGCCGATACGCATATCCATCATCCCCCGATGGCGGCGAACGATGCTGCGCCCACCGATGCCCTGCCCGTCAGCGAGGTCGGCATCGCCGACATCAAGGATGCGCTCAAACAGGGCTATTCCGACTTCATGGCCCAGCCGAGCCATCTGCTCTTCATCGCCTTGATCTACCCAATCGCCGGCATCCTGCTCGCCCGCCTGACGGTCAGCTACAACATCTTCCCGCTGCTGTTCCCGCTGGCCTCGGGCTTTGCCCTGCTCGGCCCCTTCGCCGCGATCGGCCTCTACGAGATCAGCCGTCGCCGCGAGCTCGGCATGGACACCTCCTGGAAGCATGCGCTCGACGTGCTGCATTCACCCGGCATCGGCCAGATCGCGCTGCTCGGCGCGCTCCTGACCGGCGCCTTCCTCACCTGGCTCTTCAGCGCCTGGATCATCTATCGCTGGCTGATGGGCGACGTGCCGCTCGATTCCTTCGAGAGCTTCGCCACACCCCTGCTGACTACGGTGAACGGCTGGACGCTGATCATCCTCGGCAACTCGCTCGGCCTGCTCTTCGCGATCGTCGTCTTCTCGATAACCGTGGTTTCCTTCCCGCTGATGCTCGACCGGCACGTCGACATGGCAACGGCAGTCCGCACCTCGGTCGCGGCCGTCGAGAAGAACCCGCGGGTGATGATGTATTGGGGTCTGACGATCACGGCGCTGCTGGTGCTCGGCTCCTTGCCGGTGCTGGTCGGCCTGATCATCGTCATGCCGGTGCTCGGCCATGCCAGCTGGCACTTCTACCGCAAGGTCGTGCCGCAGTAGGCATTCCCCTCGCCGGACAAGCGCGGGATCCCCTCTCCCGGATGGGAGAGGGGTAGGGGTGAGGGACCGCCGGTGCATTGGGAAGTGTCGTAGCGCCGCTGCGCCTTCTGCGGATAGGGCAGGCCCTCATCCCTGCCCTTCTCCCACACGGGAGAAGGGTTCCCCGCGCCCTTCATCCAGCGCGCCGCGTCACGTCATCCACTCAATGCTGATCGACCGAGACCTCGCGCGTCAGCCCGCGCCTGACCAGCCCGACCGCGAGCAGCACCGGCAGCGAGGCGATCAGCCCCATCGCCGAGAGCCTGCCCCACAAGGTCTCGTCCTCGTTGATCAGCGTCGCGATGAAGGCCGGCAGGGTGAATTTCGACGGCGTCTGGATGAAGAGCAGCGCGAACAGGAACTCGTTCCAGCTCATGATCGCGACGAAGACCGCGGTCGCGACCAGCCCCGGCATCAAGAGCGGCACGACGATCTGAAGCAGCCGCTTCACGAAGCCGGCCCCATCGAGCATCGCCGCCTCCTCGAACGAGTAGGGCACGTCGCGGACGAAGCCGAGCAGCATCCAGATCGCGAAGGGCAGCGCCAGGATCTGGTTGGCGAGGACCAGTCCGAGATGGGTGTCAAGCAGCCCGAGCGCCCGCAGCACCTGGTAGAGCGGGATCGCGAGCGCGATCGGCGGCGCCAACTTGATCACCAGCACGAAGCCTAGGAAGACGACGTCGAAGCGCTTGGGCAACTCGAAGCGCGCCAGCGCATAGGCGGCCGGCAGGCCGGCGAGCAGCGACAACGCGACAGTTCCCAGCGCCACCACGACGCTGTTGAGCCCGAGCCGCCACATCCCGCTGTCGAGCAGCACGCGGTAATGCGCCAGCGTCGGATCCTGCGGCCAGAGCGCGATCGAGGTCGAGACATATTCGGCCGGCGGCTTGAGCGAGGTCGCGACCATCCAGAGCAGAGGGATCAGCGAGAGCGCGCAGAGCGCAAAGGCGGCAGCGATCCGGATCATCGGCCCGCCCCCTTGAGCAGCGACGCCGCATAGACCACGGCGAGCAACCCGGCGACGACGATCATCACCACGGCGGCGGCCGAAGCCAGCCCGATGTCGAAGAAGCGGAAGCCCTGCCGGTAGACGAACATCGAGACCGTCTCGGTCGCCTGCCCCGGCCCGCCGCCGGTCATGGCGTAGACCTTGTCAAACAGCTTGAAGCTGTCGACCGAGCGCAGCAGCGCCGCGACGAAGAGATAGGGCGCGAGCAGCGGCAGCGTCATGTCGAGAAAGCGCCGCCAGGGCCCGGCGCCGTCGACGCGAGCCGCCTCGTAGACGTCCTGCGGGATCAAGCGAAGCCCTGCGAAGATGATCAGGAAGGCGAAGGGCGCGGTCTGCCAGAGATCGACCAGCACGATCGACCAGAGTGCGAGGTTGGGATCGAACAGCCAGGGCACGCCCGGCAGGCCGACGGCGCGCAGCAGGTTGTTGAGAAAGCCGAGATCGAAATGGAACCAGGCCCGCCAGATCGCGGTGACCACCATGGTCGAGAGCACGAAGGGAGCGAGCAAAAGCGTCATCACCAGCGTACGGCCAGGGAAGGCGCGATTGAGCAGCAGGGCCAGCCCCAGGCCCGCCGCGACCTCGATCACGGTCGCGACCACGGTGAAGACCACGGTGTTGGTCACCGCCTGCCGGAAGAAGCGGCTGTCCCAGAGCTCGCGGAAATTCTCGAGCCCCACGAACTTGGCGTTCTCGAAGCCGTAATCGGTGACGAACAGCGAGAGCGCCAGCGTCCGCCCGAGCGGATAGAGCGTCAGCCCGGCGAAGATCAGGAGCGCCGGCGTGAGCAGGAGCCAGGGCAGCAGGCGGCGGGAAGCGGTCATTACGTCCAGACGGAAAGCGGGCCGCCTCTTGGGGAGGCGGCCCGTGTGACGATCAGCGTGACAGGGCGCGGGCGATCTGGGCGTTGGCCTCGGTCAGCGCCTGCTTGGGCTGCATCTGGCCGATCAGCGCAAGCTGGAGATAGTCGCCCAAAATGGTCTCGACGCGGGCCCATTGGCTGATGCGCGGACGGGCCTGGGCGACGTTCAGCGCCTCGAGCTGCGCCGGATACCAGCGATACTTGGCGACGAGGTCCTTGTCGTTGAACAGCGCGGTGAGCGTCGGCGGGTTGCCGGTCTCGAGCGCGATCAGCTTCTGGTTTTCAGACGAGGTGACGAAGCGGATGAAATCGGCAGCGCGCGCCTTGTTCGGCGAGTCGGCCGGGATGGCGAGCAGCCAGGCGCCCAGCATCGGCGCGGGACCCTTGACCTCGCCCGGCGAGGCGACGACCTCGACCTGGCCCGCGACCTTGGAGGCGCTGCCATCGAGCGTGCCGGCCCAGGACGACCACATCTCGACTGCGATCGCGGCGCGGCCCTGCTGGATCGCATCGCGCAATTCGGTCGCGTTGTAGGTCTCGACGCCCTTCGGGGCGAGCGCCTTGAACGAGAGGAACTGAGTCAGCGCCTTCTCGGCCGCGGGGGTATCGAGCACGGCCTTGCCGTCGGCGCTCACCACGTCGCCGCCATGCGCCCACAGCACCGGCAGGAAGGAGGTGACGATCGGGTTGCCCTTGATGCCGCGGAAGACGAGGCCGGAGATCCCCTGCTCCTTGTCCTGGATCGTCTGCGCCGCCTTGACGACGTCGCTCCAGGTCTTGGGCCGCTCGAAGCCGTGCTTGGCGAGCAGGTCCTTGCGATAGGCGAACATGGCGATGTTGCCGACGAAGGGCGCTGCATAGAGCTTGCCGTCATGACGCGAGACGTCCATCGCCGACTTGACGAATTCGCCGGGCAGCCCGCCGACGGTGCCGAGATCGGTGAGCCAGCCGCGCGCCATGAACTCCGGCGCCCAGATGTCGTCGAGCATGGCGACGTCGGTCGCCGCCGTCTTCTCCCGCGCGCCGACGGCGAGGCGCTCATAGAGCGGACCGCCACCGAGCTCGAGCCGCTCGATCTTCACGCTCGGATTCTTGGCCTGGTAGAGCTCGACCATCTTGGCCAGCGCTGGAGCGAAGCCGGCATCGCGCCCGGCGATCACCAGCCGGTCCTGCGCGGCGGCGGGCAGGCTGAGCCCGGCCACCATCAACATGGCGCCGAGCGCCTTACCAATCGTCCTCATGGCATTCCCCCGTCCGGGTCTCTGCCCGGGCGGGCATTGTGGGAGCGGATGGCGCGCCAGTGCAACAGGGATGCGACGATTCCGGAACAATCCCGCCATGCGTCGCGTTGCGAGAGTGCTGCGGCAAGGTCGCACGCACAGTCAGCCGTGCAGATGCGACGGCACCGCAACCGGAGGGGGCTCCACCATGAACAACATCATCTACATTGTCGGTCTGGTCGTCGTCGTCCTGGCGATTCTGTCGTTCCTCGGCCTGCGCTGATCCAACTCGTCATGCTCACCCTTGGGGCGAGCATCCACGTCTTGGACGGCACATACGGCGAAGAAGACAGGCATGGTCGGGACAAGCCCGACCATGACGACGAGGCGCCTTAGCGATCGTCGCGACGCGGCTTCTTGCTTCCGAAAGGCTTTTTGCCAGTGAAAGGCTTCTTCGCACCGAAAGGCTTTTTCTCGCCGAAGCTCTTGCCCGCAGGTCGCGCATCGCCGGCAGCCGGGCGCTCGCCGCCATGCGGCGCGCCGAACGGCTTCTTGCCACCCTCGAACTTGCCACCCTTGAACTTGCCGGCAAACGGCTTGGCGCCGGGCTCGCTCTTTTTGTCGAAGGGCCGTTCCGGCCGCAGGATCGCGGTCTCCTCATAAGCCGGCTCGCGGTCGCGCCGCGCCGGATCATAGGGCTTGGCGCCGAACGGCTTGCCCTTGCCTTCATAGGGCTTGCGCGCCGGGGCGGACGAACGCTCGTCGCGCTGCTCGCGGGCTGGATAGGCCGCACGCGGCGCATGGCTCGCCTTCTCGGCGAAGGGCTTGGCCGGGCGGCGCTCGTCCTCGCCCGTCACCGGCTCGATGATGATCTTGTCGCGATCGACCGCCTTGGCGAGCTCGTAGAAGCGCTCAGCGACCTCAGCATCGATCTCGACCTTTGTCTCCTTGTCGAAGATGCGGATCGCGCCGACCTCGTCGCGCGTGATCTTGCCGCGTCGGCACAGCATCGGCAGGAGCTGGCGCGGATCGGCACCATCCTTGCGGCCGATATTGAGCCGGAACCACACGGTATCGCCACGCGGCCCGGATTTCTCGCGGCGCTCGGGACGTTCGGCTCCGCCATGTTCGCGCGGCCTTGCATAATCCTCGGCACTGCGCACGGGGCGGCGTTCGTCACGACCAAAGTTGGGATCGCCGACTTCCTCGGCGCTCGGCAGGCGCGAACGGTACACCCGCACGAGCGCCGCCGCGATCTCCTGTGTCGAGCGCCCGGCAAGCAGGGCTGCGACCATCGGCGCATCGTCCTCGCTCGCCTCGCCGGAGAGCAGGGGATCGTTCAGCAGGCGCTGCTCGTCGAGCACGCGGATTTCGTCCTGCGTCGGCGGGCCGGCCCAGCTCACCTCGATCTTGGCCTCGGAGATCAGCATCTCGGCCTTGCGCCGGCGCGAGACCGGAACCAGCAGCACGCTCGTGCCCTTGTTGCCGGCGCGCCCGGTACGGCCCGAGCGATGCTGCATCACCTCGGGATCATTCGGCAGCTCGGCATGGATGACCAGCGTCAGGCCCGGCAGGTCGATGCCGCGCGCCGCGACATCGGTCGCGACGCAGACGCGTGCCCTTCCGTCGCGCAAAGCCTGCAGCGCCGAATTGCGCTCGCTCTGGCTGAGCTCGCCCGAGAGCGCTACCGCCGAGAAACCGCGCTCGAGCAAAATCGCCTCGAGATGGCGCACGGCGTTGCGGGTGTTGCAGAACACCAGCGCGGTCGGCGAATCATGGAAGCGTAGCAGATTGACGACCGCGAGCTCGGCCTCCTTTGGGAAGACGCGGATGGCGCGGTACTCGATATCGGCATGCCCGCGTTCGCCGCCGGCAACCTCGATGCGCAGGGCATCGCGCTGATAGCTGCGCGCCAGGGCGATAATCGCCTTCGGCAGCGTCGCCGAGAACAAAAGACTGCGGCGCTCTGCCGGCGCGGACTTCAGGATGAATTCGAGATCGTCGCGAAAGCCGAGATCGAGCATCTCATCGGCCTCGTCGAGCACGACCGCCCGCAGGCCCGAAACGTCGAGGCGGCGGCGTTCGATATGGTCGCGCAGACGGCCGGGCGTGCCGACGACGATATGCGCACCCTCGTCGAGCAGGGCCGCTTCGCGGCGCGGGTCCATGCCACCGACGCAGGAGATCACGCGGGCATTGGTCTGCTTGTAGAGCCAGCCGAGCTCACGCTGGACCTGAAGGGCGAGCTCGCGCGTCGGCGCGACGATCAGCGCCAGCGGCCGTTCGGCCCGCGGCAGGTTCTCGGCCTCCCCGAGCAGGTCGGCGCCAATGGCGAGGCCATAGGCCACCGTCTTGCCCGAGCCGGTCTGCGACGAGACCAGGAGATCGCGGCCGGCGGCGGCCTCTTCGAGCACGGCGGCCTGGACAGGCGTCGGCTCACTGTAATTGCGGTCGGCGAGCGCACGCGCGAGCGGCGCACTCGTGGAAATGAAGGACATTGATGTCAGGCCTTAGGTTGCAACCGGCGGGCTGGCGGCATGCAGATCGAGGGGCGGCGCCGGATGCGGCGCGCAGTTGCTGCCGCACATAAAGCAGATCGCGCAAAAAGGAAATGGAGCAGCCATCCCTTCCGGCATGCGGAGCCGAATATCGACCATGCTGCCCGCTCCGTTGTCTGCAACGAAGGCCTCGTGATCTAAGCAGATCGAACGCGATCGGAGACCAGCGGACATGAACGAGACGTGGCGGCGGTTCGGCGCATACGACGTGCTCGCGTTGCATGACGGCATCTTCGAGGCGCCGCTGGACGTCCTGATCCATGCGGGCGGCCAGGCCGCCCTTGACGAAGCGGTCGCGGGCTGGAGCAAGCCGAAGGTCAGCATCCCGGTCAATTGCTTCGCCTTGAAGAATGCAGACGGGATCACGCTCATCGATGCTGGTACCGGCCCCTCCTGGGGCGAGGCGATGGGCCATGCCCCCACCGCCATGGCGAGCGCCGGAATAGCCCCCGAGCAGGTCGGACGTGTCCTGATCACGCATCTGCACGGCGACCATGCACTCGGCCTTTTCCACGGTGAGCGCGCCCGTTTCCCCAATGCCGAGATCATCGTGCCGAAAGCCGATCTCGCCTTCTTCGGCGACGAGGCCAATCGCGCACAGACGCCGCAGAACAGGCAGGGCGGCTTTGCCGTCGCCGCGGCCGTGACGAAGCACTATGCCGGCCGCATCCATCCCGTCGCGGCCGGCACCGTGCGGCCCGGTATCGCGCTGATCCCGCTCCCCGGCCACACCGTCGGCCATAGCGGCTATCTGATCGAAGGCGAGGAGAGCCTCCTGCTCTGGGGCGATGCGCTGCATCTGCCCGACCTGCAGGCCTCGGATCCGGATGTCGGCCTGGTCTACGATTTCGACGCCACGGCGGCCGTCGCCTCCCGCCGCGCCATCCTCGAACGCGCCGCGCGCGAAGGCTGGCTCGTATCGGGCGGCCATATCGAAGGTCTCAGACGCGTCAACGAGAGTGGCCCAGGTTACGAACTGCTTCCGGCCTGATTCGGCTAGCCGCGCAAACCGGCAGCATCGAGCAGTTTGCCGGCCGCCGCCCGCGCCTCTTCGGTGATCGAGGCGCCGGCGAGCATGCGGGCAATCTCCTCGCGCCGGCTGCCAGCTTCCAGCGACGAGACGCGGGTGACGGTGCGCTCGTCGGCGCCCTCCCCGCCCTGGGCCGACTTGGCAATCAGGAAATGCTGGCCGGCCTTGGCCGCGACCTGCGGCGCATGCGTCACCGAGACGACCTGCACGCGCGCCGCCAGCCGCGCCAGCCGCTCGCCGATCGCATCCGCCACCGCGCCGCCGACGCCGGTATCGATCTCGTCGAATACCAGCGTCGGGGCCGAGCCACGCTCGGCCAGCACCACCTTCAGCGCCAGCATGAAGCGCGAGAGCTCGCCGCCCGAAGCGACTTTCATCATCGGCCCGGGCCGCGTGCCGGGATTGGTCTCGACCCAGAATTCGACGCGGTCGAAACCTTCCAGTCCGCGCGCATCGGAATCGCTGTCGATCTGCGTGATGAAGCGGGCCCGCTCCAGCTTGAGCGGCGGCAGTTCCGCCTTGACCGCGGCGTCGAGCGCCGATGCGGCCCGCCTGCGCCCGGCCGAGAGCGCTGTCGCCAGAGTAACATAGGCCGCCTCGGCTTCGGCGAGCTCTGCCTCCAGGCGCTTGAGCGAGCCTTCGCTCTCGTCCAGCGCGGCGAGGTCTGCCGCCATGGTCTCGGCCAGCGCCGCCAGCGCATCGACCGGGACGTCGAATTTGCGCGCCGCCGCGCGTAGCGCGAACAGCCGTTCCTCGACGCGCTCAAGCACGCGTGGGTCGAATTCGGCCGCGCGCACCGCAGCCTGCAACGTTTCCCCTGCCTCCTCCAGCGCGACCACCGCCGTGGTCAAGGCCGCGATCGAGGGATCGACCAGCTCCGGCGCCTGGGTGGCGCGGCGCTCCAGCCGGCGCAGCACGCCCGACAGGGCGGAAACCGGCGAAGCCGTGCCGCCGACCGCCTCATAGGCCTCGATGATGTCGCGGGCGACCTTCTCGGCGGCCATCATGCCCTGGCGCTTTGCGGCGAGCGCCTCCTCCTCGCCCGGTTCGGGCGCAAGCTTGCCGAGCTCGGCCACCGCATGACGCAGGAAGTCCGCCTCCTTGCGCGCCGTCTCGACCCGCATGCGCTGGCTCTGCAGCGCCTGGCGCGCCTTCTTCAGCGTCTCGCTGGCGCGGGCGACCTCGGCCGCCTGCTCCGTCAACTCGCCGAAACCGTCGAGGATGGTGCGGTGCTGGGCCGGATCGGTCAGGGCCCGGTCGTCGTGTTGGCCATGGATCTCGACCAGCGCCGCGCCGATCATCCGCAGGATCTGCACGCTGACCGGCTGGTCGTTGACGAAGGCGCGGGTGCGCCCGTCCGCATATTGCACGCGCCTGAGGATCAGGTCGCCGTCGGTGTCGATCTCCTGCGCCTGCGCGAGCACGCGCGCCGGATGCGACATCGGCAGGTCGAAGACGGCGCTGACCTGCCCCTGCGTTTCGCCATGGCGGACGAGCCCGCCATCGCCGCGGGCGCCGAGAGCGAGCGCGAAACCGTCGAGCAGGATCGATTTGCCGGCGCCGGTCTCGCCGGTCAGCACGCTGAGCCCGCCCTCGAAGCCCAGGTCTAGCCGGTCGATCAGAACGATGTCGCGGATCAAGAGCTGAGCGAGCATGGCGACTCAGCTCCTTTGTGCCGGCGGCTGCAGATTACCTCGCCGGGGCACCAGCAGGCGGCCCTCAGAGCAGGATGCGAAAAAGTGGGAACCGGTTTTTCGCAAGAATCCTGCTCTGAACTCTTAGACCGATCACGTTTTATGATTTTGGATCGGTTCGATCCAAAATCATCGTGATCTACAGGCGGCCGAGACCGGTCAACCCGACGACTGCGCGCGTGAAGCCGTTGAAGGCCCGGCTGATATAGGAGCCGCGATCCTCGCGCGGCTGCAGGCCGCCGCTCTCCAAGAGCGTATAGGCGTCCTTGTACCACGGGCTGTCCGGGAAGTTGTGGCCGAGCACCGCCGCGGCGGTCTGCGCCTCGTTGGTGATCCCGAGCGCCATATAGGCCTCGGTCAGGCGCATCAGCGCTTCTTCGACATGGCGCGTGGTCTGGTACTTGGTAATGACATCGCGGAAGCGGCCGACGGCACCCGTGTAATTGCGCTTCTCGAGATAGAAGCGGCCGACATTCATTTCCTTGCCGGCGAGCTGGTCACGCGCGACCAGCATCTTCTCGCGCACGTCGAGCACGTATTCCGACTTCGGATAGCGGTCGAGCAGCTCCTGCATCGCACGCAGCGCCTGGTCGGTACGCTCCTGGTCACGCGTCGCATCCGGGATCTGGTTGTAATAGGACATCGCCAGGATGTACTGCGCGTAGGCTGCGTCCGGGCTCGCCGGGTTCTGCGCCAGGAAGCGCTTCGAGGCCGTAATGGCGTCGTCGTACTTGGCCGCCTCGTAATTCGCGTAGGCCGTCATGATCAGGCCCTTCTTGGAATAGGGCGAGAACGGCGCCTGCTTGTCGACTTCGTCGAACTTCTTGTTCGCGCCTTCGGTGTCGCCGTTCTGGAGACGGGCGAGGCCCTCATTGTAGAGCTTGTCGGCGGGAACCTCCGCCACCACTTCCGGCTTGTAGGTCTCGGGCCGGTCGAACGGATTGAGCGCGCTCATCGTGTCGCAGCCGCCGAGCGCAGCCGCGAGGGCGAGAGCCAGCGCGAGGCGTTTGCCGCCGCTCGTCGCTTCGCCGGGATTGAATGTCTTCAGCCGCATGACGCTCACTTCATCCGTCCTTGTGACGCCCTTCGTAAGAGCGCGCGAAATGGCTTTAGCTCAGAAGCAGCCTTTTCGCCAAGCGTGACGGGCGCTTCATGCAGTGCGTTCGCCGTTTCCAACAGGAAACGGGCGAATGCAAGGCGTGGCGTCGCGTAATACCTGCTCAGTGCAGATCGGGCGCAAGCGCGGCAGGCATCGGGCCGGCCGCCATCTGCACGGCGTGGTGACCGTAGACCGGCTGAGCCTCGACGATCGCGTAGTTGGCACGGTCGGCAAACAAGGCCTCGAGAATGCGGACGTTCATGCGGTGACCGCCGCAATAGGAACGGAACTCACCGAGGATCGGGTAGCCGGCCAGCGCGAGGTCGCCCACCGCGTCGAGGACCTTGTGACGCACGAACTCGTCGGCGTAACGCAGACCTTCAGGGTTGATGACCTTGTCGTCGCCGATCGCGACGGTGTTGTCGAGCGAGGCGCCGAGCGCGAAGCCGGCTTTCCAGAGCTGCTCGACGTCGCGCATGAAGCCGAAGGTGCGGGCGCGGGAAATCTCGCGGCCATAGGCCTCGGGATCGAGATCGAAGATCTTACGCTGGCGGCCGATGGCCGGGGTGTCGAAGTCAATCTCGACGTCGAGGCGGAAACCGTTCTCGGACGGAGCCAGCTCGGCAAAGGCGCGGCCCTGCTCGATGCGGACCGGACGCAGCACCTTGAGATAACGGCGGGTCGCGCCAAGCGCGACGAGGCCGGTCGACTCGATGGCAGTGACGAATTCAGCGGCGCTGCCGTCCATGATCGGCATTTCCGGGCCGTCGATCTCGATCAGCACATTGTCCAGGCCGAGGCCGGCGCAAGCCGACATCAGATGCTCGATCGTGGCGACGGAGCCGGAGGCCTGGTCGCCGATCACCGTGCACAGCTCGGTGGCGCTGACCTTGTTGTGGCGGGCGTGGATCAACTGCTCATGGCCGCCTTCGAGGCCCTTGCGCAGGAAGACAACACCGGAATTGGCAGTGGAAGGCCGCAGCGTGAGGCAGGCGGGAGCCCCGGAATGAACGCCGATGCCTTGCAGGGTCACGGGCGAGCGTAGGGTCGTCTGCCGTTCAGCCATCATACTCTGTATCCGTCTCAAACGCGCAAACTTCGGTGGGCGACGCCTTGCGGCGCAACCTGTTCGACGATTGACGCGGTTCCCTGAATTGCAGCGAACTCGGGATTAATCCCGAATCCCCCTACCCGGTGATGCGCTGCAAGATACGCGCTGGCGCACAACCTTCAAAATCACGCTTTCTTTCGCTCTGTAACAGAGCTTACGAAGCCATAGAAACTTAACCATCTGATTGATGTATATGGTTTTTCAGGCGTTAAAAAAGGCCCGGCGGGGGTTCCGCCGGGCCGTCTGTTTAAACCGGTTGAACCGGAGTTGGAAAGCTCAGTTCGACTGGCGGCGCAGGAAGGCTGGAATCTCGAGCTGGTCTTCTTCCGTGTTGCGCGCCGGCGCTGCACGGCCGAGCTGGTCGAGCTGCCCCTGGGCTGGCCGGGTGGCCGGCGCTGGCGGACGGCGCATGAACTCGGCATGGGCTGCGCTCGGGCCGGCCGCCGCGGCCGGAGGTGCCGGACGCGGAGCCGGGGCCGGAACAGGGGCCACCGGGACGTCGGCGTAGTCATCCTCCTTGCGGCCGAAGCCGACCGAAGCGAGGCGCTGCATCAGCGACATGCGCTTCTGCTCGGCTGAAGCCGGCGCCGGAGCAGGTACCGCGCCGCGGCTCTGCGCGATCTGCTGCTGGGCCGGCATCGGCAAGTCCTCGACGCGCGGCATGCGGGTCGGGCGGATCACGGCGCGCTCGGGCGCCGGCGGAATGAAGCTGTCCTCGAAATGCGGCATCGATGCTTCCGGAGCGCGAGTCTCGACGACCGGCGAGGCCATCATCGCCGGGCGCGGCTGGGCCGGCTCGATCCGGACATCGGCGGCATAGGCCGCCGGAGCCGGAGCACGGACCGGTTCCGACATTATGGTCTCGGCCACGGGGGCCGGCATCGGCGCCGGAGCCGGAGCCGCAGCGGACGTGCGGACGTTCGGGACGGTGGAACGCAGCCGCGCCTCGGCCTTCAGCCGCTCGGCGACCTCGGCGATGCGGGCTTCGGTCGGGTCGAGCTCGCCATGGGCGCTCATCGGCTTGTCGATGCCGGTGGCGACGACAGACACGCGCATCGTGCCTTCCAGCGCCTCGTCGAAGGTGGCGCCGACGATGATGTTGGCCTCAGAGTCGACCTCCTCGCGGATGCGGGTGGCGGCCTCGTCGACCTCATAGAGCTTCATGTCGCGCCCGCCGGTGATCGAGATCAGCAGGCCCCGCGCGCCCTTCATCGAGACGTCGTCGAGCAGCGGGTTGTTGATCGCGGCCTGGGCGGCCGAGAGCGCGCGCTTCTCGCCCTGGGCCTCGCCGGTGCCCATCATCGCCTTGCCCATGCCGCGCATCACGGCGCGGACGTCGGCGAAGTCGAGGTTGATCAGGCCGGGACGGACCATCAGGTCGGTGATGCAGGCGACGCCGGAGTAGAGCACCTGGTCGGCCATGCCGAAGGCGTCGGCGAAGCCGGTGTTCTCGTTGGCGACACGGAACAGGTTCTGGTTCGGGATTACGATCAGCGTGTCGACGGCTTCGTTGAGCTCGCCGATGCCGGCCTCGGCCATGCGCATGCGGCGCTGGCCCTCGAACTGGAACGGCTTGGTGACGACGCCGACGGTGAGGATGCCCATGTCGCGGGCGACGCGGGCGATCGCGGGAGCCGCGCCCGTGCCGGTGCCGCCGCCCATGCCGGCGGTGATGAAGACCATGTGGGCTCCGGCGAGATGATCGCGGATCTCGTCGATCACCTCCTCTGCCGCCGCCCGGCCGACTTCCGGCTGCGAGCCGGCGCCGAGGCCTTCAGTGACCTGGAGGCCCATCTGGATGATGCGCGGAGCGCGGGCGAGTGCGAGCGCCTGCGCGTCGGTGTTGGCGCAGACGAAATCGACGCCGTCGAGCCCGGCCTCGATCATGTTGTTCACGGCATTGCCGCCGGCACCGCCGACACCGAACACGGTGATCCGGGGCTTCAGTTCCCGGATGTCCGGGGCTTGCAGGTTCATCGCCATGATTGCCTCTTTCACTGTCCTGTCCGGCTCCTGGCGGGCCGTCCCGTCTTCCACGCCAGGGGCCGTGGCCCCGTTCTGTTAAAACTCACCCCGGGTCGCCTCGCCTCTCGGCGTCGCGGCCCGCAACTCTAGAAACTCTCGCGCAGCCAGCGGCCGACGCGAGAGAAGTAGCCGTCGGTCGCATGGGCGAAGAAAGACGCCCCGGCTCGCGGCTCGAAATGTTCGACATGCGCGACCTGCGGATAGACCAAGAGGCCGACCGCCGCCGCGAAGGACGGACCCTTGCCCGCTTCCGGCAGGCCCTTGAT
The DNA here is from genome assembly GCF_964254315.1 of Allobosea sp. LjRoot90. Taxonomy (NCBI): domain Bacteria; kingdom Pseudomonadati; phylum Pseudomonadota; class Alphaproteobacteria; order Hyphomicrobiales; family Alloboseaceae; genus Allobosea; species Allobosea sp. LjRoot90. The sequence goes on from NZ_CAXUTF020000003.1 coordinate 177,835, forward strand.
TCCGAGTGGCCGGCCAGTGCGGACCTGGCCGCCGAGAATGCGCCGCGCCACTTCCGGCATGCCGGTGAGCTGGCAGGCGCCGCCGGTCAGCACCACGCGGCGCCCGGCCTCGGCCGAGAACCCGGCCGCCTTCAGCCGGTCGCGCACCAGTTCGAGGATTTCCTCGACGCGTGGCTTGATGATCCGCACCAGATGCGACTTCGAGAGATGGTTCGGCATGTCGCGCTCATCGTCGTCGACCTGCGGCACCGCGATCATGTCGCGCTCGTCGGAAGGGCTGGCGATGGCCGAGCCGTGCAGCGTCTTCAGCCGCTCGGCCGCGGAAACCCGGGTCGAGAGCCCGCGCGCGACGTCCATGGTGATGTGGTTGCCGCCGACCGCGATCGCGTCGGCATGGGTCAGGTGCCCGCCGGAGAAGACGCCGAGCGAGGTCGTGCCGCCGCCCATGTCGACCACGACGACGCCCATCTCGGCCTCGTCATCGACCAGGACCGAGAGGCCAGCCGCGTAGGGGGTCGCAACCACCGCCTCGACCTCGAGATGGCAACGCTCGACCGCGAGCATGACGTTGCGTGCCGCCGCCGCCTCCGAGGCGACGACGTGCATGTCGACCGAGAGCGAGCCGCCGATCAGCCCGCGCGGGTCGAGCACACCGGGCGAGCCGTCGAGCGCATAACCGGTCGGCAGCGCGTGCAGCACCGCCTTGCCCGGGCGGATTGCGTGATTCGCCGCGGCCGCGAGCACGCGCTTGACGTCGGAGTCGCCGACCGAGCCGCCGCGCAGATCGACGCTGGCTGCGTAATGCTGCGAGTTCAGGCGTCCGCCGGTCAGGTTCACGATCACCGACTGGACTTCGACCTTGGCCATGCGCTCGGCCGCGTCCACGGCGGCGCGGATGGCGCGTTCGGCGCTTTCAAGATCGATGATCGCCCCGCCCTTCAGGCCGAGCGAGCGCTGATGGCCGATGCCGATGATGCGCGCGACATGGGTGCGCCCGCGCAGCCGCTCGTTCGCCTCGGCCGGGTTGAGCTCGGCGATCAGGCAGACGACCTTGCTCGTGCCGATGTCCAGAATCGACAAGGTCGCGCTCTTGCGCGACGACAAGGGCCGCATCCGCGGCGTCAGGCCCTGCGAGGTCAAGCTCATGCCTCGCCGCCCTTCTTCTTCGTCTTGCTCTTGAGCTGCTCGGCCCGCGCGGTCGCGGCTTCTTCGGTCAGGCGCATGGTCACGCGGTCAGGCTGGCGCATGTCGATGGCGATTAAATCCTTCTCGCTGATCCGGAAGTCCTGCTCGAGACTGGCGAGGCGTTTCACCGCGGCTCCGGCGCCCTGCTCCGGCAGCCTGATGTCGGCGCCGGTATCGAGCTTGAGATTCCAGCGCCGGCCGGCGACGAGGCTGCCGGCGCGGATGCGCGCGGCGAAGGGGCCGGCCTCGTTGAGCAACGCGAGATAGTCCTTTGCCTTGAGATTGGCGTCGGCACCGACGACCAGCGGCAGGTTGGCGAAGCGGCCGTCGTCCATCTTGTCGATCACCGTGCCGTCCTGGGCGATGAGGAAAAGCTCGCCCTTGACCTGCCAGAGCGCATAGGGCTCGCGCTCGGTGAGATTGATCGAGATCTCACCGGGATAGAGCTTGCGGACCGAGGCTTCGCGGATCATCGGCGTGGCCTCGAGCCGCTTGCGGGCTTCGTCCGCATCGAAGAAGGCGAGCGAAATCTTGGGATCGATGCCGGCCGCGACCAGGACCTCGATCTCGGAGAGCCCGCTCAAGCCCGAAATGGTGATGCGGTCGATGCCGAGCCCGACAGCCCGGGCCAGCGCATGCCTGGGTTCGCCATAGGTCTCGCGGAAGGTCTCGTAATGGCCGCCGAGGATCGCCCCGGTCGCGCCCGTGAGCGTCAGGAAACCGATCGCCAGCCAGGAGCCGAGGCCACTCGGCAGCCGCTCGGCCAGCGGCACCGCGACGGCGCTGCGGCGCGAGCCGCGGAACCAGCGACGCGAGCGCTCGCCGACGAGGAGCTGAGGCCCCGTCACGCGCATCGGCAGGTTGGCCCCGGCAAACACCGGTTCCACCTTCACCGATTTAAGGAGGCGTCCTCCACGATCCATCTGACGAGCTCACCGAAATTCATGCCCGCATGGGCGGCTAATTCGGGCACCAGGCTAGTCTCGGTCATGCCCGGCTGCGTGTTGACTTCCAACCAGACGAGCGTGTCGCTCTCGTCGTCGTAGCGGAAGTCTGAACGGCTGACGCCGCGGCACCCGATTGCTTGATGCGCCGTTAACGCACACTCTTCGATCCGCTGGTAAATATTCGGTAAAATTTGAGCCGGGCAGATGTGGATTGAACCGCCTTTGGCATATTTGGCGTCGTAGTCGTAGAACTCGCCCGTCGCCGCCCGAATCTCCGTTACCCCCAAGGACTTGCCGTCCATCACCGCGCAGGTCAGTTCGCGCCCGGCAATGAAGGTTTCGGCCAGCATGGTCTCGCCGCAGGGCCAGTCCGGCCGGGCGATCTCCTGGGGTGGGTGCTCGCGGCCTTTCTTAACGATCACCACCCCGACAGATGAGCCTTCGTCGATCGGCTTGATCACATAGGGCGGTGGCAGGGGATGTCGTTTCGCCGCCTCGAAGCGCGAGACATTGACGCCATGCGCCACCGGCACACCGGCGGCCGACACGACCATCTTGGCCTTGTCCTTGCGGATGGCGAGCGCCGAGGCGAGCACGCCGGAATGGGTATAGGGAATGCCGAGGATCTCGAGCATGCCCTGGATGGTGCCGTCTTCGCCGAAGCGGCCATGCAGGGCGTTGAAGACGACCTCGGGCTTCAGCCTGGCCAGAACCTCGGCGACGTCGCGGCCGACCTCGACGCGCGTGACGCGGTAGCCGACGCTTTCGAGCGCCCGAGCACAGGCCGCGCCGCTGCTGAGGCTGACCTCACGCTCGACCGACCACCCGCCCATCAGCACTGCGACATGCTTGCTCATCAAGGTTCCTGACACCGAACTCCTCGGGCCGAACCTGAGCCGACATGGTTAACGACGCGTTAACGAAGCGCCCTGCCGGTTAATGGAAGCGCCCCTGTTGCGCGCAGGACTCACTCCCCTTCGCCGGCCGCGACCTTGGCCAGCAGGGCCTTGAGTTGCTCGCGTTCGGACGCGCCGAGCGCCGAAAGCAACCGCTCCTCCGTCGCCACATGCGAGACCACGAGCCGTTCGATCAACGCGAACCCTGCGGGCGTCAGCAGGATGCGCAGGCTGCGCCTGTCCTGCGGATCGGCCTGCCTTGCGATCAGCCCGCGCTTCTCCAGCCGGTCGAGCCGATTCGTCATCGCCGAGGTCGACAGCATCATGTCCTTGGCGAGCTCGGACGGGGTCAGCGAGCCGCCATGCTCGCCCTGGCGGCGCAAGGTCATCAGCACGTCGAAGCCGGCGAAGTCGAGCTCGGCCCCGGCGAGATTGCCGGCCAGGCCCTGGCGAATCCGCTCGCCCGCGCGCCAGACCGCACCACAGACCGCCATCGGACTGGGATCGATGTCTGGTCGCGCCACTCGCCATTGGGCCAGAATCGAATCCAGCGGTCCGCCCTGCCCATTCGCCTCGTCAGCTTGACTCATGGAAATCCTGCGCCTAATTATCCGTCATCAAGTAATTCGATATCGAATTATCTGACGTCGGACAACCTTACCAGCCCGGCGCAGCTGCCGCAAACCGCGAGAGCAAGACGATGACGGACAGAACTGCTGCCTTCCCGATCGACCCGATCTTCATCGAGCGTTGGTCGCCGCGCGCCTTTCATCCTGAACCAATGGCACCGGAGGCGCTGCTGACCGTGCTGGAAGCCGCCCGCTGGGCTCCCTCGGCCTATAACGAGCAGCCATGGCGCTTCCTCTACGCGCTGCGCGGTGATGCCCATTGGCCGCAATTCGTCTCGCTGCTCGACAGCTTCAACCAGAGCTGGGCCGGCTCGGCCTCCGCCCTCGTCTTCCTGCTGTCGGATACCGGCTCGGACGACGCCGCCCAACAGCCGCAAGCCTCGCCGATCCGCAGCTTCGACACCGGCGCCGCCTGGTCGCATATCGCCCTGCAGGCCGTCCGGCTCGGCTACCACGCTCATGCGATGGCCGGCATCGACGTCGAGGCCACCCGCAAGAGCCTCGCCGTTCCCTCGCGCTTCCGCGTCGAGATCGCCGTCGCGCTCGGCCGCCGGGCAGAGCCCGAGACGCTGCCGCCGCAACTGCGCGAGCGCGAATGGCCGAGCCCCCGGCGCCCGCTCACCGAAACCGCGTTCTCCGGCCCCTTCCCGGCCTGAGCGCCGGATCCACCTCTCTCGAAAGGTCACGGCCATGGCCGACAACAAGACCCGCATCCTGCTCGCGACGATCCTGGCGCCTGCCCTCTGGGGCTCGACCTATGTCGTCTTCACCCAGACGCTTCCGGTCGAGCATCCGCTGCTGGTCGGGGCGCTGCGCGCCCTGCCAGCCGGTATCCTCCTGATGCTGCTCGGCCCCGGCCTGCCGCCGCGCGACAAGCTCCTGCCGCTCGCTATCATCGGCTTTGCCAATATCGGGCTGTTCTTCGGCATGCTCTTCCTTAGCGCCTCGCGCCTTCCCGGCGGGCTCGCCGCGACGCTCGGCTCGATGCAGCCGCTGCTCGTCGCCTTCCTCGCCTGGCCATTGCTGCTGCGCCGCCCTCGCCTCGGGCAGGTGCTCGCCGCGCTCGCCGGCACGGTCGGCGTTGGTTTGCTGGTGATCGATAATACCGTGCAGCTCGACGCGATCGGCGTTGCAGCAGCTCTGGCCGGCGCCGCCTCGATGGCGATCGGCACAGTGCTGATCGAACGCTGGGGCAAGATCGGCTCGCCGCTCGCGCTCGCCGCCTGGCAGCTGACGCTCGGCGGGCTCCTGCTCCTGCCGGTCGCGCTCGTAGTCGAGGGGCTGCCGCCCGTGCCGACCATCCGCAACCTCGCCGGCTTGAGCTATCTGGTCGTGATCGGCACCGCCTTCGCCTACTGGCTCTGGGTGCGCGGCATTGCGACGATCGGCACGGGCGTCGCTTTCCTCAGCCTGCTCAGTCCGCTGGTCGCGACCTTCCTCGGCGCGGCCTTGCTGGGCGAATGGTTCCACGCCCAGCAATGGCTCGGCATCGCCATCATCTTCGGCTCGACCGTCGCCGGCATCCTGCTGTCACGGCGCAAATCAGCCGAAACGGCAGCGCCTGATCAGGCCGCGACGCCGAACCGCTTGATCTCCCAGTGCAACTCATAGCCTGAGTTGTCCTTGACCCGGCGGCGGACCTCTTCGCCCAAGCCCTCGATATCGGCGGCGGTAGCACCGCCGGTATTGATCAGGAAGTTACAGTGCATCTCGGAGACCTGCGCGCCGCCAATGCGCAGGCCCCGGCAGCCGGCCGCGTCGATCAGCTGCCAAGCCTTGCCGCCCTCCGGATTCTTGAAGGTCGAGCCGCCGGTACGTTCCTTGATCGGCTGCGCCGCTTCGCGCGCCGAGGTCACCCGGTCCATCTCGGCCAGAATCTCAGCCTGGTCGCCCGGCCGGCCCTGGAACAGCGCAGAGGTGAAGATGATGTCGAGCGGCGCGGTCGAGTTGCGGTAGGTGAAGCCCATCTGCGCATGCGAGAAGGTGATGATCTCGCCGGCGCGCGTCACGCCCCGCGCCTCGACCAGAACGTCGGTGGTCTCGCCACCATGTGCACCGGCATTCATGCGCAGCGCCCCGCCGATGCAGCCGGGAATACCGCGATAGAAGGCGAGCCCGTCGAGCGAGGCGTCGGCCGCAGCGCGCGCCACCTTCACGTCAGGCGCGGCGGTCCCGGCGCGCAGACGGTCACCGTCCTCGCGCGCGATCTCGCCGAAGGCCTTGCCGGCGAGGCGGATGACCACGCCGGGAATGCCGCCATCGCGGACGATCAGGTTCGAGCCGAGCCCGACCACGGTGACCGGAATCTCGGCCGGCAGCTTGCCGAGCAGATAAGCGAGATCGGCCTCGTCCGCCGGGGTGAACAGAAGCTGTGCCGGCCCACCGACGCGGAACCAGGTCAGCCCAGCCATCGCCTGATTGGCGAGAAGCCGTCCGCGCAAGTCGGGCGCGGCGGCGAGGATATCGGGTGTCAGATCGGCGAAGCTCACCGGGAGCCCCCCAGAGCCGCCAACTCACCCGGCAACGCATAAGCCCATTGCGTGATGTTGCCCGCGCCCAGGAAGACGACATAGTCGCCCGGCCCGGCGAGTTCGGCGACCATGCCGGCAAGTTTGTCCGGTGATTCGAGCGGCAGCGTATGGCGATGGCCGCGCGCCTTGATCGCCGCCACCAGCGAATCGCGGTCGATGCCCGGAACCGGCTGCTCGCCAGCGGCATAGACATCGGCGATGATCACCGAATCCGCATCGTTGAAGCAGGCGGCGAAGTCAGCGAACAGGCTCGACAGGCGGCTGTAGCGATGCGGCTGCATCACCGCGATCACCTTGCCCTTGGTCGAGGCGCGCGCCGCCTTGAGCACGGCAGCGATCTCGACCGGGTGGTGGCCGTAATCGTCGAAGATCAGCGCGCCGTTCCACTCGCCGGTCTTGGTGAAGCGGCGCTTGACCCCGCCGAAGCCGGCGAGCCCGGCGCGGATCTGCTCCACCGGCACGCCGAGATCATAGGCGACGGCGATCGCGGCGGTGGCATTGAGCGCGTTGTGGTGGCCCGGCATCGGCATGATGAGGTCACGCACCACCTCCTCGCGGCCACGCTTGCGGTCGCGGATCAGCAGCGTGAACTTCGACCGGCCACCCGAAAGATCGATGTCGAGCAGGCGGAAGTCGGCCTGCGGGTTCTCACCATAGGTGATGACGCGGCGGTCCTCGATCTGCCCGACCTGCTCCTGCACGGTCGGATGGTCGATGCACATCACGGCAAAACCGTAGAAAGGCAGGTTCTCGACGAAGGCGCGGAAGGCCGCCTTGATCGCCTCGAACGAGCCGAAATGGTCGAGATGCTCCGGGTCGATATTGGTGATGATCGCGACGTCGGCCGGCAGCTTCAGGAAGGTGCCATCGGATTCGTCGGCCTCGACCACCATCCAGTCGCTCTCGCCCATGCGGGCATTGGTGCCGTAGGCGTTGATGATGCCGCCATTGATCACGGTCGGGTCGAGCCCACCCTTCTCGAGCAATGTCGCGACCAGCGAGGTCGTCGTCGTCTTGCCGTGCGTGCCGGCAATGGCGACGCAAGATTTCAGCCGCATCAGCTCGGCCAGCATCTCGGCGCGGCGCACCACCGGCAGGCGCTGCTCGCGCGCCGCCATCAGCTCGGGATTGTCGCGCTTGATCGCGGTCGAGACCACGACGACCTCGGCATCGCCGATGTTCTCGGCCTTGTGGCCGACGAAGGTCTTGATGCCCTTCTCGGCCAGGCGCCTGACGTTGGCGCCGTCGGAGGCGTCCGAGCCCTGCACCTTGTAGCCGAGATTGTGCAGCACTTCGGCGATGCCGGACATGCCGATGCCGCCGATGCCGACGAAATGGATGGAGCCGAGTTTCGGCGGCAGCTTCATGGTATCGCGTCCTGAAAGATCAGTTCTGGGCGGTCTGCAGCACGAGCCGCGCCAGGCGGTCGGCCGCATCCGGTATGCCCGCGCTCTTGGCCGCCTGAGCCATCGCCGTCAAGCGCAACGGCTCGGCAAGCAGCACGGACAGCTCGGCGGCGAGGCGCCGCGGCGAGAAATCGTTCTGCAGGATCATCATCGCCCCGCCAGCTCTCGCGAGCACTCCGGCATTGGCCGCCTGGTCCTGGTCGAGCGAACCCGGCAGCGGCACCAGCAGCGAAGGGCGCCCGATCACCGTGAGCTCGGCGATGGTCGAGGCGCCGGAGCGTGCGATCACCAATTGCGCCGCCGCCATCCGCGCCGGCAGGTCCTTGAAGAAGGGCGCGATCTCGAACTTGATGCCGAGCGAGGCGTAGATCTTCCGCACGCGCTCGTCGTCTTCGGCGCGCGCCTGCTGGACGATCGACAAGCGGCTGCGCTCCTCCGGCGAGAGCAGCTGCATTGCCGGCGGGACGATATCGGCCATCACGCGTGCGCCCTGGCTGCCGCCGAAGACCAGGAGGTTGAGCCGCCCGTCCGGCTCGGCATAGGGCGAGGCTGCCTCGATCACCGCCGGCCTGACCGGATTGCCGACCTGCGTGCACTTCTGCGCCTGCGCCGGGGTGAGCCCGCCGACCTCGGCGAAGCCTGTGGCGATCGCCTTGACCCGGCTGGCGAGGAAGCGGTTCGCCCGGCCGATCACGGCGTTCTGCTCGTGCACCATGGTCGGCACGCCCATCAGCGCCGCGGCGAAGACCGGCGGCACCGTCGGATAGCCACCGAAGCCGACGACGATGGCAGGCTTCAGCTGCTTGATCGTCTGGCGCGCCGCCAGCCCACCGCGCAACAGCACGATGGCTGCCTTCGCCATAGCGACCGGCGACTTGCCCGAGGGCGTCGCCGCCGGCACCGCATGGATCGACTCGGCCGGGAAGCTGCCGGCGTATTCGGCGGCGCGCGTATCGGTGATCAGCGCCACCCTGGCGCCGTGGCTGTGCAGAGCGTGGCTCAGCGCCTCGGCCGGAAAGAGATGCCCGCCCGTGCCGCCGGCGGCGAGCACGACGAGCGGAGCCGACGCTTCTACACTCACGAGCTGCGCTCCGGCTTGCCGAAGCTCTCGGCGCGCGGCCGCTTGCGGGTCAATGCCAGGAGGAACCCGGTCCCGAGCGCCAGCGAGATCAGCGAGGAGCCGCCATAGGAGATGAACGGCAAGGTCATGCCCTTGGCCGGCATCATGTGCAGGTTCACCATCATGTTGATCGCGGCCTGGATGCCGAAGAGCAGAGCGAGGCCGGTGACGCCGAGGCGCACGAACGGGTCCTCAGCGCGCTGCGCCACGAACAGCGCGCGGAGCACGATGATCGCAAAGAGCAGCACCAGCACCATGCAGACGACGATGCCGAACTCCTCGGCCGTCACCGCGAAGATGAAGTCGGTGTGCGCATCGGGCAGGATCCGCTTCACCGTGCCTTCGCCCGGACCTTTGCCGAACCAGCCGCCCTGGGCGAAGCTCTCCAGCGCGGTGTCGACCTGGAAGGTGTCGCCCGAGCCCTTGTCCATGAAGCGCTCGATGCGGGCGCGCACGTGCGGGACGAGCTCATAGGCGATGAACAGGCCGACGGCGCCGATGCCGCCGAGCCCCAAGACCCAGAACCAGTGCAGGCCGGCGACGAAGAACAGCCCGGCCCAGACCAGGGTGACCAGGATGGTCTGGCCAAAGTCCGGCTGCAGCACCAAAGGCACGATGGTGATCGGCAGCAGCAGGAAGGCGATGATCGTGCCCGGCAACTCGGGCCGGCGATGGCCTTCGGCGAAGGCCCAGGCGGCGAGCACGACGAAGGCCGGTTTCAGGAATTCGGAGGGTTGGATCGAGCCGAGCGGCCCGAGCGTCAGCCAACGCTTGGCGCCCTTGACCTCGACGCCGAAATAGAGCGTGCCGATCACGCCGGCGAGAGCGAACACGAAGATGACCAGCGCGATCCGCCGCACCTGGCGCGGCGCGAGCAGCGAGGTCGAGAGGAAGATCGCCAGCGCCACCAGGAGATAGACCACCTGGCGATTGACGAAGTGGAAAGTCGACAGGCCCAGGCGCTCGGCGACGGGCGGACCACCCGCCATCAGCAGCACCACGCCGGAGACCATCAGCGTCACCAACGTCGTCAGGATGACGCGGTCGATCGACCACCACCAGCGGCCGCTCAGGCTGGGTTCTGCGCGCGAGACCATCGTTCCAAGGCTCCGTCGACGAGCAGGCAGATCGAAGGCGCCCGCTCCGGCGAATCACTCTGTCAATGAATGGTTAACCGATTGATTCCGAGTTGAGGCCTTAGCCCCACGTCGCAGCCTTGCTTGTCCCTGGACGGAGCGTCCAAGGCCCGGCTCATCTTGTGAGATCAACGGAACTCTATCCGGTCACCCCGCTGTATGAAAAACGACGCCGATCCATGATCCCGAATATGTCTCCACGCCTGCTTCTTGCATTGCAGATCGACGTTTAGCCTCTTCGCAACCCAGCGCCGCCACCCTTCGTGAGACAACGCCAGTTCCTGGGCTCCGGCGAGGCTTGATCCGTACCGGCTCCGGATTTCCTTGATCAGCTCGATCCAGCCTACGTCCGCCTGCAGGGATCGATCGAGCAATGCGCGAATTTCAGGATTGCTGGAATTGCCGCCGCTGCCTTCACGCATCACTTCTCCTCCCGCCAACCCTAAGCCTCGCCTCGATCCGCCAGATACAAGCAGATCATCCTGACGAGCTCGTCCCGGATCAGCGGCTCGCGCAGCCTGCCGCGGCGCGCCGCATTATGGATCACGCCATCGATGGCGTCCGAGATGACGAGCCCGACGGTCGAGGCGGGTACGCCGCGGTCGTCCGACCCGTAGACGGTCGCCGCCTCCGTGTAGAGGGCGAGGTACTGGGCCTCGATCAGGCTGTTCTGGTCCCGATACGCCTCCAGGCCCGGCGCTTCGTCCAGAAGAACCCGGTGCAATCCCGGATGGATGCTGTGCGCCTCAATGATGTTGGCCACGAGGGCTTCGGCGAACGCAACGAGCGACTCCGCTCCCGCAAGAGCGCCCCGGACCGCAGCGAGGCTGTCATCGATATGCCGGCGCCTGATCGCGTCGACCAGCGACAGCTTGTCGGGGAAATATTGATAGAGCGAGCCGATGCTGACGCCGGCGGCCTCGGCGACCTTGTTGGTGGTGAAGCCGCCCCAGCCCTGCTCGCTCAGAATGCGAGCCCCGGCCTCGACCACCGCGTCTACCGTCGCCCGCGATCGCGCCTGGCGCGGCTCCTTGCGCATCGAGAGCCGATCTTTGGCAATGCGAGTAGACAAATTGGACGCCCCGTCCCCGAATATGAGGACATTACTCACATTTTATCGGCGGGGCCATCGATCATGAATGAGATGCTGCAAACCCTGTACGGCTACCAAGCCTGGGCGAATAATGACCTGCTCGACAAGCTGGCGCTGCTCGACGGGACGACGCAGGCGGCCGAACGCGACAGCGCGCTGCGGCTGATCAGCCACTACCATGTCGTGGCCGAGATCTTCGCCGCGCACCTGATCGGCACGGACCATCGCTACGCATCGGACAACACGGGCGAGACGCCGCCTTTGGACGAGCTCCGGGCATCGGTCGCGGCGACGGATCGCTGGTACCAGGACTACGTCCGGACGGTCTCGCCGGGGGCGCTTTCCGAAGCGGTCGCCTTTAGCTTCACCGACGGCGACAAGGGCTGCATGACACGACAGGAGATGCTGCTGCACGTCGCCCTGCATTCGGCGGTTCATCGCGGCGAGGTCTGCCGCATCCTGTCGCAGCTTTCGATCACGCCACCCTGGGACACATTCGCTGTCTATCTGCACCAGTCGGAGCCGGCGCGACGTCAGCAGAGAACGGCGGCTCACGTCTCTGGATAAGGCGTGCCGTCCTTGTGCACGAAGCGCCCGTCGGCATTGGCGCTCATCATATCGATGTCGGAGCAGGTAGTCAGGTCCAGCACATGGCGGCTGCCGACTTCGAGATAGAGCGCGACCTTGTCCGACCGGTTGATCATGTGATGGCCGTTGCCGCTATTTTTGGCGAAGGCGGCACAATCGCCGGCGCGCAGCACTGTCTCGCCCTCGTCCTCGACGAGCACCAGTTCGCCATCGAGCAGGTAGACGAACTCGTCCTCATGCGAATGCCAGTGCCGCTGGCTCGACCAGCCGCCGGGCGGCAGTCGCATCAGGTTGACGCCGAAATCGCTCAGCCCACCGGCATTGCCGAGCCGTTTGCGGATGCGCTCAGAGCAAGGGGCGTCGAAGGGCTTCGGATAGCCCGAGCCCTTGCGCTCCGGCACGGCGGCGACATCGATCTTGGGCATGAAGACCTCCCGAATGTCGGGCGCGTCATCGTAGAAGCGGCCGCTAGGCCAGCGCCGCGACACGCTCCACCTTGATCTCGTCTTCATGGGCGCGAGCTTCGACGAGATCATGCGCCGCCTGCATCCGCAGCATCGTCTCTGCGCGTACGCCGAAAGCCTTCTCGAACCGGATCGCCATCTCGGCCGACAAGGCAGCCTTGCCGTTCAGGAGATTGCTCATGGCCTGCCGCGTAACACCCAGTTTCTCGGCCGCGACAGTCACGCTCAAGCCATAAGGCTCGACGATTTCGGTCCGTAGCCACAAACCGGGATGAACGGCGAAGCTCGGATGAAGCTTGATGGCCATCAGTGATAATCCTCCAGATCGATATCCTCGATCGCGAGAGCCTCATCAGGCTGTGGCATTCTGATCGGATTATTGGAACGCATCATAGCGCATCAGCGGCGTTGAGCATCCAGTGAATGGACGGGCGCCGCTCCCTCCCTTCTCCCCTTGCGGGAGAAGGTGGCAGCGCGAAGCGCTGACGGATGAGGGGTCGCGCGCCCCTCGGTCATGACGAGGCCTGTTGTCAGGCAAGATTGCAATCACTGCGCGACCCCTCATCCGTCTCGGCTTCGCCGAGCCACCTTCTCCCGCAAGGGGAGAAGGAAGGGTTAGACCGCCTCGAACCCCGGCAGCGCCTTGACCAGCGCCCGGAACGCGTCGCCCCGTACCTCGAAATTCGGGAACTGGTCATAGGAAGCGCAGGCCGGCGAGAGCAGCACGGCGATCTCCTCTGTCCCCTGCTGAGCCTGCGCCGCCTTTGTCGCGGCGGCTACTGCAACATCGAGCGTGCCGCTGCGCTCGTAAGCAACGCGGCCATCGTCTTCGAAGGTCGCGGCGAAGACATCACTCGCCGCGCCGATCAGATAGGCGCGGGCGATGTTAGGGAAATAGCGCCTGAGCGACTCGATGCCGCCTTCCTTGGCCTTGCCGCCGAGAATCCAGAAGATCTCGCGGAAAGAGGTCAGCGCCTTCTCGGTCGAGTCGGCATTCGTCGCCTTGGAATCATTGATGAAGACGACGCGACCGATGCGGCCGAGCTCTTCCATCCGGTGCTTCAGGCCGGGATAGCTCCTGAAGCCGGCGGCGATCTCCTCGGCCGTCAGCCCGAGCGCCGCGCAGGCGGCGAAGGCGGCGGCCGCGTTCTGGGCGTTGTGGCTGCCGCGCAGGGAGCCGATGCCGGCGAGATTGGCGACGACCTTCGGCTTGCCGTCCTTGACCTCGACGATCCGCGTGTCGAGCTGGCCGGCATTGGCGGTGACGCCGGCGAAGACGCCGTCGTCAAGCGGCTGCTCGCCACTGATCTTCACGAGCGGCTTAGCCTGCGCGGCGCGCCGGCGCGCCATCTGCTTCGAGGGCTCGTCGTCGACGCCGATGACCGCGATGTCGGAGGCTGCGACCAGCCGCTCCTTGATCGCTCCATAGGCTTCGAAGGTCCCGTGCCGGTCGAGATGGTCCGGCGTCAGGTTCATCTGGATACCGACGCTCGGCTTCATCGAGGGGGCAAGATCGATCTGGAAGGTCGAGCACTCGACGACGTGGATGCGATCCAAAGCCGGCGGCTCCAGCGCCAGCACGGCGGTGCCGATATTGCCGCCCATCTGCACGTCGCGGCCGGCCGCCTCCAGCACATGCGCGATCAGCGCCGTGGTTGTCGACTTGCCATTGGTGCCGGTGATGCAGACCACCGGCGCGGCGGGCGCGATCTTCGCCCGCTCCAGGAAGAACAATTCGATGTCGCCTATCACCGGCACATTCGCCGCCTTGGCCTTCTCAACCGTCCAATGCGGCGTCGGATGCGTCAGCGGCACACCCGGAGAGAGCACGAAGGCGGCAAAACCCGACCAGTCAGCGGTGGCGAGATCGACGACGGACAGCCCCTCGGCCGCCGCCTTGTCGCGGCTCGCCTGATTATCGTCCCAGCAGGCGACCTCAGCCCCGCCGGCAACGAGCGCGCGCGCCGTCGCGAGCCCGGAGCCGCCGAGGCCGAACAGGGCGACTATTTTTCCGGCGAAGACCGTGACGGGTGTCATGACGCTCTCTTGCTCCAGAGGCGGAAGAGCAGGCTTGGAACCTCACCGTCTTTCCGGGGCATGCCGCAGGCATGAGCCCGGAACCCATGAACACCGTCCGTGCCAGACAATAACGACGGCCGCAATGAGTAGTCCTGTGGCGTCGTGTTCATGGGTTCCGGGCTCGCCGCTGCGCGACGCCCCGGAATGACGGAGGTGGCTCCGTCGAAAGACGACATGGCCTAGCGCAGCTTCAGCGTGGCGAGGCCGACCAGCGCCAACACCACCGAGATGATCCAGAAGCGGATCACCACCTGCGGCTCGGTCCAGCCCAGCTTCTCGAAATGATGGTGGATCGGCGCCATCAGGAAAACGCGCTTGCCGGTGCGCTTGAACACCGCGACCTGGATGATCACCGAGAGCGCCTCGACCACGAACAGGCCGCCGACGATGGCGAGCACGACCTCGTGCTTGATTGCGACCGCGATGGTGCCGAGCATGCCGCCCAAGCCGAGGGAACCGGTGTCGCCCATGAAGATCTGGGCCGGCGGCGCGTTGAACCAGAGGAAGCCGAGGCCGGCTCCCATCATCGCGCCACAGATCACCGCGAGCTCGCCGACGCCGGGCACATGGTGGATCTGCAGGTAGTTGGCGAAGATGGCGTTACCCGCGAGATAGGAGATGAAGCCGAAGGTCCCCGCCGCGATCATCACCGGCACGATGGCGAGCCCGTCGAGCCCGTCGGTCAGGTTGACCGAATTGCCGGCGCCGACGACGACGAAGGCGGTGACCACCGGGAACAGGATGCCGAGTGGGATTATCAGCTCCTTGAGGAACGGCATGGCGAAGCCGCTCGCGATCGAAGGCGGACTGACCTGCATGATCGCGGTGCAGGCGGCGAGCGCGATGACGATCTCCAGGCCGAGGCGCGCCTTGCTGGAGAAACCCTTGTGCGACTGCTTCGTCACCTTGAGGAAGTCGTCATAGAAGCCGATTGCGCCATAGGTCGCGGTCACGCCGAGCACGATCCAGACGTAAGGATTGCGCAGATTGCCCCAGAGCAGGGTCGCGACGAACAGCCCGGTCAGGATCATCAGCCCGCCCATGGTCGGCGTGCCGCGCTTGGCGAGATGCGATTCCGGCCCGTCGGTGCGGATCGGCTGGCCCTTGCCCTGCTTGAGCCGCAGCCAGGAGATCGCCCACGGACCGAAGAAGAAGACGAAGAGCAGCGCGGTTGCGGTCGCCCCGCCGGCGCGGAAGGTGATGTAGCGGAAGACGTTGAGGATCGGGAACGTCCCCGCAAAATCGGCAAGCCAGACCAGCATCGAACCCTATTCCTTACTCAGTCGTCGGCCTGGACGACCGGGAAGCGAGCCGTCATCGCCTTGACGATTGGCCCCATGCGCGTGCCGAGCGAGCCTTTCACCGTGACGACATCGCCGGCGCGGAGGGCGTCGAGTACATGGGGCTCGAGACCGGTCGCCTGTGCGGCATAAGCGCCGCGGCGGTGCGATGGCAAGGCGTCGTACAGGGTTCTCATCAGCGGACCGCAGGCGAAGACGAGATCAATTCCGTTTCCGGTGACCGCGTCGGCGAGCCCCTTGTGCAGCTCCGGCCCAGTTTCGCCGAGCTCGAGCATGTCGCCGAGCACGGCGATGCGCCGGCCCCTGCCGGACACCGGCATGCGGCCGAGATTCTCGATCGCAGCCCGCATCGAGGCCGGGTTGCCGTTATAGCTCTCGTCGATCAGCGTGAACGGGCCGGCCGGCGCGTGCAACACCTGCCGTGCGCCGCGCCCGGCCGGGGGCGTGAGGTCGGAAAGCGCCAGCGCGGCCAAGGCGAGATCGGCGCCGAGCGCCTCGACCGCAGCCAGAACGGCGAGCGAGTTCAGGACGATGTGCTTGCCCGGGCTGCCGAGCTTGTAGGTCACCGCCTGCCCCAGCACATTGGCATTGGCGGTCGAGACGTCCGGCTTCAGCGCGCAGCCGAGCAGCCGGACATTCGCCTCTTCGCTCTCGCCGAAGGAGATGACGCGCCCTGCCCCGCCGGCGAGCGCCAGCTCGCGCAACAGGCCAGACTGCGGGATATCGGCATTGATGATCGCAGTGCCGCCGCGTTTAAGCCCGCCAAAGATCGCCGCCTTCTCGCGGGCGATCCCCTCCAGTGACTCGAAGGCGGCCAGATGCACCGGCTGGATCGTGGTGATCACCGCGACATCGGGCTGAACCATCTTGGCCAGCGGCAGGATCTCGCCGGGCGCATTCATGCCGATCTCGTAGACGCCGTAGCGAACGTCGCGCGGCGTCCGCACCAGCGTCAGCGGCACACCCCAATGGTTGTTGTAGGAGGCGACCGGCGCGTGCGTCTTGCCCTGGCGCGAGAGCACCAGCCTCAGCGCCTCCTTGGTCCCGGTCTTGCCGACTGAGCCGGTTACGGCGACGACCTTGGCGGAGAGCTCCGCCCGGCGCGCCATGCCGGCCTGCTCCATCGCGCGCAGCACGTCGGGTACGATCGCGAGCGGCGCATCCACGGGGAAAGCACCGGCATGTGCCTCATCGACGACGGCGAGTGCCGCGCCCTTGTCGAGCGCGGCCGCGACGAAGTCATGCCCGTCGCGCTCGCCCTTGATCGCAAAGAAAGCATCGCCCGGCTCGAGCGTGCGCGTATCGATCGAGGCGCCGTTCACGGCAGCCAGAACAGGGCCTTGCGAACGGGCGCCCATCGCCTCGATCAGGCGCGCGCCGGTCCACAGCGGTTCGGTCGTCATCCCTGTCTTCCCCCAGCCAAAACCGCGATCGCCTCCCGGACCACGTCGTGATCCGAAAACGGCAAAGTCCGATCGCCGACGATCTGGCCGCTTTCATGGCCTTTTCCAGCAACGACCAGGACATCCCCAGGCTGCAGCATGGCGACGCCGGCCGCGATCGCCTCGCCACGGTCGCCAATCTCCCTGAGACGGTCCGGCGCCGCCGCCAGGACCTCGGCGCGGATCGCTGCCGGATCCTCGCTGCGCGGGTTGTCGTCGGTGACGATGGCGATGTCGGCGCCATCGGCGGCGATCTTGCCCATTAGCGGGCGCTTGCCGCGATCGCGGTCGCCGCCGCAGCCGAAGACGCAGATCAGCCGGCCGCTGGCATAGGGCCGCAGAGTCTTGAGTACCGCCGCGAGCGCATCGGGCTTGTGGGCATAGTCGACCACGACGAGCCCGCCATTATGTTCCCCGACGCGCTCCAGCCGGCCCGGCACGCCCTTCAAGCCCGCAATCGCCTGCACGGAGACCGCCGCATCCTCACCCGTTGCAATTGCCAGCCCGGCCGCGACCAGCGCATTGCCGGCCATGAAATCACCGACCATCGGCAACATGACCTCAGCCTTCGCGCCGTCGACCTCGACGGTCAGGCGCTGCGAAAAGCCTTCGCGGACCACGTCGAGCAACTTGAGACGATCGCCACCCCGACCGATGCCGATCACCGGATGCCCACCCGCCCGCGCCGCCGCCTCGGCCTTGTCCGCATAGGGCTCGTCGCGATTGATCACCACCGGCGCACCGGCCGGCAGCAACTCCCAGAGCCGCAGCTTGGCAGAAAGATAGTTCTCGACGCTCGGATGGTAGTCGAGATGGTCGCGACCGAGATTGAGGAAGGCCCCGGCCGATAGCCTGACGCCGTCGAGCCGGCGCTGGTCGAGCCCGTGCGAAGACGCTTCCATCGCCAGATGCGTGACACCTTCACCCGCAAGCTTGTCGAGCGAAGCATGCAGCGAGAGCGGGTCGGGCGTGGTCAGCGAGCCGTAATCGGCTCCGCCCTCGGTGACGATGCCGATCGTGCCGACGCTCGCCGCCTTGCGCCCGAGCGCCATGAAGATCTGGCGGGTGAATTCGGCGACCGAGGATTTCCCGCTCGTGCCGGTAACGGCGATGACCGTGCCCGGCTGGCCCGGATGCACCTTGGCCGCAGCCAGCGCCAATGCGAGCCGGGAGTCCTCGACCTGCGCATAGGCAACCGCGTCCGGGAGATCGGCAGGTCGTGGTCCGCCGGAGACGATCGCGACCGCACCGCGCTGGACCGCATCGGCGATGAAGCGGGCGCCGTCTGCCTTGGCGCCGGCGAGCGCGACGAAGGCATCGCCGGCTGAGACCTTGCGGCTGTCGAAGGCGAGGCCGTTGACGCCGCGCTCGCCCGACTCCAGAAACGCCCCAGGAAAGAGCTGGCCGAGGCTGAAGCCGGATTGGGTCATCTCACTACCAAGGTCCTTCGGCCCAGAGTCCGTTCGAAAATTCGTCAGGGCGTGGCGAGAATGGGGTTTTTCGAGCATCGGAGCGGAGCGTACTCAAGTACGTGAGCACCGAAGCGCAGACAAACGCCATTCGCAGCCCGCTATCACGAATTTCCGGACGGGCTCTCAGCGCGTGCCCCAGGCGCCGAGCTTGGCCATCAGCGGGAACGGCGACAGCGGCGGATCGAAGCGCGGCGGCAGGCCGAGGATCGGCGCTGCCCGCTCGATCACCTTGCCGGTGGTCTTGCCGGCGTTCCAGGCCGCGGTCGAGTAGCCGCCGCTCTCGGCATAGCCCTTCGGCTCGTCATAGATGGCCAGGAAGACATAGCGCGGCTTGTCCGACGGCGCGATCGCCGTGAAGGTCGTGAAGTTCTTGTTCTTGGCGTAGCGACCGTTGACGACCTTCTCGGCCGTGCCGGTCTTGCCGCCGACGAAGTAGCCGGGGATGTTGGCGAAGCGGGCCGAGCCCTTTTCGCCGTTGAGGCGCATGATGTAGCGCATGGCCTCGGAGGTCTCCGGCTTGATCACGCGGACCGCGTCCTTTCTGGCCTCCTCCTCGGAGCGCTTGAGGAAGGTCGGCCTGATCAGGTAGCCGCCATTGACGAGGGCGCCGACCGCCGCCAGCGCCTGGAGCGGTGCGACCGCAAGGCCGTGGCCGAAGGCGATCGTCGCCGTGTTGATCTCGCCCCAGCGCCCGGGAACGATCGGCGCGGCGCTTTCCGGCAGCTCGGTCGTCATGCGGTCGAGCTGCATCATCTTCTTCAGGAAGGCCTTGTGGCCCTCGACGCCGACCGAGAGCGCCATCTTGATCGAGCCCATGTTCGACGAGTGCAGGAACACTTCCGGCACCGTCAGCGTGCGGCCGGTGCCGTGGTATTCCTTGATGACCTGGCGCCCGAACCGCATCATGCCGCCGGCGGTCGAATAGCTCGAATTGATGTTGGCCTTGCCGGAATCGAGCGCCATCGCGATGGTCAGCGCCTTGAAGGTCGAGCCCATCTCGTAGACGCCGACACTCATCCGGTTGATCCGGTCCTTCTCCAGCGCGTCAACCGGGTTGCCCGGATCGAAATCGGGCAGCGAGACCAGCGCGATCACCTCGCCGGTATTGACGTCCATGATCGCGCCGGCCGCCGCGATCGCCCGGTATTTCTCGATGCCCTTGACCAGTTCGTCGCGCAGCAAATGCTGGACGCGCATATCGACGGATAGCTGGACCGGCTTGAGGTCGGAGGCCTGTACCGCGAAGCCCGCCCCGTTCAGATCCTGCAGCCCTTGCGAGTCGATGTATTTCTCGATGCCGGCGATGCCGATATTATCGACATTGGCGAAGCCGAGCACATGGGCGGCGACGGTCCCGTTCGGGTAGACGCGCTTGTTCTCCGGCACGAAGCCGACGCCGGGAATGCCGAGCCTGTGAACTTCCGCCTGCTGGCGCGGCGTGATCTCGCGCTTGACCCAGACGAAGCCCTTCTTGGTGCCGAGCTTGTCGCGCAGCTCCTTGGCGTTGAGGTCGGGCAGCACGGCGGTTAGGAGCTCGGTCGCCTCGTCCTTGTCGAGAATGTTGCGCGGCTCGGCGAAGACCGAGACGGTGCGCACATCGGTCGCGAGCTGAATGCCGTTCCTGTCGATGATGTCGGGCCGCGCCGCCGAGATCGCGTTCGAGGTCGCGCGGCGCAAGCCAACCTGGTCGCTCGGGAAGGCACCGAGCATGACGAGCCGGGCGACGATCGCCACGAACAGCCCGCTGAAGCCGAGAATGACCAGCCCGACGCGCGGCTCGCTCTTCTCGCCGCTCATCCGGAAGACGTCGCGCAGCCACTCGGTGCGGAAGCGCCATTTCGGCTTCGCGACCTCGGGCTTGTCGATCGTGCCGGCGACGATCTCGGGCGCCGCGGCTTGCTGGTTGAGCTCCTGGCTCATGGGCGGGCTCCCGGCGTCGTCACGGCGTTGCTCTTGCGGTCCTTCGGCGTCTCGGTCGGCAGGCCGAGCCCGAGGTCCTCGAGCTTGCGGCCGATCGAGTCGACCTTGGGCCCGCGATTGGGAATGTCCGACAGGCGCACGATCTGTGTGATCGTCAGCGGCTGCAGGTCGAGATGCTTGTCGGCCAGGGCCTGCAACCGATCAGGCCGGTTGAGGTACTGCCACTCCGCCTTGAGCACCGCGATAGCCTCGCGCTCGCGCTGGGCCTTGGCCTTCAGCTTCTGCAGCTGCTCGGCCTGGAGCGTCGTCTCGTACTTGATCGAGTAGGCATAGAGCGCCGAGGACACCAGCGCGCCGATGGCGATGATATGCAAGAGCTTGATCACGCTCAGCTCCTCCGGCGGGTTTGCGGCGCAGGCACGACGGCGAGCCCGACGAGATCGGGATCGGGAGCGCGCGGCGGAAGGTCGGTGCGCTCCACGGCGCGCAGCTTGGCCGAGCGGGCCCGCGGGTTGGCCCTGGTTTCGGCCACGGACGGTGCAACCGGGCCTTTGGTGACAAGGCTGAACGTCGCCTGTGGCTGCGCCACGGCCGGGGCATGGCGCGAGCCGGTCGGCGCCTTGCCCGAGCGCTCCGCGAAGAACTGCTTGACGATGCGGTCCTCGAGCGAATGGAAGGTGACCACGGACAACCGCCCGCCCGGCTTCAGCACGGTCTCGGCACCATGCAGCGCCCTGACCAGCTCGCCGAGCTCGTCATTGACCGCGATGCGCAAGCCCTGGAAGGTCCGCGTCGCCGGGTGCGCGCCGCCGGGCTCGCCCCGGACGATGCCGGCGACGAGGTCGGCGAGCTGCTTCGTCGTCGTGATCGGCGCCTTGCGCCTGGCCTCGACGATAGCGCGTGCCACGGCGCGCGAGCGCCGCTCCTCGCCATAATGGTAGATGATGTTGGCGAGCACGCCCTCATCCGCCTCGTTGACGAGTTCGGCGGCGCTCTGCCCGCTCGCCCCCATGCGCATGTCGAGCGGCCCGTCGAAACGGAAGGAGAAGCCACGATCGGCCTGATCCAGCTGCATGGATGAGACGCCGATATCGAGCACGACACCGTCGAGCGGCGCCATCTTAAAGCGCTCGGCCTCTTCAGCCAGTGCGCCGAAGCGGGCCTCGGCCAGCGTCAGCCGGCCACCCATCACCAGGACGAGATCCGCGCCGCCGGCTATCGCGGTCGGATCGCGGTCGAGCGCGAGCAGCGTCGCCTCAGGCTCGCGCTCCAGCAATGCGCGCGAATAGCCACCGGCCCCGAACGTGCCGTCGAGATAGCGGCCGCCGGGCTTGAGCGCGAGCGCATCGAGCGCCTCGGCCATCAGCACGGGAATGTGGGATTCGCCGGTCATGGCACCGTCCTCGCGCCGAGCATGCGCCGGACGTCGCGCAGCTTCGCCCTGGCATCCTCCAGATGCGCCCTGAAGCGCTCCGGCTCCCAGATCTGGAACTTGTGGCCCTGCCCAACGAAGGTGACGGTGTCGCCGATGCCGGCATGCGCCTTCAGCGCCTCGCTCAGCATCATCCGCCCTTCGGGGTCGACCTTCAGCACCTCGGAGGTGCCGTTCAGCGCCGTCGAGAGCGACTCCCACTCTTCCGTGAAAGGCGAGAAGCGCGACAGGATCTCGTCGATCGTCGCCCGCAGCGCATAGCCGCCGCAATCGAGACTGGCCTGGTCGAGCGCCGGATAGACGTAGAGGCCTTCGTAGCCGTCCTTCGCCAGCACGGCCCGGAACGGAGCCGGGATCGAGACGCGCCCCTTGGCGTCCAGCCTGTTGGTGAAATGGGAGACGAAGCGGTCCGTCAACGCCGCCTCCGGGTCGGGCTTCCAGCCGGGCTTTGACTGCGCGAAGCGAGCCGGCGAACGCCGGCAATCGATACCCCGTCGATCCCGACATGGCGGCGCCGTCAGCCAGAATCCGCGCGGCACACGGGCTCTGACTTGCTGCTTGCCTGTCGGTCTCGACGGGATGATTTGGGATAGCATGGGACAATATGGGCGTCAACGGATCCAGCGCTGCAGACGGAGGTCTGCCCGAGCCTGCAGGCATCACAGCCCGTTAAGGTTAACTATCCGTAAAGACGAGGATTTTCGGCGCGCATGAGGGCCCCGGCACGGTCCAATACGGCTGGTCGACCTAGCGGGTCTGCGAAGAAATATTTTCGAGGTACGCGCCCCTGCCCGGCCGGGCTTCAGTCCTCGGCCGCCGCCCTGCGCAGCAGCGCCTCGCGCAGGGCCCGAACATCGCCCAGCAGACGCCCGGGCGGGACACCGCTGTCCTCGACCGCGCAGGGCACGGGATTGGCTGACAGGCTCGCCTTCTCGCGCAGGGTGTTGCCGGCGCCAGTCAGCTCGACCAGCACCTGCCGCTCGTCCTCGCGGCCGCGCTTGCGCAGGATGAGGCCGTTGCCTTCGAGGCGCTTCAGCAGCGGCGTCAGCGTGCCGGAATCGAGCATCAGCCGATCGCCGATCGCCTTCACGCTCTGGCCGTCCTGCTCCCACAGCACCAGCATGACCAGATATTGCGGATAGGTCAGCCCGAGCTCGGCCAGGAACGGCCGATAGGCCCGATTGAAGGCATGGGCGGCCGAATAGACCGCAAAGCAGATCTGCTCGTCGAGTCCGCGCACCGGTGTCGCCTTTATAACCTTCGTCATGGCCTCGCCGTTTGTTGCCCGCATCATGGCTTCTTGGGCAGGGGGAGCGATCCGATCGGATTGGAACAACCCGCCCATGAAACAGTCTCCCCTGCGATGAACCCAAGATACTCTCTCATCGCGCCGAGCGCTGCCCGTTCACGGAAATGTGAATTGCAGACAATTCAATTGTGCACAATCTAATTATCACCAACCACGGCGGACGCCCGCCCAGCCAGGAGAGCAATGATGAAAATCCTCTACACCGCCCATGGTTCCGCCACCGGCGGCCGCGAAGGCCAGGCCGCGACCGACACCGGCAACGTCAAGCTTGTCTTGAACACGCCGAAGGAGCTCGGCGGCGGCGGCGGCGAGGGCACCAATCCCGAGCAGCTCTTCGCCATGGGCTATTCCGCCTGCTTCCTCGGCGCGCTGAAGTTCGCTGCCGGCAAGGAGAGCGTGAAGATCCCCGATGACGCCCGCGTCAGCGCCAATGTCGGCATCGGCCCGCGCGACGACGGCAAGGGCTTCGGCATCGCCGTCAAGCTCACGATCTCGGCGCCGGGCATCGAGAAGGCCAAGCTCGAGGACCTCGTCCAGAAGGCCCATATCGTCTGCCCGTATTCGGATGCGACCCGGGGCAATATCGACGTCGAACTGACGGTTGCAGCCTGAGCTGGCGCCACCCATCTGATCCTCACGGCCGGGCATCCCTCCGGCCGTGAGACGATTTGGCCCGCCCCGCGGCGGCCTCGTTTCCGGAAGCCTTCCCTTCAAGCCTCTGGAACATTCCCATGATCGATCGCCGCCATCTCCTCGCAGCGGCTGCAGCAGCCGCACTCGCGCCTGCCCTGCCCGCGCTCGCCCGCGCTCCCCTCACCGGCGCCCAGGTGCCGGGCATCTATCGCCGCAAGCTCGGCGACCTCGAAATCACCGCGCTTCTCGACGGCTACGTCCCGCTCGGCGCCAAGTCCTTCGCCAGCACGGAACCGGCCGCCATCGGCCAGCTCATCGCCGGCGCCGGCCTCGACGAAAGCCTGCCGACCTCGGTCAACGCCTTCGTCGTCAACAGCAAGGACAGAACCTATCTCGTCGACACCGGCTCGGGTGCCTGGAACGCGATGGGCAACACCATGGGCCGGGCCGAGAGCAACCTGCGCGCAGCCGGGATCGACCCCGCGCAGATCGACGCGATCATCCTGACCCACGCCCATCCCGACCATCACGAAGGCCTGCTCACCGCCGAGAAGACGGCCCGCTTCCCCAATGCCGAACTGATCATCCACGAGGCCGAACACGCCTTCTGGCACGATGACGGCATCCTCAGCCAGGTGCCGGCCGAGGTGAAGCCGTTCTTCGCCTCCGCCCGCGGCGCGCTCGCGCCCTATGCCAGCCGCACCCGCAAGGTGAAGGCGGGCGAGGTCGCACCCGGCCTGACGCTCGAGCACGCTCCCGGCCATACGCCGGGACACAGCATCCTGCGGCTTTCCTCCGGCAACCAGCAGCTCCTGCTCGTCGGCGACTGCATCCACAATGTCGTGCTGCAGACCGCCCAGCCCGAGATCACCTTCACCTTCGACACCGATGCGAAGCAGGCCGTCGCCTCGCGCCGGCGTGTGCTCGACATGGCGGCGGCCGACAAGCTGGTGATCAGCGGCGCCCACATCCCCTTCCCCGGCTTCAGCCGGATCGGCAAGGAGGGCAACGGCTATCGCTTCGCCACGGCGGAGTGGAGCTACACGCTCTGAACGCAGCCTCAGCAAACACGAAAGGGCCGGGATCGCTCCCGGCCCTTTTCGCTGCGATGAGGGTGCCAGCCGGCCTGTAAGCCGGGTTTTGGATGGCCGGGAGATCGCTCCCCCGACGTGACGGCCATTCCTCTGGGACGCACATTGCTGTGCGCCTCGAGCAACCAACCCGGACGACCGGGCCTGGAAACCGGCCCCTCACCCTTGCGGGCGAGCATCGTCCCTATTCGGTTTTGCTCCCGGTGGGGCTTGCCATGCCGTCCCCGTTGCCGGGTCCGCGGTGCGCTCTTACCGCACCTTTTCACCCTTACCGCGCGCCGAAGCGCGAGGCGGTTCGATCTCTGTGGCGCTTTCCCTGGGGTCGCCCCCGCCGGACGTTATCCGGCACCGTGTTTCCGTGGAGCCCGGACTTTCCTCCCCCGCGAGCGGGAGCGGCCGTCCGGCCGACTGGCGGGCCCCCTGTGCGCTGTAAAGGCCGGAGCCGTCAAGCGCATACGGAATCCCGTCGAGGGATTACGTATTCCGCTCGTTGAAAATCACGCAAGTGCCTGATTTTCAACGATGGATAAATCCGGCATCGCGAAGCGATCTGCCGGACTGGAGCTCAGTTGCTGGCCTGGGTCGCACCGGTGATGGTGCGGACCTTGCCGCAATAGGTGCGGTTGGCGCCGCTCATGCGGGTCGCCATATGGCCGCTCTGGTACTTCATCACGGTGCGGCAGGTGTCGCCACCGGCGAGCTTGTAGGCCTGGCCGAGGTATTTCATGGCATAGCGGGCGTTGGTGTCGGCATCGAGCAGGCCTGCTGCGCCGCCACTGTAGCCGACGCCGCGCGCCGTCTGATGGCGGATCTGCATCAGGCCGAAATTCCCGGCATTGGCAGCACGCGGATTGTAGCGGCTCTCGATGCGCACCACGGCATCGGCCAGCGAGAACGGCACGCCGTTGGCCGCGGCATGACGGGCGACCAGCGCGCGCAGACCTTCGGAACCGGCCGGCGCCGCGAGCGGCGTGCGGGCTTCACGAACGGTCTTACCGGCCTTGGCCTGCGCCTTGCGCCCGCCCTTCGTCTGGGCGGTTTCGGCTGCCTCCTTCTGCGGATCCTGGCCCTGCTCGGCAGCGGCGGCCTGGCGCCGGATTTCGGCCTCCCGCACGATGAAGGCGCGGGCGTCGGTCTCGGCGTTCACCTGGGCAGAAGCGGGTTGAAGAAAGGCCAGGCAAATCGCGAAGGCGGCGCAGCCGCTACCGGAGATTTTGTTCATGCAGAGGAAGCCTCATCTATCTTGTGCAGCGCAAAATGATGCGGTGAGATGATAGATGAATGTGACGACAATCTGGCCGATACGAAAGATGAGCGAGCCATTACGAAGCGTCGACAAATACTTTAGCCTCGTTTCGAGAGCAGTAATTATCATGTATTGAGCGGCGGAACGATTCACCCTGCCCGGCGTTGACGCAGTTATGGCGGCACGCCAAATCATCGCCGCACTGCGACCGCAATTCCCGGTCGCAATGCAAAAAGTCGGCTGAGGCTGGGATCGTGCCGCCAAAAGCGACCCGAGAAGGGGGAATGAGATGAAGACATTGATGGCAATCGCGGCTGTCGGGCTCGCCTTGGGCGCCTGCACACCGCATGAGGAACGTGTCGGCGGCGGCGCCCTGGTCGGTGCGGCGACCGGCGCCGTTATCGGCGGGCTCGCCACTGGTCGCGCCGGCGGTGCTCTTGCCGGCGCCGCGATCGGCGGAGCCGGTGGCGCGATCATCGGCTCGGCGACCTCGCCCTATCGCCGCGGCGGCTACTACTATGACGATGGCTATGGCGGCGGCTGCCCCTACGGCTATTACCGGGACTATTACGGCCGGCTCTATTGCCGCTGAGCCGCGCACATTCTACGCAGGTGCCATGGCCCGGAACGGCCATGGCTGGATGAGCGATGAAGTCGTCTTTCTGGGGAGCATTGGGCGGCGGCGGCCTCGGCTTTGCCTTGGGCGGACCGCTCGGCGCGCTCGTCGGCGCCGTGGCTGGGCATGTGCTGGTCGATCGTGAAGGCGCACTGTTCGGGCCCGCGCCCAAGCAGCTGATCTTCACGACCGGCCTGGTCGCGCTCGCCGCCAAGATGGCACGTGCCGACGGCGTGGTGACACGCGACGAGATCGCGGCCTTCCAGCGCATCGTCACCGTACCTCCCGACGAGCAGGCCCATATCGCGCGCCTGTTCGATCTCGCCAAGCAGACCAGCGCCGGCTTCGAGGCCTATGCGCAGCAGATTGCCGAAGCCTTCCGCGACGAGCCGGCTCTGATCGAGGACGTGCTCGACGGCCTGTTCCTGATCGCCGCAGCCGACGGCGCGATCCACGAGGACGAGCATGCCTATCTGCGCGCCGTCGCCACGATCTTCCGCATCGACGAAGCCGGCTTCGCCCGCATCGAGGCGCGCCATTTGCGCCGCCGCGACGATCCCTATCTCGTGCTCGGCGCCGACCGCGCGATGAGCGATGGCGAGCTCAAGCAGCTCCATCGCCGCCTCGTCATCGAGAACCATCCCGATCGCGAGATCGCCCGCGGCCTGCCCGAGGAGGCGATCTGCATCGCAACCCGCCGCCTCGCCGCCATCAACGCCGCCTGGGACGCGATCGAGAAGGAACGTGGCCTCAGTCCCAAGCAGGTTGCACAGGCGTGAGCCTCGTCCTCGAACCCGATAGCCGCTTCGCCGCCAAGGTCTTCCCCTCGCCCAACCATGGCGAGCGCAAGTTCAGTGACGGCCAGAATCTGGAAAAAGACCGCAATCGCCGGCCCGATACGCTGATTCTGCACTACACCGGCATGCCCGACGCCGGCGAGGCGCTGCAGTGGCTGTGCAACCCGGTCTCGCAGGTCTCCTCGCATTATTTCGTCTTCGAGAACGGCCACACGCTCCAGCTGGTGCCCGAAGCGCGCCGCGCTTGGCATGCCGGGGCCTCGCATTGGGCCGGCGAGACCGATCTGAACTCGGCCTCGATCGGCATCGAGATCGCCAATCCCGGCCATCCCGGCGGCCTGCCCGACTTTCCCGAGGCGCAGATCGCCGCGACGCTGAACCTCTGCCGCGACATCTGCGAGCGCTGGCAGATTCCGCCCGAGCGGGTTCTGGCCCATTCCGACATCGCCCCGGGTCGCAAGATCGACCCCGGCGAGACCTTCCCCTGGCGCCGCTTTGCCGAAGCCGGCGTCGGCCTCTGGACAGAACCAGCGCCGATCAAGGGCGGCCGCTTCTTTGCCCGCGGCGATGCCGGCCTGCCCGTCGAGGCGCTGCAGGCGATGTTCGCGATGCTCGGCTACGCCGTCTCGGTCGACGGCACTTATGACGAACGCTTCGAGGCGGTCGTCGCCGCCTTCCAGCGCCATTGGCGACCGGAGAAGGTCGACGGCGTCGCCGACGGCTCGACCATCACCACGCTGCGCGACCTCCTGGCGCTGACCCAGGAAGCGCGGACGGCGTGAGCAACAGCTTCCGGCAAGCTTTCCGCAACGTTGCAGCGAGTTAACTCGTCTCGCCTGCCTGAATCTGGCATGATGCGCGGAATGGAAGGCCGGCTCTCCAGCCGGCCTCGGAGGGTGAACGGACGTGCGTCTCTGGGCAATCGGTGCGGTGGTCGGCGTAGGCGCGCTGGCGGCTGGCTATTTCGCACTGCGGCCGACCGGCGGCGCAGCCAACGACACGCCGTATCGCACCGCTGCGATCGACCGCGGCCGGATCACGGCCTCGGTGCGCGCCAGCGGCACGCTGACCCCGATGACCACCGTCGTGGTCGGCTCGCAGCTCTCCGGACAGATCGTCGAGATTCTCGCCGACTATAATTCGCAGGTGAAGGCCGGCCAGGTCGTCGCCCGCCTCAACAGCGACCAGATCAAAACCCGCCGTGACGCCGCCGCCGCCGATTTGCGGCAGGCGAAGGCCGACCTCGTCGTCAAGCGCGCCCAGCTCGCGCGGGCAAAAGTGGCGCGGACCAAGGCCAACTCCACGGTCAAGGATCAGGAGGCGCAGCACGAGCGCACCCGTGCCCAGCTCGCCGACGCCAAGCGCACCTTCGACCGTCAGAACGAATTGTTCACGCGCGGCGCCGGTGCGCAGCAGGGCCTGGACAGCGCCCGCACCCAGGTCGAGATCCAGACCGCGACGCTCGCCTCGAACGAGGCGCAGATCGCCTCGCTCCAGGCCGAGATCAGCGGGCTCGACGCCGATATCGCGCTGGCGGAAGGCCAGGTCCAGTCCGGCGAGGCGCTGATCGCCCAGCGTGACGCCAAGCTGAAGGACATCCTGATCGATCTCGAACGCACCGACATCCGCTCGCCGGTCGATGGCGTCGTCGTCCAGCGCCAGGTCGATCTCGGCCAGACGGTCGCGGCCTCGCTCTCGGCGCCGGTTCTGTTCCAGATCGCGCAGGACCTGCGCACCATCGACATCTACGCCAATATCGACGAGGCCGATGTGGGCCGGCTCAAGGTCGGCCAGGAGGTCTCGTTCAGCGTCAACGCCTATCCGAACCGCACCTTCCAGGGGAAGGTGCAGATGGTCCGTCTCGGCGCCCAGACCATCCAGAACGTCGTCACCTATACCGGCGTCGTCCGCGTCGAGAACCGTGACCTCGCTTTGCTGCCGGGCATGACCGCCAATCTGCAGATCGTCACCGACGACCGGCAGGATGTGCTGCGCGTGGCCAATGCGGCATTGCGCTTCCGCCCGCTCGGTGGGCCGACCGCCCTGCCCGCGACCGCGCCGGCCGAGACGCCGGCGGGGCGTGCTGGAGGTGGCGGCCGTGCCGCGGGTGCACTGCGCGAGCGCATCGAGGAAGAGGTCCAGCCGACACCGGAACAGAAGCAGGCGATCGCCGCGATCATGGCCGAGCAGCGCACCGGCGGCCGCCAGGCCACGGCCGGCCTGTCCGAGGAGGAGCGCCGCGCCGCCTTCCGCGCTGCCCGCACCGAATTGCGCGCCAAGGTCGCCGCGGTGCTCGATCCCGAGCGTCGTGCCAAGTTCGAGGCGCTGATGCAGGAAAGCCGCCCGGCGGCACAAAGCGAGGTCACCCCCGGCCGCGTCTACGTGCTCGATGGCGAGGGCCAGCCCAAGCCGATCGCTATCCGGCTCGGGCCGAGCGACGGCGCCTTCACCCAAATCCTGCCGGCCACTGGCATCGCCGAGGGCATCGAGGTCGTGATCGGCGGCGGCCCGCGCAACGCCGAAGCCGCCCCCGCCAGCCGCGGACCCGCCCCGCGCGGCCCGCGCCTGTTCTGAAGGCCGCAGCCATGCCCCTGATCGAGGTGCGCGATCTCTCCCGGGTCTACGATCTCGATTCCGGCCGCGTCACTGCGCTGGCCGACGTGACGCTCGACATCGAGGCCGGCGAACTCGTCGCCGTGATGGGCCCGTCGGGCTCGGGCAAGTCGACCTTCATGAATCTGGTCGGCTGCCTCGACCGGCCGACCGGCGGCCATTACCGGCTCGACGGTGTCGCGGTCGAGACGCTCTCCAGCGACGGACTCGCCGCGCTCCGCAATCGCAAGCTCGGCTTCGTCTTCCAGCAGTTCAACCTGCTGCCGCGGGTCGACGCCTGCGCCAATGTCGAGCTGCCGATGGTCTATGCCGGGCTCGACGGCAAGGCGCGGCGCGAACGGGCGCTCGCTGCCCTCGCCCGCGTCGGCCTCGCCGACCGCGCCCATCATCGGCCGATGCAGCTCTCAGGTGGCCAGCAGCAGCGCGTCGCCATCGCCCGGGCCCTGGTCAACCAGCCGCGCCTGCTCCTCGCCGACGAGCCGACCGGCGCGCTCGACAGCCGCACCGCGCTCGAGATCCTCGCCCTCTTCCAGGACCTCAACCGCGAGGGCGTCACCGTCGTGCTGGTGACGCATGATGCCGAGGTCGCCCGCCATGCCCGCCGGGTCGTGCGCTTCCGCGACGGCCATGTCATCGCCGACACCCGCCAGGAGCCGGCCGATGCACGCGCCGCGCTCGCCGCCCAAGACACCGCCACCCCGCTGCCGGAGGCTGCCGAATGAGCCTGCTGGAAGCCATCCGCTCCGCCCTCTCCGCCATCGGCGCCAATGCGCTGCGCTCGGCGCTGACCATGCTCGGCATCATCATCGGCGTCGCCGCCGTCATCGCCATGGTTGCGATCGGCTCGGGTGCGCGCGAGCGGGTCGACAGCCAGATCAAGTCGCTCGGCGCCAATCTCGCCATCATCCAGGCCGGCAACGTCACACAGGGCGGCGTCAGGCTCGGTGCCGGCGCCTCCTCGACCCTGACCGATGAGGATGCCCGCGCCGTCGCGGCCGAGGTCGAGGACGTCGCCGCCTCCGCCTCGGTGATCACCACCCGCGCCCAGGCCGTCTATGCCGGCACCAACTGGTCGACGACGATCACCGCGACCGATCTCGATTTCTTCGCCGCCCGCGAATGGGGGCTCGCCGAGGGCCGCCTGTTCGAGCCGGAGGAACTGCGCCGCGGCGAGATCGTCGCCATCATCGGCCAGACCGTGGCGAAGAACCTGTTCGGCGAGAGCGATCCGCTCGGCCAGATGTTCCGCATCCGCAACGTGCCCTTCAAGGTCATCGGCGTGATGGCCGGCAAGGGCCAGTCGGCGCTCGGCCAGGACCAGGACGACGTCATCTTCGTGCCGCTCGACACCGGCCGGCGCCGCATCATCGGCCGCAACTACGCCCGCGACCGCTCGGTCCAGACCATCATGGTCAAGTTCGCCAGCGAGGAGGCAATCGCGCCGGGCATCGAGCAGACCCGCGCTTTGCTGCGCCAGCGCCATCGCCTCGTCGAGGATCAGGAGGACGACTTCATCGTCCGCAACCTGACCGAGATCGCCAACACCGCGACCGCAGCCGCCAGCACCCTCTCCTGGCTGCTGGCGGCGGTCGCCGGCGTCTCGCTGCTGGTCGGCGGCATCGGCATCATGAACATCATGCTGGTCTCGGTGACCGAGCGCACCCGCGAGATCGGCCTCCGACTCGCCGTCGGCGCCCGCCAGCGCGACGTGCTCTCGCAATTCCTGATCGAGGCGACGACGCTGGCGACCATCGGCGGCGCCGTCGGCATCGCGCTCGGCATCGGCGCCGCCACCGGAATCGCCCGCTTCGCCGGCTGGCCCTTCGTGATCTCGCCGCAGACCATCCTGGTCGCCGTCGGCGTTTCCGGCCTGATCGGCGTCTTCTTCGGCTTCTACCCGGCGCGCCAGGCCGCCCGGCTCGACCCGATCGAGGCGCTGCGACGCGAGTGACGCGGCAATCTTCGTTAACCCTTCCGCCCTAGCGTCGTCGGACTCGCCGATCACTCGACGCAGGGCGCAGAGCCAGACGATGCCGCTCTCCGACGCCGAAGCCAGACGCCTCTACGACCAGGCCGCGTTGATGGCCGGCATCGGCGCCTGGGAATGCCGGCTCGCCGACACCCAATTGAGTTGGACCGACGGCATCTACGACCTCTTCGGCCTGCCACGCGGCTCGGCGATCCACCGGCCTTCGATCGTCGACCTCTACTACGATGACTCGCGCGCCGAGATGGAGCGCCTGCGTGGCCGGCTGATTGCATCCGGGCAGGGCTTCAGCATTGACGCCCGGATCCGTACCGCCGCCGGCGCCGAGCGCTGGATGCGCCTTTCCGCCTCTGTGACGCACGAGCACGGCCGGCCGGTCCGCATCCACGGCGCCAAGCAGGACATCACCGGCGAGAAGGACATGTGGCTGGGGCTGCGCCGGCTCGCCTATAGCGACCCGCTGACCGGCCTCGCCAATCGCCGCGCCTTCGAGATGCAGCTCTCCGATCTGCGCCGCCACACTGGCGATAATTGCGCGCTCGGCGTCCTCGCCATCGTCGACCTCGACAATCTGAAGCCGATCAACGATCGCTTCGGCCATGCCGCCGGCGATGAATGCCTGCGCCAGATTGCGATGCGGCTCGAGACCTCGCTGAGCGACGCCGCGATCATCGCCCGCATCGGCGGCGATGAGTTCGGCCTGCTGCTCTGCTCGGCTGCCGGCCGCCCCTATCTGCTTCACCGGCTGGAGCAGGCCCAGAAGGCGCTGGCGCGCCCGGTCACCTGGCGTGACACCACCATCGCGGTCAGCGCCTCGATCGGCGCGACCATCCTGCGCCCCGGCCTCCTGCACGATCCGGAGCGGCGCTTCGCCGAAGCGGATTCGGCGCTCTATGTCGCCAAGGCGGCCGGCCGCAACTGCCTGCGCCTGTTCGGCGATCCGGTCGAGGTGGCGGGCGACGTGGCGATGGCTGGTGCTCGCGGGTTGCGCGCGAGCTAGGCCGAGAGCTGATGAGCTGGAGCGGCAGCTTCCGACCCGTTGCGGACGTTCGCTAGTGCTCTTTTCCATCCCCGGTGACTGGCGCATCCGGGTCGCTGAGCGGCTGATGCATCATCGCCAACGCACATGCGCTTATTGCTAGCGATGCGGCTCAACCGGCTCCATTCCCTCGTATTCCCAGAGCAGATTTATTCGCAGTCGGTCAATGCATTCAGGCCAGCCAAGCGCCAAGCTGGGCTCCAATATGGCGTTCAATGCATCTTGGATCGGCTTTAGAGCAATTGCCGAAACAATGATCTTCCTCTCATCGGTCCACTCCGCTGGAGTGCTGTCATGGGCGCGTGCGGGATCAGCCATGAAGTTGGGAGTAACGAAGAACGCAAAGAAAATATTGCTGCCATCGACGCCTTTCGGCCCAACATCGATATCTACGCCAATAGATTCGTACTCGTAAGAAGCAAAATCGAACTCTTCTAGCACGTAACCGGACACATGCGTAAACTTCAGTTCTGCCTCTTGCACGGCTGTTCTTCCACCAAGCCATCGCCTGCAACTGCGGTATCGGCTGCTCAACCGGTTAGATTGACCAATCACCTTTCGCAAGTCAGCCTTGGTCGAACTGAACGTCCGCTCCCGACCCTTAGCTGACCTCAGCGCGTGCCAGTGATGTGCTCCCTGCGTCGCTGTCGCCGAAGGCGGCCGCCCCTTACAATCGTCGGCGAAAGATACCGACGCTGGGGCGGCCGCATGTTCGGCAGGTCAGGCGAAGATAAAGTCGGACGCCGTCACTGTTTGCGCCGAGGCGTTGACGAGCCAAACAGCGGTGTCGCTATCGACCTGGATGACGAAATAGGTGCCGTTCTGATACGAATGCGAGAGCACGTCGGCGAGGGAGGAGAAGCCCGATCCTTCGAAGCGCACGACGTCGGCACCGTCCTTCCAGTCCTGGACCACCTGCACCGAAGCGATATCCCTGACGACGAACGTGTCGCTCCCGGCACCGCCGAAATAGTAATTCACGCCCTCGCCGCCCTCGAGATAGTCATCGCCGGCTTCGCCGAGCAGAACATCCGTGCCGCCACCACCATAGGCAATGTCGTTTCCGTCCCCGAGGTAGAAGTAGTCGTCGCCGTCATAACCGTAGGCGGTGTCGGCGCCGGCCCCCAGGACGAAAATCTCGTTACCGGCTGCCCCTACGCCGACGTCGTTGCCATCGCCGCCGTAACCGGATCCGCCGGCGCTCCCCATGTAAAGGTAGTCATCTCCAGCGTTGCCGACGAGCAGGTCGCGCCCGTTGCCGCCGACCAGCACGTCATGCCCGCCGCCGCCATAGAGCGAATCGTTTCCGTCTCCCCCGAAGATCGACATGCGCTGCGTGTTGCTTACAGTCTGGGGATTGACGATAAAATCGTCGCCATCGCCACCGATGACGATTGCCGTGTCGCCGATACCCGAATAGCCGGCATAGATCGTGTCGTTGCCCTGGCCGCCGTCGATTAGCCCTGTATTCGACGCGTTAATGACGTCGTCACCCAAGCCGCCATAGGCGACTCCGCCGTAAAACCCGCTCTTGCCAACGGTTATGGTATCGTTGCCATCGCCGCCATAGGCAGCGCCGCCATAATTCGTGATCTGATCGTCACCCCCGTCGCCAAAGGTGGACGAGCCGCCGCCGAGCCCGAGGCTCGTGCTGATGATGGTGTCGTTGCCGTTGCCGCCATAGAGGACGCCGTTGATGGCGTACCCGCTGCTGTAGTCGAGCGTGTCGTCGCCTTCGCCGCCGTACAGCTCCGGAGCGACCATGCCCAAATAGGTCAGCGTGTCATTGCCGTCGAGCCCGTACTGGATGTTGTCCGTCGCGCTGGTGTGGACGTCGTTCCCGGGAGTGCCGGTGTATGTGGGCATGCTGGTCTCCGTCCCGTAGCGTTAGCCTTGTATCCTATACCGAGCACAAAACAGGCTAGCATGGCTAGAGGTTGCGCAGGTCCGCCCATAACAAAACTCGCGGCCTGGACACTGTCACCTGGTTCGTCACGCTCTGGTGCTCGCTCAAAGTCTGCTTCCGAGAAGGCGACGGGTGTCAGCTCACGACCCACTCCGGACATCGACACCACCCATCGTCGTGGAGCGCGCCACAGCCGCGCTGACGCGATCTGACGTAAATCCGTCAGACAGCGCCGCAACCTTTCGGCAACCTTCTTTGGACCATCGTCCGCAAGCGGACAGATTCCGCTGACGGCTCTCGCGTCGTATCCCAAGTGGCCGCTCGGCCCGCGCGTTCGCTGAACGCGAGCGAACAATTCCGTTCAGGTGGCGTTGCAATTGCGACTGCGATCATCGCCTCAACAAATCAGGAGACCTTTCATGCGACATCTATTGATCGCCGCTGCCCTGCTCATCGGCTCCGCCACGGCGGTCAGCACCGCCTCCGCGGCCGAGCTCAGCGGATCGCTTCCCTCTGCGACCGCGCAGCAACTCGACAGGCTGCCGGCGGAGTTCACCGCGAGCGACGCGAAGATGCGGCGGATGCAGATCATCCAGGACAACCTCGATCGCCAGCGTTACGGCCGCGGTGGCGGCTATGGACGCGGTTACGGCGACGGTTACGGGCGCGGCTACGGACGTGGTTATGGCGGCGGCTACGGCGGCGGTTACGGTTACCGGCGCGGATATGGCGACGGCTATGGTCGCCCCCGCTACGATCGCTGGTGAGTTGAAGCAGCGGCCTCGCTAAAGAGCGAGGCCGCTCCACGCCCACGAAGTACGTGAACAGAGGCAAGAGGGTTGAGGCGCCCTCGACCCTTGGAGTCGCACCTCCCAAAAAATCGCCGCAGCCTTGTCGGAACCTTCCCCCCGCGTTCGTCCTTGAAGCGACAGGCCAATCTCTGGCTTGATGGCGCAGCAGGGAGCATCGCGATGAAAGTCACCCAGAATCTCTGGTTCGATAAGGACATGGAGGCCGCGATCAGCCTCTACACCTCGCTGATCCCGAACTCGGCGCTCGAATGGAGCAGTGCTTTGCCGGCAGAGTCGCCGAGTGGGCCAGCCGGAAGCGTCAAGATCGCCTCCTTCATCATCGGTGGCCAGCGCTATCAGGCCTTCGAGGCCGGGCGCTCCGATGCGTTCAACCACACCTTCTCGATCGTGGTCGAATGCGACACGCAGGCCGAGATCGACCGGCTCTGGGACGCGCTAGGCGAGGGCGGCCAATTCGAGCAATGCGGCTGGCTCAAGGATCGCTGGGGCGTGTCCTGGCAGATCACGCCCAAGCGCCTCGGCGAATTGATCCGTGACCCCGATCGAGCCAAGGCCCAGCGCGTCGCCGAGGCGATGCTGCAGATGGTCAAGCTCGACATCGCCGGGCTGGAAGCCGCGGCGAAGGGCTGAGTTCCGCCGCTCAGGCCGCCTGCGCTCGCACCGTGGCCTGCGCCTTCAGCTTGGCGCCGACCTCGGCGATCGCAAGGATCGCCGGCACGTACTCCTGTCCGAGGTCGGTCAACGCATATTCGGTCGAGGGCGGGCTCGTCGGCACCACCTTGCGGTGAACGACCCCCTTGCTCTCCAGCACCCGCAGGCGCGCGCTCAGCATCTTGGCCGAGATCGCCGGGATGTCGCGCCGCAGTTCCCCGAAGCGGCGCGGCCCACCGCTCAGGAACCAGATCACGTTCGGCGTCCAGGCCCCGCCGAGCACCTGCATGCAGGCGCCGACATTGCAGGTCTCGGGCTGTGGCAAAGCGCGGTTCTTCCTGAGTTTCAAGGCCATGCAGCAATCCCTCCGGTTACCGGGAGGATACCGGAAAACGCAGTTACAACAAGTTACCCCGTATACAGAGGTAACTGCTTCCGCCTAGCTCTCCGCCATCGTCAACGCGGAGAGAAATCGCCATGAAGCTCTACTACTCGCCGGGCGCTTGCTCGCTTTCACCCCATATCGCCCTGCGCGAGGCCGGCCTGCCCGTCACCCTGGAGAAGGTCGACCTGATCGCCGGCCGGACCGACACTGGCGCCGACTATGCCGCGGTCAATCCCAAGGGCTATGTCCCCGCACTGCAGTTCGACGATGGCTCTGTGCTGACCGAAGGCGCGGTCATCGCCCGCTACATCGCCGATCTTGCCCCCGCTGCCGATCTGGCGCCCAAGCCGGGCAGCTTCGAGCGCTTCAAGCTCGAGGAGGTCATGAACTTCATCGGCAGCGAATTGCACAAGGCCTACACGCCGCTCTTCCTCCCAGACACCACCGAGGACGGCAAGGTGGCGGCGCGGACCCGCGTCGCCAGGAAGCTCGCCTATATCGAAGCCCTCCTCGCCGATGGCCGCAACCATCTCCTCGGCGAGCATTTCACCGTCGCCGACGGCTACCTCTTCACTATCGTCAACTGGTCCGACAGCCGCGGCGTTCCGCTCGACGCCTTCCCGAAGCTGCGAGCGTTCATGGCGCGGATCGGCGCCCGCGCCGGCGTGCAGGAGGCAATGCGGGCCGAGGGCTTGCTCCAGTGAGCGCCGATCCGCGCTTTGCCGAGATCGTCGCCGCGCTCGATGCTTACTTCGACGGGCTTTACCACAGCGACGCCGATAGGCTCGGGCAGCTCTTCCACCCGCAGGCGATCTATGCCTGCGGCACCGAGGGTAGCCTGACCTACCTGACCCTGGCGGAGTATCTGCCGATGGTGGCGAAGCGGCCTTCGCCGGCAAGTCGCGGCGAGCCCCGCCGCGATCGCATCCTCTCGATCGAGTTCGCCGGGCCGGTCACTGCACTGGCCCGCGTCGAATGCGCCATCGGCCCCAAGCGCTTCACTGATCTCCTGAGCTTCGTCAGGCTCGACGGGCACTGGCGCCTGATCGCCAAGGTCTTCCATTTCGACCTCGACGAGGCGGCCTGAACAGCGGAAATCGGGCCGCCGGCGGATACAGGAGCCGGCGGCCAGGTATCAGCCAGCGACCCGCCACCGTCGTGACGCATAGTCACCGGGCTGTCGTACGACCTGCCTAGGACTCCGCTTGCCAGGTGGGGAAACCGGCACGGAGAAACGCGCGTGTCCATTGCGGGACGCGCGCGCTGATGCTCGCCGTGACGCCTCGACCCGGCCGCGCCCCTTGTCGGAGTCGAGAGCATGCAAGTCGATATCTTCACGCAGGTGATCGTGCCTGTGGTCGGTGGCCTGGGCATCTTCATGCTCGGCCTCGAATTCATGAGCAACGGCATCCAGAATCTCGCCGTCAACAAGATGCGGGCGCTGCTCGCCAAGATCGCCGGTACACCGGTCAAGGGCGTTCTGGCCGGCACCTTCATCACCGGCATCATCCAGTCCTCGACCGCGATGACCGTCATGGTCGTCGGTCTCGTCAACGCCGGCGTGATCGGGCTGCGACCCGCGATCAGCGTGATCATGGGTGCCAATATCGGCACTACCCTCGGCAACGGCCTAATCGCCCTGCCACTCGGCCCGCTCGGCCTGTTCCTCGCCGGCATCTTCGCGCTGCTTCACATCTTCGCCAAGACCGACAAGGTGAAGAACATCGCGCTCGCCTGCATGGGCTTCGCGCTGATCTTCTACGGCCTCAACCTGATGACCGGCGGCCTGCGCCCGCTGCGCGCCATGCCGGAGGTGATGGGCGTCATCTCTTCGCTCAAGGCCGACAGCTATCTCGGGCTGCTCTACTGCGTGCTGATCGCCGCTGGCATCACCGCGATGATCCACTCCTCCTCGGCGACGATCGGCATCGTCATGGGCCTCGGCGCCGCCGGCATCCTCGACTGGAAGACCGCCGTCGCCTTCTCGCTCGGCGCCGATCTCGGCACCACCATCACCTCCTGGATGGCCTCGCTCAACCTGACCAAGAACGCCAAGCGCGCCGCCTATTTCCACATCTCCTTCAACATCATCGGCGTCGCCATCACGATACCGCTCTTCTTCGTCTCGATGGACGTGCTCACCTGGGCGATGCAATGGTTCGGCGGCGATCCGGGCGCGGCTGTCATCAAGGACGGCAAGGAGACCTATCCGCTCATCCCTGTCGCAATCGGCCTCTACTCGACCTTCTTCAACATCTTCAACACCGTTCTGCTCTTCCCCTTCGTCGGAGTGTTCGAGCGGATTCTGCTGAAGGTCGGCGCGTCGCATCTGGACGATGTCGAGGACTACTCGCAGCCGCGTTTCCTCGCCAAGGCGACCGACCATGGCCATGCCGTCGCGAACATCCAACAGGAGACCGGTCGCTATCTCCAGGCGACACAGCTCTTCCTCGACATCGCCCGCAATAAGCCGGATGCGCCGGAGAAGAGCGACGAACTCTACACTGCGATCGACGTGCTCAACCGCGACATCCGCGCCTACACGTCCGGCATGTTCACATCCGAGATGCCCTATGCCCGTGCCGACCTCGTCGCGAGCCTGATCGAGGAAGAGGACTTCACCGCGAGCCTCGGCGAGACGCTCTACCAGATCGCCCGCCGCATCGAGCGCCAGCCCTTCGGCGCGCCCGGCCGCGAGATCGTCGACAGCGTCATCGACCAGGTCGCCGAGGCGATGCGCGCCATTGTGCCGGCCGGGCAGGACACGCCTGCCGTCTCTGCCGAGGCCGAACCGCGCATTGCCGCCCTGACGGCTGTCCGCGAGCGTTGCCTGCGCCTCGGCGCCGAGCTGCCCTGGGTCGAGCGCGGCGCGATCCTGGCGCTGCTCGGCTCGGCCGAACGCGCCTACTTCCTGATCGAGCGCATCGATGACGAGCGTCGCTCGGTCTCGCGTGTCGTGCCGGTGACGGAAACTGGCAAGCAGACCCGCGAAGCCAGCGATTTCGGCGCCGCCGCAGTGCCGGCCTAATCAAGTCTAGAATAGTCCGACAACGAGCGGGCCGCCTTCGGGCGGCCCGTTTGCCATTTCTGCTCGGCCTTTATCGTCATTGCGAGCGTAAGCGAAGCAATCCAGGGGGCTTGCCGCCATATGCTGCCGCTCCCGAATTGCGTCGTCGCTTCGCTCCTCGCAATGACAGTGCAACCTGAAGCGCGGAGCGAATTATCGCCTGTCCGGCGCAAGGCGCGGCGATCGATAGGATAAGAGGATGCCTACCATGACACCGAAGGCGATTTTCCTGCTCGCGCCCGCTTTGGCGCTCCAGACCGCCGCCACCTTGGCCAAGGACGGTCTGAGCTGGGGGATCCGGCAGGATGGCGAGGGCATCGTCGTCGCCTATGAGATGCCGCAGACCGACGACCAGCGCCTGTTTTTCTCCTGCGATTTCGCCAGCAAGAGCCTGACCGTCAGGATTCCCTTCTTCAAGGAAGGCATGAAGGACAACGCCACGACAACCGCCAAGCTGTCGTCGAGCGGCGGGCAGGCCGATCTGAGCATGAAGCTGATCCGCGATGAGATGGGCAATCACTTCGAGGCGATGACGACGCTGACGCCGGCGCTTCAGTCGGTGCTGCGCAAGGGGCAGAGCCTTACCTTGCGCATCGAGGGCGAGACACAAAGCTTCCCGCTCGCCGGCGGGCAGAAGGGCTTTGCCGTGATGGCGCAACGCTGCGGCGGGTGACCGGCAGGCGCCCCAGCTGAAGCGACAGCCAGGCTGTGCCGTATCGGGCGAAGCCCGCACGCGCACAGCCTGTCATTGGCAACGGTGTCAGCCGGCTCTGGCGGCACGAAAGCCATGGCTCTTCGCGGCCCATGCGACCACGAATGTAGCGGCGAGAAGCGCGGCCAGCACCCACGGAAAAGGCGCAACGCCAAGTCCGCTCAGCAGCAATCCGCCGACGATGCCGCCACCTGCAATGGCGAGGTTCCACGTCGTCACCAGCATCGACTGCGCGACATCGGCCGCATGGCCGGCAGCCTTGGCCGAGGCGGTCTGAAACAATGTCCCGGCCCCACCGAAGGCTAGTCCCCAGACGGCGACCGCGCCATAGATCACTCCCGGCACCGTTCCGGCGATCCCGAGCGCCAGGGCGGAAAAGCCGAACAACGCGATGCTCGCAAGAACCAGTTCGCGCAGCCAGCGATCGATCAGGGCGCCTGTGATCCAGATGCCGAGCAGCGATGCAACGCCAAAGACCAGCAGCACGACATCGGTCCGGTTCTTGATGCCAGCCGGCTCGAGGAAAGGCGCGATATAGGTGTAGAGGGTGTTGTGGGCGAGCACATAGGCAAAGACCACGAACAGGACCGGCCGCAGGCCCGGCAGCATGAACACCGTCTTCAGCCCGAATTCCTGACCCCGCTTCTGGCCGGGAAAATCAGGCACCTTGGCCAGCACCCAGAAGACGAGGAGCACCGTCAACCCGCTCATCACGCCGAAGGTCCAGCGCCAGCCCAGGAGCGTGCCGAGGAACGTTCCTGTCGGAATGCCGAGCGAGAGGGCAAGCGGCGCTCCGACCATCGCGACGGCGATCGCGCGACCCTGCAGATAGTCGGGCACCATCCGCGCGGCATAACCAGCCGCCAGCGCCCAGAGCAGGCCCGCACTCATGCCCGCGACGAAACGGGCAACCAGCGTGACGGCATAGCTGTCGGAGATGGCTGTCACCGTGTTGACGATGGCGAAACCGCCGATGGCGATCAGCAGCAGCG
The DNA here is from genome assembly GCF_964254315.1 of Allobosea sp. LjRoot90. Taxonomy (NCBI): domain Bacteria; kingdom Pseudomonadati; phylum Pseudomonadota; class Alphaproteobacteria; order Hyphomicrobiales; family Alloboseaceae; genus Allobosea; species Allobosea sp. LjRoot90. The sequence continues at coordinate 219,332 of NZ_CAXUTF020000003.1, forward strand.
TGCGCCGCCGCCAGTTCTGCGTGGCAATCGTCAAGGGAATCGCGGAGACGAGCGAACCTATCGCGTAGACGGTGACAAGCTGGCCGATCAGCGCCTCGGATTTTCCAAGGCTCTCAGCCATTTGCGGGAGTAGCCCCGATGGCAGGATCTCGGTCAGGAGCGTGATGAAAGCCGCCATGGCGAGCGCCAGCAGGCCCCCTAACGGCAGCCTCGCGTCGGTTGCGCCAGTCGAGAGCGTGTTCGTCGCGGATGTCATGGGCAGAGCGCTTTCAAAGATGTGTCGGCGCTTGTGGTAGCCGGTTCTCATTGACCGAAAAACAGGACACAATTCACAATACTTTGGACATTTCCGTCACGCGTGAGGGATCGCGACATGGACAGCCTTGGAGCTCTCTTCGCCTTTGTGCATGCGGCCGATGCCGGTGGTTTCACCGAAGCCGGCCGCAAGCTCGGCATCTCGGCATCGGCCGTCAGCAAGGCCGTGGCGCGTCTGGAGGATCGGCTTGGCGCACGGCTGTTCCACCGTTCGACCCGCAGCGTCACGCTGACGCCGGAGGGCGCGATCTTCCTCGAACGCTGCCGGCGCATTCTCTGCGAATATGAGGCCGCCGAGCTCGAGCTGTCGCAAAGCCAGGCGGCACCGCAAGGCAGGCTGCGTGTCAGCCTACCGTCGATGAGCATGATACCCATGGCGAAACTCGCCGCATTCAAACGGCGCTATCCGCAGGTTGAGCTGGAGCTGGATGCCACTGACCGGGTGGTCGATGTGATCGGCGAGGGTTTCGATGTCGTGATCCGCACGGGAGAACATGCCGATTCCAGGCTGATGACCCGAACGCTCGGCTATTTCCGCCGGCCGATTGTCGGTTCGCCGGACTATTTCCGTCAGATGGGAACGCCGGAAACGCCGGAAGATCTCGCCCGGCATTCCCGCCTCGTTTATCGCTACGCCTCCACGGGAAAGCTCGACCAATGGCCCTTGTCCAGAAATGGCGAGCCCGTGCAGATCGACATGCCGATCAGCGTGGTGACGAACGCGCTCGAAGCGCAGATCGGCCTCGCCGAAAGCGGGCTCGGTATCGCCTGTGTTCCCGACCTGTCGGTCGTAGCGCAATTGCAGCGAGGCTCGCTTGTCAGCATCCTCGACAGCTACGTGGAGGTGCGGACGAAGCTCAGCTTGATGTGGCCCGCGAGCCGCCACGCCTCGCCGAAACTGCGAGCCTTCGTCGACTTTGCGGCCGAAGAGTTCCTGGCCGCATGACCCCGCCTCACCGCGCTCGCAGCGAGGCGCCCTACTCCGCCGCCTCCGCATAGGCGCTCGGCTCGTAGTTCAGGATCGGCGAAAGCCAGCGCTCGACCTCGCGAATGTCCATGCCCTTGCGGACGGCGTAGTCCTCGGCCTGGTCGCGCTCGACCTTGGCGACGCCGAAATAGTAGGCGTCCGGATGCGAGAGATAGAGGCCCGAGACCGATGAACCCGGCCACATCGCATAGCTCTCGGTCAGCTTGACGCCGACGCGGCGTTCGGCCTGCAGCAGCTCGAACAGTTGTGCCTTCTCGGTATGGTCGGGCTGGGCCGGATAACCCGGCGCCGGCCGGATGCCCCGGTATTCCTCGCGGATCAGGTCCTCGTTCGAGTAGGTCTCATCCGGCGCATAGGCCCAGAACTCGGTGCGCACGCGCTGATGCATGCGCTCGGCAAAGGCCTCGGCGATGCGGTCGGCCAGCGCCTTGACCATGATCGAGCGGTAATCGTCGTTGTCGCGCGCGAATTTCTCCGAGATGCGCTCCTCCTCCGCGCCGGAGGTCACCACGAAGGCGCCGACATAGTCGGGCCGCTCGATGCCTTCCGGCGCGACGAAATCGGAGATGCACATGTTCGGCTTGCCGTCGCGCTTGGAGAGCTGCTGGCGCAGGCCGTGGAAGGTGGCGAGCGTCTCCTGCCGGCTCTCGCCGGTATAGAGGCGGATATCGTCGCCGACAGTGTTCGCCGGCCAGAAGCCGATCACCGCCTTTGGGTTGAACCAGCGCTCCTCGACGACGCGCTTCAGCATCGCCTGCGCATCGTCCCAGAGCGCGCGCGCCGCCTCGCCCTGCTTCTCATCCTCGAGGATCGCAGGGTACCGGCCCTTCATCTCCCAGGTCTGGAAGAACGGCGTCCAGTCGATCAGCGGTACGAGATCGGCGATGTCATAGGTCCGGAACACGCGCGTGCCGAGGAAGGTCGGCTTCGGCGGCTGGTAGCCGGCCCAGTCTGGCTTGAAGGCATTGGCGCGGGCCTTCGCCAGCGGCAGGCGCTGCTTGTCGGCCTCCGAGCGGCGATGCGCGGCGGCGACCTTGGCGTACTCGGCCTGGATGCCCTCGACATACGGTCCCTTCTGCTCCTTTGAGAGCAGGCTGGAGACGACGCCGACGGCGCGCGAGGCGTCGGTGACATAGACCGTCTGGCCCTGATTGTAGGCCGGGTGGATCTTCACCGCCGTGTGGACGCGGCTCGTCGTCGCCCCGCCGATCAAGAGCGGGATATCGAAGCCCTCGCGCTCCATCTCGGAGGCGACGGTGACCATCTCGTCGAGCGAGGGCGTGATCAGCCCGGAGAGGCCGATGATGTCGACCTTTTCCTTGCGCGCCGTGTCGAGGATCTTCTGCGTCGGCACCATCACGCCGAGGTCGATGACTTCGTAGTTGTTGCACTGGAGCACGACGCCGACGATGTTCTTGCCGATGTCGTGGACATCGCCCTTCACCGTCGCCATCAGCACCTTGCCGGCGGCCGAGCGCTCGCCGCCGCCGTTGAGGCGCTTCTCCTCTTCCATATAGGGCATCAGATAGCCGACGGCCTGTTTCATCACGCGGGCCGACTTCACCACCTGCGGCAGGAACATCTTGCCGGCGCCGAACAGGTCGCCAACCACGTTCATGCCGGCCATTAGCGGCCCCTCGATGACATGCAGCGGCTTCTCGGCCTGCGCCCTCGCCTCTTCCGTATCGCGGTCGATGAACTCGGTGATGCCGTTGACCAGCGCATGCTCCAGGCGCTTGTTCACATCGGCCTCGCGCCAGGCGAGGTCCTTGCCCGAGACGGCGACTGAGCCATCGCCCTTGAAGCGCGGTGCGGCGTCGAGCAGGCGCTCGGTCGAATCCTTGCGCCGGTTGAGGACGACGTCCTCGCAAAGCTCGCGCAACTCCGGATCGAGGTCATCGTAGCTGCCGAGCTGGCCGGCGTTCACGATGCCCATGTCCATCCCGACCTTGATGCAATGGTACAGGAAGACCGAATGCATCGCTTCGCGGACCTTCTCGTTGCCACGGAACGAGAAGGACAGGTTGGAAACGCCACCTGAGATATGGGCGTGCGGCAGGGTCTCGCGGATCGTGCGGGTCGCGTTGATGAAGTCGTTGCCGTAGTTGTCGTGCTCCTCGATGCCGGTCGCCACCGCGAAGATGTTCGGATCGAAGATGATGTCCTCGGGCGGGAAGCCGGCCTGCTCGGTCAACAGATTGTAGGCGCGCGTGCAGATCTCGATCTTGCGCTGATAGGTGTCGGCCTGGCCGGTCTCGTCGAAGGCCATGACCACGACAGCGGCGCCGTATTGCCGGCAGATGCGGGCGTGTTCGAGGAAGGCTTCCTCGCCCTCCTTCATCGAGATCGAATTGACGATCGGCTTGCCCTGGATCGTCTTGAGGCCGGCCTCGATCACGTGGAATTTCGAGGAATCGACCATGATCGGCACGCGGGAGATATCCGGCTCCGAGGCGATCAGATTGCAGAACTCGGTCATCGCCTTCTCGGAATCGAGCAGGCCCTCGTCCATGTTGATGTCGATGACCTGCGCGCCGTTGGCGACCTGGTCGCGTGCCACGTCGAGCGCCGCGGCGAAGTCGCCGGCGGTGACCAGCTTGCGGAACTTCGCCGAACCGGTGACGTTGGTGCGCTCGCCGATATTGACGAACGGAATGGTCTCATCGAGCGTGAACGGCTCGAGCCCGGCGAGACGCAGATACGGCTTGGGCTCCGGCACGCTGCGCGGCGCCTTGCCGGCGACGGCCTCCGAGATCGCGCGAATATGGTCCGGCGTCGTGCCGCAGCAGCCGCCGACCATGTTGACGAAGCCGGAATCGGCGAACTCGGCCAGCATCTTCGCGGTCGCTTCCGGCCGCTCGTCATAGAGGCCGAACTCGTTGGGCAGGCCGGCATTGGGATAGGCGCAGACCAGCGTGCCGGCGACGCGCGACATGTCCTTGATGTGCGCGCGCATCTCGCGGGCGCCGAGCGCGCAATTGAGGCCGATCGTCAGCGGATCGGCATGGCGCACCGCGTTCCAGAAGGCCTCGACCGTCTGGCCAGAGAGCGTGCGGCCGGAGAGGTCGGTGATCGTGCCGGAGATCATCACCGGCAGCTTCAGGCTCTTCTCGCGAAAGACCTCCTGGATCGCGACGATCGCGGCCTTGGCGTTGAGCGTGTCGAAGATCGTCTCGATCAGCAGCAGCTCCGAACCGCCGTCGATCAGCCCGCGCACCTGCTCGGCATAGGACTCGCGCACCTGATCGAAGGTGACGGCGCGGAAGCCGGGATTGTTGACGTCGGGCGAGATCGAGAGCGTGCGGTTGGTCGGGCCAATCGCGCCGGCGACGAAGCGGCGCCGGCCGTCCTCCTTGCGGGCGATCTCGGCGGCCTCGCGGGCGAGCCGGGCGCATTCGACATTGAGCTCATAGACGATGGCCTCCATGCCGTAATCGGCCTGGGCGATCGAGGTGCCGGAGAAGGTGTTGGTCTCGACGATGTCGGCGCCGGCCCGGTAGTAGGCGAGATGGATGTCGCGCAGCGCATCCGGCAGCGTCAGGGCGATCAGGTCGTTATTGCCCTTGAGATCGTGGTTCCAGCCCTTGAAGCGCTCGCCGCGGAAATCGGCCTCGGTCAGCTTCAGGTCCTGGATCTGCGTCCCCATCGCACCGTCGAGGATGAGGATGCGCTCGGACGCGGCCTGGCGCAGGGCGCGCTCGATCTCGGCGCCGTCGACGGGAGCGGGCTTGTAGTCGGACATCAATTTACTCCGCCGCCACCTGCTGCGCCTGCGCCTTCTCCGGCTTCAGGCCGACGAGATGACAGATCGCATAGACCAGGTCGGCTTTATTCATCGTGTAGAAATGCAGGTCGGAGACGCCGCGGTCGATCAGGTCGAGCACCTGCTCGGCGCAGACCGCGGCGGCGACCAGCCGGCGCGTCGCGGCGTCATCCTCCAGCCCCTCAAAGCGGTCGGCCAGCCATTGCGGCACGCTCGCCCCGGTCTTGCGGGCGAAATTCGCCGTCTGCTTGAAGTTCTGAACCGGCACGATGCCGGGCAGGATCGGGATCTCGATGCCCCTGGCGCGGACCTTGTCGAGATAGCGGAAATAGACGTCGTTATCGAAGAAGAACTGGCTGATCGCCCGCGTCGCGCCGGCATCGACCTTCTTCTTCAGGGCGTCGATATCGGCATCGAGCGAGGCGGCTTCAGGATGCTTCTCGGGATAAGCCGAAACCGTGACCTCGAAATCTCCGACCTTGCGGATGCCGGCGACCAGGTCGGAGGTCTGGTGATAGCCTTGCGGATGGGGCTCATAGGTGCTGCCGAGGCCGCCGGCCGGGTCGCCGCGCAGCGCCACGATATGGCGCACGCCCGCCGCCCAATAGGCGCGGATGACCTCGTCGACCTCGTCCGTGGTCGCAGAGACGCAGGTCAGATGTGCTGCCGGCTTCAGGCCGGTCTCGTCGACCATGCGCTTGACGGTGTTGTGCGTGCGCTCGCGGGTCGAGCCGCCGGCACCGTAGGTCACGGAGACGAAGGCCGGCCCGAGCGGCTCGAGCCGGCGCACGCTCTCCCACAGGCTGACTTCCATCTCCTCGTTCTTCGGCGGGAAGAACTCGAAGGAGACGCGCGGACGGCGCGAGCCGTGGCGGCTGGGACGGAACGCGTTCATCACGCAACCTCACGATCGAACTGGCGAAGCGGGAAATCGCCCTGGAGGCGCCGGTCGCGCCCGCGCCAGAGCATGACGCCGAGCTGGCCGCAAGCGCCATCAGCAGCGGTGATCTCTTCGGCGAGATCGCATTCGAGGCCGGCCTCGGCGAACCACGCGGCGATCTCGTCCTTTTCGAAGCCGAGCCGGCGATGGGCGTGCTCGGTACGCAGGAATTCCATCTCGTGCGGCGCGAAGTCGACCAGGATCAGCCGGCCACCGGGCGAGAGCAGCGCCGCCGCTTCGCGCAACGCGCGCGCCGGATCGTCGAGGAAATGCAGGACCTGGTGCACGATCACCAGGTCGAACGAACCGCGTGCGAAGGGGAGCGCATAGATGTCGCCCTGCCGAAGCTCGACCCGCGACAGCCCCGCCTTCTCCAGATTGGCCCGCGCCACCGCCAGCATGGCGTGACTGGCATCGACGCCGACCGCCCGTCCAGCCTTTGGCGCCAGCCGCTCCAGCATGCGCCCGGTGCCGGTGCCGAGATCGAGCAGGGCCTGCATCGGCGTCTCGCCGACGGCGGCCTCGACAGCCGCTTCCACGGCCGCGTCCGGCACATGCAGCGAGCGCAGCTGGTCCCATTCGCGCGCGACATTGGCGAAATAGGATTGCGCAGCCGCGGCCCGGCTCGCACGTACCGCAGTGAGGCGCTCGCGGTCGGCCGCCAGAACAGGGTCGGCGGGATCGAGATCGCGGGCGAGCGTCAGCGCCAGCGCACCGCCCGCTGTTCCATCGTCGAGCCGGAAGAAGGCGAACGCGCCTTCGCGGGAACGGCGCAGCAACCCGGCCTCCGCCATCAGCTTGAGATGGCGCGAGATCCGCGGCTGCGACTGGCCGAGAATGTCGGTGAGATCGGAGACCGAGAGCTCGCCTTCCGCCAGCAACGCCAGGATCCGCAGGCGCGTCTCCTCGCCCGCTGCGCGCAGGCAGGCCAGCAAGGTCGGCAGCGAATGATGGGAGGGGCGAGTCACTGCGAGCGGCCTCGGTTTCTCTGTGAAAGATATAAAGATATCTTTATGTCAAAACAGCTCGCATTACAAGCCCTCGCGAACCTCTCCACCCCCTGCAGAAGCCGCCCGCATCGCCTCGCGCAGCACGGTGAAAATTCTGGGATCTGCGGCCTGCGCCACGTTGAAGCGCATGAAATGCCGCGCCGTCCGCGACAGGCTGAAGGCATTGCCCGGCGCGAGCACGACCCCCTCGCCGAGCGCATGCCGGGCAATCTCGGCGCCGTCGAGCTCTCCCGGCAGGCGGCACCACAGGAACAGCCCTCCACGCGGCGTCAGCCAGGGCTCGATGCCGAGTTCGGCGAGTCGGCCCCGCGTTTCCGCCATGGCTCGGCCCAGACGCTGGCGCAGCGCCTCGACATGCCGGCGATAGCTGCCATCCTTCAGCACGTCGAGCACCAATTCGGCCGCGAGCCGCCCGCCGCCGAAAGAGAGCGCGACCTTGAGATCGACCAGCCCCTCGACCCAGTCTCGTCGCGCCGCGATGTAGCCGCAGCGCACCGAGGCCGATAGCGTCTTCGAGAAGCTGCCGATCTGGATCACCCGCTCCAGACCGTCGAGCCCGGCGAGCCTCGGCGCCACCTCCGGTTCGATATCGCCGAAGATGTCGTCTTCGACGATGGTCAGCCCGGACTGCTCGGCGAGCTTGAGCAGGCGATGCGCGGTTGCAGCCGACAGCGTCGCGCCGGTCGGATTGTGCAGGGCAGAATTTGTGACATAGAGCCGCGGCCGGTGCTCGGTCAGCGCCTGCGCGAACAGGGCAAGATCGGGCCCCGACGGCGTATAGGGCACGCCGACGATCTTCACCCGGTGGACGCGCAACAGCGCATGAAAATTGAAATAGCAGGGATCGTCGACCAGCACCGTGTCGCCGGGCTCGAGCAGAAAGCGGCAGACCAGGTCGATCGCCTGCGTGCCCGACTCGGTCAGGACGATCTGGTCCGGCGAGGCCTCGACGCCGCGCTCCGCCAGGCGATGGGCGAGCAGATGGCGCAGCGCCGGCAGGCCAAGCGGCGTGCCGTATTCGGCCAATGTCCCGGCCTCGGCCCGGCTGAGCCGGCGCAGCGCCTGGCGGATCGAGGCCTCTGGCATCCAGTCAGGCGGCAGCCAGCCGCATCCGGCTCGCAGCCCCCCGACACCGGCTTCGAGTGATTGCCGGGAGAGCCAGAGCGGATCGATGGCCCGGTCGAGCTTCGGTGCGACATCGGCGAGCGAAAGCGGTGGCAGGCGCCGAACGTAGAAACCGGAGCCGCGTTTCGCCTGGATCGCCCCTTCCGCAGCCAATCGTTCATAGGCCTCGACCACAGTCGATTTCGACACGCGCATGCTCTCGGCGAGGCCGCGGATCGAGGGCAGCTTGGCGCCGGGCACCAGCGTTCGCCCGGCGATGCGCTGCCGGAGCGTCGCCATGACGCGCCCGACGAGGGTGTCGCCGACTGCCGCAGAATCGGCGGAATCCTTAATCTGTCCTGCTTCCAGCATCAGCACAGTTTGCCCAAACTGTACCGAATTGTCTCTGGAAATCTGCAGGCCTCCACCGCATGCAGGCTGACTTCAGGAGGTATCATGGACAAGACTGCGAACGGCCTGCTCAACGGCTTCATCGGCGTCGTCATCTTCAGCGGCTCGCTGCCGGCGACCCGCGTCGCCGTCGCCGATTTCGACCCGGTCTTCCTCACCGTCGCACGCGCCGCCATCGCCGGCCTGCTCGGGCTGGCCCTGCTGCTCGCGCTACGGCAGAAGCGGCCCGCCCCGGCCGACCTCCTGCCACTCGCGGTCGTCGCGCTCTGCGTGGTCGTCGGCTTTCCGCTGCTCACCGCGCTGGCGCTGAAGCATGTCACCTCCGCCCATTCGATTGTCTTCATCGGCCTCCTGCCGCTGGCTACCGCGATCTTCGGCGTGCTGCGCGGCGGCGAGCGCCCGCGCCCGGCCTTCTGGCTCTTCGCCGTCCTCGGCAGCCTCTGCGTCGTCGGTTTTGCCTGGACGCAAGGGATCGCCGCCTCCCCCATCGGCGACCTCTTGATGCTCGCCGCGATCATCATCTGTGGTCTAGGCTACGCCGAGGGCGCGCGCCTCTCGCGCCACCTTGGTGGCTGGCAGGTGATCTCCTGGGCGCTGGTGCTGTCGCTGCCGATCATGGCCGGCCTCACGCTGCTGACGCTGCCGGCCTCGTTCGGGCAGGTGGGTGGCGGCGCCTGGCTCGGCCTCGCCTATGTCTCGCTGTTCAGCATGCTGATCGGCTTCGTCTTCTGGTATCGCGGCCTCGTCCAGGGTGGCATCGCCGCCGTCGGGCAGCTGCAATTGCTGCAACCCTTCTTCGGCCTGGCGCTGGCCGGCCTGCTGCTCGGCGAGACCGTCGGCTGGCAGATGGTCGCGACCTCGGCCGCCGTCGTTCTCTGCGTTGCGGGAGCCAGGCGCTGCGCGCGCTGATCAGAGCCCGTTTTACCGATCAACTTGATTCAATCTGATCGGATCCGGCTCTAAAGTCAGGCAGTGACCGGCGGCAGGACGATCACCGCATCGCCGGGCGCCACCCGCCCGGTGCGGTCGACGCTGAGGACGAGGCCGCGCAAGCGGGCCGCCGCCTTGACGAAGGCGAACTCCAGCGTGGCATCATCTGCCATCGCGGCAACCGCCCGGCCCGCCTGTCGGCAAGGCGCATTATAGGCCTCGACGCGCAACACGGCGCCGCCGTCGAAGCGACCTCTGCCACCCCACTCCCCGCCGAATGCGAGCCGGCCGCCTGGTGCGAGCCGCGAGAAATCGGCGATTCCGTCGAGCAGGAGATTGCCGCCGAGCCATTCCGGCTCCAGCGCCGCCAGGCCGAGCCGTCCGGCGATCTCTGCGAGCTCGTCGACGCCGAGCGCGGAGATTTGCCGATCGTTGCGGATCACCGTCCCGCGCGGCAGCCAGGGCTCGCGGGCACCGGTGCGTCGCGACGAGCCATGATGGAGATCGCCGGGAATACCGAAGAGATCGAAATCGAGGGCGGCAGTGCGCCCTGTCACGAACGCGTGGTCGCCGTGCCGGTCAGGGCCGGTTGTCAATGTGGCGACGAGCCTGCCGGCTTTGGGCGCAGTCTTCACTGCCGCAGGCGCAGCCTTCGTCACCTCGATCATGCCCGTTGCTGCGTCAGAGCAGCTTCAGGTCACCAGCAGCGGTCTTGCCGCGCTCGGTCTTCAAGTCGAAAGAGAGCTTTTGCCCTTCAGTCAGGGACATCAAGCCCGCTTCCTTTACGGCAGTGATATGGACAAACACGTCCTTGCCGCCGTCGGAGGGCTGTATGAAGCCAAAGCCCTTCTCAGTATTGAACCACTTTACGGTCCCGGTCGCCATCGCCGCATCCTTTGGAGCATCCATGGTCATGCCGAACCCTTCGACGAGCTGCCGAAAAGGCCCCGCACAGCAAGGATTGACCGAAAACGCAAGCTTGTCGAGATGAAAGCGGCGGCAGTTCCCTGCCGGACCGATCAGGGTTTCGTCAATTCGAACTGCGTCTTCGCCGCCGCCAGCGAGGAACCACCGAGATAAACCTCGATCGTGCCGGGATCGAGCTGGTAGCGGCCGGCATCGTCATGGCCGCCAAGAGCCCTGCCCTCCAGCCGGAACGTGACCGTTTTCGTCTCCCCGGCCTTGAGCGCGACCTTGTCGAAGCCCTTGAGCAGGCGCAGCGGACGGGAACGCTCCGCGACCGGCTGGCGGATATAAAGCTGTACAACTTCCTGGCCGTCGCGATCCCCCTGATTGGTCACGTCGACGGCGACCTCGGTCGCGCCATTGAACGGCACCCGGCCGTTCGTGACCCGCGGGTTGGCATAGGCGAAGCGGCTATAGGACAGCCCGAAGCCGAACGGGTAGAGCGCCTCGTTCGCCTCATCCATGTAGATCGACTCGTAGCGCTGGCGGATCTTCTGCGGCCGACCGGTCGGCAACTGGTCGTAATAAACCGGGATCTGCCCGACCGAACGCGGGAAGCTCATCGGCGTGCGTCCCGCCGGATTGACCTTGCCGGCCAGTACCTCGGCGATCGCGGCGCGCCCCTCGGTGCCGCCATGGAAGGTCTGCACGATCGCGGCGACATGCTTGTCGGCCCAGGTCAGGACCAGCGGCCGCGCCGTCGCCAGCACCAGCACCACCGGCTTGCCCGTGGCGACCAGCGCCTCGAGCAGCTCCTGCTGCACGCCCGGCAGCCCAAGATCGGTGCGCGAGGCGCCCTCGCCCATGAACTCGCAATCCTCGCCGAGCATGGCGACGACAAGGTCGGCGGCCGCGGCCGCCTTCACGGCAACGTCCTTGTCCTTGAACTCGGTGCCGCAATTCTTGGCGAAGGCAGGCTCGTAGCTCACTGCGATGTCCGCCGGCAGCTGTTCGCGCAGCGCCTCGGGCAGCGGCTGGACGATACGGCGTCCGAGGCCCGCCGGATCGGTCCAGACGCGCTCGTCCTCCGGCACCGCCATGGCGCCGATGACCGCGACCGATTTGACCGCCGGCGCGATCGGCAGCGTCCGCTTGTCGTTCCTGAGCAGGATCACGCCCTCGCGCGCCGCCTGTCGCGCAACCTTGCGGGCCTCTTCGGTCTGCATCAGCGACGGCGCCGCGGCGACGTCGACATCCTGCCGTTCGAACAGGCCGAGATGATACTTGACCCGCAGCACGCGCCGGACGGCCTCGTCGAGCGCCTTCATCGGCACGCGGCCAGCCTTCACCTCGTTGGCGAGGTGCTTGTGGTAGACGTCGCCCATCATATCCATGTCGATGCCGGCGAGCAGCGCCTTGCGCGCCGCCTCGGCGTCATCCTTGGCGATCCCGTGCAAACGCAATTCCGTGATCGAGCCGAAATCCGAGGTGACGAAGCCGCGAAAACCCCATTGCCCGCGTAAAAGGTCGGTCAGCATGCCGCGATGGGCCGTGGCCGGCATGCCGTTCAGCGCATTGAACGCCGCCATCGCCGTCATCGCCCCTGCATCGAAGGCGGCCTTGAACGGCGGCAGGAAGAGGTCGTGCAGCTGGCTCGTCGGGATCCAGGTCGAATTGTAGTCGCGCCCGCCCTCGGCGGCGCCATAGCCGACGAAGTGCTTCACGCTCGCCGCCACCCCGCCACGCTGGTAGCCGCGGGTGCGCGCCACCGCGATGACGCCGGCGAGATAGGCGTCCTCGCCCGCGCCCTCCAGCACGCGACCCCAGCGCGGATCGCGCGAAATGTCGACCATCGGCGCGAAGGTCCAGTTGACGCCGGCGGCACGCGCCTCGCGTCCGGTCCAGTAGGCCGCCTGCTCGATCAGTTGCGGATTCCAGCTCGAGGCTTGGCCGAGCGGCAGCGGGAAATAGGTTGAGAAGCCGTGGACGGCGTCTAGTCCGATGATCAGCGGGATCTTCAGGCGCGACTGGCGCACCGCCTCCTGCACCTGCCGGACCTCCTGCGGCACGACGAAGTTCATCACCGCGCCCATGCGGCCGGCCTTGACCTGATTGACGTCGAAGCCTTCGCCGCGCCCGGAAAGGTGGAGCTGGCCGACCTTCTCCTCCAGCGTCATCCTGCCGATGAGCGCATTGATCTTGCGCTCGATCTCGGCCGCCTCGCGCCCCTGCTTCCAGCCGACGCCCTGCTGCTGCGCGTGGGCAAAGGTCGCAAGGCCGCAGAACAGGAATGCAGCGACGAGCCGCAGAAGCATGATTGAGGTCTCGCTGAACGGACGGAGGGTAGAAGCGGCCCTACAGGATCGGGCCGCCCGGCTCAACCGCCCCCATCGCCGCATCGCGATGAACGCGAGCTGAAGCAGGCCCGACATGCCATGGCGCATGGCCTCCCCGGTTGCCTCCCGTTCCGTTCCATGCGACCGAGCCAAACGGAGAAAACGCGGGATTTGGCGACCATGGCCCAGCTTCTGACCATCGAAGACCTGCGTCTTCTGGCAAAACGCCGCGTCCCGCGCATGTTCTACGACTACGCCGATTCCGGCGCCTGGACCGAGGGCACCTACCGCGCCAACGAGGCCGATTTCGCCGGGATCAAGCTGCGCCAGCGCGTCGCCGTCGACATGACCAACCGCACGCTCGCTTCGACTATGATCGGCGAGCAGGTCTCGATGCCGGTGGCGCTCGCGCCGATCGGCATCGCCGGCATGCAGCACGCCGATGGTGAGATCCTCGCGGCGAAGGCCGCCGCCCGGGCCGGCGTCCCCTTCACGCTCTCGACCATGAGCGTCTGCTCGATCGAGGACGTCGCCGAGAACACCGACAAGCCGTTCTGGTTCCAGCTCTATGTGATGCGCGACCGCGCCTTCATCGAGCGCCTGATCGACCGCGCCAAGGCAGCCGGCTGCTCGGCGCTGATGCTGACGCTCGACCTGCAGATCCTCGGCCAGCGCCACAAGGACATCCGCAACGGCCTCTCCGCCCCGCCGAAGCCGACGCTCGCCAACCTGATCAACCTCGCCTTGAAGCCGCGCTGGTGCCTGGGCATGCTCGGCACCAAGCGGCGCAGCTTCGGCAACATCGTCGGCCACGCCAGCGGCGTCGGCGACATGACCTCGCTCTCGGCCTGGACCGCCGAGCAGTTCGACCCGACGCTGAGCTGGGACGACGTCAAGTGGATCAAGGACCGCTGGGGCGGCAAGCTGATCCTGAAAGGCATCCTCGACGCCGAGGATGCCGAGCTCGCAGCCCAGAGCGGCGCCGACGCGCTGATCGTCTCCAACCATGGCGGACGCCAGCTCGACGGGGCGGTGTCCTCGATCGCCGCCCTGCCCGGCATCGTCGAGCAGGTCGGCGGACGCATGGAGGTCTGGATGGATGGCGGCATCCGCTCCGGCCAGGACGTGCTGAAGGCGGTGGCGCTCGGCGCCCGCGGCGTACTGATCGGCCGCCCCTTCCTCTATGGGCTCGGCGCCATGGGCGAGGAGGGCGTCAAGCTCGCGCTCGAGATCATCCGCAAGGAGATGGACATCACCATGGCCCTCTGCGGCAAGCGCGACATCCAGGATGTCGACGGCAATATCCTGGTGAAGGGCAAGGCCTGAGGGTAACGGCGCTCAGGGTTCCTCTTCCAAAGCGAGAACAGCGAAGCTGGCGAGCCAGTGCTCGCCCATATAGTCGCCGGCGATATGCGGAATTCCGGCGGCGAGATGCTCTGCCGCAGCCGTCCTTGCGACCGCCCGGCGGGCGTCCCCTTCCGGCAATGCGCCGGCCAGCGCCCGCCAGCACCAGGCGCGGCTGAGGTTCAGCCCGTCGAGATGCGCGATCTTGCCGTCGCTGCGGTCGGAGACGGTCGCGGGCCGGAACAGCGTCGCCGGCTCTTGGCGCGCGAGCTTCGGCAGGAAACGGTCGAACCAGGGCAGGAACGCCTCCGGTGCGAGCAGGCGACGCATGCATTCCGCCTCGATCAGGGCCGAGGACTGGAAATCGTCGCCGCTGGGCTCGCCCCAGGCCGGGCAATCGGTATCGTCGCCGTACCAGCGCAAGGCCGTCTCGCGCAGCAGCACAGCAAAATCATCGTCTGCTGTCGCGGTCGCATAGTCCGCCGCCATGCGCAGGCCGAAGGCGGTGTTGAAATGCGTCCCGACCCGCACCGGATAGGTCGCAAGCGGCAGGAAGTCCCGGAAGCGTTGCGCGAAGGCCTCGGCCAGCGGGGCGCAGACTTCAGACCAGCGCTTGTCGTCGAGCAGGCTCAGCTCCGCCGCTAGCTTCAGCAGCCAGCCCCAGCCATAGGGGCGCTTGAAGCCGCGCGCTGTCGGAGCAGCCAGATAGGCGCATTCGACCGCGACCTTCTCGGGCGTGAGCTGCGCGTCGAACAGCGCGCGGATATCGGCAGCCGCCTCGAACCCGGGATAACGCCGCAGCAATCGCGCTAGCATCCAGTAGCTGTGGACGCAGGAATGCCAGTCATAGCTGCCATAGAAGATCGGGTGCAGCTCGCGCGGGGTCAGCGCATCCTCTGGTCCCGCCAGCGTATGATCCGGCTTATTGGGGTATTCGCGCCCGACATGGCCGAGCGCGATGCGGGCGAAACGGAGCGCGAGCTCTTCCGTCAAACGGGCTGCGGTCATGATGGTTTCCTTGTTCTGGCGTAGCTGATTAGCAGGTCGATCAGGCGCGGGGTGAGATAGATCGGCAACTGCGTCGCCGCGAAGAACAGCGCCATGCGTGGCGAGGCCGCGGCGCCGAGCGCCGACCAGACCAGCCCGACATTGCGGTTGCCGAGAATGAGGCCGACGGTCAATCGGTCGGCAAGCGTGCCCGGCAGCAGGAAGGCGCCGGCGCCCTGCAGGCCGAGATTGCAGGCGAAGGCGAGCGCGAGGCAGAGCAGCGCGCCTTGCCAATCTCCTTCGATCTGCGCGCGCACCCCCGCCATGGTCGCGACCACGAAGACGAGCAGCGCCGCGACCACGATCCTGTCGACCGAGCCGCCATGGCTCCGCAGCAGCGGCGCCGCAAAGCGCCGCAGCAGCAAGGCGACGCCTTCCGCACCACCGACCAGCAAGGCCAGGCGCAAGGCGAGATCGACAGCGCCGAGCCCGATCCCACCGAACCAGCCGGCGAGAAGCGGCACGGTGATCGGGGCGAGCGCCATGCACAGCAACGTCACGGCGAGCGGAACCGTGCCGTCGAGCCCGAGCATCCGCGCCACCGCCGCGGTGCCGCTCGATGGCGGAGCGGCCGCCGCCAGCACGAGGGCGAGTGCGAGTTCGGCGCCGAGGCCGAGACGATGGGCGATCAAGCCGATCAGCACCGGGCAAGCGACCATGACGATGACGGGGAGCAGCAGCGAGAGCGCCGGACGACCGAGCACGGCGATGACGGCCTGGCCATCGGTCCGCAGCAGCGTGCCGAGCACGATGACGAAGATCATCACCGGCATCAATGGCCGAGCCAGCTCCGCCAGCACCGGAAAGGCCAGGCCGACGAGGACGCCGAGCGCCAGGATCGTCGGCCCGCGCGGGATGAGGCGCGACAGGGATGCTCGCATGTGCCTCGTCCGGTCGTTTCAAGCGCGCTCCTTTCAGCAGCTCGCACGCCATTGTGGAAATCGATTTTTACTATCGGTACTATTGTTCAAATGAATTTAGCCGCTGTCGACCTCAACCTCCTCGTCGCCTTCGAGGCGCTCATGGAAGAGCGCAACGTCACCCGTGCCGGCCGGCGCATTGGCTTGGCGCAGCCCTCGATGAGCAGCGCGCTGACGCGCCTGCGCGCTCTGTTCGGCGATGAGCTCTTCATCCGCACGGCCGCAGGCATGCAGCCGACCGCCAGGGCATTGGCGCTGGCCCGGCCGATCGGCGAAGCACTCGCCCAAATCAGGGAGACGCTCGCGCCGGATGCCGGTTTCGACCCCGCGACAGCGCGCCGCCGCATGACCATCGCGGTGACCGATTACGGCGACCTCGTCGTCGTGCCCGCGCTGGTCAGCCTGCTGCGGCAGGAGGCGCCGGGCATCGACCTCGTCGTCCGGCCGATCGCCGACCCGGCCGCCAGCCTGGCAGCGCTCGAGCGCGGCGATGTCGATGCCCTCATCGGCGGCCACCTTCCGGACTCAGGCCGCATCGTCAGGCGCACGCTGTTCGAGGAAGATTTCGTCTGCATTCGCGACAGGGAGCGCGCCTTATCAGCAGCACCGCTTACGGCCGATGACTATGTCCGGCTGCCGCATGCGCTGTTCTCCTCCGCCGGCGGCGACGGATCGCCCGGCGTCGTCGACGCCATCCTCGCCATGGAGGGGCGCAAGCGCCGGGTCGCGGTCACGCTCGCGCATGTCGTGGCCGTGCCCTTCGCCGTGGCCGGCACCGATCTGGTCGCGACCATGGCGAGGCGTGTCGCCACGCGCTTCGCCGCGATCGCCGGTGTGACGCTCCTGCCGCTGCCCTATGACGCGCCGGCCTTCGCGATCGACCTGCTGCATAGCCGCCGCGCCACGGCCGATCCGGCCCTGTCCTGGTTCCTGGCCACGATAGAGCGGGTCGGGCACTCGCTCCGAGAAAACCAACGCAGGCAGTCTTGACACTCGCACTCATCGCATCCAGATAAATGAGCAATCACTCACTCATTCTGGTTCAAGTAAACCGTGGCCCGTCCTCTCAGCGAAGCGAAGCGCGAAGCGATCCTGGCGGCTGCCTGCAAGCTCGTGGCGGAGCATGGCACCGGCGCGCCGACCGCGAAGATCGCCAGGGAAGCCGGGCTCGCCGAAGGCACGCTCTTCACCTATTTCGCCAACAAGGACGAGCTGCTCAACCAGCTCTATCTCGAGCTGAAGACCGACTTCGCCAAGCTCACCGTGACCGCCTATCCGCGCGATGGCAGCATTCGCGACCGGCTCGAACATCTCTGGAACAGCTTCATCGACTGGGGCGCGAAGCATCCCGCCAAGCGAAAGGCCCTGCGTCAGCTCGCGGTCTCCGACCGGATCACCGAAGAGACCCGAAGCAAGACCGCGGCCGCCTTCGCCGAGATCAGCAGCATGATCGAGCAGAGCCGCCGGGAGGGCCTGCTCAAGGACCAGTCGCAGCCCTTTTTCAGCGCCGTAGTCGAGGCGCTGAGCGAGGTGATGCTCGATCTGATCGCCCGGGAGCCTGACCGGCACGAGCACTACAAGAAGCTCGGCTTCGCGGTCTTCTGGGACGGCATCACCACCTGACAACCCAGCAAGGAAACGCCCGGCTCCGGCTTTTTGATTTACTTAAATGAGCAAGTGCTCACTCACAGTCACTGGAAAGGACAGCTCATGACCAAGACCTGGCTGATCACCGGCGCCGCTCGTGGCCTCGGCCGCGCCATCACCGAGGCGGCCCTCGCCGCTGGCGACAACGTCATCGCGACGGCGCGCGATTCCGCCCGCCTCGCCGATTTGCAGGAACGCTATCCCGACACGCTCCTCCCCTTCACGCTCGACGTCACCGACATGGCTGCGGCGAACGCGGCCGTGGCCTTCACGCTCGACACCTTCGGCCGGCTCGACGTGCTCGTGAACAATGCCGGCTACGGCCATGCCGTCGCCTTCGAGCAGGCCAGCGAGGCGAGCTTCCGCACCCAGATCGAGACCAATTTCTACGGCGTCGTGAACCTCACCCGCGCTGCGCTGCCGGCGATGCGGGTCCAGCGCGCCGGCCACATCATCAACATTTCCTCGGTCGGCGGACGCACCGGCACGCCGGGTCTCAGCGCCTACCAGTCGGCGAAATGGGCGGTCGGCGGCTTCACCGAGGTGATCGCCAAGGAGGTCGCCCCGCTCGGTATCAGCATCGTCTCGGTCGAGCCCGGCGGCATGCGCACCGGCTGGGGCGAGATCGCCCGTGGCAATGCGCCGGCCGTGATGCCGGATTACCAGCCCAGCGTCGGCGCCGTGCTCGACCTGCTGAAGGCCTATGTCGGCAACGAGATCGGCGATCCCGAACGGATCGCGCAGATCGTGCTCGACCTCAGCCGGCGCGAGAGCCTGCCGGCCCATCTCGTCCTCGGCAGCGACGCGCTCTTCGTCCTCGCCCAGGCGGAGGCAGAGCGGCAGAAGCAAGCGGCTGAATGGGCGCAGGTCAGTCGGTCCTCGGATTTCGTGGGGACTGATCTCGCGGCTTTGCAGAAGCTGCTCAGCGGGGAGGCCAGGGCGTGAGCCGTGCGGTCAGCGTCGTGAGAAACCCGCTCTAAGTTGCGATCACGCTTACTGCTCCTTCAGCGTGAGGCGAAATTTATCGAACAGCCTCTTGGATAGCCGCACAATCTGGCTCCCCTGAAGATATGATCGCGTGGTCTCTCTCGGTTGGAGCAACCTTCGTGACGATTTGCGTGAAGGCAAAACGCATCGCCCTCTGCCTGCTGGCCCTCGGCTGGTCTCTCAGCACTGGTGCGCCGGCTGCGGCGCAGACCGTGGAGGAGGTCTTGAAGACGCCATGCTCTTCCAATGAGACCGGCTCCCGGCTCTGGCGCTTGAACGATCTCGGCCGCCTCATCCCTTATGAGCACCCTGTCGAGTACCGCGTCGGCCAGGTCAAATTCCGGGTGCCCTGGGCCTTCGTTCGGACTCCGCTGTCTCATCTCAATTGCCCGCAATCCAGGGATGGGTGGCTGTATTTCTTCTTCTGGATGCCCGACCGCAAGCCGCCGGCGCGTGAGACGAATGTCCGCCTGGTCGGTCACGAGGTTTACCAGCCGCCTGAACCGGGCCGCATGCGTGGCCGGGACCATCTCGTCAGGGTCGTCGTCAACCCTCCGTCGAAACCGGGCGAGAGGCTTGCTTGGACCGTACCAGACCGCATCAAAAAGGCCGGCGGCGTCGATGCACTGCCGCATGAGTTCGGCATGCTTCGGCTGCCAGTTTATGGTGGCATTTCAGACAAGAGCGCTTCGCGAAATTGGGTTCAATTGTCCGAACGTCAGATCGTTTCTCTGAATTGCTCGGATAGACGAGGTACGAACGCCCCCTCTACCTGTAGATCTTATGTCCAAACGAAGGATCCAGATTTCGATCTTACCATCGATTTCTTGGATGAGCACCACTTAAAAACCATCGATACTATCGATTCTGTCCGCGATTTCCTTTTGAACTGGCGCATCAGCGCTGGTCCGCTCTGACAATCGCTTTTTAATGCGACTTCGACACGGAGACTATCGGTCTGATCCTTCGAGGTGAGGACTAGGCAACTCCTAAACGGACCCCAAGATCGTTTCAGATTTCCGCACGAAAAAAGCCTGCGCCCCGTTTCCGGAGCGCGGGCCTTTTTGAATCCAACCCCAATCGCTCAGCGCGTGAACTTCTTGTACTGGATGCGCTTCGGAATGGTGGAATCGATGCCGAGCCGGCGCTGCTTGTCTTCCTCGTAATCCTGGAAGTTGCCCTCGAACCATTCGACATGGCTGTCGCCCTCGAAGGCCAGGATATGGGTCGCGATCCGGTCGAGGAACCAGCGATCATGGCTGATGATCACGGCGCAGCCGGCATAATCCTCCAGCGCCTCCTCCAGCGCCCGGAGCGTGTCGACGTCGAGATCGTTGGTCGGCTCGTCGAGCAGCAGCAGGTTGGCGCCTGATTTCAGCATCTTGGCGAGATGGACGCGGTTGCGCTCGCCGCCCGAGAGCGAGCCGACCTTCTTCTGCTGGTCGCCGCCCTTGAAATTGAAGGCCGAGCAATAGGCCCGCGAATTGATCTCTTTCTTGCCGAGATAGATGATGTCGTTGCCGCCGGAGATCTCCTCCCAGACGTTCTTCTTGTCGTCGAGCGAGTCGCGGCTCTGGTCGACATAGCCGAGCTGGACGCTCTCGCCGACCTTGATCGTGCCGGCATCGGGCTGCTCGACGCCGGTGATCATCTTGAACAGCGTCGTCTTGCCAGCGCCGTTCGGGCCGATCACGCCGACGATGCCGCCCGGCGGCAGCTTGAAGGAGAGCCCGTCGATCAGCAGCTTGTCCTGGAAGCCCTTCGACAGGCCTTCGAAATCGACGACATTGTTGCCGAGCCGCTCGGCGATCGGGATGACGATCTGGGCGGTGTCCGGCCCCTTGTTCGAGGCCTTCTGCACCAGCTCGTCATAGCGCTGGATGCGCGCCTTGCTCTTGGCCTGGCGCGCCTTCGGCGAGGCCGAGATCCACTCCTGCTCGCGCTCCAGCGTCTTCTGCCGGGAGATGTCCTCACGACCTTCCTGGGAGAGGCGCTTCTGCTTCTGCACCGACCAGGCCGAATAGTTGCCCTCGTAAGGGATGCCCTGACCGCGATCGAGCTCGAGGATCCAGCTGGTGACGTTGTCGAGGAAGTAGCGATCGTGGGTGACGATCAGGATCGCGCCCGGATAGGTCCGAAGATGCCCTTCGAGCCAGGCGGTGGTCTCGGCGTCGAGATGGTTGGTCGGCTCGTCGAGCAGCAGCAGCTCCGGCTGCTCCAGCAGCAGCTTGCAGAGCGCGACGCGGCGGCGCTCGCCGCCCGAGAGCTTGCCGACCTCCCAGTCATCCGGCGGGCAACGCAGCGCATCCATCGCCTGGTCGACCTTGGAATCGAGGTCCCACAGCCCCTTGGCCTCGATCTCGTCCTGGAGATTGGTCATCTCGTCGGCGGTCTCGTCCGAATAGTTCATGGCGAGTTCGTTGTAGCGATCGAGGATCGCCTTCTGCGGCGCGACGCCGAGCATGATGTTGTCACGGACATTGAGGCTCTCGTCGAGCTTCGGCTCCTGCGGCAGGTAGCCGACGCGCGCGCCCTCGGCGACCCAGGCCTCGCCGGTCCACTCCTTGTCGAAGCCAGCCATGATCTTGAGCAGCGTGGATTTACCGGCGCCGTTGACGCCGAGCACGCCGATCTTGGCATCCGGATAGAAGGAGAGGTGGATGTCCTTCAGGACCTGCTTGCCACCCGGATAGGTCTTCGACAGGCCGCGCATGTGATAGATGAACTGGCGAGACATGAGGCGTGCGGGCTCCGCTTGCGGCTGGCGTTCGGGCTTTGGGGAAATCTGGCCGCTAGATAGGCGACGAGGCCGCCGAAGGCAACGGTCGGTGGGCTATCCGCTACCATGCGCCGTCCGCCCACGAATTCGCGAGCGGGCACCGCCAGGGCTGGCCCCGCTCTTGCGAGCGGCTAAGCTCCTGTAGGCGGCGTGGCGGAGGAAACGCAATGGCGAGCTTCGGTATCAGGGCGGGCTGGCGGGCTCTTCTCGGTATGCTCGCGCTCGCCTCGCCTGCCCTGCTCTCACCTCTCCCTGCTCTCGCCCAGGCGAACGAGCCCGGCTGCAGGCCGGAGATGGCGAGCTATCGCCTGCCGATCCAGCGCGCCAATCTGGCGAAGGACGAGGTTCGGCTGACCTTCATCGGCCACGCCACCTTCCTGATCGAGACCCCGGGCGGGGTGAAGATCGCGACCGACTACAACGACTATGTCCGCCCGCCAGTGACGCCCGACATCGCCACGATGAACAAGGCGCATTCGACGCATTATTCGCGCGCGCCCGACCCCGCCATCAAGCAGGTGCTGCCGGGCTGGGACCCATCCGGCAAAGGCCCCGCGGCGCACGACGTCACGTTCGGCGACATCCGCGTGCGCAATGTCCCGACCAATATCCGCACCTATTCCGGCGGCACCGATTTCGACGGAAACTCGATGTTCGTCTTCGAGATCGGCGAGCTCTGCATCGCCCATCTCGGCCATCTCCATCACCCGCTCGAGCCCGGCCATCTGCGCGCGCTCGGGCGGGTCGACATCGTGCTCTTCCCGGTCGACGGCAGCTACACGCTCGACCAAGAAGGCATGCTGGAGGTGCTGAAATCCCTGCAGGCCAGGGTCATGATCCCCATGCACTTCTTCGGCGGCGGCACGCTCAACCGCTTCCTCGGCCGCTCGCAGGATCTTTGGCCGGTCGAGCGGCGCGACCGGCCGGAGATCGTGCTGTCAAAGGCCGCGCTACCGGCCAAGCCGACGATCATCGTCCTGCCCGGGCATTGAGCGCCGCAGCACTCAGGTGTTGACCCCGCCATCGATGGCGATTCCCGCACCGGTGATGAAGCGCCCTTCCTCGCTCGCCAGATAGGCGACGAGGCCGGCGATATCCTCTGCCTTGCCATAGCGCGGGATCGCCATGCGCAGGCGCTGGCCCTCGGCATGCTCGCCATCGGCCGGGTTCATGTCGGTGTCGGTCGAGCCGGGGTGGACGACGTTGACGGTGATGCCGCGCGGGCCGAGATCGCGGGCGAGGCCCTTGGTGAAGCCGATCAGCGCCGCCTTGCTCATCGCGTAGAGCGCGATGCCCGGTTCCATCACGCGCTCAGCCAGGCATGAGCCGGTGGTGATGATCCGCCCGCCATCGGGCAGGTGCCTCGCGGCTGCCTGCGAGGCGACGATCACCGCCCGGACATTGACCGCGATGATCGCGTCGATCTCCTTGAGATCCCAGCTCCCGACCTCGCCATAATGCCAGATGCCGGCATTGTTCACGAGGATGTCGAGCCCGCCGAGCTCGGCTGCCGCCTTGTCGACGGCTGCCGTCAGCGCTGCTGGATCGGCGCTGTCCGCCTGCAGCACCACGGCCTTGCGGCCGAGCGCACGGATCTGGTCAGCTACCGCTTCGGCCTTGTCGCGAGCGCGCTCATAGGTCAGCGCCACGTCCGCTCCGTCCTGCGCCAGCCTGAGAGCCGTCGCCGCGCCGATGCCGCGGCTTCCGCCGGTCACCAGGGCCTTCTTGCCCGCCAATTTCGTCATGGGTCACCATATCTGTAGCGATTGATACAAATACAGATGATGCGCTTGCCCCGGCGCGTCAAGAGATTTATTTATCGGTCGATACAGAAAGGTGACAGCCATGGCCGAACGAGGCCGCCCACGCGCCTTCGACCGGGGAGAAGCCCTCCACCGGGCGATGCTGCTGTTCTGGGAGAAGGGCTATCAGGGCACCTCGATGAGCGAGCTCACCGCGGCGATGGGCATCAACGCGCCCAGTCTCTACGCCTGCTTCGGCAGCAAGGAAGCGCTCTATCGCGAGACGATGGCGCTCTACGAGGCGGGCGACGGAGCCGAGCTTGCCGCCGCCATCGCCGCCGCGCCAACGGTCCGCGAGGCGATCGAGATCTATCTGATGCGCTCGGCCGCTCTCTTCAGCCGCCCCGACAAGCCGGCAGGCTGCATGGTCGTGCTCTCGGTGGTGCACGCCGCCGGCACGAGCGAAGAGGCCGGCCGCGCCTTGCGCGATGCACGCTCCGAGATGCAGAGCGTGCTGGAGGCGAGACTGCGCGGAGAAATCGCCAGCGGCGCATTGCCATCGTCATGCGACCCCGCGGCCATCGCCGCCTTCTACTCCACGGTGCAGCAAGGCATGTCGATCCGCGCCCGCGACGGCGCGTCCCGCGCCGAGCTCGAAGCGGTGGCGCAAGGCGCGATGGCAGCGTGGAGCGGCTTGACTGGAAGCGGAGCTAAAGCGTTGCCTTTGCAGGGAACCACATCGTCTTTCCGGGGCAGGCCGAAGGCCTGAGCCCGGAACCCAGAACCGAGATAAGAGCAGCAAAAGCGCATCGCCGACCGCGCCTTAATGACAATCGGTATCGGTTCTGGGTTCCGGGCCCTTCGCTGCGCGAAATCCCGGAATGACGCCGTGGTTCTGTGCAAATCCGCTTAACGCCTTGCTCAGCCTGATCCGAGGCTTTGCTGGGCAGGAAAGGCGGGCTCAGGCACAGTCATGCGGCGCAATGGAGCCTGGCATGATCCGTCGTCTCGCCGTCGCCGCCCTCGCTGTCGCTTTGCTGCCGGCGAGCGCCGAAGCCGCCAAATTCCGCTTCAGCGGCGGCCGGTCGTCCACCACCCATGCCGGCCAGGGCCAGCGCGACGGCTCTCATGCCGTCGTGACGCCGACGCTGCGCAGCCGCCAGACACAAAACGCCGCGGCAAGCGAGCCTCTCCGCATCGCGACGCCCGCTGCCGCCGCTGCGGTCGAGACGGCCGATCTCCGCGGCACGCAGTCCGCAGACCCCCGCGTCTGGTGCCGCTCGCAGGTCGTCGTCGGCGGCTTCTGCATCCTGAACTGAGCGCCGCTCAGGCGGCTTCCGGCACGCCACCGACCTGCATCGCCCGCCAACGCCCGGGCGATTGCCCATAGGCGCGGCGGAAGTGCCGGGTCATATGGCTCTGGTCGGCGAAGCCGCTGGCGGCAGCGGCCTCGGCCAGAGCCTCGCCCCGGCGGATCAGCAATCGCGCCCGCTCCAGCCGGCGCATCACCAGGTAATGATGCGGGCTGGTGCCGTAACGGCGGCGGAACTGCCGTGCCAGCGCATAGCGGTCGAGCCCGGTGACCACCTCCAGCATTGTGGAGTCGATCGTCTCGTCCCGGCTCTCGCTGAGGAAATCGCGCGCCCGCTCACAGGCCCGCATGGCGGGTGTCTCCACACCATTCAGCACACAGGACGGGTCGAGCCGAAGCAGCGCCTCGGCCAGCGCGCCGACGGCCGCATCGCGCTCCAGCGGCTCCAGCCCATGCTCGACATCGCCGAGCAGGCCGACCAGCGCCCGCATCAGGCTGCCATCGCGGCAGACCGCATTGCCGATGAACGGGATCGCGCTGGCGCGCCCGGCGAGCGCCGCCATGATCAAACCAGGCTCGACATAGGCCATGCGGTAGCGGAAGCCGCTCTCGATCCCGGCCCGGCCATTATGCAACTCGTCCGGATGCAGAACGATCAGGTCGCCCGGTGTCGAATCCCGCTGCGCGCCGCGATAGTCGAAGCTCTGCACCCCGCTGATCGTGTAGCCGATCGCATAGGTGTCGTGCCGGTGCGTGTCATAGGCATGGCCGCTGAAAAAGGCCTCGATCCGCTCCGGCCCCTCCTCGTCCGGCGCGGTACGAATCCAGTCGCCCGGCGAAACCGCCGCGCACAAACGTTCAAGACCGCCGGGGCGGGCGGACCCTATCGCTGTCGGCATGCGCTTCGACACCAAGATTGCCATCATCGTCCATGAAGAGCTCGCCGCCTGGCAGAAGCTCAACGTCACCGCCTTCCTGTCGGGCGGGCTGGTCGCCACCGCGCCAGAACTCGGCGGGCAAGCTTACCGCGACGGGTCCGGCAAGGTCTACGGTCCGCTGGTGCGCCAGCCGATCCTGATCTTCGCCGCGACCTCGGCCGACCTCACCCGCGTCCTGCGCCGCGCCGTCGAAGCCGGGCTGACGCCCTCGCTCTACACCCGCGAACTGTTCGCGACCGGCCATGACGAGGCCAATCGCGCCGCCGTCGCGGCGGTCGCGACCGACGCGCTCGACCTGGTCGGGATCGCGCTGCATGGCGAGCGCAAGGCGGTCGACAAGGCGATCAAGGGGCTGAAGCTGCATCCGTAGAGCGGCGGCAGTCCCCTCTCCCCTTGCGGGAGAGGGTTAGGGTGAGGGGTCGCGCGACGCTGATCATCGGCTCAGCGCCGCATTTTCTGAAGCCTCGAAGACCTGCGCGACCCCTCATCCGACCCTGCGGGCCACCTTCTCCCGCAAGGGGAGAAGGGAAGAACGGAGCCCTCACCCCGTCCGCGCCACCCGCCCCTCCAGCGGATAGGCCGGGTCGCTGTAGCCCGGTGTCGACGGATGGCCCGCCGGCACCAGGCTATCGACCAGCGCCTCGTCCTCGGCGCTGAAATCGGCTGACAGCGCCGAGAGATAGCCCTGCCATTGCTCCATGGTGCGCGGGCCCGCTACGGCCGCGGTCAGGAGCTTGTTGTTCAGCACCCAGCGGACCGCGAACTGTACCGGGGTCAGGCCTCGCGCCTTGGCGTGGTCGGCGAAGGTGCGGGCGATGACGAGCGATTCCTCGCGCCATTCGGTCTGCATGATGCGCTTGTCGGCGCGGCCGGCCCGCGTGCCTTCCGGCGGCGCCTGGCCGGGCGCGTATTTTGCCGTCAGCACGCCGCGGGCCAATGGCGAATAGCTGGCGACGCCGAGCCCATAATAGCCGCAGGCCGGCAAATGCTCGACCTCGGGCATGCGGTTCATCGCGTTGTAATAGGGTTGGCTGACCACCGGCCGGTCGATGCCGAGTTCGTCGCAAAGCCGGCAGATTTCGGCGACACGCCAGCCGCGATAATTGGAAACGCCGAAATAGCGGATCTTGCCGGCCCGCACGAGGTCGCCGATCGCGCGCACCGTTTCGGCAAGCGGCGTCTCGTGATCCTCCTTGTGCAGATAGTAGATGTCGATGAAATCGCTGCCGAGCCGCTTCAGGCTGGCATCGCACGCCTCAAACAGCCATTTGCGCGAGAGCCCGCGCTGGTTAGGCCCCTCGCCCATCGCATTCGCCGCCTTGGTCGCCAGCACCCAGCCATGGCGATTGCCGGCGATGGCGCGGCCGGTGATCTCCTCCGAGCGCCCGTCCGCATAGACGTCGGCGGTATCGATGAAGTTGATGCCGGCTCGGGCGGCGCTGTCGATGATCGCGCGGGCATCGGCTTCCTCGGTCTGCGCGCCGAACATCATCGTCCCCAGACAGAGCGGCGAGACCTTGAGGCCGGAACGGCCGAGCGCGCGATAATCCATGACGATCTCTCCTGAACAAGCGGGCAAACCTGCCGCAGAGCCGTTGCCCGCACCAGCGCGGCCAACGCAATGCCGCCGCGCGCAAGAGAATCCTTAACATTTCGTGCCAGGCTCCCTGGATGGCAGCCCTCCCGCCCGATCCGGCGCAACTCGCCGCGCTCGTCAAGAGCCAGAGCCTCGCGACCCTGCTCGCGGCGATGAACGGCAATGCCGGCCTCGCCGCCGGCAAGACCGTGGAGGCCAAGCTCGTCGCGCTCGATGGCGACGGCAACGCCACGGCTCTGGTCAACGGCGTCAAGGTCGCGCTCGTGCTCGCCGGCCCCGAGGCCAGGCAGGCGGCGCTACAGCCGGGCGCCAGCCTGGTGCTCAAGCTCGCCGCACCCGCCGAGCCAGGCGCGCCGCTGCAGGCGACACTGGTCGGCATCCGCCCGGCGCCGGCCAGCAGCGCCAACGCCTCGGCGCCGGCTGGACAACCGACTATCGGCACCACGCCACCAGCTCCGCAGTCGACACCAGCGGCGATCCCGGCAACCACTTCCTCCGCATTGGCACAAGCATCGACGGCCCCCATTGCTTTGCAGGCCGGCCGCACGATCCCCGGCACGACCGTGCCGGTCGCGCCGCAGGCGGTGCCCATTTCGCCCCGTGCGGTTGCCGGACCACTGCTCGGCGCCGCGCTTGGCCGGCAGGACAGCTTCGCCCCGCTCTTCGCCAATCTCGGCAGCCTGGCGCAGGGCTCGGTCGCGCTCACCTTGCCGAAGCCGCTGATGACTCTGGTCGATCAGATCCTCGCCCAGCGGCTGCCGGCAGATGGCAAGCCCGTCACGGCCGAAGCGCTGAAGGCCGCCATTGCTCGCTCCGGCGTCTTCCTCGAAGCCCGTCAGGCGGCGGGAGAGGCTCCGACATCGCGGACCGACCTCAAGGTGGCGCTGCAAAGCCTGCGCGGCCTGCTCAAGCCCGCAGTCGAGGGCGCGACGGCAGCAAAGCTTCCTCTTCCCGGCGAGAGCACCACCGACACGGCGCCCGCCAGGCGCCCAGCCATGCCCGGAGCGCCCGAGCAGGAGGCTGCGACCCAAATACCGGCCAAGACCCGCCCTGCCCCACCGCGCGACGGGCTGCTGACGCCGCAGCCGGCCACGGAGCCGAGCCTGACCAGCGCCGCCCGACCTGCGATGATCGCCCAGACGCTGTTCGGCCAGGCGGAAGCGGCGCTCGACCGTATCGCGCTCGCCCAATACGCCTCGCTGCCGCAGGAGGCCGCGCGGCTCGACCAGCAGCCGCCGGCACGCTGGCTCACCGAAATCCCGCTCGCCCTTCCGAACGGCACGGCAGTGCTGCCACTCGAGATCGAGCGCGACCCGCCGCAAGCAGGCTCCGCGACGCCGGACGCACCGCTCTGGCGGGTGCGCTTCGCGCTCGATGTCGAGCCACTCGGCGCGCTCCAGGGCGTGGTAACGTTGCAGGGCCGCGCCATCGGCGTCTCCTTCTGGGCCGAGCGCGAAGAGACCAGTCGCCTGCTGCGTCAGGCGACGCCCGATCTGGAGACCTCGCTGCTCAGATCGCGCTTCGACAGCGCCGAGTTCGAGGTCTTCACCGGCCACCCGCAGCAGGCCAAGGCGAGCGCCGGCCAGTTCCTGGACCGCCGCTCATGACCCAGCCTCTGCCGCTGCCGCTCGCCGTCGCGCTCGAATATGATGGTCAGGGCGCCCCGCGCGTTACCGCCAAGGGCCATGGCGTGGTCGCGGAAAAGATCATCGAGACGGCGCGCGAGCACGACATCGCGGTCGAGCAGAATGCCGTGCTGGCGCAGGCGCTTTCGGCGGTCGAGCTTGAGGACACGATCCCCGAGGAACTTTACCTCGCAACCGCGCAGGTGATCGCCTTCGTGCTCGGCCTGCGCCGCCCCGGTGGCCCGTCGCGCCCATGACCGGAACTGTCGCGGTCAGCCGCCTGCCGGCGGCGACCTATGGCGCTACCTTCGCCCAAGCCTTCGTCGATCTCTGCCGCCGCGCCGAGGCGCCCAACCTCCATATGGCGCCGGCGGCCGTCGCGGCTGCGATGAGCTTCGGCATCGCCAGCGACGACATCGTCGTCCTCGCGGCGCATGAGCAAGGCGGGGAGCGCCTGCTCGGACTCTGGGCCCTGCGCCGAATCCGCAGCATCCACACCGGCTTCGCACCCGTCCTCGAAGCCCCCCTGGTGCCGCTCTACGAGGTATCCTCGGCCCCGATGCTCGATCGCGAACGCGCGGGAGATGTCGCCGTGGCGCTGATACGGGCCATCGTCGAGATGCCCGACCTGCCGAGCATCCTGAAACTGCCCCTGTTACCCATGCAGGGTAACGTCTTCGTCGCCATCGAGTCCGCGCTGGTGGCGACCGGCAGCACCCTCACGAGCTTCGAACGCTGGCAACGGCCGATGCTGGTCCCCGAGCCGGGCGACGATGCCGAGCGCTATCTGCGCCGCGCCTTCGGCCAGAGCTACAAGAAGCGCATGCAGCAGCATCGCCAGCTGGAGAAGGCCGGCACGCTCGTCTATGAGCGCCATCGCGGCACCGACGCCGTCGCCGCGCTGGAGGATTTCCTCGCGCTCGAAGCAGCCGGCTGGAAGGGCCGTGGCGGCACCGCGCTCGCCGGCCTGCCGGAACATGTTGCCTATATCCGCGAGATCGTCGAGAATTTCGCCGCCGTCGACGCCGTCCGGGTCGACCTGCTGCGGCTGGATGGCGAGCCGATCTCAGGCGGGCTGCTGCTCGACCTCGCCGGGCAGTCGCACTTCCTCAAGATCGCCTATGACGAGACCAAGGCCAGGCTTTCACCCGGCCGGGCACTGGCAATCGAGATGCTGCGCGCCGATTTCGCCGCCGGTCGCCCATTCCGGCTCGACAGCGGCGCCGGCGACCGGGTCGATCCATCAGCCTATCCCTGGGGCGAGCGCCAGGAGATGGCGAACGGGATCGTCGCGCTCGCAGGCGGCTCCGCACTCCTGCCCCGGCTCGCAGCGACGGCGCGCCTGCGGCTAAGGCGCTGGCGCGATCGCGCCTGAAGCGAGGCCGAGCTGGGCCAGAACCCAGCGCCCGACCTCGGGCTTGAAGTGGACATTGTCGACCCAGAAACGCGATGAGCCCTTGTCGGGATCGAAATCGTCGAAGGGATGGCCGGTGGCCAGGTCATACAGGGTGAGACCATGCCGGGCTATCACCGTGGCTATATCCGTCCGCCAGCGTTCGAACTCCGGCCGCCGTCCAGCTTCCGCCAGCAGGCTGAGCTGCGCCCTACTCATCGGGGAGAGATAAACCGCGATGTCGAGACCGCGCAGGCGGCCAAGCGCAGTGTCAAGCGCTGCAAGCTGCGACGGTTCGTAGGCCATCGCAGTAATATCCTGCGCCGCCGCGATCTTGCGCGTCAGCGCAGCGTCGAAATCGGGCGTGATCTTGAAGCCGTCGCCGCGCCAGAGGCCAGGCTCGGTGCGCCGCTGCCCGCCGCCCCACAGGTTCTCCGGCGCCTCCGAGTTGAACATCAGCTTCAGGCGCATCTCGGCGCGCCCAAGCCTGCTCGCCAGATCCGGCCGTAGCGGCGGAGGCGGCGGCAGCCGGGTGAACATGTAGTAGTCGAGCCCGATGACGATCCGGCGCACGCTGCCGACATCCCGCGCCAATGCTGCCAGCATCGGCAATTCCGCCGCCATCAACGAGGAGAGGCCGGCATTGTAGGCTGGCTGCGGCAGGCCCGGCTTAAGGTCGCGCGGATCGAGCCCGCGATAGGTCACCGACGAGCCGACGAGCAGCGTTCCTGGCCTGAGATTGGCGATCTGCAGCGGCTTGATCCGGCGCATCTGCGTGTCGAGCAGGCGGCTCGCCCCTGCCCCGTCATGTGTCCAGGGCGGCGCTGCGCGGAAGACCCAGAACGGATCGCGCCAGAGCGTCGTCACCGCCGTCAGCAGCAGCACGCCCGCGACGATGGCGACGAAGGTCGTCGCGAAGCCGCTGCCACGTACGGGCTGATCTAGGGAGGAAGCGGTCGGCACGGCGGTCATGCCGCGGCGCTAGCAGATCGTGGCGGCGCCCGCGAGCCCCTTGCGTTGACCGGGACCGCAAGCTGCTCGATAGACATGTCCGGCAACGGCGCGATTGGCGCGAGGAGGATCATGCGCGTTCTGGTGACGGGGGCTGCCGGCTTCATCGGCAATGAGACAGCCCGGGTTCTGCTCGAACGCGGCGACGAGGTCGTCGGCATCGACAATCTCAACGATTACTACGACCCCGCCTTGAAGCAGGCGCGCCTTGCTCGCCTTGCCGGCCATAACCGCTTCAGCTTCGAGACGCTCGACCTCGCCGATCGCGACGGCATGGCCAGGCTCTTCGCCGAGGGCCGCTTCGAGCGCGTCGTCCATCTCGGCGCCCAGGCCGGCGTCCGCTTCTCGATCGACAACCCGCAGGCCTATCTCGATTCCAATCTCACCGGCTTCGGCCATGTCCTCGAAGGCTGCCGCCGGAACGGCGTCGAGCATCTCGTCTACGCCTCGTCGAGCTCGGTCTATGGCGCCAACACCCGCACGCCGTTCCGCGTCGAGGACAATGTCGACCATCCGGTCAGCCTCTATGCCGCGACCAAGAAGGCGAACGAGGGCATGGCCCATGCCTACGCCCATCTCTACGGGCTACCGACCACGGGCCTGCGCTTCTTCACCGTCTACGGCCCCTGGGGCCGGCCCGACATGGCGCCGATGATCTTCACCAAGAAGATCCTCGCCGGCGAGCCGATCGAGGTCTTCAACGAGGGCCGGCACGAGCGCGACTTCACCTATATCGACGATATCGTCGAGGGCGTGGTGCGCGTGCTCGACCAGGTCGCGGCACCTGACTCCGCCTGGTCGAGCGACGAGCCTAGCCCAGCGACCTCCTCGGCGCCCTGGCGGCTCTACAATATCGGCAACTCCGATCCGGTGCCGCTGATGGATTTCATCGCCACGATCGAGCAGGCGGTCGGCAAGAAGGCCGTGATGGAGATGAAGCCGCGCCAGCCCGGCGACGTGCTACGCACCGCCGCCGACGTCTCGGCGCTGGAGGCGGCGGTGGGCTTCCGTCCGCATACGCCGCTCGCCGAAGGCATCGGGCGCATGGTGCGCTGGTATCGCGACTTCTACCGCGTCTGAGGAAAGCCATGGCGTCACCAGCGAAGATCGGCATCGTCACCGTGTCCGACCGCGCCTCGGCCGGCGTCTACGCCGACGAGGGCGGGCCGGCCATCCTCGACTACTTCAGCAAGGCGCTGACCAGCCCCTGGCAGGCGATCACACGAATCATCCCCGACGATCGCGGCGGCATCGCGCAGACGCTGATCGAGCTCGCCGACAAGGAGGGCTGCTGCCTGATCGTCACGACGGGCGGCACCGGCCCTGCCCCGCGCGACGTCACGCCTGAAGCGACCGAGGACGTGATCGACAAGCTGATGCCCGGGTTCGGCGAATTGATGCGCCAGGTCAGCCTCGCCAAGGTGCCGACCGCGATCCTCTCGCGCCAGCTCGCCGGCATCCGCGGCAAGTCGCTGATCGTCAACCTGCCCGGCCGCCCGCGCGCCATCGCCGAATGCCTCGACGCGGTGATGCCGGCGATCCCCTACTGCATCGACCTGATCGAGGGACCCTATCTGGAGACCGATCCCGCGGTGATCGTCGCCTTTCGGCCGGGGCAGAAGCCGAAAGGGTGAACGATACCTCGACCGATACCACCACCCTCCCCCTATGAGCGTTTATCGGATAGTAGCTTCGGTGCTGTAGAAATCAGGGGTCAGATCCCGCCGGAACCCCTTCATGGCCACAAAGATCGTCCCTCTCGTCATGGCTGGCGGCTCCGGCACCCGCCTCTGGCCGCTGTCGCGCGACACCATGCCGAAGCAGTTCATCCCGCTGCTGGAGGACGGTCTCTCGACCTTCCAGGCGACGCTGCAGCGCCTCGCCGACCCGGCCTTCGGCGCGCCGATCGTCATCACCAACAATGATTTCCGCTTCATCGTCGCCGAGCAGATGCTGGCGCTCGGCATCCAGGGCGAGATCGTGCTCGAACCGGAGCGTCGCGACTCCGCCGCGGCCATTGCCGTCGGCATGGTCATTGCGGAAAAGCGCGATCCCGATGCGGTCTGCGTCGCGCTCGCCTCCGACCATGTGGTCGGCGATGCCGAAGCCTTCCGCCAGGATTGCAAGCGCGCCGCCGGCCTTGCCGCCAGCGGGCTGATCATGACGCTCGGCATCAAGCCGACGAACCCTTCGACCGCCTATGGTTATCTCGCCCCCGGCGAAGCGCTGCCCGAGCCCGGCGCCAGCCGCCTCGCCCGCTTCGTCGAGAAGCCGAAGCTCGATCTGGCGAAACAGTATCTCGCCGACGGCTATCTCTGGAACAGCGGCAATTTCCTGTTCTCAGCCGGCATCATGCGGGAGGAACTGGCGCGCCACGCGCCGGCGGTGCTATCGGCGGCCGAAGCCGCGGTCGGCCGCGCCAAGCGCGACCTCGATTTCCTTCGGCTCGATCCAGAGAGCTTTAGCCGCGCCACCAAGATCTCGATCGACTATGCCGTGATGGAGCGCACCTCCCATGCCGGCATGCTCGCCGCCTCCTTCGACTGGTCCGATGTCGGCTCCTGGGACTCGATCCATGCGATCAAGCCGCAGGACGACAACGGCAACGTGCTGGAAGGTCCGGCGGTCGCGCTCGACACCCGCCGCTCGCTGATCCGCAGCGAAGAGATGCTGACCACCGTGGTCGGGCTCGACGACGTCGTCGTGGTCTCGACCCGCGATGCCGTGCTCGTCGCCTCGATGGCGGCGGCCGGCAAGGTCAAGGCGCTGGTCGAGCAGATGAAGGCCGAGGGGCGGCCCGAGGCCAGCGAGCATTTGCGCATCTACCGGCCCTGGGGCTGGTACCAGCGCATCGACATCGGCAGCCGCTTCCAGGTCAAGCACATCCACGTCAAGGAAGGCGGCCAGCTCAGCCTGCAGAAGCATTTCCACCGCGCCGAGCACTGGGTCGTGGTCACGGGCACGGCCGAGGTCACGCTCGACGGCACGGTTCGGTTCGTCCACGAGAACGAGTCGGTCTACCTGCCGATCGGCTGCACACACCGGCTGAAGAACCCCGGCAAGATCGGGCTCGAACTGATCGAGGTCCAGGTCGGCAGCTATACCGGCGAGGACGACATCATCCGCATCGAGGACATCTACGCCCGCAGCTGAGGGCACGCCTTTCCTTCTCCCCTTGCGGGAGAAGGTGGCGCGAAGCGCCGGATGAGGGGTCACTCAGGTCGGCATCGATGGCGGCTTTTGCCCAATAGCTGGCAGCGTCGCGAGACCCCTCACCCTAACCCTCTCCCGCAAGGGGAGAGGGGATAGCGCGCTGGAGCCTTTTCGCTCAGCCCTTGTCCAGCTCCTGCCCGATCGCGCGGATGAGTTCCGGCGCCAGCGGGTCGCTGCGCGAGCTGAAGCTGCCGATCAGGCTGCCGTCGCGGCCGATCAGGTATTTGTGGAAGTTCCAGTTCGGCAGCTCGGTCGGGCGCTGGTTCGCCGCCCAGCGATAGAACGGATGGGCATCCGGCCCGCGCACGACGTTCTTCTGCGTGATCGGATAGTTCGCGCCATGGCTTTGCCGCACAGCTTCGGCAATCGCCGCGCCGTCGAGCGGCTCCTGCCCGCCAAAGTCGTTGCTCGGCACCGCGATCAGGACAAGACCGCGGTCGCGATAGCGCTGCCAGAGTTGTTCGAGCCCGGTGAACTGCCCTGCAAGACCGCATTGCGTTGCCGTGTTGACGATCAGGATCGGCTTGCCGCGATAGGCTGACAGCGGAATGCGCCCGCCTTCGGCCCGGTCGAAGCTGAAGGCATAGGCATTGCTCTCCCCCTGCGCGGCGAATGCCGGAGCGGCCGGTGCAAGGGCGAGAAAAGCAAAGATCTGGCGGCGATGAAAGCGCATGGGCAAGCTCCGCGATGAGGCCAAGCTACTGCCGCGACAGCCTACTCGCCAAGTAAGATATCCGCGAGCGGAAACGAAAACGCCCCGGCGCGGGCCAGGGCGTCGATCGTTCGCGAGGGCGCCAGCCACTCAGCAGGCCAGAACCTTCTTCACGCGGACCTCGAGATCGCGCAGCTCATAGGGCTTCACGACGTAATGGTCGGCGCCATTGGTGGTCGCCTCGTCCATCTTGTCGACCGAGCGCTCCGAGGTCGCCATGATGATCTTGATCTGGTTGAGCTCCGGCACCGAACGGATGGCGCGCAAGAGGTCGATGCCGCTCATCCCGTCCATGTTCCAGTCGAGCAGCAAGAGGTCGTAGCGCTTGGTCTGCATCTTCATCAGGGCCTCGCGGGCGTTCTCCGCCTCGTCGATGTCCTGGAACTCGATCTGCTTGAGGAAGTAGGTCGCAAGGCCGCGCATGCTCTTCTGGTCGTCGACCACGAGGATGCGGTACTCGCTTCTCGCCTTGGACATGGCACTCTCCTTACGCGGTGCGCTGCTGCGGGCGCTCGCCCAGCAATCCCGCGATGGCGCCTCCGATCTGGTCGAGCGGCACGACCCGATCAGCGGCGCCCAACTCGAACGCGGCTTTCGGCATCCCGTTTACCACACAGGTCTCGCCACTTTGGATTAATGTCGCCGCGCCGGCTTTGCGCATGGCTAACAAACCGTCAGCGCCATCGCGACCCATGCCGGTAAGCAGCGCGCCAATCGCATGGCTGCCGAGCGCCCGTGCCACCGAATGGAACATCACGTCGACCGAGGGGCAATGCCCACTGACCAGCGGCGCGTCCTTGAGATGGCAGATGAGCTCGCCGCGCCGCTCCTCGATCTCGAGATGCTTCAGGCCGCCCGGCGCCACCACCGCCATGCCCGGGCGCAGGCGCTCGCCATCGGCGGCCTCGCGTACGTCGAGCCCTGTCGCTGCCGAAAGCCTCGCCGCGAACTTGGCCGTGTAGCCTGCCGGCATGTGCTGGACCACGGCGATCGGCAGGCGCAGATGCGCCGCATCGCGCATCACGGTCTGCACCGCCGGCACGCCGCCGGTCGAGGCGCCGATCGCGATCAGCGAGACCTTGCCGTGATTGGCGGGCACATGCAGGGCCGCTGGCCGGGCCGGAGCGCTCTGGGGCCGCTGCTGCGTGACCATTTCCTTTGCAGCCGCCATCAGGCGCCGGCTGGCCGAGGCGCGCTGCAGCGCCGCGGCGACGTGCTTCATGAAGCCTTCGAGCGTGTGCGTCGCCCCGTCCGGCTTTTCGATGAAGTCGATCGCGCCAAGCTCCAGCGCCTGGATGGTGTTGTCGGCACCCGGTCCGCCAAAGGCCGAGACGATCAGCACCGGCAGCGGATCCTGCTTCAGCACCCGGGCCAGCAACTTGAGCCCGTGACGGCCGGGCAGCTCCATATCGAGCGTCAGGATATCGGGCCGCAGTTCCTGGATCGCATCCCAGCCCTCCTCGGCGCTGCCGGCGACGCCGATCACCTGGAAACCGGGGGTCGAGTTGATGATCTGCGTCATCAACTTCTGCATCAGGATGGAATCGTCGACGACCAGGACTTTCACCGGGCCGGCGGAGGCGGTCAGCGTGCTCATCACCAGATCTCCACTTCACCCGCCACAGGCTGGGTCTTGAGGCGGTTGAGATAGGCGATTTCCTGCGCGCGTTCGGGATCGCGCGCCGCCTGCTGGACATGCTGGACCCAGGCGCGCCCGGTCGCGGGCTGATAGTGGATCCGGCGCGAGCGCGTGCCGCCGACGTCCCTGGAGACGACCGGGATGCCCTCGCGGGCGAGGAACTCGTTGACGAAGATGATGTTGCCCTCGCCGATCGCCAGCATGGTGGCGCCGGAGAGCACACGCGCGCCGCCGAAGACCTTGGCCTCGAGCTGGCCGCGCCTGGCGCCCCGCTTCAACAGGCCGTTGATCAGCACCTCCATGGCGGTGTCGCCATAGCGCTCGCCGGCATGGGTATCGGTGCCGCCATTGTTCTTCGGCAGCAGGAAATGGTTGAGCCCGCCCACGCCGATCTGAGGGTCGCGCATGCAGACCGAGACGCAGGAGCCGAGCACAGTGGCGACGATCTCGTCTTTGGCCGCGGTAATCTCGTGCTCGCCCGGCGCGACCGTGATGATGGTGGCGTCGAAGCGCGGATCGAAATAGCGCCGTGAGGATCGG
Organism: Allobosea sp. LjRoot90; assembly: GCF_964254315.1. NCBI lineage: Bacteria > Pseudomonadati > Pseudomonadota > Alphaproteobacteria > Hyphomicrobiales > Alloboseaceae > Allobosea > Allobosea sp. LjRoot90. The sequence goes on from NZ_CAXUTF020000003.1 coordinate 256,481, forward strand.
TTCAGGCTCATGGCGTGCGCTCGTAGATCGTCCGGCCGATCAGCCGCAATTGCGGGTGCGGCTGGGGCAGTGATTCAGAATGGCCGAGATAGAGGAAGCCGCCAGGCTGCAGCAGCGCGACGTAGCGGTCGAGGATCGCGGCCTTGGTCGGTGTATCGAAATAGATGAAGACGTTGCGGCAGAAGATGACGTCGAACGGCCCCTTCATCGGCCAGTTCTCGATCAGGTTCAGCCGCTTGAACGCGATCAGCCGCTTGAGCTCATCGGCGATACGCGCTTCGCCGCGCCCGTTCTGGCCTTCCAGTTTGAGCAGCGGGCGCAGATCGGCCGGCAGCCGGTCGAACTGGTCGGTCGGGTATTGCCCGGCGGCAGCCCGGTCGAGAATGTCGGTGTCGATGTCGGTCGCCAGAATCTTGAAGTCGAGATCGCTGCGATGGCCGATCACGTCGCGCGAGATCGCGGCGGCGCTGTAGGGCTCCTCGCCTGACGAGCAGGCGGCCGACCAGATCCGGATGCGCCCCCGGCGGCCAGCCCGCTCCTGGATGAGGCGCGGCAGCACATCCTTGCGCAGGTGGTCGAAATGGTGACGCTCGCGGAAGAAGGCGGTGTGGTTGGTGGTAACCGCGTTGATCAGCTCCGGAATTTCATCCACTGCCGACGCTGTGCGCAGATAGGCGCAGTATTCCGCGATCGAGCCGAGGCCCAGTACCTTGACGCGCCGCGCCAGCCGCCCGCGCGCCATCGCCTCTTTGTGCTCGCGGATGACGATACCCGCATGCTCGTAGACGAGCTTGGCCACGAGGGCCATGTCGTCCCGGCTGAGCGTGGTGTCCGACTGGACGGGTTGAGGCGCAAGCATGCTTCGGCCTTGGCGATAAGAACTAGAACTCGGCCCACTCGTCCTTCCGCCCTCCGCCGGCAACGCGGCGGCGCGGAGTGACGGAGCGGGATTCGGTGGAATGGGTATCCTGGCGGGCGGGCAGGCGCCGCGGCTCGGTCGGCGCGTTCGCGGCGGGCTGGCGCTGCCGGGCAGGTTCGATCGAGGCTGGCCGCGTCTGGACCGGCGCCCGGCCCAGCTGGAAGAAGCCGGCGAGCTCACGCAGCGCCTCTGTCTGCTCGGCGAGGCTCGCGGCCGAGCCGGCGCTCTGTTCGGCCAGCGCCGCATTCTGCTGGGTCGCCTCGTCCATCGCCGCGACGGATCGGCTCATCGCCGCGATATCGCTCGCCTGCCCGGCACTCGCCTGCGAAATTTCCGCGACCGTCGCCGAGACCTGCTCCACCGCCGTGACGATGCGGCCGAGGGTCTCGCCGGTCCGGCGCACCAGGCGCACACCCTCGGCGACCTCAGCGTTGGAGTTGGCGATCACGCCCTTGATGTCGTTGGCGGCTGTGGCCGAGCGCTGCGCCAGCGTGCGCACCTCGCTCGCGACCACGGCAAAACCCCTGCCGGCATCGCCGGCGCGAGCCGCTTCAACCGCCGCGTTGAGGGCCAGCAGATTGGTCTGGAAGGCGATGCCGTCGATCACCGAGACGATCTCGGCAATCCGCGCCGACGACTGCTCCATCCGCCCGATCGCGCCGATCGTCTCGGCCACGGCCTCCTGACCGCTGCCGGCGACCGCCATTGCCTCGCTGGCGAGCGCGGTCGCGGCGCGCGAACGGCTGGCGCTCTGTCCGATCGAGGTCGCGAGCTGTCCGGTCGTCGCCGATGTTTCTTCCAGCCCGGCAGCTGAATGCTCGGTGCGCTCGGCGAGATCGGCCGCTCCCGCCCGGATCTCGATGGCCGTCGCTGCGACGTGAGCCGCCGTCGCCTGGATGCCGGAAACCGTCTGCGTCAGCCGCGCGAGTGTCTGGTTGAGCCCGGCCTTCAGCTCGCCGAGACAGCCATCATAGGCCCCGTCGACACGGCCGGTCAGGTCGCCCTCGTTGAGCCCGGACAGGACCGCGGCGAATTCATTTGTGGCAGCTTCGACGATCGTATTGATCTCGTTGATGCCCTCGGCGATGCGCTGCAGCGCCTCCGGCTTGCCGGTGAGCGGCACGCGCCGGGAGAAATCGCCTTCGGCCGCCGCCGCGACCACTGCTGCCACCTCATCGGCGGCGCGCAATTCCTCGGTCAGCTCTCGCCATTCGATCGTCGAGCCGAGGCGCTGGCCATCGGGCTGAACCATCGTGGTCAGCGTCAGCGCGACCATGCGCCGGCCGAGCGGCACGCGCATGGTGCGGGCTTCGGGGACGCCCTGCGGACCGGCGAACAGCTCCAGCACCTTGCCGAGCATGTCCTTGGCCGAGACGCCCGGGAAGGCGGCGCGGAAATCGTCCTGCGCCCCGCTGAAGAAGCTCAGCAGTGACTTGTTGACGTAGACGACACGGTCCTGCGCGTCGCAGACCATGATGCAGGTGCGGCAGCCATCGAGCGCTGCGCGAATGCGTCCTGCCTCGATGGAGTTCTCCTGGACCTGATGCAGCGCCCGCGACAGATCGCCGATCTCGTCGCGGCGGGCGAGCCCGGGCAGGGCTCCGGCCGCTCCCTCCGAAAGTTTCTCCATGCCCTCACGCAGCGCCGTCACCGGCCGCGTCAGCGAGCGCGCCGTCAGCCAGCCGAGGCCGGCGGCGATGGCAAGGCCCGCAGCGCCGAACGGTAGTGCAAGGCTCGCCAGTCCCGACAATGCTGCATCGGCCTGCTGGCTGGACAGGCCGAGTGCGCCAAGCCGGGCCGCCGCGCCCTGTTGCACAGCGAATGCGACGATGCCGCCTGAAACAGCGGCGCCGCCGGCGAAGAGCGCCGGCAGTTTGACCGAGAGTTTCGAGAGGGCGCCCAGCTGGTTCATTTGCTCGTTTTTATGTCTCTCAGGCGGTCCTGATCATCTTTTGGCGTTCCGGCTGGGCGCTGCCGGAGGAAGCCGCGGGACGTTCAGGCGACGCGCAGTTGCTTGGCCTGGTTGTCGCCGCCGTCGCGGATCACTGCCGCAAGGTCGAGCAGGGCGACGATTTCGGTGTCGAGCAGGACCAGGCCTTCGATCAGCCCGTGCTCGTCACGCTCCAGGTCCGGCGCCGGCCGCACCGCGCTGACCGGCACGTCGACGATGTCCGAGACCGAGTCGACCAGGAGGCCGGCGGTCTTGTCGTCGATATCGACGACGACGATCACATGGGTCGCGGTGGCATCCGTGGTGCCGAGCCCGATCGCGGTACGCAGATCGTAGACTGCGAGGATGACGCCGCGCAGGTTGAGCACGCCGCGCACATGCGGGGCCGCGTGCGGCAGCGGCGTCGTTGCCTGCCAGCCCTTGATCTCGCGGACCATGCCGACATCGATGCCGAAGGTACGGTCGCCGACCCGGAAGGTGACGATCCGGCGCGCCGCGGACTCAGGTTGCGCCGAGGTGAAGTGCTTTTCGCTGAGCTGCAGGGACATGGTTCATCCAGCCAGTTTGAGTTCGGGAACGGGTTGGCGGACGCCCGAGGCCGCCACGCGCAGCATCGAGTCGACATCGAGAATGAGCGCGACGAGACCGTCGCCGAGGATGGTCGCGGCGGAGGCGCCGTTGACCGTGCCGTAATTCGACTCGAGGCTCTTCACCACGACCTGTTGCTGCCCGACGATCTCGTCGACGGCGATGCCGACATTGCCGCCGCGCTCGGTCTCCGCGATGATGATGATGTTCTCGTCGCGCGTGCCGGCGGAGCCCATCACGGCCCCGAGCCGGTGCAGCGGCGTGATCTCGCCGCGCCAGCGCAGCACCTCCTGGCCAAACGTCAGATGCTCGATCGGCGTGTTGGCGAGGTGCTGCGTCTCGATCACGCTGGCGATCGGAATGACGTAGCGGTCGTCGCCACAGCGGATCACCATGCCTTCGAGCACGGCGAGCGTCAGCGGCAGAGCGAGTGTGAACTTGCAGCCACGGCCGGGCTCGGAATCGACGCTGATGCGGCCGCCGAGCGATTCGACGTTGCGGCGAACCACGTCCATGCCGACGCCGCGCCCGGAGATGTCGCTGACCGCGTCCGCCGTCGACAGGCCGGCCGCGAAGATCAGCTGGTCGATCTCCTCCGGCGCGAGCTTCTCGTCGGCGCCGACAAGGCCACGGGATTTCGCCTTGGCGAGCAGCCTGTCGCGACCGATGCCGCGCCCGTCATCGGTGACGCTGATGACGATGCGGCCGGCGCGGTGCTCGGCGATCAGCCTGATCGTGCCTTCCGGATGCTTGCCGGCGGCGATGCGCTCATCCGGCGTCTCCACCCCGTGATCCATCGAATTGCGGATCATGTGGGTCAGCGGATCGGCCAGTTCCTCGATGATGGTCTTGTCGACCTCGGTGTTCTCGCCCTCGAGGACGAGCTTCACTTCCTTGCCGAGCGTCTGGGCGAGCTCGCGCACCAGGCGCGGCATGCGCTGGAACACTGCCTTCACCGGCTGGGCGCGCACGGCCATGACATGGTCCTGCAGCTCGCGCGTCTGGCGCGACAGGGTCAGGATGCCTTCGGCGGTCTTGGCATAGACATCGTAGGGCAGCGAGCGCACGCACTCGACCAGCATGGACTGGGTGATGACGATCTCGCCGACCAGGTTCATCAGCCGATCGATACGGTCGAGATCGACGCGAACGCTGACGGCCTGGCGCTGGCGCGCAGCGACATCGTTGGCGGCAGGCCGTATCGCGGCGCGCGACGCTGCCGGAGTTGCTGGGGCTGCCGGCGCGGCGGCGACCGGAACCACGGGTGCAGCGACAGGATGGATGTCGGGCTGCGGCGCGGCATCGGCGCTCGGCCCGAGCCGGGCAAGGATCGCCGACAGGTCGGCAGCGACGCTTTGCGGCACCTCGGCCGGGGCCGCCGGGGCGGTCTCGACCTCGGCATCCGCCAGGACCTCGACCTCGAACTCCTCATTGGCGAGGGTGAAGTCGAATTTCGAAACGATCTCCTCCGCCGACAATGCGGTCCGCAGCATCACCTCGAAGCGCATATGGCAATCGGTGACGTCGAGGGCTTCGAGCGGCGGGACGTGGCTGAGATCGCAGGCGACCGAAACGATCTCCTCCGCCGGCAGGATGCCGATCGCCACGCGTGGCTCGATCACCCGGCGGAACAGATCGGCCTCCGGCGTAATCTTGATGCGCACGTCATAGCCGAGCCTGCGGACCGGCGCGGCGACGACGGGCTCGTCGTCCCAGCCATCATCGTCCTTGGGAGGCGCAGCCGGTGCCGGCGCGCCCATCTTGGAGTCGACCATGGCGAGGAGGTTGCCGAGTGCGGCGATGCCGGGCGGTGCTTCAGACGCGGGTGCGGCCGGAGCAGCCGACGGCACCGGCTTGGCCTGCCCGACCTGCTCGAGCGCCGCGAGCAAATCGGAGCGCACCGGCGCGATCTCGTCGTTACGCGCAGCGTTGACGAGATCGGAGACCGCGTCCGAGCAGCGCAGGAACAGGCTGAACGGTGCGTCCCCGAGCGCAACGCGGCCCGAGCGCAGATGGTCGAGCGCAGCCTCGAAGACATGTGCGAAGCCGACGAGCTCGGTGCAGCCGAAAGCGCCAGCACCACCTTTGATCGAGTGGATAGCGCGGAAGGCGGCGTTGACGTCCTCGGGATCGGTCGAACCTTCATCGAGCAACTGGAGCTTCTGCTCCAGCGCACCGAGGAGTTCATCGCATTCCTGGAAAAAAGTCTGCTTGAGTTCCGCCAACGGATCCATAGACCGCCTCAGTTCTGGTAGCGCGCGACGAGGCCGAGCAGGGTGTTGGGCTCGAACGGCTTGACCATCCAGGCACTGGCGCCGGCACGCCGGCCTTCCGCCTTGATCTCGGCGCCGTTCTCGGTGGTCAGCACGATGATCGGCGTGTTCTGCCCGGCCGGCCGCGAACGGCAGGCGCGCGTGAACTCGATGCCGTCCATGATCGGCATGTTGAGATCGGTGATGACGAGGTCGGGCTTAAACTGATCGAACCGCACCAGCCCTTCCTCGCCATTCTCTGCCTCGGCGACCTCATGGCCGGCATTGCGCAGCGTCATGCTGAGCAGGCTGAGCAGGGTCTTGGTGTCGTCGATCGCGAGGATCTTCATCGCGGCATCACTCCAGAACGAGAGCGCTTTGCGCCGGGTTGAACCCGATCGCCTGAAAAGATAGACGGCATTCCTCGGAAGCCGCCTTGAGCGTGACGCTGAGTCCACGCGCCTTGGCGCTGGTCGCAGCCGAATGCAGCAGCTGGATCCACAGGCTCGGGAACGGGCCGGCCTCGGCGCATTCGACCGCGATGCTTTCCTTCTGCTCCAGCGCGACGAGGAGCTGATTGCGGAATGCAGCAGCCTCTGATCGGCCGAGGAAAGGCGGAAGGGAGACGGTTATGACCACGGCGGCGCCCTGTGATTGGTGACTAGGCAGAATCTGCACGATTAGTAAAAATTTCGCTAAGCTGGCGCTGTCGCGGCAAGGATTGTGACCATTCCGGGGCAACAATTCCTGCGTCAGAACAGGCTGTTGCTGATCGCGCGCGGCACCAGCGTGATCGCGCCGCTCGCTTCCTTGTACTTGCGCGGCACGTTGATGATGCCGGACAGGTGCAGCCAGAGATTATTGGGCGAGATCGGCTTCACGATGATCTCGTGCGCGCCGAGTTTGGCGGCCTGCACCACCGAGCGCCGGTCAGGCTTCTCCATCATCACCAGCACCGGTGCCTTGGCGAAGGGCGAGGTCTTGAACGAACGGATCGAGGCCAGGCATTTCAGGCTGTCTCCGTCCGGCAAGTCCCAATCCAGCATGACAATGTTCGGCTGTTTCTGAATGAAGGTCGTCGCGGCGGAGGCCAGATCTGCCGCCTCGAAGACGCGTTGCAGCTGCGCCTGATAGAGCATGGTGCGGATGATCCGCCGATAGTGCGGGCTGGGATCGATCAGCAGCACCGAGAGGTTGGGGAAGGATGGCGCGATATGCATGTCAGCAACTCGAAACCCGTACTCAACACGACATTGGAGACGACCGCTCCCGTTCCCGCTTGGCCTCTCAGACGCTAAGGCCGAACCGGATTCCACCCCAGTGGCGGCCCCGGACGAAGATCGGCGCCGACAGGTCTTCCATCACCAGGAAATTGCCTCCGCCCATGTCGCGCCGGTAGGTCTGCAGCAGGAACGGTTTCTGGTTGCGTCCCGCGGCAAGGCCAGTGCGATCGTTGAAGATGCGGCGGTTGCGGCAATTGGCGTTGTTCCAGACCGGATCGGCCCCTTGCGGCTGCGAATATTTGCGGTTGTGCGTCGGCAGGTAGCCATTGCGGTCGATGGCCGCGCAGAAGACGATGCGCTTGTTCGCCGTCAGCAGCCTTTCTTGTACCGGCGGCAACAGCCGGTCGGTCAGCGCGGTAAAGCGGCTCATGAACTGCTGGGGATCGCTGCCCTGGACCGGCCGGTAGGCCTCGTCGAACAGTTCGGCCAGGCCGACCTCGCCCTTCGCCATGGCCTGCTCGAACAGGTCCGAGATCGTCGCTGCCGCTTCGACCGCGATCTCGATCATGTCCGATTGCGGCGTGCGCACGCCGGAGCCCGCTATCGCGCCCAGGATCGCCTCGCTGGTCGAAACCAGCGACGCTCCTCGCCGCGCCGCGACCTCGAGGTTGCGGCCGGACTGGTCGACGCCAGCGACAAGGTCTCTCAGCTCTCCACCGACCTGAGCGAAAGCGACGGCGTTCTCGCGCGCAGGGGTCGAGATCGAGTCGATCTCGCCGATCAGGCCGACCACCGAGCGGCCGAAATGGTCGAGTTCGCCGATCTGCTGGGAAATGCCCTGGCTTTCCTCGCTGGCGCGCCGCGCCGCCTGCGCATTCGCCTCGCTCTGCTTCGCCAGCTGGTCGACGGTCGCGACCAGGGCATCGAGCTGCTTGGCGCTCGCCGACGTGGCGTCGCGGGTCTGCTCGGCGAGCTGCTTCACCGCCGCCGCGATCACAGCAAAGCCGCGGCCGGCGACGCCACTGCGCGCGGCCTCGACGCCGGCATTGATCGAAAGCAGCTGGATTTCGCGCGTGATCGTCTGGATCGCTTCGCTGGCCTCGCGGACCTTGTGCGCCCGGCTCACCGCCTCGTTCAGCGCCTGCGAGATCGACTGTGCGCCGTTCGAGAGTTCGGCGATATCGTTCTGCGCCGCATTGAGGCCCTGCCGGACCGCACCGGTGACGCGTTCCAGCCCGCTCTTGACCACGGATGCCGCCTCCTGGGCGGCCTCGGCAGATTGCTGGATCGCCTTATTGGAGCGCGACACCTGATCGACCGAGGCGACCACGCGGTGCAACCCGTCGGTCTGCCGGTCGAGCTCGGCATTGACGTCGCCGATGCGGCCGGACATGTCGGTGATCTCGGCGCTGAGCTTGCCAAAGCGCTCGGCGATCTCGAGCACCGCGCGCGATGCGGCCTCCGCCCCGGGCGCATCCTCATTGGCAGGATCAGGCAACTTCAGGGCCTGGGCGTGCATCGACGCTGCGCATCCTTCTTGGAGTTCTGCCAAGCGAACCTAAAGGAACGCAGTAAATCCGCCGTTAATGGTGCGGGCGCTCCTTTAAGGGCTATCGCGTGCGGTTCCCTCGGCCCGGCACCACGACTAGGCTGCCGGCGGAACGACAGCCTGGGACGCGCCGCTTGAACAGCCGACAGCTCGAAACCTTCGCCGCGGTGATGAAGGCCGGCACGATCTCGCGCGCCGCCGAGCTCCTCGGTGTCACCCAGCCCGGCGTCAGCCGCGCCATCGCCGAGCTCGAACGCTCGCTCGGCTTCCTGCTCTTCGACCGCATCCGCAACCGCATCGTCGCGACGCCCGAGGGCAAGCTGTTCTACGCCCAGGTCCAGGCCTCCTTTCTCGGCATGGACACGCTGCGCGCCACTGCCGCTCGCATCCGCGACCATGGCGCCGGCCAGTTGCGGATAGGCTCGCTCTCGGCCCTCGGTTCCTCGCTGGTGCCAAGGGCAGTGCGCCGCTTCCGCGACAGGCGCCCGGACATCGCGGTGACGCTGATGGTCCTGCCCTCGCGCGATGTCCGCGACGGCGTCGCCTCCGGCGCCTTCGACATCGGCCTCGCCGCCGACGAGATCGACACATCCGGCGTACTGCATCAGCCCTTCGTTCAGCCGCGCGCGCTTTGCGCCATGCCACTCGGCCACCCGCTCGCCGAGAAAGAACTGATCAAGCCGGCCGACCTCGATGGCGTCCCCTTTATCGCCTATGTGCCCGAAGACCGCGCCCGTCAGCGGCTCGACCGCATCTTCGCCGAGGCCGGCGTCAAGCCGCGCGTCGTGGTCGAGACCATCTATGCCGCGACTGTCTGCGCCCTCGTCGCGGAGGGGGTGGGCATCGGCCTGGTCAGCCCCTATGCGGTCGCCGGCGCCGATCCGTCCCGGCTGGTGCTGCGGCCCTTCGAGCCGGAGGTACAGAGCCGCAGCCTGCTGATCCTGCCGCTCGACCGGCCGAAATCGCAGCTGGTGCGCGACTTCATCGACTGCCTGATGGAAGTCCGCTGATCGGCCCGATGCCGGACGTCCATAACATCGCGGCATCGACCTATAAGTTCAGCCTGATTGCTGCACCGGCGACGTTGCCCGATCCTTCGCGTCGATCAACTACAAGCGAGGGGCGCGCGCATGAAACCGTTTCTGACAGGTCTTGCCGGCACGGCGACCGCGGTTGCGCTCGCGCTTGCCGCCGTGACGCTTGCCGGTCCGCAGTCCTCCGTGCCGGCTCTGGCGCAGTCCTCCGAATGGGCCGGCAAGACCCTGACCGTCGGCATCCACAACCGCACGCCTTGGGCGTATCGCGATAAGGACAACAACGTCGTCGGCATCCATCCCGACGTGATCCGAGCCGCCTTCGCGCCGCTCGGAATCACCAAGTTCGACTTCGTCGTGTCCGATTTCGGCGCGATGATCCCGGGCCTGCTCGCCAACCGCTTCGATATCGTCGCCTCCGGCGTCGCGATCACGCCGGCGCGCTGCGAGCAGATTCTGTTCGGCGAGCCGGATGTCGCCGTTGGCGACAGTCTGCTGGTGCCGAAAGGTAATCCGCTCAAGCTCCATTCCTACGAGGACATCGCCAAGAACCCTAGTGTCCGCCTGGCCGGCGGTCGCGGATCAGAGAATACCAAGAACGCGCTCGCTGCCGGCATCCCGGAATCGCAGATCTCGCTTTTCCCCAATAACGAGGCCGCGGTCAGCGCGATCCTGGCCGGCCGCGCCGATGTGACGACGCTGTCGGTGCCGAGCGCCATCGGCGTCATCGAGGAGCAGAAGGTTGCGGGCATCGAACGCGCCTTGCCCTTCAAGGGCCTGATCAAATCCAACGGCCAGCCGGCTAGGCTCTACACCGGCACCGTCTTCCCCAAGACCAGCGCGAAGCTACGCGACGCCTACAATGCCGAGCTTGCCAAGCTGCGGGCCGATGGCCGCCTCGTGAAGATCATGGAGAAGTATAATTTCGCAGCCGAGGACGACGCCGGCAGCATCACCACCGCGCAGATCTGCAGCGGAAACGGCTGATCGCGGACACGGGACAAGCTAATGAGCTTTCTCGAGGTCCTTTTCGGCATTTTCCAGGGACTCGGCGTCACGCTCACGGTGACCGCGCTAGGCATGCTCTATGCTGTTCCCTTTGCTTTCGCCGCCGGCATCGGCCAGCACGTCAGTCGTGGGCTGGCCTACGCGGCGGTCACCACGCTGATCGAGTTCTGGCGCTCGACCTCGGTCGTGATCCTGCTTTACGGCTTCTACTACATCCTGCCGTCGGCCGGCCTGCGGCTCTCCGGCATCACGGTCGGTTCGATGGTGCTCGGCCTGCATATCGGCGCCTATGGCAGCCAGGCGGTGCGCGGCGCCTTGCAGGCGCTCGACAAGGGCCAGGCCGAGGCCGGCCGCGCCATCGGCCTGCGCGACTGGCAGATTCTCATGCTGATCGAACTGCCGCAGGCGCTGCTCGCCATGGTGCCGACCTTCATCAACCAGTTCATCCAGCTGGTGAAGGGCACGGCTCTCGTCTCGCTGGTGACGCTGACCGACATGACCTTCCGGGCCAAGGAGATCGCCCAGATCCACTACGATCCGCCGAAGATCTATTTCGCCCTGCTCGTCGCCTATTTCATGCTTTGCTATCCGGCGACGATCGCTGGGCGCTGGGTCGAGCGGCGGGTCGGCGCCGGCAGGAAGCTCGACCATGAGCTTTGATCTCGCCTTCGCCCTCTCGACCGTGCCGAAGATCGCCGGCGCGCTGGGCTCGACCATCGTGGTCGCGATCCTGAGCTGCATCTTCGCAGCCTTGCTCGGCTTCGGGCTGGAGACCGTCCGGCGCACCGGCCCGCTCATGGGCTATGCGATGCGCTTCGCGATCGACTTCATCCGCTCGACACCGCTGCTGGTGCAACTCTACTTCTTCTACTTCGTGCTGCCGGTCTACGGCATCAAATTACCGGCGCTCCTCATCGGCGTGATCGCGATGAGCATCTACTACAGCGGCTATCTCGCCGAGGTCTTCAAGTCAGGCATTGACGGCGTCGCCAAGGGCCAGTTCGAGGCCGCCAAGGCGCTCGGCCTGAGCCGCCTGCAGGGCGTGCTGCTGGTCATCGCTCCGCAGATGCTGCGCAACATCGCCGCCCCGATGGGCAACTACTTCATCGGCATCTTCAAATCGACGCCCTATCTCGCGGCCATCGCCGTCCATGAATCGTTCGGGGCCGCGCTCGACATCGCCTCCGACACCTTCCGCTACACCGAGCCGATGCTTGTCGTCGGCGCATTGTTCCTCGCCATCGCCCTCGTTCTCGCCTGGCTGGTGCGCCGGCTGGAGGAGCGCCTCGCGCTCTCGGCCAGGCGCTGACACTGCCATTCAAAGCAGAGACCCACCATGCAACCAGAACTCCTCGCCAGGCTGACCGAATGGCGCCGTCATCTCCATGCTCACCCCGAACTGTCCGAACGCGAGCACGGCACTGCCGCCTTTGTCCAGGCGCGGCTGACCGAACTCGGCATCCCCTTTGAGTCCGACATCGGCGGCTCCGGCATCGTTGCGACCCTGGCCCGGCCGGGCTCGAACCGCTCGATCGGCCTGCGCGCGGACATGGATGCCCTCCCGATCGCGGAGGCGAGCGAACTGCCTTACGCCTCACAGACGCCAGGCGCGATGCATGCGTGCGGCCATGACGGCCATACCGTCGCGTTGCTTGGCGCTGCCGCAACGCTCGCCCGCGATGACGACTGGAAAGGCACCGCGCAATTCATCTTCCAGCCGGCCGAGGAGAACGGCGTCGGCGCCAAGGCGATGATCGCAGATGGACTTCTGGAACGCTTCCCGATGGAGCGCGTCTTCACCTTCCACAATTGGCCCGGGCTCGAAGCCGGCACGGTCGCCGTCCACGACAGCGCCGTCATGGCCGCCGGTGGGCGCTGGTTCATCACCCTGCACGGCCTTGCCGGCCACGCCGCGACACCGCATCTGACGCGCGACCCGATCGTCGCCGCCGGCCATCTCATCGTCGCTCTGCAGACCATCGTCTCGCGCAATGTCGATCCGGCCGATGCCGTCGTCCTCTCGATCGGCCAGATCCAGGGCGGGGTCGTCAGCAACCAGATTCCGGGCAGCGTCACTTTGGTCGGGACCTTGCGCAGCTATCGCCAGGAGGTGCGCGAGGCGGTGATCAAGCGCATGGAAAGCGTCATCGCCGGCATCTGCGAAGCTTACGGCATGCGCTCGGAGCACGAGATCCTTTCGACCGGCCGCGCCGCCATCAACAGCCCGGCCGAGCGCGACCTCTCGGTCGAGGCGGCACTGGCGGCGGGACTCGCCGTGCGCCGCGACCTGCGCCCGAGCACGACCGGCGACGATTTCTCCTTCCTCCTGCAGCAGCGTCCCGGCGCCTATGTCTGGATCGGCAACGGCCCAGCCGCGCCGGACGGTGAGCTCCACAATGCCCGCTACGATTTCAACGACGCGATCCTGCCGGCGGCCATCGGCTGGATGACGAGCGTCGCCAAGCTCGCCCTCGCCGACCGGCCGCAGGGCTGAGACGAAAAACTATAACCGCGCAGCATCGAGCCATACCGCCGAGCTGATTGCCGCGCTCTTAGAAAAGCCTGAGCCTCACCTTGTGAAAGGGCCTTCCCATGCATGACACCACCCGCAGTGTTCACCATCCGGCCGTCAACGAGGAGGGCTATGCCAGTCTGACGGTGCCGACCCACCGTGCCTCGACCATCGTCTACCCTGACGCGGCGAGCTTCTTCGCCCGCAGGCATCGCGGCTTCGACGGCTATACATATGGCCTGCACGGCACGCCGACGACGCGCACGCTGGAAGCGCAATTGACCGCGCTCCACGCCGGCGTGCGCACCGTGCTCGTCCCCTCCGGCCAGGCGGCGGTCACCATCGTGATGCTCTCGGTGCTGCTGCCGGGCGACAAGGTGCTGATCCCCGATCAGGTCTACCAGCCGGTGCGCAGCTTCTGCGAGGAGTACCTGAAGCCGCGCGGCATCGACTACGGCGTCTACGACCCGCTGATCGGCACCGGCATCGCTGCGCTGATCGACGAGCGGGTCAAGCTGGTCTGGGTCGAGTCGCCGGGCTCAAACACGATGGAGGTGCAGGACGTGCCCGCCATCGCGAAGGCGGCCAAGGCCAGGGGCGTGCTCGTCGGCTGCGACAACACCTGGGCGACGCCGCTGATCTTCAAGCCTTTGGCCCATGGCGCCGACTTCGCCTGCGAGGCGCTGACCAAATATGTCGGCGGTCATTCCGACCTGCTGCTCGGCTCCGTCACCGTCGCCGATCTCGGCCTGCGCGAGAAGCTGAAGGAGACGCTGCGCGGCTTCGGCGTCGGCGTCTCGCCCGACGAATGCCAGCTTGCACTGCGCGGTCTGGAAACCCTCGCGCTGCGCCTGTCCCATATAGGCAAGGTTTCCGAGGATTTCGCCCGGCGCCTGACCCGCTCGCCAGCGGTCGAGACCGTGCTGCACCCGGCCCTGCCCTCCTGCCCCGGCCATGAGTTCTGGAAGCGCGATATGGGCCGCTCGTCCGGCGTGTTCAGCGTCGTGCTGAAACCCGCGCCCCACGCCTTGTTCGAAGCGGCACTGAGCGCACTCAAGGTCTTCGCCATCGGCGCCTCCTGGGGCGGCACGCGCAGCCTGATCGCGCCGCTTGCGCTGGATGGCGAGCGCACCGTCACACCTTGGCCCCATCCCGGTCCGGCGCTGCGCATCAGCATCGGCCTCGAGGATCCGGACGACCTCTGGAACGACCTCGACACGCTACTTGTCGCGCTGGAACAGCCGGCGGCCGCCAAGGTCGCCTGAGGCCAAAAGACCAAAGACGACGAACGCGGCGGAGGCAGCGCTTCCGCCGCGGCGGGAGAACTTTGCCTAAAAACAACAACAGGGGATCTAGGATGAAACGGATTTTGCTTCGCCTGACCGCCGCGCTCGCGCTCGCCGCCGGCTTCGCTGCGCCTGCCAGCGCCGACACGCTGAAGATGATCCGCGATCGCGGCAAGATCATCTGCGGCACCAGCCCCGGCGTCGCCGGCTTCTCGACGCAGGACGCCAACGGTCGCTGGCAGGGCTTCGACATCGACATCTGCCGGGCGCTCGCCGCTGTCATCTTCAACGACACCGAGAAGGCCGGCTTCGTCTCGCTGACCTCGAAGGACCGGCTGATCGCGCTGCAGGCCGGCGAGATCGACGTCCTGCCGCGCACCACGACCTGGACGCTGTCGCGCAATGCCGGCCAGGGCGTCACCTTCACCACCGTCAACTACTATGATGGCCAGGGCTTCATGGTTTCGAAGAAGCTCGGTGTCTCCTCCGCCGCGCAGCTCGGCGGTGCCTCGGTCTGCGTCGCCCAGGGCACCACCAGCGAACTCAATCTCGCCGATTATTTCCGCAAGCTCGGGATGAAATACGAAGCCGCCGCCTTCGGCACGTCGGAGGAAGCGCTCAAGGCCTATGAATCGGGCCGCTGCGACGCCTACACCACCGACATCTCGGCCCTCTCGGCCGTCAGGATGAAGCTGCAGGACCTCGACGATCACGTCATCCTGCCCGAGGTCGTCTCGAAGGAGCCGCTCGGGCCGTGGGTGCGCACCGGCGACGAGACCTGGTTCAACCTCGTGCGCTGGACCGTGCTCGCGCTGATCAACGCCGAGGAGCTCGGCATCACCAAAGCCAATCTCCAGGAGATGCTGAAATCCACGAACCCCGAGGTGAAGCGCTTCCTCGGCCTCGACGGCAAGATGGGCGAGGCGATGGGTGTCAGCAACGACTGGGTTGTGCGCGTCATCTCGGCCGTCGGCAATTACGGCGAGAGCTTCGAGCGCCATCTTGGCAAGAGCTCGCGCCTGCAGCTGGCACGCGGCCCGAACGAGCTCTGGAGCAAGGGCGGCATCCAGTACAGCCCGCCATTCCGGTAGGCGGCGCGGCGGGCGCACGGAACTGCCGGGCTTCCCGGCAGTTGTAGACTCCGTTGCATCACCTAGGAGTACTGCCCGTGCCTGCCATCAAATCCCTCTTCGCCGGCGCCGCTGCGCTCATGCTGGTTTCCGGCTCCGCCATGGCCCAGCCGCGCACGCTCGGCCCGCAGACCGGCACGGTCAAGATCGAGCAGATCTCCGTCGCCTTCATCGCCTCCGGCGAGCTCGGCGGCGGCACCTTCACCTATCGCGGCCGCTCCTATCCGATCTCGGTCGGCGGGCTCGGCATCGGCGGCATCGGCGCCGCGCGCGTCGTCGCCAGCGGGCGCGTCTACGGCCTGACCACACGCAACGACCTGGCAGGCCCTTACGTTCAGCTCAAGGAAGGCTGGGCGGTCGGCCGCGCCGGCCAGGGCCGTGTCTGGCTCAAGAACGACAAGGGTGTGACCCTCAGCCTCGACACGCGCCGCCAGGGTCTGCAGGCGACGATCGGCGCCGACGGCGTGGTGATCGCCTTCAAGTAGGCGAAACCACCGACAGGAAGGCACTGAATGGCGGCCGGGCAGATGCTCGGCCGCTTTTCTAGAACCGGATCCGATCAGATTGAGCCAATCTGATCGGTGAATCCGTTTCTCACTTTGAACTCTATCGGCTTTCCGCGTCCAGCCGCGCATACTCTGCCGCAAGGAAATCGAGCAGCACCCTTACGGAAGGCAGCAAGCCGCGCCGTGACGGGAACACCGCGTGGATGATGCCCGCCCGTGGTGCCCAGTCCGGCAGGACATGCACCAGCCGGCCCGCCCTGATGTCCTCGGCCACTACCATCGTCGGCATCTGCACAACGCCGACGCCCTCGAGCGCGGCATGGCGCAGCGCGACCATATCCTCGGTGACGAAGCGAGGCTGGTGGCGGATGCTGGCTTCGGCGCCGTCCCGCCCGGTAAGCTGCCATTCATGGCTCTGCTGCACGCTGCCCCATGACAGGCTCGGCAGCGCCCCGACATCGGCCGGCACCAGCGCCCGTCCGATCTCCGCCAGCAATTGCGGCGCCGCCACCAGGCATTGCCGGCTTTCGGCCAGCGTCTTCATCACCAGCTCGCTTTCCTCGAGCGGCGGGAAACGCACCCTGATCGCAATGTCGAAGCCCTCGCGGATTACGTCGACGCGCCGGTTGGTGCTCTCGAGCTGCACCTCGACCTTCGGGCAGGTCGCGAGGAAGCGGGCGATCATCGCGCCGACCTGGAAATAGAGCACCGCCGAGGGGCAGGCGACCCGCACCACGCCCTGCGGCGCGGCCCGGACCCGGTCGATCGCCTCCTGCGCCGCCTCCGCCTCGACCAGCATGGCGAGGCAGTGCCGATAATACTCCCGGCCGATCTCGGTGACGGCGAAGCGCCGCGTCGAGCGCTGCACCAGCCTGACCCCGAGCCGCTCCTCCAGCAGCGCCAATCGTCGGCTCAGGCGCGAACGCGGCATGCCGAGCACCCGTGCCGCGGCGGCGAAGCCCTGATGCTCGACCACCTGGGTGAAGAAATAGAGGTCGTTCAGATCCTGCATCGCGCCACCATTGTCCTGCCAATAGGACAGACCGGCAGGATTATGCCGGCTACTGCGCCTTCCGTCTCACTCATATTCTCCTTGGCAACGCAGCGCCGCACCGGCGCATCCAAGGAGATGAAGCCATGCGACAGGTTCGCGGCATCTACAGCAGCCCCGCCGCCCATTGGGTCGGCGACGGCTTTCCCGTCCGTTCGATGTTCTCGCATGCGACGCAGGGCGAGCATGTCAGCCCCTTCCTGCTGCTCGACCATGCCGGGCCGGCGCAGTTCCCGCCCGCGGAAAAGCCACGCGGCGTCGGCGTCCACCCGCATCGCGGCTTCGAGACCGTCACCATCGTTTATCAGGGCGAGGTCGAGCACCGCGATTCCACCGGTCAGGGCGGCCTGATCGGCCCCGGCGATGTGCAGTGGATGACCGCCGCCTCCGGCATCCTGCACGAGGAGTTCCACTCGCAGGCCTTTACCCGCAATGGCGGCACGCTCGACATGGTGCAGCTCTGGGTCAACCTGCCGGCGAAGGATAAAGGAGCCGCTCCCGGCTACCAGACCCTGCTCGACAAGGACATTCCCGCTGTCACGCTGCCTGATGGCGCCGGCACGCTGCGCGTCATTGCCGGCGACTATCAGGGCCATGCCGGGCCGGCCCGGACCTTCACCCCGATCGACATCTGGGACCTCGCCCTGAAGCGTGACGGGCAGACCTCGCTCGCTCTGCCGGAAGGGCGTACGCTCGGCATCGTCGTCCTGCGCGGCAACGTCCTGATCAACGGCGCCGACAAGGCCCGCGAAGCCCAGTTCGTGCTGTTCGACCGCACTGGCGGCGAGATGACCATCGAGGCCGAAACCGATGCCGCCGTGCTGGTCCTCGGCGGCGAGCCGATCGACGAGCCGGTCGCCATGCACGGCCCCTTCGTCATGAACACCCGTGAGGAGATCCGCCAGGCCATGGCCGATTTCCAGGGCGGCGCCTTCGGCAAGATCCCGACCAGCAAGATTCCGGCCTGAACGCCGGCACCGGCGCCGTCCGCCGCCGCAATGCCGGACATCGACGTACGTTCACGGAGAACGACAATGACCAAGCCCTACATCCGCCTCGACAAGGACAAGGCCGCCGTCCTGCTGGTCGACCACCAGGCCGGCCTGCTCTCTCTGGTCCGCGACATCGACCCGGACAAGTTCAAGAACAACGTGCTGGCGCTGGCCGATCTCGCCAAATACTTCAAGCTGCCAACGATCCTGACCACCAGCTTCGAGGATGGTCCCAACGGCCCGCTCGTCCCGGAGCTCAAGCAGACCTTCCCGGATGCGCCGTTCATCCCTCGCCCGGGCCAGATCAACGCCTGGGACAATGAGGACTTCGTCGCGGCGGTGAAGGCGACGGGCCGCAAGCAGCTCATCATCGCAGGCGTCGTCACCGAGGTCTGCGTCGCCTTCCCGGCACTGGCCGCGATCGAGGCCGGCTTCGAGGTCTTCGTCGTCACCGACGCGTCGGGCACCTTCAACGAGATCACCCGCCAATCCGCCTGGCAGCGCATGTCGGACGCCGGCGCCCAGCTGATGACCTGGTTCGGCGTCGCCTGCGAACTGCATCGCGACTGGCGCAACGATGTCGAGGGCTTGGGCGCGCTCTTCTCGAACCACATCCCCGACTATCGCAACCTGATCACCAGCTACACCACCGCCTCGGCGAAGAAGGCCTGAGCCTCCGGTGGAGCGTGGTGCGAACACCGCTGCGCTCCACCTCCCCTTTGCGCGAGCACCAAGGAGACCCGTCATGACGACCCCCGCCAACTTCAACGGCCAGCGCCCGGTCATCGATCCCAGCGATGCGGTCATGCTGCTGATCGACCATCAGAGCGGCCTGTTCCAGACCGTCGCCGACATGCCGATGCCGGTGCTGCGCAATCATGCCGCCGCGCTCGCCAGAATGGCGACGCTCAGCAAGATGCCGGTGATCACCACCGCCTCGGTGCCGCAGGGCCCGAACGGCCCGCTGATCCCGGAAATCCATCAGAACGCGCCGCACGCCAAGTATGTGGCCCGCAAGGGCGAGATCAACGCCTGGGACAATCCCGACTTTGTCGCGGCGGTGAAGGCGACCGGGCGCAGGACCCTGATCATCGCCGGCACCATCACCTCGGTCTGCATGGCCTTTCCGTCGATCGCCGCCGTCCATGACGGCTACAAGGTCTTCGCCGTGGTCGACGCCTCCGGCACCTATTCGAAGATGGCGCAGGAGATCACGCTCGCCCGCGTCGTCCAGGCCGGCGTCGTGCCGATCGACACCGCCGCGGTCGCCTCCGAATTGCAGAAGACCTGGCATCGCGACGACGCCCAGGAATGGGCTGAGGTCTACACCAGGATCTTCCCGCCCTATGCGTTGTTGATCGAGAGCTACATGAAGGCGCAGCAGGTCGAGAAGGATCAGGAGCAGCTCGACTCGCAGCGCGGCTGAACTGTCACGCTCGTGAGTGGACAACCGCTCTACGAGGCTCAACCTGGGCTGCCGGAGTTCCGCACTCCGGTGGCTCGCCCCCAAAAAGGATGTTTCCGATGACGAAGGTTCTGGTTCTCTACTATTCGAGCTACGGCCATATCGAGACGATGGCGCAGGCCATCGCCGAAGGGGTGCGCGAGGCCGGCGCCGAGGCGGTCATCAAGCGCGTGCCCGAGCTCGTCCCCGAGGAGGTCGCCCGCAAATCCGGCTTCAAGCTCGACCAGGCCGCCCCGATCGCCACCGTCGACGAGCTCCCCGATTACGACGCGATCATCTTCGGCGTGCCGACCCGCTTCGGCAACATGGCGGCGCAGATGAAGAACTTCCTCGACCAGACCGGCGGCCTCTGGTTCCAGGGCAAGCTCATCGGCAAGGTCGGCAGCGTCTTCACCTCGACCGCGACCCAGCATGGCGGCCAGGAGAGCACGATCCTCTCGACCCATACCGTGCTGCTGCATCAGGGCATGGTCATCGTCGGCCTGCCCTACAGCTTCCAGGGCCAGATGACGCTTAGCGAGATCACCGGCGGCTCGCCCTACGGCGCCAGCACCATCGCCGCCGGCGACGGCTCGCGCAAACCTTCGGAGAACGAGCTCGCCGGCGCCCGCTTCCAGGGCAAGCACGTCGCCGGCATCGCCGCCAAGTTGGCCGGCTGACGCCCGGACGCACCCCAACCGACTCCGCGGCCCGGCGTTGCAGCACGGGCCGCCTTGCCTTGGACCGCCCGGCTGAACAGACTGCCGATATGCCGGCAATCGCAACGGCGGCAACGCAGCCAAAGAGGATCGTCAGATGGATACCGGCATCGTCGACCGGCCCGACCAGAACCGTTTCGAACTCGCTGTCGGCGACGAGCTCGCCCTCGCCTATTACCGGCTGGACGGCGACCGCGTGGTGCTGACCCATACCGAGGTTCCCCAGGCGCTTTCGGGCCAGGGGGTCGGCTCACGGCTGGCCAAGGGCGTCTTCGAGCAGATCCGCGCTTCAGGCCGCAAGGTCGTGCCGCGCTGCTCCTTCATGGCGGGCTGGGTCAGCCGCCATCCCGAATACGACGACATCGTCGTGGGATGAGCGGCGGCACGCCGGCCCGCCGAGCCGCAGCCCGAAGGCTGGTGGGCCGGGCCGGACTCGAACCGGCACCGGCGCTGTTATGAGCAGCGAGCTCTAACCATTGAGCTACCGGCCCGCAGCACGCCTAGCATCCGGGCGGCGAGGCGTGCAACGGCTTTGCGGCGAGCGCGGGACTTGTCAGGCGAGAACTGGCTGGCCCACCCACAATTGCACCGGGCTAGGCGCGTTGCAGATTGCGGCGCCGGCGCAAGGGACCGAGGACATTGATCTCGAGGGCGCCGACCGTGGTCGCAGTCAGCGCGGCGATGCAGATCATGAGCTTCGAGATCTCTTCCATCGCGCCTTCGATCAGGATCGCGTGAACAACCCCGGCGCTGACGATCGCCACGGCGAGCACGCTGTGCGCGATGCGCCAGTTCCGATGGGAGAGGCGCAAGCGCCTGCGCGCCGCGGCTAGGACGGCGGTGAGGACGAGGCACCACAGGCTGATCACGCCGTAAAGCGAGAACGGCGTCGGCGCGACTAGCAGCAGCGCGTCCATCACGTCCTCGGGGCTATAGGCGTAGAGCGCCCCGATATGCAGTCCGACTGTGGCGACGATCGCGATTCCGCCCCAGCGATGCCAGCGCAGCCCGCGCGCGGCCGGCATCAGGACCGGAGCGGTCGCGGTCAGCAGCGGCTGCACGAACAGCAGGCTGAGCGCCACGACGCCGGCCATTCCGCCGATGACCCAGAGAAACTCGCGGCCGCGCTGGAGCGGGCTCGCCGCCGCCGCGACCACGGGTATGGTGGCGACGGCCGCGATCGCCAGCCAGGCGATGCCCCGCCGGCCTTTGTCAGCTCGACTTGCCGGCATTGCCCGCAGCGGGAGCGAGGACGAAGTCGACGGCCATGCTCTTGTCGTGGCGGCTGTTCAGCACCGGCCGCAGGAACAGGGTCGCAAAGCCGGGATCGTCATAGGCGATGTGGATGTGCGGTTGGCCGAACTGCGGAACGATCGGCGAGATGTCGAGCCGATAGCGGCCGTTCGCATCGGTCATGACGCTGCCGCGATTGCTCGGCTCGCGCTCGCCGCCACGGTCGGTCGCCGCCCAGATCTGGATGCGGACATTGCGCAGCGGCTCGCCGCTACCGGCTTTCCGGACGAGTCCGGAGGCGATGAAGCCGGTTCCGAGGTTTTCGACCAAAGGCGCGTTCGGGATGTAGTTGTTGGCGCCGCCGCGCATCGTCTCGGTCGGAGCGTGGCCACCGGTCTGCGCGCTCGCGGTCGCCAGATGGCGCGGCAGCAGGCCGACGACGCCGGCAGCCGCTGCGCCAAGGAGCAGGATCCTGCGGTTGGGATGGATGATCGTCACGGTCATGATCTGATCCTCGCCATTGCATCTGACATGAGGAAAGACTTTGGGCGGCTTGGCCCGGAGGCAACCACAGGCCCGCCCGACGCATCGTCTTGTCTGTCCCCATCTAAGGAGCGGCCAACGGCGAAGTCCATCGGCCGGGCCATCACCTTCCCGTCATGCCGGCGTGAGGTGGCCGCCGGCAGCGCATGAAAAACGCCGCCGCTCGATGGGAGCGGCGCTGTTATGAGCAGCGAGCTCTAACCATTGAGCTACCGGCCCGCCGCAGCCCTAGCATCCGTCCACCTCCGCGTGCAACGGCTTCGCAGTCACGCTCCACCGATCAGGATACCTGCCGCCAGCACCAGCGCGCCGCCGAGCACGACCTGGAAGGTCGCGCGGGCGAAGGGCGTTTCCATGTAGCGGTTCTGGATCCAGACGATCGCCCAGAGCTCGATGAAGACAACCACCAGCGCGATCGCCGTCGCGGTCCAGAAGGACGGGATCAGGTAGGGCAAGGCATGGCCGAGGCCGCCGAGCGCGGTCATCACGCCGGAGGCGAGCCCGCGTTTCCAGGGCGAGCCGCGGCCGGAGAGCTTGCCGTCATCATGCGCCGCCTCAGTGAAGCCCATCGAGATGCCGGCGCCGATCGAGGCGGAGAGGCCGACGAGGAAGGTCGTCCAGGGATTTTGCGTCGCGAAGGCGGTGGCGAAGATCGGCGCCAGCGTCGAGACCGAGCCGTCCATCAGCCCGGCGAGGCCCGGCTGCACCCAGGTCAGCAGGAATTGCCGGTGCGCAGCGGCATCCTCCGTCGAACCGGCCTCGCCCTTGAGATGGTCCTCGGCGAGTTCCTCCGCTTTGCTCTCGTGGCCGGCCTCCGCTCGCGCCAGGTCGCCGAGCAGTCTGCGCGTCTGCGCATCCGTGCTGCGGCCGGCGGCGGCGACATAGAAGTCGCGCGCCTGGCGCTCCATCGCTGCCGCCTCCTCGCGGATGCGCTCGAGCCCGAGCGTCTCGACCAGCCAGACCGGCCGGCGCTGGTAGAAATCGGCGACATGCTCGCGCCGGATCGGCACCACCACCTCGCCGAAACGGCGCCGATGATCCTCGAGCAGGCGACGGCGATGCTCGTCCTCCTCGCCCGCCATGCCGTCGAACACCGCCGCCGAAGCCGGATAGTCCTTGCGCAGCTTCTCGGCATATACGGCGTAGATACGGCCGTCCTCCTCTTCCGAGGCGATCGCCAGCGCCAGGATCTCGCGCTCGCTCAGGCTGTCGAAGCGACGCCGGCCACTGAGGCCGGCGGGCAGGAACGAGGATAGCATCGCGATTTCCTTTAGAATGATTCTAAAATAAAGGTCGCTCCACCCCACCGCAAGCCCTTCAAACGCAACGCCCCCCGCCTTGCGGCGGAGGGCGTCGAGATGTCGGGTCGTGGACTGCGCGCTGGCCGTCAGGCCGCCCGCGCCTGCTCGTGTTCGTGCTCGGCTGCCCCGCCCTCGCGGAAGCTGAAGCGCGAGATGTGCTCGGTGAGCGAGCGGGTCTGCTCATCGGTCAGCGCCAGCGCGGCGTTGGTCTCCTCGACCAGCGCGGCGTTCTGGTGCGCCATCGTGCCGATGCCGTCGATTTCCCGGTTGATCGTCGAGACATCGGTCGCCTGGCCACGGGCCGTCTGCGAGATGCCGTTCATCAGCGCCGAGAGATCGTTGACCGAGGTCACGATGCTGCTGAACACAGCCGAGCTCTGCTCGACCAGGCCGACGCCGACCTTGACGTCGCCATGGGCGGCCTCGACCAGTTTCTTGACGTCGTTCGAGGCGTCGGCAGAGCGCTTGGCGAGGCTGCGCACCTCGCTGGCGACGACGGCGAAGCCCTTGCCGGCGTCGCCGGCGCGAGCCGCCTCGACCGCGGCGTTGAGCGCCAACAGGTTGGTCTGGAAGGCGATCTCGTCGATCATCGAGATCACTTCCGAGATCTTGCTGGAGGAGACGCGGATGCGGTGCATCGCTTCCAGCGCCGATGCGACGACCTGCTCGCCCTGCTGGGCGCGCTCCTCGGCGCTCTGGGCCATGCCGACCGCCTGAGCAGCGTCCTTGGCGGTCTTCTGGACATTGCTGGCGAAGGCGCCGAGCTGGTTGGTCGCCACCGAGACGGCGTTGCTCTCCTCGCTGGTGCGCTCGGCGAGGTCGGTGACGCCGTCGAGGATCTCGCTGGTCGCGCTGCGCACGGCCGAGACGGTCTCCGACAGGCGCGCCAGCGTGCTTTCGAACTCGCCGGCGAGGCTGTTGGTGCCGTTCTTCAATTCGGCGAAAGCGCCCTGATAACGGCCCTCGACGCGGGCGACCAGACGGCCGTCGGACAGGTGGCCGAGGACTTCGCAGGTCTCGGACAGGCCGGTCTGGACGGTCTCGAGCAGCTCGTTCACCGAGCCTGCGAGCGCGTTGAGCTCGGCGTCGGCGAAGTTGGCGGCGACACGCCGGCTGAAATCGCCCTGAGCCGCCGCCGCGACGACCACGCCGAAGGCCTCGCCAAGCTCCGCCATCATCTGCTGGCGTTGCTCGCGGGCGCGCTCCTCGTCCTCGACCTTGGCGAGTTCGGCGGCGCGCAGCGCCACCGCATTGTCGCGGAAGAGCAGCACGCTCTTCGAGATGTCGGCGATCTCGTCATTGCCCTTCGTCTCGACCTGGGTATCGAGCTGACCATCGGCGATAGCACGGGTCGCGGCCCAGAGCCGGTTGAGGCGGCCGACGATCTGGCGCCGGACATAGAACAGCGCCAGCGCCAGCGCGACGATCAGAGAGCCGAGGCCGATCACGCCGAGCCAGAGCTTGCTCGTCTCGATCAGTGCCTGCGTCGAAACGACGGCGGCCTGCGCCTCGCCACGCGCGCCCTGCACCAGTGCATCGACCTCGCGGCGCAGTTGGGCGGCCGCCTGGTCGACCTCCTTCAGCCCGCGGGCGATGCCTTCGCGGGTAGTGATGTCACGGATGCGGATGTCGACCAGCCCATCGCTGCCCTCGCCGACCGCGATCAGGGCCTCGACCGTGCTGGCCCGCGCCTTGTTGCTGGTGATCTTCTCGGCGTCGGAGAGCAGCGTCCGCAGCCGGTAGGCGATGCCGTTGAAGCGCTCGCGGGCAAGACTGAGCTTCTCCTTGTCGTTGATCTGCGCGATCTCGCGGAGCACGCCGACCATCTCGTTGACATTGGCCTGCAGCGTCCGCGCCAGGTCGAAGATGGCAAAGTCGCGGTCCATCAGCGTCTTGACCGCGCCGGTCAGCGCTTCGCCGGAGAGCACGGCGAGATCGTCGAGCCCGAAGGTCACCGCGAACTTGGCCTGCTCGGCCTCGCCGCTCGCCGCCTTGACGAAGGCCTCGTAGGCCTTGCCGAGCTTCTCCAGCCCGGCTGCCGATTCCGAGGCGTTGCGCAGGCGCTCGCCGGTCAGGTCGTTGATGTCGTTGATCTGGCGCGAGAGGCCGTCGAGCGCGCTCTGGGCCTTCTTGTTGTCGACATTGCCCTGTTCGCCGATCTTGCGGACGAGGTCGAACTGGCGGGCCTCGACCTTGTCGAACTCACCGGTCAGGGCCGCGCGCTCGCGCACGGTCTGCACTTCCATGAAACGCGGCGCCAGCGCGGTCGAGGCGGTCGCCGCCTGCGACAGTTCGAGCGCCAGCTCGACCACCGGCATCTTGCGCTCGACCATGTCGGCGACCGTGCTGCCGACCCGGCCATAGGAGAACCATGCGACCAGCGAGGCTGCGATCGTCAACACCGTCAGGACGCCGAGCGCCGCATAGATGCGGGCGGCGATGCCGACACGCGACGCCTTCTGGCGCGCAGGCTTCTCAGTCTTCGACATTGACGCGGTACTCCTGAAGACAAGCCCGGCAGCGCGGCGCTGGCCGGTAGCGGATCACGGACGATAGGCGGCGGCCGACGATGGTCAGCCGTGAAATGGATGAGTTTGGAAAAATTCGGGGCAAAGGCTCGCCGGCTCGGTGCCGCCTGCAAGCGGCGGCGCGAGCCGGGCCACGCCGGCCGACATGCGACGGCGATCGATCATGCAGGACCTCCCAGCCCCAGGCCGACCGATCCCGATGGACCGATCGACGGCAGAATTGCGGAGGTTCGCTTAAAGAACGCTTAAGTTGCCGGATTCTTCTGAATCACTCGGCCTCTGGGCCGGTTCAGGTTCCGTTAGGATTTGGGGCGCCGGAATCAGCCCTCCGACGCCGGCGGCACCGGCCGCGGCCGGCCGTCATCGTCGATCGCGACGAAGGTGAAGCTCGCGTCGGTGACCTTCTCGTGGAGCGTGGTGCGGAAGCGCTTGGCCCAGGCCTCGACCTGGATCTTCATCGAGGTCCGGCCGACCGATTTGACCGAGGTGTAGACGCTGAGCACGTCGCCGACCTTGACCGGCCGGATGAAGGTCATCGCCTCGACCGCGACGGTGACCACGCGTCCCTGCGCCCGCTCGACGCCGGCGATGCCGCCGGCCTGGTCCATGCGCGACATCACCCAGCCGCCGAAGATGTCGCCATTGGCGTTGGTGTCCGCCGGCATGGCGATGGTGCGCACCGTCAGCGTGCCGCACGGCTCCTCGACAGGATCGACGCCAGGCTCAGTCATCGTTGCCCTTCCCTTCCTCGATATGGAAGGAGTGGAGCACACGATGCAGGATGGGCGCCAGCACGAAGCCGGTGGCGATCACCACAAACAGACCTGAGAAGAGTGCATAGGCTCCCGCGAAGAGCTTGCCGCCGGCGGTCTTGAGCTCGGCGACCGGCCCCATGCCCGACAGGATCATCGCCGCATTGACGAAGGCGTCGACCGCGCTCATGCCCTCGCTGGCGGCGTAGCCCGCCATGCCGATGGCGAGCCCGACCACGGTCAGCGCCAGCCAGAGCAGCACCGCCCGGCCCAGGCGCAGGGCGAAGCGCCGGATCGGAACCAGCCGTTCATGGCGGCGCTCGAACTGCATCAGGCGCGGCATCGTGATCCTTTCAGCCGCGGCCGAGCTCTCTGCGTACCAGGGCGGCTCCCGCCGCAAGCGCCGCCAACTTGCCATAGGCGACATCGAAGGGCATCGGCGCCAGGCCGCAATTCGTGCAGGGGTAGAGCTTCTCGGGAGCGACGAAGGCGAGTGCTGCGCGGATCGTCGCCGCCACCTCTTCCGGGGTTTCGATGGCGTTGCTGGCGACGTCGATCGCACCGGCCAGCACATCCTTGCCGTCAAGCAGCCTGATCAGCTCGAGCGGCACCTTCGAATTGCGGCATTCGAGCGAGACCTGGTCGATCGAGCTCCTGGCGATCACCGGAAAGGTCTCCTCATAGTGACGCCATTGCTCGCCGAGGGTCGCCTTCCAGTCGATATTGGCCTTGATGCCGTAGCCATAGCAGATATGGACCGCCGTGGTGACGGACAGCCCCTGCGCCGCCCGCTCCAGGCAGGCGATGCCCCACTCGGCCACCGCGCCCATATAGACGTTGAAGGCCGGCTCATCGAACTGGATCACGTCGACGCCGATCCCCTGAAGCTCCTTCGCCTCCTCGTTCAGGGCCGCGGCGAAGGCCATGGCGAGGTCCTCGCGCCGGCCATAGTGCTCGTCGGCGATGGTGTCGACGATCGTCATCGGCCCCGGCAGCGTGAATTTGAGCTTGCGCTTCGTGTGCGCCCGCGCCGCTACCGCCTCCATCCGGTGGACCGCGCCCTTGCGCCGGATCGGCCCGGTGACCGTCGGCACCTCCGCCTCGTAGCGGTTGTTGCGGATGCCCATGATCGTCTTCTTGGCGAAGTCGATGCCGTCGAGATTGGCGAGGAAGCCGTGGACGAAATGCACCCGCGCCTGCTCGCCATCACCGACGATGTCGAGTCCGGCATCCTCCTGCAGCTTGACCGAGAGGATGGTGGCGTCGCGTTTGCCGGCTTCCAGCGCCTCTCCGTCCAGCTTCCAGGGCGCCCAGAGCCGCTCGGGCTCGGCCAGCCAGAGCGGCTTCGGCAGGCTGCCGGCGAGCGTGGTCAGAAGCATGGCGTTTCCTTTGCCGTTGAGCCGACATCCGATAGGGGCCACTATCAGCCGAACACCACGGGGCCGGCAATGCAGGCGGATTGGGAACTGGTGCGGGCGCCGCCGCGGCCCGATCTGGCGGGCGCCGTGCTCGGCTATACCGGCTATCGCGAGCACCGCGCCGAACCGATCCTGCGCCGCGAAGTGCCCGGGCTGATCCTGCCGCTGATCATCAACTTCGCCGCCCCCTTCACGCTGTCCGTCGCTGGCGGCGAAAGCACCGCGCCGCAAGGCTTCACAGCCGGCCTGATCGACCGCCCCGTCCTGGTTTCCTCCACCGGCCTCGCCGCCTGCGTGCAGGTCGATTTCACCCCGGCCGGCGCTTATGGCTTCTTCCAGCTCGACCAGCGCGACATGGCCGGCCGCATCGTCGACCTCGACGATCTCGGCGAATTGCGCCATCTCGGTCCGCGCCTGCGCGAGTGCCGGTCCTGGGCTGCGTGCTTCGCTTTGCTCGATCGCGTCATCGGCCAAAGGCTGGCGCGCGGGCGCAGCCTGTCGCCGGAGGTCGCTGCCGGCCTCGCCTGGCTGACGGCGCGGCGCGGCAGGGGCCGCATGCGCGAGCTCGCAGCCGCAGCCGGCTGGAGCGAGCGCCACCTGACCCGGCGTTTCGTCAGCGAGACCGGCGTCGGGCCGAAGACCATCGCCCGCATCCAGCGCTTCGAGCATGCGCGCGAACTGGCGGCGCGCGACCGTCCCGGTGGCTGGGCCGCGATCGCCCAGGCCGCCGGCTATGCCGATCAGGCCCATATGACCCGCGAATTCACCGCTCTGGGCGGCCTGCCGCCAGCCGCTCTCGCCCGCAACGACGCCGGCGAGCACGGCATCCTGGAACCCGGCTGAAGTCCGTTTCGTTCAAGACCACGCGCGCCCGATCGGCTTTGCTGGCGCGACACGCAACCGGAGACCCCGCAAATGCCGCAACCCGCCGCCATCTATTTCAGCCTGCGCTACCGCGATGCGGTCAAGATGGTCGACTGGCTCGTCGAGGCCTTCGGCTTCGAGAAGCACGCCGTCTTCCTCTCGGATGACGGCAGCAAGGTCGTGCATGCCGAGCTGCGCCTCGGCGAGGGCATCGTGATGTTCGGCTCGAGCGAAGGCACCGACTTCGCCAAGCTCGTCCAGACACCCGCCGAGCTCGGCGGCACCACCGCCTCGCCCTATATCGCGACGACCGATATCGACGCGCTCTGTGAGCGCGCCCGCAAGGCCGGCGCCGAGATCTGCATGGAGCCGACCGACCAGACCTATGGCAGCCGCGACTTCATCTGCAAGGACCCGGAGGGGCACATTTGGTGCTTCGGCACCTACCGGCCGGGGGCCGCCTCGGCCTGACCGAGAGCCGGAACAAGTGGAGCCCTCATCCTGAGGAGCCGCGCAGCGGCGTCTCGAAGGATGCTCCAGGAGCCTCTGGAACCAGCTGGAGCATCCTTCGAGACGCAGGCTGACGTCTGCTCCTCAGGATGAGGGCTGGGGGCGTCACGCCACCGCCAGCTTCGGCCGCGCCTTCAGCATCAGCCAGCAGACGATCGAGAGGTTGATCAGGTTCCAGGCGAGGCCGTTGAGGAAGGCGAGCCGGTAGGACGAGGTCGCGTCGAAGATCAGTCCCGAGACCCAGCCGCCGAAGGCCATGCCGAAGATCGTCGCCGACATCACCACGCCGATGCGCGCCCCCGCTTCGCGCGGCGGCATGTAATCGCGGATCGCCACCGCATACATCGGCACGATCCCGCCCTGGAACAGGCCGAAGATGCCGGTGACGATGAAGAGCGAGCTGAGCCCGTCGAACCAGAGATAGAGGAAGAGCGCCATGCCCTGCATCAGCGAGGACAGAGCGAGCGTCGCGGTGCCGCCGATCTTGTCGGCGACGAAGCCGGAGCCGATCCGGCTGACGATGCCGAGCGCCATCATCACTGTCAGCATCTCGGCGCCGCGCGCCACGCCATAGCCGAGGTCGCTGCAATAGGCGACGATATGGACCTGCGGCATCGACATCGCGACGCAGCAGCAGAAGCCCGCCACGACCAGCAGCAGCTGCAGCTGGTTCGGCGAGAGCCCGAGGCTGCCGCGTGCACCGGCGCTGGTCACCTCGGCCGCTGCCAGGGTCGCCGCGTTCGGACGGCGCCGGAACAGCGGCGCCAGCGGCATCATCACCGCGAACGCCGCGATGCCGAGCCACAGATGCGTCGTGCGCAGGCCATGCGTCTCGACGCCCCAGTTGATCAGCTGCGGCCAGAACATGCCGGCGAGATAGCTGCCGGACGCACCGAAGACGACGGCGAGGCCGCGATAGCGCTTGAACCAGTGCGACAGGTCGGCGATCAGCGGCGAGAAGCCTGTCGCGGCGCCGAGCCCGATCAGGAAGCCATGCGCCAGCGTGAACTGCCAGAGCGTGCCGGATACGGATGCCAGCGCATAGCCGGCGGCCAGCAAACATGCGCCCAGCACGATCGGCCACATGATGCCGAACCGGTCGACCAGGCGGCCCATGACGATATTGCCGATGCCGAAGCCGATCATGGCGAAGGTGTAGGGTAGCGTGGCATCGGCGCGCATGACGCCGAATTCCTGCTGCACCGCCGTCACTACCACGACAGCCGACCAGGAGCCGACGCAAGCCACCGTCCCGATCAGCAGGGCAAGCGCCAGCCTGAACCAGGCATAGGGCGAATCCGGCGCATAGCGCGCGTCCTGGGCGTCCATGTTTCCTCGCGAGCGCGACGGAGAACGATCTTCTCTCTGCCCGAGCATTAGGCAGCGTTGAACGCCGCCACAAGCGCGCGGGCGCCGGGGCGATGCAGCGCGGATGTGGGTGCATCATGCCACTCTACCCGCAGCGCTTGCCATTGAAGCGGCCGGCTCGGCATGCTGTGCGCCTTGTCCCCGGGAGCGTGATGGCCAGGATCTGCATCTACGGCGCCGGCTCGATCGGTTGCTATCTCGGTGGACGGCTCGCCGCCGGGGGCGCCGAGATCGGGTTCATTGGCCGCCCCGGCATCGGCGCAGAACTGCAGGCGCATGGCCTGACGCTGACGCATTATGATGGCGGTAGCTGGCGCGTACCACCGGAGGCGATCGCATTCGGGGCCGAACCGAGCGCAGCCGCAGCTGCCGATCTCGTTCTGGTCACGGTGAAATCAGGCGCCACTGCGCAAGCCGCGGCCGAGCTTGCCGGCGTGGTCTCGCCCCATGCGGTCGTGATCAGCTTCCAGAACGGCATCGGCAATGCCGATACGCTACGCGCCGCCCTGCCCGGCCGCACCGTGCTCGCCGGCATGGTGCCGTTCAATGTCGTCAGGCGCGGCCCCGGCGCCTTTCATCAGGGCTCCGAGGGCGAACCCGAGGTCGAGGAGGCGACCGTGCTGGCGCCTTTTCTTGCCGATTTCACCCGTGCCGGCTTCGTCTTGCGCCGGCACCGAGACATGCTGCCGGTGCAATGGGCCAAGCTGCTCTTCAACCTCAACAACGCCGTCAACGCCCTCTCCGGCCTGCCATTGCAGCAGGAGCTGGCGCTGCGCGACTATCGCCGTTGCCTTGCCCTCGCCCAGGCCGAGGCGCTCGACTTATTGGCACAAGCCGGGATCGCGCCCGCCCGGCTGACGCCGCTGCCGGCGCGCTGGATCCCGGCGCTGCTGCGCCTGCCTGACGCGCTCTTCGCGCGGCTCGCCCGCAAGATGCTGGCGATCGACCCGTTGGCCCGCTCTTCCATGGCCGACGACCTTGCCGCAGGCCGCCCGACCGAGGTCGACTGGATCAATGGCGAGGTCGTGCGTCTCGCGCAGCAGCGTGGCCAGCGGGCGCCGGCGAACGAACGCCTGGTTTCATTGATCAAGGCGGCCGAAAGTGAGAAAGCGCGCTGGAGCGGAGAAGCCCTGCTGGCCGAATTGCGGATAGCCGCCGAGCGCGGCTAGTTCAGCCCTTGCGCCCGGTCAGGTCGGCATATTGCTCGGCCGGGAGCGGGCGGCCCAGCATATAGCCCTGCATGTAGTTGCAGCCCTCGTCGATCAGGAAGTCGAGCTGCTCGCGCGTCTCGACGCCTTCCGCCACCACCTCGATGTCGAGCGCATGACCGAGCGCGATGACCGCGCGCGTGATCGCCGCCGCCTCCGAGGCGACGCCGAGATTGGCGACGAAGCTGCGATCGATCTTCAGCGTCGAGAGCGGGAACATGTGCAGATAGGAGAGCGAGGAATAGCCCGTGCCGAAATCGTCGAGCGCGATGCGCACGCCAAGCGCCTTGATCCGGTGCAGCACCAGCATGGTCCGGTCGAAATCGGTGATCATCACCCCTTCGGTGATCTCGAGCTCGAGCCGCTCGGGCTCGAGGCCCGTCTCGACCAGGATTTCGTCGATCAGCGCCGGCAGATCGCCGTGACGGAACTGCAACGGCGAGACGTTGACGGCGATGCGCAGCGGCTTCTCCCAGCTCGCCGCCTCGGTGCAGGCCTGGCACAACAGTTCCCGCGCCAGCGGCAGGATCAGCCCGCTTTCCTCCGCCGCCGGAATGAAGTCGGAGGGAGGGACCACGCCGCGCTCGGGATGCACCCAGCGCGCCAGAGCCTCGAAGCCGGTCAGAACCCCCGCCGCCGAGAAGACCGGTTGGTAGTGCAAATGCAGCTGCTTCTGCGCGATCGCGGCCTCGAGGTCTTCGGCGAGATCATGCCGCTCGCTCGCAACACCGGGACCGGGCTGCGGCCCCGACGCGACGTCGACGAGCACATTGACCGCGCCGGTGAGTTTACCCGCGGCATCGTAGAGCGGCGTCGGCAGCGGCATGATGCGCACGCGGCTGCCATCGGGCCGCTCGGCCAGCGCCTCGACGCCCCGCACTTCGCGTTCTTCGCGCAACGCGATCGCCATTGGACAATCTTCGAGCGGCAAGGGCGAACCGTCGGCCCGAAACAGCTTGTGGCTTATGCACCAGCGATCGCGGCCGAGCTCCGGCTCGCGTCCGACGAGTTGGGCAGCTGCCCGATTGAAATAGGTCACACGCCCGTCGGCATCGGTCGTGTAGAGCGCGATCGGCAATCGCGCCACGAGCTCGCGAAACCAGCTATCGCTGCCGCAGCCGGGCCCCATATCCTGGGATTTGTCCGGTTTCTGGCTACCGGGGGGCTTCGGAGGCATGCAAGCGGTCTCGATCCGACAGGCGACATGACGGTATCAAAGCCGGAAAAACCGAATAAAGTTTTAAATGGCAGGAGCGCCCAGCGGCAGCGCAGCCAAAATACTTAACCGGGTTATCGAGAAACGCCTCATCGAAATGGTATAATTCAAGTCAAATTCTTTGAATGTCCCAAGGGCACAGCGATATTCACTTGAATATAAAAACTTTAATCGATTTACACGGATGTCCACGCGAAACATTTCTCTGAATGCGACAGAGATGATCGTAAACCCTTATTTGAACAGGCGTTCGTCTTGCTCGTCGATCAACTGCCTGGCTTTGACGATGGCGAAATCCGCGGCCTCATCGGCCCCCGGAAACCGATCGGCCCGGATGAAGCGATGGCTCTTCACCTCGCCGTCGATTTCTTTCTCGATCACGCCAGCGAGCTGCTGCTGCCCGCCCTCGGGGAACGGCGTCGCATGGATGGTGAAGCCTTTGTACTCGGCACTCTTCAGCGGCGCGGCAGGGCCGGCCGGCTTGGCTTCCTTGCGACCGAACAGGGATTTGAGAAAGGACATGGCGGGCTCCGTCTGACCCGCGCTGTATAGCGCAGATCGGGGCTGCTTGGCCAAGGGGCCAAGAAGCCAAGAAGCCAAGCCATCCCTCGCGGATCTGCAGAATGGCAATGGCGACCCGCAGCACGAGCTTGCGCGTCTGCTGCGGTACGGGCCACTGGCGAAACGGCGTCAGCATCACCATGTTTCTTGAAGACAGGGCGGAATAGAGGCCCGTCCACCTTTCGCGCTTTTCTTGGCCCGCTCTGTCGCAGGAGCAGCCATGACGCGCTTCTTCAAATCTCTTCTGCCGTTCTTGCTGGCATTGCCACTTCTATCCGGCAACGCCCGCGCGCAGGCTCCCGCCGGTCTTGCCTGTGCCGATCGCAGCCTGGCGACGACGCAACTGCATGAACTCTATGGCGAGCGCCGGATCGGCTACGGCCTCGCCGCGAACGGCAACGTGATCGAGCTCTTCGCCGCTCCGAACGGCTCCTTCACCCTGTTCGCGACCTTGCCGCATGGCGTGAGCTGCCTGATCGCCACCGGGCAGTCCTGGGAGCCGTCGCCTGAGTACGAGCACTATGCTGGGCGGTGAGAGCTCGGCAGGTTGCGCTGACAGATGGCGCAACGCTCCCAGCGTGAGCGGGACAGCCACCCTTTTCCCCACATCACCTCCCCGCTGACGGGGCGGTTGCGTTTCCCGTCAGAATAATACCATACTGGATGGTACTATTTAGGAGATCAGCATGAACATCTGGCTCGCCCTTGCCGCCGCCCTAGCGGCTGCTACCAC
This sequence comes from Allobosea sp. LjRoot90, assembly GCF_964254315.1. Lineage (NCBI taxonomy): Bacteria > Pseudomonadati > Pseudomonadota > Alphaproteobacteria > Hyphomicrobiales > Alloboseaceae > Allobosea > Allobosea sp. LjRoot90. The sequence goes on from NZ_CAXUTF020000003.1 coordinate 290,880, forward strand.
GCTGATCCACTTCATACTCGGTGGCAGGCACGTCGCCGCACCGCTGCTGGCGACCGAGCGGCTGCACGCCGTGCCAAAGTTCACGATGTACTATTGCTGGCATCTGGTGACGATTGTGCTCGCCGCGCTGGCGCTCGCCTTCGGCCTCGCGGCGACCGGTCAGGGCAGCCGCGACCTCGCCCTCTTCGCCACGGCCGGCGCCGCGCTGTTTTGCCTCTGGAGCCTCGCCATGGTCGCCCTGTTCCGCTTGCGGATCGCGCATTTCCCGCAATGGGCGCTGTTCGCCGCGACCGCCGTCAGCGGCGCGATCGGCCTGTGGCAGTGACATCCCCTCCCCCGCCTCGCTTCCGCCGGAGCGACTGGCTCGCGCTCGGCCTAACCGCGCTCGCTGAGCAAGGACCGGCCGGGCTGACGATCGAGGCGCTCTGCCGGCGCGCCGGCAAGACCAAGGGCTCGTTCTACGCGCATTTTCCGGCGATCGAGGCCTATCTCTCCGCGCTCGCCGGGCATTGGCGCGAGACCTACACGCTTCGCCTGATGCAGGAGGCCGACAAGAGCGAAGTGGCGCAGGATCGGCTGATCGCGCTCGACCGGATGGCTCTTTCCCTCGACATGCGTGTCGAGCAGGGCATGCGCCGCCTCGCCCAACTCGATGCCGGGGTCGCCTCGATTTGTGCGGAGGTCGACCGCGAGCGCATCGGCTATCTGGTCCGGCTCCATGGCGAGAGCGGGCGCTTCACGTCCGAGGAAGTGCTTGCCCTCGCCCGCGTCGAATACGCCGCCTTCATCGGCTTCCAGCAGCTCGATCTCGGCCTGTCGCCGGACGAGCTGCACGAATGCTATCGCTCCTTCACGCGGCTGCTTGTCCGCTCCGCGAAGGACTGACGGCTCAGGCGAGATGCAGCACGACCTCGCGCCGATGCGGGCTGGTGCGGTGCTCGAACAGGTAGATCCCCTGCCAGGCGCCGAGCGCGAGCCGGCTGCCGCTCACCGGGATCGAGAGCGACACCGGCAGCACCGCCGCCTTGATATGGGCCGGCATGTCGTCCGGCCCCTCGGCGCGATGGGTCAGATAGGCCATCGACGGATCGTCCGCCGGCGGCACGAGCCGGGCGAAGAAAGCGGCAAGATCGCGCCTGACGTCCGGATCGGCATTCTCCTGGATCAGCAGCGAGCAGGAGGTATGACGCACGAACAGCGTCAGCAGGCCGGCATCGACCGCCGCCTCGCGCACGAAGCGGGCGACGGCGTCGGTGAATTCGTAAAGTCCCGCCCCACGCGTTTCGACGACGAGGCGGATCTGCTTGCCCGCCATCAGCGCTCGGTCAGGGCGAGCTTGGCGCCCAGCGCGACGAAGGCCGCCGCGAAGGTGCGCCTGAGCCAGGCCATGACCTTGGGCCGCGTCACCACCTTGTCGCGCATCGCTGCGGCGAACAGGCCGTAGAGCGCGAAGACGATGAAGGTCATCGCCATGAACACGCCCGAGAGCTCAAGCATGCGCGCCATCGGACTCGCCTCGTTGGCGGCGATGAACTGCGGCAGGAAGGCGACGAAGAAGATCGAGAGCTTGGGGTTCAGCACATTGATCGCGATGCCGTCGACCAGCACGCGCCAGGCCGAGCGCTTGTCGGCCTTGGTCTCGACGCTGAGCGCGCCCTGCTCCTTCAGCGTCTGCCAGGCCATCCAGAGCAGATAGGCGACACCCGCATATTTGACGATCTCGAAGGCGAGCGCGCTCGCATGCAGCAAGGCCGCGAGGCCCATCATCGCGGCGAGCAGATGCGGCACGATGCCGAGTGTGCAGGCGAAGGAGGCGAGCACGCTGGCCTTGGCCCCGCGTGTCAGCCCGGCGGCGATGGTGTAGATCGCGCCCGTCCCGGGCGAGGCGACGATGATTAGCGAGGTCAGCAGGAATTCGGGGGACATGCCTTGCTCCACTTCCTGCGAAGATGCCGGAGCCGCATCGATATCCCGGTCGCGGGCGCCTTGCTAGCCCAGCCCCTCGAAGATGCCCCCGATCACGGTGACGACCGCTTCGCCGGTCGCGACGACGACGGTGCCGACGCCTTCGACCACGGTCCCGACCGCAGCGCCGACCACCTCGCCGACACCCTCGAACATGACGTTGCCGGCGATGTCGGCGGCACTGCCGAGCGCATCGGCAACCGAACCCGACTGCTTCTGCGCTTCCTTCTCGACTTCCGCCTGCACCGCCACCTGGGCGGCTTCAATCTGGGCGGGATCAGGGATGCCGGTCATGCACGTTCCTCTCGAGCGAATATCACCATCCTCGCGGTGACCTTAGCAGAACTGTGGCGGACTGAGCAGATTCTGCTTGCCTCCGGCTTGCCGCCGACCTAGGTGAGCGCCGCGCGTCCCTTTGGGCGGCCGTAAGCGTCTCACGTCAGGCAACGCATCCACCCGGCTCAGCGCCGCCAGGATGCAATGTGGCCATGACGGCGCGGCCTGTTCTCACGGATGTTCCCATGACTCGTTCCCGCAAATTGCCCGCGCGCTATGGCGCGCTCGTCACCCCGTTGATCCTCTCCGGCCTGATGACCCTGATCGTCTCGGGCATCTCGACGCTGCGCGTGCTCGGGCCGACGCCAGCCTTCCTGCAGAGCTGGCCCGGTGCCTGGGGCCTGACCTGGCTGATCGCCTTCCCGGTGCTGCTGCTGGCGCTGCCGATGGCCCGCCGGCTCACCGCGATGCTCGTGGCGCCGGCAGGCTGAGCCGGGACGGAGCGAGCTCAACCCGTCCGCGCGATATCGTGGACCGCGGCGAGCAGGCGCTCGATGTCCTGCTCGTTCGTGAGATAGCTGACGGAGGCACGCACGATGCCGGCGAGCCCGCGTGCCTCCATGTCGAACGGTGTGTAGGCGGGCCCGTTCGCCCCGACCGAGATCCCGGCGCTCGCAAGCCGGTTCTTGACCGCGTTGACGTCGAGGTCATCGACGGTGAAGGAAACCAGCCCGGACCGTTGCTGCCCGAGATCACGGATGGCGACGCCGTCGATGGCGGCAAGCTCGGCCCGCAACTGCTTTGCGGTCAGGTCGATCTGGTCCCGGATCGCGGGCACGCCGAGCGCCAGCGCCTCATGGAGCGCGACGCCGAGCCCCAGCAGCAGGGCGACCGCGTGTTCGCTCGTCTCGAACATCCTCGCATCGCTGCGCGGCGCCGATCCCTCACCTGTCCAGGGCGCGGACAGGACGTCCGAGAACACAGGGTCGAGCCGCGCCTGGAAAGATCTGCGGACATAGAGGATCGCAGTCCCGCGCGGACCGCGCAGATGCTTGCGGCCCGCTCCCTTGAGCACGTCGCAGCCAATCGCTTCGACATCGACCGGAATCTGGCCGAGCGCCTGGCCGGCATCCACGAAATAGGGAATGCCCGCCGCACGCGTCACCCGGCCAATCGCCGCTGCATCGTTGATCAGGCCGCCATTGGCGGGCAGCCAGGTCAGCGCGACCAGGCGGACACGCTCGTCGATCATCGCTGCGAGCGCCTCCGGATCGACCGAACCATCGTCGCGGCAGGCGATGACGTCGATCTTCGCTCCGGCGCGAGCAGCCGCGCGCTGCATGGTGGCGAGATTGCCGCCCCATTCCTGCCGCCCGACCAGAATCCGATCACCAGCCTGCAGCGGCGGCAGAGCCGCAAAGGCGAGCCCCCAGCCGGCCGAGCCGCTCGAGGTGAAGGCAATTTCGCCAGCCGTGGCGTTCAGGAGCCGGGCCGCATCCGCCCGTGTCTGATCGAGCCTGCCCTGCACAGCGACGGCCGCCTCATGCGGGCCAAGCGTTGCCTCGCGCCGCAGTTGCTCGGTGATCGCAGCGAGCGTGGCAGCGGAGATCAGCGATGCGCCGGCGTGGTTGAAGTGGACACTGGTCGCGCAGCCCGGCGTCGCGGCACGCAGCATCTCGACATCGAGGCAACCCATCAGCCGATTTCCGTCGGCTGGGCGATCGCCCCGATCTCGAAGCTGGGGTCGCACAAGGACAGACAACCCCCTTCCCGCGTCGTAGACAGGTCGTTGGCAGCGGCAGGCGGAGTACGCCTCAGCATCCGCAGGCGTTCGGCGATCACCATGGTCGAAACCCTTTCGAGCTCGACGATGGCAGGGCTGCGTCCGCCCGACCAATTCGAACGGCGGCGCTCTGTGATCGATCTGGCTCATGAGTCTGGCTTCATGTAAGGCTTCGCATCCGATCGCTGGGGACCTCACGGCATGCGTTCCTCACCCGTCCTGCCACCGCTCCATGCGCTGCGCGCCTTCGAGGCTGTCGGCCGCCTCCTGAGCTTCCGTCGCGCCGGCGAGGAATTGCTGATCACGCAGAGTGCCGTCAGTCACCATATCCGGACGCTGGAAGAGGCTCTGGGAGCAGAGCTGTTCGAGCGCCGGGGCCGCAGCATCGCATTGACCGCAGCGGGCGCGCGCTATCTCGACAGCATCTCGCGGGCCTTCGCGCTGGTCGCCGACGGAACCCGCGACGTCCGCTCACAAGCGTCCCGCCAGACATTGAGGGTGAGCCTGCTACCATCCTTCGCCGCAAACTGGCTGGTCTCTCATCTCGCCCATTTCCGGGCCGCTTATCCGCAGATCGAGCTCGTCCTCGACCCCACGTTGAATCAGGCCAATCTCGCTGCGGGAGAGGCGGATATCGCCATTCGCTACGGCGTCGGCGAATGGCCGGGCCTGCGCTGCGAGCTGCTCGCCACCGAAAGGCTGATGCCGGTCTTGAGCCCGGAGCTGGCGGCGCGTCAGCCCCTCGCAAACCCAGCCGACATCCTCGGACATACCCTGCTCATCAGCCATCGCCCTACCGAATGGGAGGCCTGGTCCCGGCATGCCGCGCTCGACCTCGCCGCAGCCAGCCGGCTGCAGCTGACGGACTACAACATCGTCCTGCAGGCCGCCCTGGGCGGTCAGGGGGTTGCGATGGGCCGGAGCCTTCTGGTCGCCGATTATCTGCGTCGCGGTGCGCTGGTCGCGCCCTTGCCGGGTTTTGCGACCGCGCCAGGACTTGGCTACTGGGTGGTACTGCCGAACCGTGCCGAGATGAGTCTGGCAGCCATGGCGTTCACGGATTGGCTCAGGCAAGAAATCGCCGGACACTGAGAAGTCCGCAAGGCAGCGCTGCGATACCGGATTGCCGCAAACGGCCTCGGATCCCACCCCTATGCTTCGGAACGACGCGCATCCACGGCCAGCGACAGTGACCTGTCGCTAACGGCGGCGACGCCGATCCCGACAAGGTAAGCCGCGATATCGGCCCAGGCGAAGAAGCGGCCAAGGAGCAGAACGCCCAGGCGGGTTTGCCGAAATGCGTCCAGCCATGGCGCATGCCAGAGCTGGCTGGCCTCGACAGTCACCGCGACGCACGCTGCCAGCAATGCGATCCACGTCACGCGCCATTACGGACGCAGGAACGCAGCGAGGCAATAGACCATGGCGCCCCAGAGCGCGGAGCCGAGATACTTCGCGAGGATGGGCGGCCAACCCAGGCCCGGCAGGCGCGTCGTCAGGCCGATCGCGATGATGCCGATCGCAACGAGCGCAAGTACGACACGCCGCGATAGCCGGGTGTCCATCATGGCCGGTCGAGCGGTTGCGGGCGGTTGACCAGCGTCACCAGCGTGTAGCTGATGATCAGCAACAACGACCACGAGCCGAGCTTGGCGAACGAGACCATCGACCAGCCCTGCAATTGCGAGGGGTAGAGCCAGGTCCGTGTGAAGGTGCCGATGTTCTCCGAGAACCAGATGAACAGCGCGACAAGCAGCAGCCCGAGCAGGAGCGGCATCGAGCGATGCACGCGCCAGACCTTGAAATAGATTTTCGTCCGCGCAAACAGAACCCCGGCGAGCAGGAAGAGCCCGATACGGATATCGACCACATAGTGGTGCATGAAGAAATTGACATAGATCAGCACGCTGAGCGCGATCAGGGCCCAGCGCGGCGGATGGTTCGAGAAGCGGAAATCGAACAGCCGCCAGGCCCGACAGATATAGCTGCCGATGCACGCGTACATGAAGCCGGTGAACAGCGGCACGCCGCCGATCCGGAAGAAGCTCGGCTCCGGATAGATCCACGAGCCGACAGCCGTCTTGAAGATCTCCATCGCCGTGCCGACGACATGGTAGATCAGGATGACCTTGGCTTCCTCGGCCGTCTCGAGCCGCGTCAGGATCAGCCCGGCCTGGACCGCGACCATGCTGAGGAACAGGAAATCGTAGCGCGCCAACGCAGCGTCGCGCGGATAGACGAGATAGGTCGCGATCAGCAGGAAGACGACGATGCCGCCGAACAGGCAGGCCCAGGCCTGCTTCATGCCGAAGCGGATGAACTCGTAGAAGCCCGCCATGACCGGGCGGCCGGCCATGCGCTCGCCGAGGCGATCTTCGAGATCGATGAAACGAGCGAGCGGCGGCCAGATAGCGGCGGCGCTGGCCCCGGAGGCACGCATTCCGGGATTTTCCATGCGTGCCCCGAGGTCAAAAGCCGGGCGATCAGTTGTCCAGGAAGCTCCTGAGCTTCCGGCTGCGGCTCGGGTGCTTGAGCTTGCGCAGCGCCTTCGCCTCGATCTGCCGGATGCGCTCGCGGGTGACGCTGAACTGCTGGCCGACCTCTTCGAGGGTGTGGTCGGTGTTCATGCCGATGCCGAAGCGCATACGCAGCACGCGCTCCTCGCGCGGGGTGAGCGAGGCGAGCACGCGCGTGGTGGTCTCGCGCAGGTTCGACTGGATCGCCGCGTCGATCGGCAGGATCGCGTTCTTGTCCTCGATGAAGTCGCCGAGGTGCGAATCTTCCTCGTCGCCGATCGGGGTCTCCAGCGAGATCGGCTCCTTGGCGATCTTCAGGACCTTGCGGACCTTTTCCAGCGGCATGGCCAACTTCTCGGCCAGCTCCTCCGGGGTCGGCTCGCGGCCGATCTCGTGCAGCATCTGGCGCGAGGTCCGGACGATCTTGTTGATCGTCTCGATCATGTGCACCGGGATACGGATGGTGCGGGCCTGGTCGGCGATCGAGCGGGTGATCGCCTGCCGGATCCACCATGTCGCGTAGGTCGAGAACTTGTAGCCGCGGCGGTACTCGAACTTGTCGACCGCCTTCATCAGGCCGATGTTGCCTTCCTGGATCAGGTCGAGGAACTGCAGGCCGCGGTTCGTGTACTTCTTGGCGATCGAGATCACGAGACGCAGGTTCGCCTCGATCATCTCCTTCTTGGCCTGCCTGGCCTCGCGCTCGCCCTTCTGGACCATCAGCACGATCTTGCGGAACTCCTGGATCTCCAGGCCGGTCTCAGACGCCAGGGTATGGACGTCCTCGCGCAGCTCGCGGATGCGCTCCTTCTCCTGCGCGACGAATTCCTTCCAGCCGCGCGAGCCGAGCTTGGAGACGCGCAGCAGCCACTTCGGATCAAGCTCGGCGCCGATATGCTGCTTCAGGAAGTCCTCGCGGCCGACGCCATAGCTCTCGGCCAGGCGCAGCAGGCGGGTCTCGTGCGAGATCAAGCGCTTGTTGATGTCGTAGAGCTGCTCGACCAGCGCCTCGATGCGGTTGTTGTTGAGCGAGAGCGACTTCACCGCGGTGATGATGTCGTCCTTCAGCTTCTTGTATTTGCGGTCCTGCGACGGCGAGAGCTTGGTGTTCTCCAGCCGGTTGGCGATGTCCTGGTCCTGCAGGCGGCGCAGCTTGGTGTAGTTGCTGGCGATCGAGTCGAAGGTCTCGAGCACGCGCGGCTTCAGCTCGGCTTCCATGGCCGAGAGCGAGACATTGTTCTCGATGTCATCGTCGTCGCTATCCGGCGGCGGCTCGCCTTCGGCGCCGAAGGCAGGAGCCACTTCACCACCCTCGCCCTCTCCTTCGCCCTCACCCGGCAGCTGCTCCGGGTTCTTGCCGTCGGGGCCGGCATAGGTCGCTTCGAGGTCGATGATGTCGCGCAGGAGGACCTTGCCCTCCATCAATTCGTCGCGCCAGATGATGATCGCCTGGAAGGTCAGCGGGCTCTCGCAGAGCCCCGCGATCATCGCCTCGCGGCCGGCCTCGATGCGCTTGGCGATCGCGATTTCGCCCTCGCGCGAGAGCAGCTCGACCGAGCCCATCTCGCGCAGATACATCCGCACCGGATCGTCGGTGCGCTCGGTCGGCTCGAGATTGCGCTTGGTCTCGACCGGCAGCGCCGAGCGCTGGGTCTCGACGATGTCGCCGCCCTCGGGCTCGTCCTCTTCGCCTTCCTTGCCGCGGGCCGCCCGCTCCTCGCCGGCAGCTTCCGGGTCCTCGTTGTCGACGACGTTGATGCCCTGCTCGCTGAGCTGGCCGAGCACGTCCTCGATCTGCTCGGAGGAGAACTCCTCCGACGGCAGAACCTCGTTCAATTCGTCATAGGTGACATAGCCGCGCTTCTTGGCGAGCTTGATCATCCGCTTGACGGCCTGATCGGTGAGATCCAGCAGGGGGCTGTCCGTGCTCGGGGGCGCTTCGGGGGAACCCGCTTCGGACTTGTCCCGCTCGCTCACTTTGGTCGCCATAAATCAGCGCTCCGCCATCTTGCGCGTCGGATGCTGCCGCTCCGACGCAGAAAAGGGCGCCGCGGCTGCCGTTGCTGCCGCGCACCCCAACCTACTCATCCGTCACAGATAGCGCCGACCATCGTTGATGAATCGTGCACCATCTCGAAAGTCACCCCGGATCTGCCGACGAACGAGCAAAGCACCCAGCCTGGTCAGTCCTCGGGATTAGCCTCGGTCCCCTCGACTGCTTCGAGGCGGGCCTTGACGTCCTTCATCCAGGCGAAATTGGCTTCTGTTGGTTCGTCAGCCAATGCGCGTTCGGCTGCCTTCAGCTCGCTATGTAGCGTTCGTGCGCGATGATGCAAGACGAGAGCCTGACGAATCGAATCAAAAACCGATTCTAGATCAGCCGTTTGCAAGAGCTTCAGCCGCTCGGCCGGCTGGGTGACGGCGAGCAGCGCCGCCCTCGCCTCCGCCACCCGGGTCTGCTCCAACCTGCGCCCGAACGCCTCCTGGTCGAAGCTGCCGTCGAAGGCCGCTTCGAGCAGCGCCTGGCGGAAACGCTCGGCCGCCAACCCGTCGAGCGCGAGCTCGGCGATCTCGTCGACGCAGCGCATGACCAGATCCGCATGGCTCGCCAGCGCCAGCAGGATAAAGGCCTCGCGGGGATTTTCGCCATGCCGGCGCTGCATCAGCGGCGAGTTGGTGAGCTGCAGACTCGCGCGCACCTGCGACAGCGGCTGCCTCTCTGGGCCGCGCGGAAAACCGCGTCCGCCGCGCGCATTGCCGCCGAATCCGCCCTGCCGGCGCCCTTCGAAGCGCTCCTGCTGTGGTGGCGGGGCGAAGAGCTGACCGAGCCGCTCGTCGATCTCGCGGCGATAATGTCGGCGCGTCGCCTCGTCGCGGATCAGGCCGAGCGGCTCCTTCAGCCTGCGCTCGAAGGCGGCGCGCCGCTCGGGCGTATCGAGCTGGCTCGCCTCGAATTCGCGGGCCCAGAGCATGTCGACCAGCGGTTTCGCCGACCCGATCACCTCGGCGACCGCTGGCTTGCCGCCGGAGCGGGCGAGATCGTCGGGGTCCTGTCCCTCCGGCAGCAGCGCGAAGGAGAGCGAGCGTCCCGGCTCGAGCATTGGCAAGGCGAGGTCGATCGCCCGCCCCGCCGCCTTGCGGCCGGCCTTGTCGCCGTCGAGGCAGATCACCGGCTCGCCCGCCATGCGCCAGAGCAGCGCCAGCTGATCCTCGGTCAGCGCCGTGCCGAGCGGCGCCACCACCTGCGGGAAGCCGGCGAGCGTCATGGCGATGACGTCGACATAGCCCTCGACCACGATCACCTGGCCGGTGTCGTGCGCAGCTTTCCGGGCATTGTGATGATTGAACAGCAGCCCGCCCTTGTGGAAGAGCGGCGTCTCCGGCGAATTCAGATATTTCGCGGGGACATCGGCGCTCATCGCCCGGCCGCCGAAGGCGACGACGCGGCCGCGCGCATCGTGGATCGGGAACATGACCCGGTCGCGGAAGCGATCATAGGGCACAGCGATCTCCTCGCCATGCACCAGGAGCCCGGTCTCCATCATCGCATCCGCGCCGACGCCCTTGCCCGCGAGGTGGTCGCGCAGCGCGAATCGGTCGGGCGGCGCGTAGCCCATGCGGAAGAGCTGGCGCGCCGGCGCTTCCAGCCCGCGCCCCGACAGGTAGCGCCGCGCCAGCCCGCCGCGCTCGGATTGCAATTCGGCCTCGAAGAAGCGCGCCGCAAGCTCGACGACCTCGTGCAGCCCCTTGCGCTTCTCTTCCTGTACCTGCGCTTCGACGGAGACTTTCGGCAAGATAACGCCGGCTTCCGAAGCGAGCTTCTCGACCGCCTCCGGGAAGGAGAGCCCCTCGGTCTCCATCACGAACTTGAAGATGTCGCCGTTCTTGCCGGAGGAGAAATCGAAGAACGAGCCCTTCTGATCGTTGACGAAGAAGGACGGTGTCTTCTCGGCGTTGAAGGGCGAGAGCCCCTTCCATTCGCGGCCCGCCTTGGCGAGGCGCACACGTTTGCCCACGACCGCCGAGACTGGCAGCCGCGCCTTGATCTCCTCAAGGACGGAGGGCGGGAACTTCATGACTTCCTATCTGGCGATGCGGAGAGCTTGTGCCAATCGCCGATCGCAGCGCTCCCCCGATTATTGGCGCAATCCACAGCGCGTGATAGCCAGCCATGCTGGCGAAGCGAGGCAGGAGCGCGCCCGACTGTCGGAATGCGGCGGCAACGCCCAGGCTGCTCACGGACAGCGCAGCGGATCGTCCGCCAGGGCCGTCGCGACGCCCTCCGTCGGTAGCAGGACCGAGGCCTCGGCGGCGCGCAATTCAATCCGCTTCGCCTCGCGCAGGCTCGCCACCACCGGGCTCATCTGTGCGACACCAAAGCTGCCGTCAGGTGTCCAGGTCAGTTCGACCTCGTCGATGCCTGACTGGGCCTTGACCGGCACGCGCGTCGCCCTGCCGTCGGCTACGATCTCGATCGCCGACGGCAGGGCCTCCTTGAGCTGTGTCTTTGGCAGAACCGCCATCAGATAGGGGCCGCCGGCAATCGCCGGGTTGGCGCGAGCAGCCGCCGCATCCCCGCAATAGAAAGTGAGCCGCGTCCCGTCGGCGCCGCTCACCCCGGCATAGGACGTGCCCATCTGATAGCCGGTGCTCCAGCCCTGCGACTGAGCGAGGGCTGCCGGGCCTGGCAAGGCGAGGCCGAGCACCAGGACAACGATCACCTGTTTCGACATCGGAAGCCTCCTTTGCCGAAGCGCTGCCCCGTCGATATGGCGAAACTGCCGCCCGCTGGTCAGCCGCCCAGCAGCTGCTTTACCATAGGTGAGACCTTGGCGAAATCCATCTGACCGGCATAGGCGCCGCGGAGGGCGCCGATGACCTTGCCCATGTCCTTGACGGAAGCCGCGCCGGTTTCGGCAATGACCTCCTCGATCGCCCCCTTGATCTCCTCGTCGCTCATCTGCTTCGGCAGATAGGCGGAAATCACCGCGACCTCGGCGCGCTCGCCGTCGGCCAGTTCCGGCCGGCTGTTGGCGTCGTAGATCGCGATCGATTCCTGGCGCTGCTTGATCATCTTCTGCAGCAGCGCGAGAATCTCGTCCGGCGTCGCCTCGCCCTTGCCAGCCCCGCGCGCCTCGATGTCCTTGTCCTTCAGCGCCGCCTGGACCAGGCGGATGGTCGAGACCTTGCCCTTCTCGCCGGCCTTCATCGCGGTCTTCAGGTCGGCGGTGAACTGCTCACGCAGAGTGGACATGATGTTGCAAACCTTCTTCGTTCATTGACGGAGCGCGGGCGCCTGATTAAGGCTCGCGCTCCAGACCGGCAGCGCCGTTGCGCGCAGCCTTCACGCTTGCCGCAGCTTCCAGCGGCCTGGACGAGACATAGACATGACCGCTCATGAAGGAAACCCCGCCGCGCAAGGCTGGCAAGAGGGCTGGGTTGAACCGCGCGCGACCGCGGTGCTGGTGCTCGCCGACGGCACGGTGCTCGAAGGCTTCGGCCTCGGGGCCATCGCCCAGGCTCCCGGCGAGGTCTGCTTCAACACGGCGATGACCGGGTATCAGGAGATCCTGACCGACCCGTCCTATGCAGGGCAAATCATCACCTTCACCTTCCCGCATATCGGCAATGTCGGCGTCAACGAAGAGGACACCGAGACGGTCAATGCCGCCGCCTCCTCCGGCGTGCGCGGCATCGTGCTGCATGCCGAGGTGACGCAGCCCTCGAACTGGCGCGCGGCCAAGCATCTCGATGCCTGGCTCAAGGCCCGCAACATCGTCGGCATCTGCGGCGTCGACACCCGGGCACTGACCACGCTGATCCGCGAGAACGGCATGCCCAATGCGGTCATCGCCCATGACCCGGCCGGCAATTTCGAGATCGAGCGTCTGAAGAAAGAGGCCGCCGCCCTGCCCGACATGGCCGGGCTCGACCTCGTCCCGCTCGTCGCCGCGACCCAGCGCTATGACTGGGATGAGACGCCCTGGCAGTGGCCGCGCGGCTACGGCAAGCGCGAGAGCGCGGCGCATCGCGTCGTCGCCATCGACTACGGCGTCAAGCGCAACATCCTGCGTTTGCTGGCCAAGGCCGGCTGCGAGGTCGAGGTCGTGCCCTCGACCGCCAGCGCCAAGGACATCCTCGCGCTCAATCCCGACGGCGTCTTCCTGTCGAACGGCCCGGGCGACCCGGCCGCGACCGGCGAATACGCCGTGCCGGTGATCAGGGAGCTGCTGGACAGGAAGATCCCGACCTTCGGCATCTGCCTCGGCCATCAGATGCTGGCGCTCGCCATCGGCGGCCAGACCATGAAGATGAAGCAGGGCCATCACGGCGCCAATCATCCGGTCCAGGACAAGACTACCGGCAAGGTCGAGATCGTCTCGATGAACCACGGCTTCGCCGTCGACCCCGCCACGCTGCCGGCGAATGCGACCGAGACCCATGTCTCGCTCTTCGACGGTTCGAACTGCGGCATTGCGCTGACCGACCGACCGGCCTTCAGCGTCCAGCACCACCCGGAAGCCTCGCCCGGCCCGCAGGACAGCCACTACCTCTTCGCCCGCTTCGTCGAACTGATGGAAGCCGAGAAGGCGAAGAAGGCCGCCTGACAAAGGAGTTCGGCATGATCCACCAGTTGCGCATCAACGAAATCTTCGAGCGCAACAAGGCGGCGTTCCACGCCCGCTTCCGCGATCATGCCAGCCGGATCATGGCCCGCCACGGCTTCCGCATCCTGGCGATGTGGGAGACCAGGAGCGCCGGCCGCACCGAGTTCGCCTATCTCCTCGCCTGGCCCGACCTCGAGACCAAGACGGCGTGCTGGACGAGCTTCATGGCGGATCCGGAATGGCTCGAGATCAAGCGCATCAGCGTCATCGAGCATGGCGATCTCGTCGGCGCGATCGAGGATCGCGTGATGGTGCCGACCGACTATTCCCCGCCGCTGTGATTGACAGGCAGGCGCGCCAGCGCTCTAAGCGCGCCATGACTTTTGCCTGTCTGCTCGCCCGCAACTATTACGCGCCGTCCTCATAGAAGGCGGTCGCACTCCCATGCTCAACCGCCGCGCTGGCGGTTGAAATCAGGCAGTCACCCGGCATCGCGGCCCTCCCCGAGGACAACGCGATGCTTACCCCGAACAAGACCAATCCCTCCGTCGGCCTGATGGGCTTCGGCGCCTTCGGCCGCCTGATCGCCCGCCATCTCAGGCCGCATTGCCGCCTGCTCGCCTTCGACCCGGCGCTGCCCGCCGATACAGCCGCTGGCGGCATCATCGCCGCCGCACCGGCCGAGATCGCCGCCTGCGACATCGTCATTCTCGCCGTGCCGGTCGCGGCCCTCTCCGAGGCCATCGCGACATTAAGGCCGCATTTGCGCGCCGGGGCGATCGTCGTCGATGTCGGCTCGGTCAAGATCGGCCCGGCTGCGACCATGCTCGCCGAGTTGCCGGATCACGTCGAGATCGTCGGCACCCATCCGCTTTTCGGTCCCCAGAGCGGGCGCGACGGCATCGCCGGCCTCAAGATCGCGATCTGCCCGATCCGTGGCCCCAGCGCCTGGCGCATCGCCGCCTTCCTGCGCCGGACGCTCGGCCTCAAAGTCATCATAACGACACCGGAGGCGCATGATCGCGAGGCGGCGCTGGTCCAGGGCCTCACCCATCTCATCGCCAAGATCCTGGTCAGGATGGAGCCGCTGCCGCGGCGCATGACCACGGCGAGCTTCGACCTCCTGATGCGCGCCACCGAGATGGTGCGCCATGACAGTCCCGGCGTCTTCATGGCGATCGAACAAGCCAACCCGCATGCAAGGCCGGTGCGCGATCGCTTCTTCGCCCTGGCCGAGGAGATGCGGGCGCATCTCGACGACGACCGGCGGCAGGTGCGGGAGGAGGCGAGAAGCGAGGCGCTGCAGCCAGGCTAGAGCCTGCTGCTCAGCCGCGCCGCGCCGCCTCGATCGCGGCGACGTCGATCTTCGTCATGCCCATCATCGCCTCGAAGGCGCGCTTTGCCTCATTGCCGCCAGCCGCCAGCGCCTCGGTCAGCACGCGCGGCGTGATCTGCCAGGAGACGCCCCATTTGTCCTTGCACCAGCCGCACGCGCTCTCCTGGCCGCCATTGCCGACGATGGCGTTCCAGTAGCGGTCGGTCTCAGCCTGATCATCGGTGGCGATCTGGAACGAGAAGGCTTCGGTCTGCTTGAAGGCCGGACCGCCGTTGAGGCCGAGGCAAGCGACGCCGGCGACCGTGAAGTCGACCGTCAGCACGTCGCCCGCCTTGCCGGATGGATAGTCGCTGGGTGCGCGGTGGACGGCCGTCACCGCGCTGTCGGGAAAGATCTCGGCGTAGAAGCGGGCGGCAGCCTCCGCATCCTTGTCGTACCAGACGCAAATCGTGTTCTTTGCCATGGTTTTTCCCTTCGATCTTGAGCCGGATGCCAGTCCGATACCCCCAGCCATTGTCTGTCCATGTCAGGTAGCCGAGCGCATGTCCTCACCCGGGCCGACTCCCCTTCGCCCGCGGCGACGCGACTTCGGCGCGCCGGAGACCGATTTCAGCGCGCCTGGACTTCCCGAGCTTTGAGAAGAACCTGCCCTAAGCCGCCGCCTTGGCCTCCTGCCTGAGGAAGGTCGCGAGCTTGCCCACCGGCAGCTCGGCCTCCCCTGCAATGCGCGTCGCCAGCGCCACCGCCGCCGGGCGCGGCTGGCCCATCGGCCGGTCGAGCCAGTAGGAGACCGGGTTGAGCGCGGTACGGGCGTCGACCCTGGCGATCCGCCCGGCATCGACCTGCGCCTGCGCCAAGGGTGGACGTGCCAATGCGACGCCGAGTCCGGATGCGGCGGCGTCGAGCACGAGATTGTAGTCCTCGAAGCGCCGATCCTGCTGGCGCGGGCGGAAGTCGAGCCCCTGCGCATTGAACCAGGCGCGCCAGCCGGCAGCATCCGAATCATGGATCAGCGGCTGGTCGAGGAAGCGCTCAGGCTTGCCGTCGCCGATCGCCCTGGCCAGCTCCGGCGAGGCGATCGGGTAGCACCATTCCTCGAACAGCTGCACCGAGACCCGCCCCGGCGTGCCGCCGCGGCCGCAGCGAATGGCGAGGTCGATGCCCTCTTCTTCAAGGTCGACCTTGCGATGGTCGACCTGCAGCATGATCCGTACGGCGGGATCGCCGCTCTCGAGGCGCTGCCAGCGCGGCATCAGCCAGAGCGAGCAGACGGAAGGCGTCGCGCTGAAGCGCACCACCGCCGTCCCGCGCGGCTCGCTCCAGCGGTCGGATGAGTCGGCGAAGACGAGGAAGGCCTCCTGCGTGCGCTGGAACAGGCGCTGCCCCTCCGGCGTCAGCGCAACCCCGCGCGCCTGGCGCTCGAAGACGCGCAAGCCTAGCCAATGCTCCAGCTTGGCGACCTGCCGCGAGATCGCGCCATGGGTGAGGTTCAACGACTCGGCCGCGGCCGAGAAGCTGCCTGAGCGGGCAGCGGCCTCGAAGGCGCGCAGCGTGTCGAGCGGTGGAAGCGGCGAGCTGTGATCCATGCTCACAGCTCGCCATCGAATTACTCGTTTGTCAATCAGCTCCCCGGGGCGTCTATCGGGAGCGAACTGTCATTCGCCCCTGTGAGGCCACCATGACCACCGCCGCCCCCGCCGCGCCCACCCGGCCCGGCTCCACCCTCGATGCCATGCTGCTCTTCACCATCCCCTTCACCGTCATCGCCTGGGCCTCCTCCTTCCCAGCGATCCGGGCCGGCCTTGCCGGCTTCGGCGCGCTCGAACTCGCGGCACTGCGGTTCGCCATTGCCGGCGTGTTCGCAGCGCTCTTCCTGATCGTGATGCGTCCGAAGCTGCCCGAGCGCGCCGACATCTGGCGCTTCCTCACCGGCGGCATCGTCTTCATCGCGCTCTATGCGATTTTCCTCAATCTCGGCCAGCGCGTCGTCCCGGCGGGCGCCGCGAGCTTCATCATCAACACCAACCCGATCATGACGGCGGCGCTCGCCATGCTGGTCCTGAACGAGCGCTTCAGCCTGATCGCCTGGCTCGGCACAGCAATCGCCTTCGCCGGCATCGGCGTGATCGCGCTCGGCAACGGGCTCGACCTCAACATCGGCGTCAGCGTCCTGCTGATCCTCGGCGCTGCCCTGTGCAACTCGGTCTCGACCGTGGTGCAGAAGCCACTCTTCGCCCGTCACAAGCCGCTCACCGTCGCGGCCTGGAACATGGCGCTCGGCGGCCTCGCCCTCACGCCCTTCCTGCCCGCAGCGCTGGAGCAATTGCCGGCTGCTCCGGCACAGGCGATCTGGTCCGTGATCTGGCTTGCTTTGGTCTCGAGCGTCGTCGCCTACGGCACCTGGGCGATCACCCTCTCGCGCCTGCCGGCCGCCCGCGCCTCCAACTTCCAGTACTGCGTGCCGCCGGCCGCGATGCTGATCAGTTTCCTTTGGCTCGGCGAGATCCCAACGACGCTCGGCCTGATCGGCGGCGCGATGGCGCTGGCCGGCGTGGTGATCGTCAACCTGAAGCGCTGAGGCGCAAGCCCGCTCACCCGCTTTGCCGCACCCGGCTCTATGAAAAATAAAGAAGCAGACGATACTGCGAAACTTCACTGAACTCGGGTCTAAAATCTGGTCTTCATTCACTAAAAACCCGAGTTCAGACCCCGAATCCGACACGGTTGAAATGAAGAACAAGAGTGATGATTGACATCTCACCTCGAAAATCGTAGCGTGTTTTCGTCGATATTTGCTTGGACGGTCGGTTTTATTTTCGTGCTTCGGCGCGCTTCTGATGAACTCCCCCCTTTCGAAATCGTTCTGAATCCGCCGAGCAGTCGCATGGCGGACGACAGGTATTGCCAATAGGAGGGTTCTTCAATGGCCACCGGCACAGTGAAATGGTTCAATTCCACCAAGGGCTTCGGCTTCATTCAGCCTGACGACGGCAGCCAGGACGTCTTCGTCCACATCTCCGCTGTCGAGCGCGCTGGAATGCGCGATCTGCAGGAAGGCCAGAAGATCAGCTTCGAGGTCGCTCGCGACAACAAGTCGGGCAAGATGGCCGCCGAGCAGCTTCAGGCTGCGTGATCCGGACGTCATTCGTCGCGGTGACCATGGATGTACCGGCACCACTGACTGGAATGACTTCCAAGGGAAGGCCAAGCGTATGCTTGGCCTTTTTTTATGTGCCTGACCTGACCATCGAAACTAACGGGAGGCCATCTTGGCTGAACATTCAAAGCAGCGCACCAATGCCGACAACAATTTCCTGAAGGTCCAGACCCAGTCGCTCGCCCGCAACCGGATCATCTCCGAGGCTGACAGCATCGCCCAGGCCCGCGATGCGAACACCGCGAAGCTGCGGCAATTGCGGCTGCAGAAGGAAGCGCTGGAGCGCGAGGCGCAGGCCCTGGCGCCTGCCAAGCCCAAGGCACGCCGCAAGATCGTCCGCGCCTGACCGCAAGCCGGCCGCTCGCCCCGTGGCGAGTATCCCCGCTTTCAATGCTGCCGTCGCGCGGGCAGTGGCCAGTGGCGCTGCTTCGACAATTCGACATCGACATTCGGCACGCAGCCATCGACTGCGACGCCGCTTTAGCCCCGCGCCCTCCCTCGGACGGCGTTCTGCCTCAACCCCTCGCGGCGGTAAGCCGGCGAGGCTTGTGAGTGCGGCCGACCAATCGTTGCCGGGTTGAGCGGGTTTCCCTTCCCTACGGGGAAGAAGGCGACGCGAAGCGCTGACGGGCGAGGACGGCGCCACGGCGCCGCCCTCAGGATCGATCGGAGCGCGCGCCTGTCAGGACTGGAGGCGCCCGGCCTTGATGTATTCTACCATCTGGCTGACGACCGTTCCCCAGCCCTCGTGGAAGCCCATCTCTTCGTGCTGCTTGCGGCTGGCATCGCTGCCATGGATGGCCACGGCCCGATAATGCGTGCCGTTGCCGTCCCTGGCGAGGTCCAGGATGGCGGTGAAGAACGGGTTCGGCGAAGGCCGATAACCGCCGAGCAGCGTGTCGGTCATGACCAGCCGCTCCAGCGGCTTCACCTCGAGATAGCACTGGGTGTTGGCGAACTCCTGGCCCTCGGGCGAGCGCATGGTGAAGTTGATCGCGCCGCCGGGACGCAGGTCGAGGTCCAAGGCGGTGATCGCCCACGGCTTGGGCGCGAACCAGTTGCGCAGATGTTCCGGCGTCGTCCAGGCACGCCAGACGAGTTCGACCGGGACGTCGAGCTTGCGTTCGAGCAGCAGGTCTAGCTCGGGATTGATCGTGATCGCAGGCAAAGTCATTTGCTCTCCTCTTCCTTCAGGGTCATGACATAGGCGTCGAACCGGTCGAGGCGGCGCTCCCAGAGGTTGCGCTGGCGCCCGAGCCAATCCTCGGCGAGCTTCAACTGGTCAGTGGCCAGCTCGTAGGTCCTGACGCGCCCGGTCTTGTGCGAGCGCACGAGACCGCTCGTCTCGAGCACCTTCAGGTGCTCGACGAAGGACGGCAGGGCCATGGCATAGGGCGCGGCGAGCTCGCTCACCGAAGCCGGCCGCGCGGTCAGGCGCTCCAGCACATGCCGCCGCGTCGGATCGGACAAGGCCCGGAAGACCTGGTCCACGACGACGGGATGGGGCGCATGCTGCGTGCGGGCGCCGATTTGCGGTGTCACGGCCTTCCTCCCTGCCGACGGCTGCGCAGCAATCTGCGCGAGGCAGTGATAGGTGGACTCAATACTTAGGTCAATTCCTTAGTATTGGGGCATGGTTACCGCGACGGAAAACCCCTCTCCCGGATGGGAGAGGGGCAGGGGTGAGGGACCGCCGTTGATCATTGAAGCGCGACGGCACCGTTGCACTTTCTGCGGATAGTGCAGGCCCTCATCCCTGCCCTTCTCCCACACGGGAGAAGGGTTCCCGGCGCTCCTCCATCACGCGCAGCGCGTCGTCAGCGGGGATAACTCTCCAATCAATCCCCGCCCCCAAAACCTGACTTATGCTTCTCCCCGTCCCGCCCGAACCGAGGGGGCTTCGCGAGGCATCATGAGGCCGGGCGGGAGAGCGGTGTTTGTGGCGAAAGGGCCTTGCGAGCCTGAACGAGCATGCTCCGCAGAAGTGCGAACCACTTTTGCGACCAGAGTCTGCTCGTTCCACCACGGAGGGATTTCGTCGTTCGGGGCAGGCACCCCGGTCCAGCCGGACGCAACACACGGCGAGAACTCATAGAGAACCGCGCGCGGGGCTCGGGCAGTGGCCAGTGGCGCTGCCTCGACAATTCGACATCGACATTCGGCACGCAGCCGTCGACTGCAACGCCGCCTTAGCCCCGCGCCTCCCTCGGATGGCGTTCTCCTCAAACCCTCGCGGTGCAAGCCGGCGGGGTTTTGAGTGCGATCGACCAGCCGTTGCCGGGCTGAGCGAGCCTCTGCTACGCGGGAGAATGCTCCGTCCCCCGACCAAGCTCCAGCGCAGTGACATGGACGCGGTGGCTGCCGTGCACCGTGCGAGTTTCGATGATCGCCTGCCCTGGCTGGCGGGGCTGCATACGCCCGAGGAAGACCGCGCCTATTTCGGGAGCGTGGTCTTCGACGAATGCGAACTGTGGGGCACGTTCCACGGCCCGGCGCTGGCCGGCTTCATCGCCTTCCGCGATGGCTGGATCGACCAGCTCTATGTGCTGCCCGCCTATCAGGGCCGTGGTCTGGGCAGCGCCTTGCTGGAGATCGCGCGGGATCGCTACCGCGAGCTGAACCTCTGGACGTTTCAGCGCAACGCCATCGCCCGTCGCTTCTATGAACGACAGGGCTTCGTCGCGGTCGAGCTGACCGACGGATCGCGCAATGAAGAGCGCGAGCCTGACATTCGCTATGTCTGGCACAGGCGCTGACCAATCTCGTGATCGAGGCGTGATCTAAATCTCGGCGAACAGCCGTCGCTGCAGCTCATCCCACAGCTCCGGCGATTGCGCCGCCAGGATGCCGAAGCCCGGCTCGGCCGGCTTGTAGGGACGCCCGTCGAAGCGGGCCGCCCGGCCGCCGGCCTCTTCGAGGAAGAGCGTTCCCGGCGCATGGTCCCAGGGCAAGCCGCGCCAGAACACCACGAAGTGCTCCTCGCCGCGCACGATCGCGGGATATTCCTCGCCGGCGCAGTGCATGCCCGGCAGGATGGCGGCGAGATCCCGGCCATTGGCCTGCACGCGCGCCGTGATCTCGGCTGGCAGGAAGCGAGTGAGCACGCCGCCGCGCAGCGCAGCCCACCGTGGCGGTCGGCCCGCCCTGACACGCTCGCCATTGAGCCACGCGCCGGAGCCGCGCTCGGCGACATGCAGCGTGTCGGTCGCCGGGCTCAGCATCCAGGAGGCGACAGGCTCGCCCTCGCGCAGCAGCGCCACCATCATCGAGAAGCACGGGCTGCCCTTGATGAAATTGGCGGTGCCGTCGACGGGATCGACCACGAAGACCATGCCCTCGCCCAGCCCCTGCAGCAGCTCCGGCTGCGCCGAGACCGCCTCCTCCCCGATCACCCGCGACCCGGGCAGCAGCGCCGATAGCCCGGCGGTGAGGAGCCGCTCGGCTTCCTCGTCGGCGATAGTGACCTCCTCGCCGGGCGATTTCACCCGGACCTCGGCTTCCGCCAGCCGCTGGAAGCGCGGCATCACCGCCTGCACCGCGACCTCGCGCAGCAAGGTCGAGACCTGCTCGATCGGCGCATCTACGGTCATCGTCAAAGCCCTGCCCTGCCAGCGCGCAATCTCTTCCACGCAGTAGCCTTTACCCACCTATTGCGGAACAGGCATCAGCAGGCCAACTCTTACGCGGCCGAGGGAGAAGGTGGTGATCCGAAGCTTGATCTTACTCGCGCTGATCGCGTTCAGCTCGCCCGCCGCTGCTCGGGGCGCGAGTATCTGCAGTAGAGCCGTCGAATTGGGCGGCCCGCCTTGCGACTACGCCTGGTGGGTACCGCTTGCATGGGGAGCCGGCTTCTTCCTTCTTGCGATGCTGTGCTTTCTCGGCTGGATGCTTTGGATCTCGCGGCAGGCGCCAAAGCGCACGACGTTCCCGCTGGAACCACTGGATCACCCGAACAGGAGAGATGACGGCGCCGGCCGCGCGGACACCAATCCTAAAACCCTCGCGCCGCCAGCTCGGCTTCCGCCTGCGTGATGTAATCCCGGATCACCGGCACGGCGCTCTTGTGCGGGCCGAGCAGCAGCTGGAAGACCATGTCGCCACCGATGTCGAAGGAGATCGAGCAGGCGGAGAGGTAGAACTCCCACATCCGCGCGAAGCGCTCGCCCAGCATCGCGACCACCTCCGGCCGATGCGCCATGAAGCGCTCGCGCCAGGCTTCCAGCGTCCAGTGGTAGTGCCGGCGCCAGAACTCGCAGTCGGAATGCCAGAGCCCGGTCTGCTCGACCGCGGCGAAGACCTCCGACAGCGCCGGGGCATAGCCGCCGGGGAAGATGTATTTGTCGAAGAACGGGCCGGTGAAGCCAGGCGGGCCGACGCGGCCGATGCAGTGGACGAGCGCGATCCCGTCGGGGGTCAAGAGGTCGCGGATCTTCTCGAAATATTCGAGGTAATGCGCGACGCCGACATGCTCCATCATACCGACCGAGACGACGCGGTCGAACGTGCCGGTGAGCTCGCGATAGTCCTTGTTGATGAAGCTCACGGCATCGCCGACGCCGGCCGCCTCGGCACGCTTCTGCGCCGCTGCCATCTGGTCGGGCGAGACGTTGAGACCGGTGACCTTCGCCCCGCAGGCCTTGGCGAGATAGATCGAAAGCTCGCCCCAGCCCGAGCCGATGTCGAGAACGCGCATGCCCGGCTCGATCTTCAGCTTGGCGGCGAGGTGGCGGAGCTTGGCCTTCTGCGCGTTCTCCAAGCCGACCTCGGGACTGTGCCAGTAGGCGCAGGAATAGGTCATCGTCTCGTCGAGCCAGAGCCGATAGAAATCGGTCGGGATGTCGTAGTGGTGCTTGACCTTCTTGCCGGCGACGCCAAGCGGATTGTGCATCCGCCAGCGCCGGATCTTGAAGCGGATCTTGCGGATCGCCGCCTGCAGCGGATGCTTGCGCAGCTCGCTGCGCTGGATCCAGAACAGGGTCAGCAAATCGTGGATGGTCGAGCCGTCCTCGAACTCGATGCGCTCGTCCATATAGCCTTCGGCCAAAGCGAGCTCGGGATTGAGGAAGAGCTCGCGCTCGATCCGCGGATCCTTGAAGCGCACCGTCACCTCGCCGGCGACGACCGGCTTGCCGGCGAAGGTGAACTCAGTCCGGCCAGGCCCGAAGACATGCCGCTTTCCGTCCGGAGCGATGACGGTCAGGCGCCCCTTGCGGATCGAGCGCTTCAGGAGTTTCGGCAAAAGCAGCATGGTCGGCACGGCTCCGGTCGGTCGCGCGCAGGCTATTGGCTCGGCTGTGGCAGCACAAACGCTGCGCGCAATCAACCTGACTCCACAGTCGCCGCGGGCATGCTAGGGCTTAAGGCGAAGGCGCTTTCCGCGCCATCCTCCAAACGGGAACCCCGATGTCCTGGCGTGATTTCTGGAACGGCGAGCATGCGATCTACGTCTCGGATCGTCACAAGGCCCTGCATTATCGCCGCATTGCGCAGGATATCGCCGCCGCCGTGCCGTCCAAGGACGCAACCGTGCTCGACGTCGGCTGCGGCGAGGCGCTCTCGGCCGATCTCGTCGCCGCCGCCTGCGGCAAGCTGATCCTCTGCGAAGCGGCCCCGACCGTCCGCGACAAGCTGAGAGTCCGTTTCGACGCGCTCACCAATCTTTCGGTCGTCTCGCCGGAAGAGGTCGAGTCGCTGCCGGATGATTCGCTCGACCTCGTCGTCGCCAATTCGCTGATCCAGTATCTGAGCGAGGACGAATTGAAGCAGGCGCTGGCCACCTGGCTCGCCAAGCTGAAGCCGGGCGGCGAGCTCATCCTCGCCGACGTGATCCCGCCCGATCTCTCGCCCTTGACGGACGCGACCGAGCTGCTCGGGTTCGCCTGGCGCGGCGGCTTCCTTGTCGCGGCGCTCGGCGGGCTGGTCCGCACCGCCTTCTCTGACTACCGCAAGCTGCGCGCCCAATACGGTCTTTCGACCTATAGCGCCGTCGGCATCACCGCGCTGGTCGAAGCGGCCGGCTTCAAGGGCGTCACACGCCGTACGAATTTCGGCCATAACCCGTACCGCATGGCCTTTTCGGCTAGGAAGCAGCTCATACCGGAGGTTTGACGCCATGGCCTCGCTCGCGCTCGCTCTCACCTTCGTCGCGCTGGCCCTGGCCGGTGCCATGGCCGGCTTCTTCTACGCCTATTCGATGTCGGTGATGTGGGCGCTCGACGCGGTCGATCCCAAGGCCGCGATCGCGTCGATGCAGAGCATCAACATCGTCGTGCGCAACGCCATCTTCTTCCCGGCCTTCTTCGGCACCCCTGTGGTGGCGCTCATCGCCGCCGGGTTGTGGCGAGCACAGGGCCTGCACAATGTCGCCCTTCTGCTGGCGCTTGCGGCCATCGCCTATCTCGTCGGCACCTTCCTGGTCACGCTCGTGCTCAATGTCCCGATGAATGAAAGGCTCGCCCGGACGGTGATCCCGACTGAGATCGAAGCGGCTCGCACGATCTGGGAGAGCTACTCCATCCCCTGGACGCTGTGGAACCACATCCGCACGGTGTCGAGCGTCGCGACCCTCGGCCTCATCGGCTGGGCGCTCTACGCCGCCGGCAAGGCCTGATCACGCGAGGACGGATCCAATGCATATCGGCTTGATCGGGGGCATCGGCGTTGCGGCGACCGTGGTCTACTACCAGCGCCTGACGGCAGCTGCAGCGGCGCGGGGCGTGCCGAAACTCGAGCTCACGATCGTTCACGGCAAGATCCATGAACTGATCCGCAATAATCTCGCCGACCGCAGGACTGAACAGGCACAGGCGTTTCTGCCTCTCGTCACGCGCTTGCAGGATGCGGGCTGCGATTGCGCCGCCCTGTCGTCGCTCGGCGCGCATTTTTGCTTCGATGAATTGGCGGCCCTGTCGCCATTGCCGATCGTCTCCGCGGTCGCTCCGCTCGACGCCTATTTCGTCGACCAGGGCATCAAGCGGGTCGGGCTTCTCGGCACGCGGGTGGTGATGCGCACGCGTCTTTACAGCCAGCTCACTCGCACCGACGCCCTGGCGCTGGACGGCGAGATCGAGAGCCTCGGCCAGGCCTACCAGGACGTCGCCGTCACCGGCACCTGCTCAGGCTCGCAGCGAGAGCTGTTTCTCGATGCCGGACAGCGCATGATCGCCGCCGGGGCCGACGCCATCGTTCTCGCCGGAACCGATCTCAATCTGGCTTTCGATGGGCAGGACCCGGGATACAGGGTCATCGATGCCCTCGATGTCCATGTCGCGCTGCTTGCCGACCTCGCTGCGGGGCGCAAGACCTTGAGCGGTGTCCAGTCCTAGAAGCGGAGCAGCCTCTCACTCAGCCCGGTCGGCGAAGGAGAAGAATTTGTGCCCGGCGAAGGTGAAGATCATCACGATCAGCGTGGTGACCACTTGCATCGGCAGATAGGGCAAGCCGGCGACCTTGACGAAGAGGTGCATCAGCACGCCGGTCAGCAGGAAGCCGCCGAAGGCGATCAGGCCGAAGCGCCAGCTCGCCTCGCCATGGGTCCGGGTCGCCTCGAAGGTGAGCCAGCGGTTCAGCGTGTAGGAGACGACGGCACCGAGTGCAAAGCCCGCGAGCGAGGCCGGAACCGGATCGACCCCGGCGAGCTCGACCAGGCCGATCAGCAGCGCGTAATGCGCGACAGCCGTCACCCCGCCGGAGAAGGCGTAGGCGATGACCTGGCGACTATGGCGAGGAAGACGTTGCAGCATCCGGGATGCCTATACCCCGGATGCTGAACGGAAGCCTACGGGCAATCAGCCCGCATCGCTGCCGGCGAGATTGGCCGGCATGCCCTCGACCGGCAGGTCGAGCGCCTGCTTGAGCGTCTCGAGATTGTATTCGCGGATGCGGCCATTGGTCGGGTCGCTGACATAGGCGCTGCCGCCGACCACCGCGAGCGAGGGCGTGGGTGTCCTCGCGCCGTACTGGCAGTCGAAGGCCGGCACGGCGTCGAAGCTGGCGAGTTCCTTCCAGGCGGCGACGTCATAGACCCGGAGCTTGCCGTCCGGCGTCAGATTGGCGAGCCGCTTGCCATTGCCCGAGAGCTCGAACTGGCAGGCCGACTGGCCGCCGGGCACCGGCAGGACATCGCTTGCAGACAGCGACTTGGCGGTTGGGTCGACCCTGATCAGGCCGTCATAAGGCGAGGTCTTGCCGTAATTGGCGACCATGAACTTCGCGCCGACCCTGGCCTTGATCGCGCTGATCCGGCGCTCGTCGGGATAGGCGAGCTTGTGCGCGCTGAACTTGGCGCCGGCCTGCGACAGCACCAGCATGCCGCCGCCCTCGCCTTCGGCGCAGCCGAAGACATGGCGGCCATCGGCCGCGGCATGGCCGTGATAGAGCTTGCAGGAGGCATCGGCCTTGGCCGGATCGTTGAAGGAGGCGAGCTTGGCCCAGCTGCCTTTCGCCCGGTCGAGGATCTCGAAGCCATCGGGCCGCGATGAGGCGCTGCGGTCATCGCCTTTGACATAGGCTGGATTCGGCACCGACATCAGCCAGCGCCCCTCGCCCAACGGCACGACGATGCCGTGCTGCGGCCCCGGGCTCGGCCATTCCGTCAGCGCCGGCTTGTCCTTGGCGAGATCGTTGATCGCGACCAGCACCGCCTTCGCCGTGCTCTGGCCGTCCCAGGGGCGGATGCCGTCATAGAACAAAGCGAGCTGGCCATGGCCGGAGATGACATGGGCCGGCTTCTGGCCGGTCAGCGCGAGGTCGGTGAGCTTCACCGGCCCCTTCTCGACGTCGTTGTGGTCGCCATGCGATTCGATCGTCAGGCCGGTGTCGAGGAAGCGGATCGTGCCGGCATCATCGCCAGTCTTGATCACGACGAAGCGACCACCCTGCGCGGTGGCGAAACCGGGATTGGCCTTGGGCAGGTCGAAGCTGTGCGTGACCTCCCCGGTATCGAGATCGAGCACGCGCACGACCGGCTTCTCATGGTCGGCGAAGACCAGACGGCCGCGCAGCACGGCATGGTCATGGGCGAGCGCCGGCAGGCTCGAAAGCACGGCCGACATGGCGAGCGTGGACAACAGGGAAAGCGGACGCATGGCAGTCTCCAGGACGGGCAGTACGGGAATGGAGGAACGGATCGGATGAGGTTTCAGGCGGCATCGGCCCGGCGCCAGGCCGGGAACGGGTCGGGCAGGTCGCGATAGCGCTCGGGCTTGAAGGCGATGGTCGGCGTCTCGCCGAGGAGGCAGGCATCGAGTTCGGCGCGGATGGCGCGCTCGTCCATTGCGGAGCCGATGAAGACGAGCTCCTGCCGGCGGTCGCCCCAGACTGAGTGCCAGTGCCGGTTCAGGATGGCGCGCCATTCGGGATGGTCGGGCCAGCGCGGCCGTGGCACCGCGGCCCACCAGAAGCCCATCGCCTCGGTGCGGCAGATCGCGCCGGCGAGCGACATCTCGCCGACCCATTCGGGTCGCGTCGCCAGCCAGAAATGCCCCTTGGCCCGGATCAGCCCGGACCAGCTCTGGGCGAGAAAGGCGTTGAATTTTTCCGGATGGAAGGGCCGGCGCGCCCGGTAGACGAAGGAGGCGATGCCGTATTCCTCGGTCTCCGGCACATGGTCTTTGAAGCCGTAGAGCTCCTTGTGCCAGAGCGGGTGCTCCTGCGCCTTCTCATGGTCGAACAGGCCGGTGTCGAGGATCGCGTCCAGCGGCGCGCGGCCAAAATCGGCCTCGATCAGGCGCGCATCCGGATTTAGCGCCCGGATGACCAGCTTCGCCTGCGCTGTCGCCTCCGGTCCGGCATCGCTGACCTTGTTGAGCACGACGACATCGGCGAACTCGATCTGCTCGACCAGGAGATCGACCAGAGTGCGTTCATCGCCCTCGCCGGCCGTCTCGCCGCGCTCGCGCAGGAAGTCGCGCGAGCCGTAATCCCTGAGCAGGTTCACCGCATCGACCACCGTCACCATGGTGTCGAGCCGGGCGAGATCGGAGAGCGAGAAACCGTCCTCGTCGCGGAATTCGAAGGTCGCTGCGATCGGCAGCGGCTCGGCGATGCCGGTGCCCTCGATCAGCAGGTAGTCGAAGCGGCCGTCGCGGGCGAGCCGGCCGACCTCGGCCAGGAGGTCGTCGCGCAAGGTGCAGCAGATGCAGCCATTGCTCATCTCGACCAGCTTCTCGTCGGTGCGCGACAGGTCGCCGCCGCCGGAACGGACGAGGTCGGCATCGATATTGACCTCGCTCATGTCGTTGACAATGACCGCGACCTTGCGGCCCTCGCGGTTGTTAAGGACGTGGTTGAGCAGCGTCGTCTTGCCGGCGCCGAGAAAGCCGGAAAGCACGGTGACGGGAAGGCGGGCATCCATCTCGGATCTCATATTTTGTTACGTTGTAACATTTCATAGCGAGGGCAAATCGCCGACGCAAGGCTGCCGTGCAGGCGCGTCGCTGGCCTTCCACAGCACCCGCCCTAAGCTGCCCTCGCCATGCCGATGGAGGGGCCGCCATGATCGAGATCGACTTACTGGTCCGCGCCGAGTTCCTCTATCCGGTCAGCCCCGGCCTGCCGGTGATCCCGGATGGCGAGGTCGCGATCGCCGGTGGGCGCATCCTCCATGCCGGCCCGCGCCAGCCGGACGGACACTGGGCGCCGGCCCGCACGCTGGATGGCGCCGGGCGGGCCGTGCTGCCCGGCTTCGTCAACTGCCATTCGCACGCGGCCTCGCTGGTCTTCCGCAGCCAGACCGACGACCACGCCGCCAAGGCAGCCCTGCTCGAAGTTGCCTTCCGGATGGAGAGGGACATCAGCGAGAACGAGTGGGCGCTGCTGGCGGAAGCCGGCTGCGCCGACATGCTCCAGGCCGGCATCACCACCATCAACGACATCTGGTACGCGCCGCATCGGCTCGCCGAGACGGTCGAAGCCTGCGGCCTGCGCGCCCAGATCGCCCACAAGGTCTTCGATGTCCGCCTGCACGAGCTCTGGCGCGGCGACTACACGCATCACACCACGATCGGCGAGGAGCGCCTGCGCGATGGCGTCGCCTTCGCCGAGCGCTGGCATGGCGCCGCCGATGGCCGCATCACCGCGCGCATCGGCACCCATGCCACCGACACCTGCTCGGCGGATTTGCTCCGGACTGCCCGCGCCGAGGCGAGCCGGCTCGGCATCGGCATGCATATCCACGCCGCCCAGAGCGCCGCCGAGGTCGAGCAGATCAAGGCGGCCCATGGCTGCGGCCCGGTCGAGTTCCTCAGGGATGTCGGCATGCTCGGCCCGGATGTCGTACTCGCCCACCTCGTCTTCGCCGGGACGGGCGATCTCGACGCCGTCCAGGAGAGCGGCGCGGCGTACGCGCACTGCCCGACGATCTATCCGCGGCGCGGCCGCTATCCGCCGCTCGAGGACATCATGGCGCGCGGAATCCCGACGGGCTTCGCCACCGACTGGATGCTGAACGACCCGTTCGAAGGGATGCGCAACGCGCTCAACGCCATGCGTCTGCGCCTCGCCAGCCCGACCGCCCTCTCCTGCGCCCAGGCACTGGAACTGCACACGATCGGCGCCGCGCGCGTCATGGGCCTACAGGACGAGATCGGCTCGCTGGAGCCGGGCAAGAAGGCCGACCTGATCATGGTCGACATCAACCGCCCGCACCTCCAGCCCTATTACGGCGACTACGCCGCGCTGGTCTATTACGCTAGGGCGAGCGACGTGGTGACGAGCATCGTCGACGGGGCGATCGTGGTCGAGGATGGCCGCCCAACGCGTCTCGACCGCGACAGGACGATGGCGCTCATCAGGGAGCATGTCCCGAGTTGGCGCGGAAGGCTGGCGGCGCTTGGCAGCCGCGCCGTCTTCGGCCCGGGCTGCCCGTGCTGCGGCTGATTAGTCCCTCGCAGCCGCCGGCTCCGCGACCAGCCTGCGGACGACGTTGCTGGCGATGTCGAGCAGATCCCCGGCAGCGGGCGTTCGTGCTCCCGATGCCAGCAGGCGTACCTCGATCGGCGGCAGCTCCGGCAGGTTATACGCATCGGCGACATCGCGAACATTGCCGGGCAGGCGATGGCGGGTCCGTACCGAGACGCCGTGCCCCGCACCGAGTGCAGCCCATAACCCTGGAAGGCTCGGCGTCGTCAGCGCCATCCGCCAGCGCAGGCGCTGACGGTCGAGCGTCTGGAGCGCGGTCTGCCGGAACAGACAGGGATGATCGAACAGGACGAGCGGCAACTCGGCCGAGGCGAGCGGCGCGCTCTCCTGCGCAGCCAGCCAGAACAGCGGCAGCGTCGCGACATGCGCGCCGCTCGTCGACGACCCGGCCTTGAAAAAGGCAAGCGCGACATCGAGCCGGCCGGCCTGCACCTCTTCCTCCAACGCGTAATTGCGCCCGGCGCGCACCTCGACATGCGAATTCGGGCGCTGCTGCGAGAAAAGCCCCAGCACCTCAGGCATCACATCCTCGAAGAAGTCCTGCGGCAACCCGAGGCGCACTGTCGCCGCCCCTGCGCTGTTGCCGACGGCCGCTGCGGCCTCGTCGTTCAGCGCGATGATCTGCCTTGCATAGCTCAGCAGCGCCTCGCCGGCCTCGGTCGGCACCAGTCCGCGCCCATCCCGGCGGAAGAGCGGACGCCGCGCCTGCTCCTCCAACTTCTTGAGCTGCATGCTGATCGCCGATTGCGATCGGCCGAGCTGGGCGGCGGCGCGAGCGAAGCTGCCGAGCTCGACACCGACCACCATCGCCCGCAGCGCATCCATGTCGAAGTTGGCAACCATCGACCCGAAATCCTAAAGTGAAAGTTATAATCATTTCGTTATTCTGAATGATCTTGCATTGCTAGCGTCCTGTCCAGCGGGCTCGTCCAGCCCGACGCGAACCGCATATGGAGGACAGCGGATGAAGCCCGACCTGATCGCGCAACTGAAGACGCTCACGACGCCGCATCTGGCTGATGGCTGCCTGCGCACCGGCGTGCCGGTCCGTTTCGCTCCCGCGGGTCTGCAGCCGCTTACCCAGGACATGGAATGCCGCGGCAGGGCCCGCCCCGTGCGCCATGTCGGCAGCATCGACATCTTCTTCGAGCTGCTGGAGCATGCTGCGCCGGGCGAGGTGATCGTCATCGACAATGGCGGCCGCCTGGACGAAGCCTGCATCGGCGACATCGTCGCCATCGAGGCGAAGGCCGCCGGCATCGCCGGCTTCGTGATCTGGGGCCTGCATCGCGACAATCGCGAGCTCGCCGAGATCGGCCTGCCGGTCTTCAGCCTCGGCGCAGTGCCGACAGGGCCGCAGCGCCTGCATCCCCGGCCACATGATCACTTCCGCCAGGCATTGGTCGGCCAGCACGGCATCGCCGAGACGGACTACGTCGCCGCCGACAGCAATGGCGTCCTGTTCCTTCCTGAAAGCCATATCGAGGACATCGTCGCCGCCGCGATCGGCTATCGCGAGACCGAGGCGCGCCAGCTCGCGGCAATGCGCAACGGCCGCAGCTACCGCAGCCAGGCCCGCTTCGACCAGTACCTCGCGACGCGGGCGCAGAACCCGGCCTACGGCTTTCGCCAGCATCTGAAGGACATCGAGGCCGCCGGCGAGGTCTGAAACGCCCCGCCTCGCGCACCCCCGACGTTTCTACCTGCTCCATCACGAGACATCGCAATGACCAAACAAGTCCGCATCCACGAAAACGGCAGCCCTGACGTGCTGCGCTATGAAGATGCCGTCCTCGGCGACCCGGGACCGGGCCAGGTTCGTCTGCGCCAGACGGCCATCGGCCTCAACTTCATCGACGTTTATCAACGCACCGGCCTCTACCCGCTGCCACTGCCGAGCGGCATCGGCCTGGAGGCGGCGGGCGTCGTCGAAGCGGTTGGCGAGGGCGTGGGCCATTTGCAGCCCGGCGACCGCGTCGCCTATGCCGGCGGCCCGCCAGGCGCCTATGCCGCAGCGCGCATCATGCCGGCCGCGCCGCTGATCAAACTGCCCGATGCCATCAAGGACGAGCAGGCAGCGGCGATGATGCTGCAGGGCCTGACGGCCTATTACCTGATCCATCGGACCTATCGTGCGAAGCTCGGCGACACCGTGCTCTTCCACGCCGCGGCCGGCGGCGTCGGGCTGATCGCCTGCCAATGGCTGAGCGCGCTCGGCGTCACCGTGATCGGCACCGTCGGCAGCGAGGAGAAGGCGGCGCTGGCGCGCGCCCATGGCTGCACCCATACGATCCTCTATCGCGAGGAGAACATCGCCGAACGGGTGCGCGCGATCACCGATGGCGCTGGCGTTCCGGTCGTCTTCGATTCGGTCGGCAAGGACACCTGGGAGGCATCGCTCGACAGCCTGAGCCCACTCGGCCTGATGGTCAGCTACGGCAATGCCTCGGGAGCGGTTCCGCCTTTTGCCGTCGGCCAGCTTGCCAGCAAGGGCTCGCTGTTCGTGACGCGGCCGACGCTCGCGACCTACATGGCCAAGCGCGAGGATCTCGAAGCCGCCGCCAACGCATTGTTCGCCGTCGTCGCCGATGGCACGGTCAAGATCGCGGCGCGGCAAGCCTACCCGCTCGCCGAGGTCGCGGAGGCGCATCGCGATCTCGAGGCCCGCAAGACCTCCGGCTCGACCATCCTCATGCCGTAACGCCGCCCTTCCGGCCGGCCGCGCAGTCAGGTGATCAGCTTGGCGCGCGGCACCGAAGGATCGCGTCGCGCCGTCTCGATCACAGTGTCGAGCAGGCCTGGGAAACGCCGGTCGAATTCCTCGCGGCGGATACTGAGATAGCGCACCGTCCCCTCCGCCCGCGACCGCGTGATCCCGGCCTCGCGCAGCTTGGCGAAATGGTAGGAGAGCAGCGAAGGCGAGGCGAGCTCGGTGAAGGCTCCGCAGCGCGCCTTGTCGACCTCGTCGCAATCGGCGAGCGAGACCAGGATGCCGAGCCGGATCGGATCGCCCAGCGCCGCGAACACGTCGGCCGGCAGGACGTCCTCGATCTCCGGATGGAAGAGCTGCTGCTTCATGACCTCCGACTTAATTGACGGGGCGGCTCCTGACAAGTTTCAACGATCCTTGAAATTAAGATTGACTCACGATCGCCCGACGCTCATTAATTCAACGATCATTGAAATTGTCGGCAACTCCCCACGGAGCCCTCTGCCATGGATATCCGTCTCCTCCTGCTGGCCGGCGGCGCCTTCGCCATCGGCACCGGCAGCCTCGTCATCACCGGCATCCTGCCGAACCTCGCCGCCGCCTTCGGCGTCAGCGTCGATACGGCCGGCCTGCTGATCTCGATCTTCGCCATCGCCTACGCCATCGGCTCGCCGGTGCTCTCGACGCTGTTCGGCAACCTCGACCGCAAGCTCGTGCTCGTCGGTTCGCTCACGGTCTTCACGCTCGCCAATCTCGTCGCTGCCTTCACCCGCGATTTCTCCTCGCTGATGCTGGCGCGCATCGTCATGGCGCTCGCTTCGGGCGTGTTCATGCCGGCGGCCAACGCCGTCGCGGTCGCCCTGGTGCCGCCCGAGCGCCGGGCACGGGCAATCGCGCTGGTCACCGGCGGCATGACCGTCTCGCTGATTCTGGGCGTGCCGCTCGGCACCGCCGTCGCCACGCTCGGCTGGCATTTCGCGTTCCTGGTCGTGGCGCTCTTCGGCGCGCTCGCTCTGGCCGGCCTGTTGTTCAAGATGCCTGCCGGCCTGCCGCGCGGCGCAAACACGCTGGCCGAGCGGCTGCAGGTCGCACGTCGTGGCGACGTCCTGCTCGCGCTCGGCACCACCGCGCTTTGGACCACCGGCGCCTTCACGCTCTACACCTATGTCGCGCCCTTCCTCTCGGCCCATGCCGGCATTTCCGGCCATTGGCTCAGCGCGACGCTGGTCATCACCGGCATCGGCTCGGCGCTCGGCAACCAGTGGGGCGGCCAGGCCAGCGACCGCTTCGGCCCCGTGCCGACGCTGACCTTCGTGCTGACCCTGCTCGCAGCCTCGTTGGCCGCCGCTTCGCTCGTCGCGGTGACGCTGCCGCCCGCGGTCGCGATCTTCGTCCTGCCGGTGATCCTGATGGTCTGGAGCGGCGCCGGCTGGGCGGGCCATCCCTCGCAGATGTCGCGGCTCGCCGCGATGGCGCCGGATGCCGTCGTGGTCGCGCTCTCGCTCAATGCCTCGGCGCTCTATGTCGGCATCGCTGCCGGCGCCGCGCTCGGCCAGCAGGTACTGCGCCATGGCGCCTCCTGGGAGCTCGGCTTCGTCGGAGCCGCCTGCGAACTCGGTGCGCTTGCCCTGCTGCTGATCGCAACGCGGCGGCGCAAGGCGGCCATGCGTGATGCAGCTCGCGTCAGCGAAATCGCGATCGCCCCGCCGGTGCGCTGAACTGGACCACCCGGATAGACGCAAGCCCGCTCGCCTTCATGGCGGGCGGGTTTTGCTTGTCGCGAGCCGCCAGCGTCAGGCCCTGACCTCGAACACCATGTTGAACGGCGTTTCGGTGGCGCGGCGGAAGCGGGAGAAACCGGCGTCGAGCGCGACCTTGCGCAAACGGAACTCTCCGGCCTGCGCCCCAAGGCCGAGCCCAACCTCCTGCGATAGCGAGGCCGGTGTGCAGATCATCGTCGACGCCCCGTAGAAGATCCGGCCGACCGGGTTGATGTTCTGCTTCAGATTGTCATGGGCGAAGGGCTCGACGATCATCCAGGTGCCGTCTTCAGCCAGCGTCTCCCTGACATGGCGTCCGGCCCCGACCGGATCGCCCATATCGTGCAGACAGTCGAACATGGCGACGAGATCGTAGCTTGCTGCCGGGAAATCCTTGGCGCTGGCCCGCTCGAAGACGATGCGCTCGCCGACGCCGGCCTTGTCGGCCATCTCCCTCGCCTTCTCGATCGAAGGGCCGTGATAGTCGAAGGCGTAGAAGCGTGATTTCGGATAGGCCTGCGCCATCAGGATGGTCGAGGCGCCATGGCCGCAGCCGACATCGGCGACAACAGCCCCCTTCTCAAGCTTGGCTGCGACACCGTCCAGCGCCGGGATCCAGCTGCTGACGAGGTTGGTGTTGTAGCCCGGCCGGAAGAAGCGCTCGGTGCCGCGGAACAGGCAGTTGCTGTGCTCGTGCCAGCCGAGCCCGGCGCCGGTCCTGAAGGCCTCTTCGACCTTGGGCTCATCGACCCACATGGACTGGACGATCTCGAAGGCGCCGGCGAAGAAGGCCGGGCTGCCTTCCTCGGCGAAGGCCATCGCCTGCTCCGGAGACAGGCTGAAGCTGTCGGTCCCCTCGTCGTATTGAATGTATTCGGCCGCGGCCTGGGCCGAGAGCCATTCGCGGACATAGCGTTCCTTCAGGCCGGTCCTGCCGGCGAGTTCTGCCGCCGTCACGGATTCGCCATCGGCCATGGCCCGGTAGAGGCCAAGTTGGTCGCCGAGCACGATGAGGGAGCCGGTGACGCAGGCTCCAACGTCTCCGACGAGACGTCCGACAAGGGCATCGAGCTTTTGCGGATCGGATTGACGCATGGCCAAGCTCCTCTGGTTAGGGAGGGCGTGGCCGGAATCTGACGCGAACCGGCTCGACGCCATCGCGGAAGCAGATGCTATACCCCGCTCGCTACCGCTCAACTGCGCAAAGGGAGAAACGCGCTGCCTGTGCGCGCATGACAGGAAGGAGCGCTTTCCGCTTCCCCCCGCCGCCTCCCCCGTCTATAGCGAGCGCCTAGCATTCATCTTTGGGCGCTCGCTGGCCTCCGCTCCTTTAAGGTCGGACGGACCGTGCGCGCCCGCACGAAACCGGTCGAGACCATGCCCAAGCGCACAGACATCAAGACGATCCTGATCATCGGCGCGGGCCCCATCATCATCGGCCAGGCCTGCGAGTTCGATTATTCCGGTACCCAGGCCTGCAAGACGCTGAAGGCCGAGGGCTACCGCATCGTCCTGGTCAACTCGAACCCGGCGACGATCATGACCGATCCGGACCTCGCCGACGCGACCTATGTCGAGCCGATCACGCCCGAGATCGTCGCCAAGATCATCGAGAAGGAGCGCAACGTCCTGCCGGGCGGCTTTGCCCTGCTGCCGACCATGGGCGGCCAGACCGCGCTCAACTGCGCGCTGTCGTTGCAGAAGATGGGTGTGCTGGAGAAATTCGACATTGAGATGATCGGCGCCACCGCCGATGCGATCGACAAGGCCGAGGACCGCGAGCGCTTCCGCGAGGCGATGACCAAGATCGGCCTGTCGACCCCGCGCTCGCACCACGTCAAGACGCTCGGCGCCGCACTCGACGCGCTGGAGGATATCGGCCTGCCGGCGATCATCCGCCCATCCTTCACCATGGGCGGCACCGGCGGCGGCATCGCCTACAACAAGGGCGAGTTCATCGACATCGTCGAGCGCGGCATGGACGCCTCGCCGACCAGCGAGGTGCTGATCGAAGAGAGCGTGCTCGGCTGGAAGGAGTACGAGATGGAGGTCGTCCGCGATAAGGCGGACAACTGCATCATCGTCTGCTCGATCGAGAACATCGATCCGATGGGCGTCCACACCGGTGATTCGATCACCGTCGCCCCGGCGCTGACGCTGACCGACAAGGAATACCAGATCATGCGCGACGCCTCGCTGGCGGTGCTGCGCGAGATCGGCGTCGAGACCGGCGGCTCGAACGTTCAGTTCGCGGTCGATCCCGAGAGCGGCCGGATGATCGTCATCGAGATGAACCCGCGTGTCTCGCGCTCGTCCGCGCTGGCCTCGAAGGCGACCGGCTTCCCGATCGCCAAAGTGGCGGCCCGGCTTGCCGTCGGCTACACGCTCGACGAGATCGAGAACGACATCACCGGCGGCGCGACGCCGGCCTCCTTCGAGCCGACGATCGACTACGTCGTCACCAAGATCCCGCGCTTCGCCTTCGAGAAGTTCCCGGGCTCCGAGCCGACCCTGACCACTGCGATGAAGTCGGTCGGCGAAGCCATGGCGATCGGCCGGACCTTCCAGGAATCGCTGCAGAAGGCGCTGCGCTCGCTCGAGACCGGTCTCGACGGGCTCGACGAGATCGAGATCGAGGGCGTCGGCCACGGCGACGACAAGAACGCGATCAAGGCGGCGCTCTCGACACCGACCCCGGACCGCATCCTCCAGGTCGCCCAGGCGATGCGCGCCGGCTTCACCGACGAGCAGATCCATGAGAGCTGCAAGATCGATCCCTGGTTCCTCGAGCAGATGCGCGGCATCGTCGACGCCGAGGAAAAGGTCCGCAAGCACGGCCTGCCGCAGACGCCGATCGCGTTCCGCCAGCTCAAGGCGATGGGCTTCTCCGACAAGCGCCTCGCCGCCGTCGCCGGCAAGAGCGAGGACGAGGTTCGCACGCTCCGCCGCTCGCTGAAGGTGCGCCCGGTGTTCAAGCGCATCGACACCTGCGCCGCCGAGTTCGCCTCGCCGACGGCCTATATGTACTCGACCTACGCCATGCCATTCGCCGGCGTGCCGGCCGACGAGGCACAGCCCTCCTCCGCCAAGAAGGTCGTCATCCTCGGCGGCGGACCCAACCGCATCGGCCAGGGCATCGAGTTCGACTATTGCTGCTGCCATGCCTGCTACGCCCTGCGCGACGCCGGCTACGAGACCATCATGGTCAACTGCAATCCCGAGACGGTCTCGACCGACTACGACACCTCCGACCGGCTCTATTTCGAGCCGCTGACCGCCGAGGACGTGCTCGAGATCCTCGAGACCGAGAAGCAGAACGGCACGCTGCACGGCGTCATCGTCCAGTTCGGTGGCCAGACCCCGCTGAAGCTGGCGCATGCGCTGGAGCAGGCCGGTATCCCGATCCTCGGCACCTCGCCCGACATGATCGACCTTGCCGAGGACCGCGACCGCTTCAAGCGCCTGCTCGACAAGCTGCAGCTCAAGCAGCCGAAGAACGGCATCGCCTATTCGGTCGAGCAGTCGCGCATGATCGCGGCCGAGCTCGGCCTGCCCTTCGTGGTGCGCCCGTCCTACGTCCTCGGCGGCCGCGCCATGGCGATCATTCGCGACGAGGTGATGTTCGAGGACTACCTGCTCGGCACGCTGCCCTCGCTGATCCCCTCCGAGGTCAAGGCCAAGTACCCGAACGACAAGACCGGCCAGATCAACACCGTCCTCGGCAAGAACCCGCTGCTGTTCGACCGCTATCTCTCGGATGCGATCGAGGTCGACGTCGACTGTCTCTGCGATGGCAAGGACGCCTTCATCGCCGGCATCATGGAGCATATTGAGGAAGCCGGCATCCACTCCGGCGATTCGGCCTGCTCGTTGCCGCCGCGCTCGCTCAGCCCTGAGACCATCGCCGAACTGGAGCGCCAGACCCGCGCCATGGCATTGGCGCTCGACGTCGGCGGGCTGATGAACGTGCAGTACGCCATCAAGGACGGCGATATCTACGTGCTCGAGGTCAATCCGCGGGCATCGCGCACCGTGCCCTT
Organism: Allobosea sp. LjRoot90; assembly: GCF_964254315.1. Classification (NCBI taxonomy): domain Bacteria; kingdom Pseudomonadati; phylum Pseudomonadota; class Alphaproteobacteria; order Hyphomicrobiales; family Alloboseaceae; genus Allobosea; species Allobosea sp. LjRoot90. Next base: position 328,950 of record NZ_CAXUTF020000003.1, read on the forward strand.
CGTCGCCAAGGTCATCGGCAAGCCGATCGCCAAGATCGCCGCCCGGCTGATGGCCGGCGAAAAGCTCGCGAGCTTCAATCTGAAGCAGGAAAAGCTCGACCATGTCGGCGTGAAGGAGGCGGTGTTCCCCTTCGCCCGCTTCCCCGGCGTCGACGTCCTGCTCGGCCCGGAGATGCGCTCGACCGGCGAGGTCATCGGCCTCGACCGCTCCTTCGACGTCGCCTTCGCCAAGAGCCAGTTAGGGGCCGGCTCGAAGGTGCCGGTCAAGGGCACGGTCTTCGTCTCGGTCCGCGACGAGGACAAGCCGCGCATCCTGCCCTCGATGGCGATGCTGGCCGAGCTCGGCTTCCAGATCGTCGCCACCGGCGGCACCCTGCGCCTGCTGCAGGAGCACGGCATCCGCGCCAGCAAGATCAACAAGGTGCTGGAAGGCCGGCCGCACGTCGTCGACGCCATCAAGAACGGCGAGATCCAGCTGGTCTTCAACACCACCGACGGCCCGCAGGCGCTCGCGGACTCGCGCTCGCTGCGCCGCGCAGCCCTCTTGCACAAGGTGCCCTATTATACCACCTTGGCCGGAGCGATCGCCGCCGCGGAGGGCATCAAGGCCTACAGCAGTGGCGATCTCGAAGTGAGGTCGCTGCAATCCTATTTCGGCCGCGCCGCCTGATCGGCCGCGCGGCGAATTGGTTTTCTGACGATCGAAAGCGATGCGGACGCGCTGGCCATGGTCGGCGCGTGCGTAATCGCTTTTTGCAACTGGGACGGGACGATGGAAAAGGTTCCAATGACGGCGGGCGGCTTCGTCGCCCTCGAGGTCGAGTTGAAGCAGCGCCAGCAGGTCGACCGCCAGCGCATCATCCAGGCGATCGCCGAGGCGCGCGCGCTGGGCGATCTCTCGGAGAACGCCGAATACCATGCCGCCAAGGAGGCCCAATCGCTGAATGAAGGCCGCATCATGGAGCTCGAATCGCTGATCGGCCGCGCCGACATCATCGATATCAGCAAGCTCGGCGGCGACACCATCAAGTTCGGCGCCACCGTCAAGCTGATCGACGACGACACCGAGGAAGAGAAGCTCTACCAGATCGTCGGCGAGCCGGAGTCGGACGTGAAGTCCGGCAAGGTCTCGATCGGCTCGCCGATCGCGCGCGCCCTGATCGGCAAGAAGGTCGGCGACTCCGTCCACGTCAACACGCCTGGCGGCGGCAAGTCCTATGAGGTCGTCAGCGTCGCCTTTCGCTGACGGCACGGCTTGGCCAGCCCGGCGGCAGCCCCTACATTGAGGGCCTGACTGCCGCCGGAGACCGCCCCATGACCACGCGCCGCGCATTTCTCACCGGGTCCGCCGTGCTTGCCGCCGGCGGGCTCGCTTCGCTTCCGGCTCTGGCGCAGGGCATCGCCATCGGCGGAATCCGCGTCGATGCGCGCCGCCTTGGCCCGCAAGGCTGGGGCGAAAATGCCCCCCGGATCGCGCGCGCCATGGAGCAGGAACTCGCGCGCCAGCTCGCACCGTTGCGCCAGCGCGGCGGCCCCACACTTCATGTCACGGTGCAAGGCCTCTGGCTCGCCGGTTCGGCCGGCACCGGCGGCGCCGGCGATGCTGGCGACAACGACAATATGGACAGCATCGCCGAGGTGATCGACCGCGGGCGCGTGCTCTTCAGCCGCGATATTCGCTCGCACCTGCTCTCCTCCTCCGGCGGCGCCTGGTACCGGCCGGATGTCGACCAGCGCCGCGTCGTCGCGCTGCTTGAGAACAACGCCCAGTGGATCAAGCGCTATCTCGGCGCCTGAGAGAATGCTGTCGCGCCGCACAGCCCTGACGGGCTTCGTCGCCGTCTTGCTGGCGGGTTGCCAGACCACGGCTCAAACCGCTTCACCCGTCGCAATCCAGACCATTCGCGTTGACACTGCGCCTCTGGCAACCAAGGGGCAGAGCGCCACCGCGGCGCTGATCAAGCCGATGCTGGAACGCGAACTCGCCAGCGTTCGCACTGCAGGTGGACGCGGCGCGACCCTGCAGGTCACCGTCACCGGTCTCTATCTGACGAGCTATGCTGGCGGCCAGGCCGTCACGCTCGGCAACGACACGCTGGAAAGCGAAGCGCGCTTGATCGGCGCCGACGGTCGCGAGATCGCACGCTACCCGGTCCTCGCCATCATGGCGCCGAGCTATGGCGGCGCCTGGTATCGGCCGGACGTCAATCAGCGCCGGATCGAGGCACTGGTCGCCAGCAACGCCCAATGGATCAGGCGCGCGGTCGGCGGCTGAGCGAGCGTCTTAAAGCGGCGCGATCGGCTCGTCCTTGACCCGGTCGAGCGCCAGCGCCGTACGGACATTGCGAACGTTCGGCAGCGCCGTCAGGTCGGCGACGAAATCCTGGAAGGCCTTCAGATCGGTCGCGACGCATTTCAGGATGAAGTCGATGTCGCCCGACAGCGTCCAGCACTCGCGCACCAGCGACCATTCGCGGATCCGCTGCTGAAAGGCGGCAAGATCGGCCTCGGCCTGGCTGGCGAGGTGGACGAAGGCGAAGCAGACGACCTCGATGCCGAGCTTGCGTTCGTCGAGCAGCGCCCGATAGCCGGTGATGACGCCGGCCTCCTCCAGCGCGCGCACGCGCCTGAGACAGGGCGGCGGCGAGATGCCGACCCGGCTCGAGAGCTCGACATTGGTCATGCGCCCGTCGCTCTGCAGCTCCGTCAGGATACGGAGATCGATCTCGTCGAGTTTGGCGCGCACAAATCCTCCTGAAAATGGAACGCGCTGGTGTAGACGCGCCATCGACGCGATACAAGGCATCGACCACGCCAAACCCGGACCAGCCGACCGTGCCGCCAGAATCGACGCCTTCCCTCTGGGTGCTGACCGACGGCAAGGCCGGCGACGAGGTGCAATGCCTCGGCGTCGCCGAGCGCCTGGGCGTCGCTCCCGAGCTTCGCCGGATCAATCCGGGCCGGCCCTGGAGCTGGCTGATGCCGCGCGGGCCGATCGATCCGCGCGAGGCCCCCGACCGACCGGGCAGCCCGATCCGCCCGCCCTTCCCCGATATCGCCATCGCCTCCGGACGCCGCGCCGTCGCCTATCTACGCGCCGTCAAGAAGGCTTCGAACGGCGCAACCTTCACGGTTTTCCTGAAGGACCCGCGCATCGGCCCCGACGCCGCCGACCTGATCTGGGTTTCGGAGCACGACCGCCTGCGCGGCGAGAACGTGCTGGTGACGATCACCTCGCCGCACCGGCTCGCGCCGGAAGCTCTCGCTGCCGCCCGGACCGCGCCACCACCGGAGCTCGCCGCCCTGCCCTTCCCGCGCGCGGCCGTGCTCGCCGGCGGCGATAGTCGCCACCACCGCTTCCGGACGGACGACATCGAACGCTTCGCGCGCGAACTCGACGCGCTCGCTGCCTCCGGCGTCGCCCTGATGGGCTCGCGCTCGCGCCGGACCCCGCCGGCCCTCGATGCCGCCATCGCCGAGGTCTTCCGCCGCCATGGCGGCTGGTGGTGGGATGGCAGCGGCGTCAATCCTTACGTGCCGCTGCTCGCCAATGCCGACGCCATCGTCACGACCGCCGATTCGACCAATATGATCGGCGAGGCAGCGGCGACCGGCGCGCCCATCCTGGTCTTCGAGCCGCATGGCGGGCACGGCAAGCTGGCGAAGTTCCTGGAGGCGCTGAAACGCCACGGCGCTGTGCATCACTTCCAGGGCAAGCTTGAAGGCTCCCGCTACGAGCCGCTAGATTCGACCGGAACGATCGCCGCGGCCGTGCTCGAGGGCTGGCGGCGTCACAAGGCTGCAACGGGGCTGGACTGAAGCCACTCCGATACCGATATCTCCGGCTCGTGCCGGCTCAGGAACCAGATAAATGGCCCATACCCACGCCAAGGTGATGATCATAGGCTCCGGCCCGGCCGGCTACACCGCCGCGATCTATGCCGCCCGCGCCATGCTCGAGCCGGTCATGATCTCCGGCCTGCAGGCCGGCGGCCAGCTGATGATCACCACGGATGTCGAGAACTATCCCGGCTTCGCCGATGTGATCCAGGGCCCCTGGCTGATGGAGCAGATGCGCGCCCAGGCCGAGCATATGGGCACCAGGATGGTCTCCGACCACATCGCCCGCGTCGATCTCTCGCAGCGTCCCTTCCGTCTCTGGGGCGATGGCGGCGAGACCTATTCCTGCGACGCGCTGATCGTCGCGACCGGCGCCCAGGCGAAATGGCTCGGCCTGCCCTCCGAGCAGGCATTCCAGGGTTTCGGCGTCTCCGCCTGCGCCACCTGCGACGGCTTCTTCTTCCGCAACAAGGAGGTCGTCGTCGTCGGCGGCGGCAATACCGCGGTCGAGGAGGCGCTCTATCTCGCCAATCTCGCCAGCAAGGTCACCCTGGTGCACCGGCGCGATTCGCTGCGCGCCGAGAAGGTGATGCAGGAGCGCCTTTTCAAGCATCCCAAGATCGAGATGGTCTGGAATGCGGAGGTCGCCGAAATCCTCGGCGGCACGCAGCCGCCCTCCGTCACGCATGTCCGCCTGCGCGATCTGAAAAGCGGGGCGTTGCGCGATCTTGCAACGCACGGTGTCTTCATCGCCATCGGCCACAAGCCGGCGACCGAGCTCTTCGCCGGCCAACTCGCCATGCGCGATTCGGGCTATCTCGAGGTCACGCCCGGCACGACCCAGACCAATGTGCCCGGCGTCTTCGCCGCCGGCGACGTCACCGACGAGCATTACCGCCAGGCCGTGACGGCGGCCGGCCTCGGCTGCATGGCGGCGCTCGACGCCGAGCGTTGGCTGATGACGCAGGAACTGGGGATTCGCGAGGCAGCGGAATAGCCGGGGACCGCTCCCATCACTGAAATTGATCAGTTCCAGCACGATATTAACGGCTAAAATCAACCGTCCCGGCAAAGGAGTCGTTGACCGGACAACTCTATCCCCCCATCATGCGCTGAACGCATAACACGGGGGGAACGCGGTGGATTGGGACCGCATCCGAATCTTCTACACGGTCGCTGAATCGGGAAGTTTCACCAAAGCTGGCGACGGGCTGGGTCTCAGCCAGTCGGCCGTCAGTCGTCAGATCGGTGCATTGGAGCGCGAATTGCGCGCGCCGCTGTTCCATCGGCACACGCGTGGCCTCATTCTCACCGAGCAGGGCGAACTGCTCTGGCGCGCTGCGCGCGAGATGACGCAGCGCCTGGAGCGAACGCGCGCGCAGCTCTCGGAGACGCGCGAGCATCCCTCCGGCGAGCTCAAGGTCACCGCCACCCGCGGGCTCGGCGGCCACTGGCTAACGCCACGCCTCGCCGAGTTTCTCGATCTCTACCCCGACATCAAGGTCGAGCTGATCCTCACCGACGAGGAACTCGACCTGTCGATGCGCGAGGCCGACATCGCGATTCGCCTGCGTCAGCCGCAACAGCCAGACCTGATCCAGCGCCGGCTCTTCACCGTGCACTTCCACGTCTACGGCTCACCGGCCTACATCAAGCGTTTCGGCGAGCCGAAGAGCTATGAGGAACTCGACAACCACAGGCTGCTCTCCTTCGGCGCCTCCTCGCCCTCCTATCTGACGGCGGTGCACTGGCTCGGCACGCTCGGCCGCGACCAGCGCAATCCGCGGCCGATCCACCTCACCGTCAACAACATCACGGCGATGAAGCGTGCGGTCGATTCGGGCGCCGGCATCGCCATCCTGCCTGATTACCTGATCGAGGCCGGCTCGCCGCTCGTGCAGTTGATGCGCGAGACCGAGATGCCTCAGCTCGAGAGCTATCTGGTCTATCCGGAGGAGATGAAGTCGGTCGCGCGCGTGCAGGTCTTCCGCGATTTCCTGATCCAGAAGGCGCAGCGCTGGACGTACTGAACGACAGGCAGATGCTGCCGGAAAATCCGGCAGCACTGTGTCTTACGCCGGCTGCGCATGCGTGCCACGCGCGGTCTCCTGGCAATTGTGACGAATTCTAGTAATGGGTCATGTTGCCAGCGCATAACCGACCCGACCAATGCTGCATTGCGAAAAGGCAGGGTCTGCCCGATATTTGGCTCACGGTTGTTCGGAACGGGCTCCGCATCTCCTCCCGGCGTTGAGTTCGTTCCAGCCGTTCCCCTCTGAGATGTTTGGCGCTTTTGCGCTGGATGTTTCAAACTTTCAGGCCGGCTCCTTCGGGACGCCGGCCTTTTTTCTTTATTGGCCCTAGCCCGCGGTCGGATCGAAAAGCCACAGGCCTCGCTCGACATGCAGCGCCGCGCCTATCCGCCTTGACCATGGCCGCCCCCCCGGCCATCGTGCTTACAACGGATCCCCCTTCGCGAGGCCCATATGCGCCGCGTTTCACTCCTCTCCGCTCTCGTCGCCGGGCTGTGCCTGGCCGGTCTTTCTGCCCAGGCGGCAGGCGGGCGCTACGTCAACCCCGCCGATCGGGCGGAAGAACGAATCGTTCCGATGTACGGCAATCTGCCGGCCTGCGAGGATCCAGCCGTACTCGGCGAGATCACCAGCTGGTTCAATTCGCGCGAGGCCAAGTTCTGGGGGCCGTTGCAGGCGATCAGCTTCGACCGCGTCCGGCCCGTCGCCTGGCGTCCCTGGGGCAGCGACTTCATTCCGCGCCGTTTCTGCACCGCCCGCGTGCTGACCAATGACGGCGTGCTGCGCCGGGTCGACTATTCGGTCCGCGAGAATCTCGGGCTGTTCGGCTGGACCTGGAACGTCAACTGGTGCGTCTCCGGCCTCGACCGCCATCGCTCCTATGCGCCCGACTGCCAGATGGCGCGCCCCTGATCCAGCTGACCATGTTTCTGAAACGAGTCGCCCTCGGCCTTCTGGCCATTTGTACGCTGGCCGGCTCGGGCTTCGCGCAAGGCCGCTATGAGCGCGGCGGCTCGCCGGGCGATTTCGACTTCTACGTCCTCGCCCTGTCCTGGTCGCCGGGCTTCTGCGAACTCGATGGCGGCCGCGGACGCAACCGCGAGCAATGCGCTTCCGGCGCCAATCTCGGCTTTGTCGTGCACGGCCTCTGGCCGCAATATGAGCGTGGCTTCCCGAGCGATTGCGGCCCGTCGGGCCGAACACCCTCGCGAATCGCCATGGAACAGGCCGAGGGCCTGTTTCCGACCGAGAGCCTCGCCCGCTATCAATGGCGCAAGCACGGCAGTTGCTCAGGCTCGAGCCCGGCCGACTATTTCGCCGATGCCCGCCGCGCCCGCGACAAGGTCGTGATTCCACCCGCCTTGCAGAAGGGCGACAGCGAGCAGAGCTGGAACGCGCTCGATCTCGAACGCGCCTTTGTCGCTGCCAATCCCGGGCTGCGGACCGACATGATGTCGGTCTCCTGCCGGCGCGGCGTGCTGGAGGAAGTGCGCATCTGCTTCAGCAAGGACCTACGCAATTTCAGGACCTGCGAGGAGGTCGACCGCTCCGGTTGCCGCGCGCGGGATTTTCGCGTCAACGCGATTCGCTGATCCAGGATGAACTACCGCCACGGTTTCCATGCCGGCAATTTTGCCGATGTGCTCAAGCACGTCGTGCTGATGCGCATCCTCACGCATCTCAACGCCAAGGATAAGCCCTGGCGGGTCATCGACACGCATGCCGGCGCCGGTCGTTACGATCTCGGCTCCGAGGAGGCGCTGAAGACGCATGAATGGCGCGACGGCGTCGCCAGACTCGAGCAGGCGCCGCTAGCCCCGAAGGTCGAGGATCTGCTGAAGCCCTGGCGCGAGGCCCTCGCCGCCGCCCGTGCCCGCCATGGCGCCGAGACCTATCCCGGCTCGCCCTGGCTCTGCCGACATGCGATGCGAGCCGACGACCGCCTGATCGCGGCTGAGCTGCACGAGAATACCTTCCGCAAGCTCGCCCAGGCGCTCGCCCGCGACGAGCGCTGCAAGGCACTCGAGATCGACGGCTGGACGGCCTTACGCGCCAATGTCCCGCCGAAAGAGCGCCGCGGCCTCGTCCTGATCGACCCGCCCTTCGAGGAGAAGGACGAGTTTTCGACGTTGGCGGCCGAGTTCATCGCCGCGCACCGCAAATGGCCGACCGGGATCTACGCGCTCTGGTACCCGATCAAGGACGAACGCGCCGTGGAGCGCCTGCTCGAGGCGATTCTCGACGCCGGTATCGGCCGCCTGCTCCGGCTCGAGATCGATGTCGACCGGCCCGATGCCGCCGGTGGCCTGAGCGCGACGGGAATGCTCGTCGTCAATCCGCCCTGGCTGCTGGCAAAGGAAGCCGAGATTCTGCTGCCGGCCCTGTGCGAACGGCTCGCGCAGGGGCCGAGCCCGCGCTATCGCTGCGAAACGATCAGCCCCGACGGCTGAGCGTTCCTGTCCGCCAAGCCAAAGGCCATGACCGATGCTGATCCTGCGCTCCTCCCCGACCTCTCCATTCGGCCGCAAGATCAAGATCGCCATCGCCGAGCTCGGGCTGGACGATCGAATCGAGATCGTGCCGGCCGACACCAACGACCCCGCAGAATCGCTCCGGCGCCAGAACCCGCTCGGCAAGGTGCCGACTCTGGTCTTCGAGGATGGCACGACGCTGTTCGATTCGCGCGTGATCGCCGAGTATCTCGACCATCTCGCTGGCGGCGGCAGGCTGTTCCAGGCGGGCGACGCCCGCTTCGCGCAATTGCGCCTGCAGGCTGTCGCCGACGGCGTCTGCGACGCGGGCTTGCTACAGGTCTATGAGCTTCGCCTGCGCGCGGCCGAGATGCGCAATGCCGCCTGGGTCGAGAATCAGGCCGGCAAGGTTGCACGCGCCCTCGCCTCGCTCGAAGCTGCGCCCCCTGCCTATGACCGGCCGCGCATCGGCGAGATCGCGCTCGCCTGCGCTCTCGGCTATCTCGACCTGCGTTTCGAGGGAGCCTGGCGCGCCAGCCATCCAGCGCTGGTCGCCTGGCTCGACACGTTTGCCGCCAAGGTTCCCGCTTTCGAGGCCACGCGCTTCAAAGGCTAGGCATTTCTCAATCGGCCCCCGACTACCGGAGCCACCACTGCGAGAAGCGCAACGTTGACGCAATCCGGGGACGGCAGAGTTCCGTCTCGTTGGATTAGGTCGCTGCCTCCGCGAAGGCGGATACCCGGAGCTGCACACCCGAAATGACAGCTCGACGCGACAGCCAACAAAAAACCCGGTGGCCGAGGCCACCGGGTTCGCTCTGTCTCCGGAAGGAGAAATCAGAACTTGTAGCTGAGACGGGCGCGCACGACCGAGAAGTCGGTGCCGACCTTGGTGCCAGCGCCAGCAATGTTCTTCTCACCGAGGTCGACGTAGAGGTACTCGACGCCGGCGATGATGTTGTTGGTGAAGGCATACTCGACGCCGCCGCCGACAGCGAAGCCGCCGGTGTGGGTGCGGTCGGACGAGAAGGCCAGGGCCGGGATCGCGGTCTTGACGTTGCCGTAGGCCCAACCACCGGTGGCGTACACCATGAAGCGGTCGAAGGCGAAGCCAGCGCGAGCACGGACGGTGCCGAAGTACTCGGTCTTGACGTTGACCAGGCCGAGGTTGCTGCCGCTGCTGAGGTCAGCGCCCTGGAAGTCGGCTTCAGCGCCGAGGACGAGCTGGCCGATCTGGTAGTTGTAGCCGATCTGGCCGCCACCGATGAAACCGTCGAGATCGCCGACATTGGCGAAGCCGTTGGCATTCACGTTGCCGAAGCCGTAGCCGGCGTTAACACCGACGTAGAGGCCAGTCCAGGTGAACACCGGAGCGTAGACCGGGGCAACAACCGGGCCCTTGCGGCTCGGCAGGTCGGCAGCGGAGGCAGCGCCGGCAGCGAGGAGGCCGAGGGCCGCAACGCCCGAAAGCAGATACTTCTTCATGACAAACTCCTTAGTCATCGTATTTCCCGGCGCTGGCCGGCAGGTGATTTCAGTGACCCCGTTATAGGGTTTGTCGCGAGCCGTGTCTGTTGCGGCGAGAACACATCTGCTTGCCAGACCGAGGCGAAATTGCGGCACGATCCGGAACAAGCAAGGCATATTGGTCAATTCCGGTTAGTCTTTGTTAAGACAGTGTGAATGGCTAACCGATTACTAACGCAACGTCAGCGACTACGCACGGCCACGTCATAACCGCAACAGGCGGCTTTGGGTTCCATCGCCGGACGCAAATCTGCCATGCGCCCCTTGCTTGCAGCCCGCCCCTGCGCGTGCTTTAGCCGACTGGCCCTGCCCAGCCTTCGAGAACAGCGTGCCGCCGCTTTCAATCTTCATCATCGCGCGCGACGAAGCCGATCGCATCGGCCGCACCATAGCGGCGGTTCGCGCGCTCAGCGATGACATCGTCGTGATCGACTCCGGCTCGACTGACGGCACACAGGCAATCGCCACGAAGCTCGGCGCACGCGTGATCGAACGCGAATGGCCCGGTTACGGCCCGCAGAAGCGCTTTGCCGAAGAGCAGTGCCGCCATCCCTGGCTGCTCAACCTCGATGCCGACGAGGTGACGCCGCCAGAGCTCGCAGCTGAAATCGCCGCCCTCTTCGCCGAGGGCGAGCCAGCCCGTGACGCCTACCGCATCCGCATCGCCGAGATCTTTCCCGGCGAAGGAGCGCCCCATCGCTTCGCCTATGCCCTCTCGCCGGTCCGCCTCTACCGGATAGACAAGGGGCGCTACTCGCCCTCCCCGGTGCATGACCGCGTCGATCTCGCCCCGGGCGCCCGCATCGGCAAGCTCAAGGGCACGGTCCATCACTACTCGGTCCGCTCGCTCGGTGAGCAGATGGCCAAGCTCAACGCCTATAGCGACGCACAGGCCGACGATCTCGACGCCCGCGGCGAGACGCTCTCGGTCTTCCGGCTGGTTACCGAATTTCCGGCGAACTTCATCAAGGCTTATATCGGGCGGCGCCACATTCTGCGTGGCGTCTACGGCTTCATGACCGCGATGAACTACGCCTTCTATCGCTATCTGCGCGTCGCCAAGCACTGGGAGCGCCGGCTTCGACGCCGCGTTCCGCGCGCAAACGAAAACGGAAACGAGCATGGTGGCTGAGGTCGCCCTCGTCACCGGCGGTGCCAAGCGCATCGGCCGCGCCATCGCCTTGCGCCTTGCGGACGCCGGCTACGCGGTTGCCATCCATTGCAACACCTCGCGCGCCGAGGCCGAGGCTCTCGCCGCCGACCTCGCGGCTGCGGGTGCCCGGGCCTGTGTCATCGTCGCCGATCTCGCCGATCCGGCCGCCGTCGAGCGGATCGTGCCGGAAGCTGAAGCGCTACTCGGACCGGTCAGCCTGCTCGTCAACAGCGCTTCGAGCTTCCTGGTCGACGATCTGCTCGCGCTCGATGTCCCGACCTGGAATCGGCAGTTCTCGATCAATCTGCGCGCGCCCTCGATGCTCGCCGGCGCGATGGCCAATCGCCTGCCACCGGATAGGCAGGGCGCGATAGTCAACATCGTCGACCAACGCGTCTGGAAGCTGACGCCGCAATATTATTCCTACACCCTCACCAAGGCAGCGCTGCTGACCGCGACGACGACGATGGCGCAGGCGCTGGCTCCGCGCATTCGCGTCAACGCGGTCGGTCCCGGCCCGACCTTCGCCAACCCGCATAATGGCGAGGCGCTGCTCGCGGTCGAGGCTGGCGGCACGCCGCTTGGTTACAAGGTCGAGGCCGCCGACATTGCCGAGGCTGTACTCTATCTCGCGCGTGCCAAGGCGATCACCGGCCAGATGATCGCCGTCGATGCCGGCCAGCACATCGCCTGGCGCACGCCCGACATCGTCGACTGAGAGAAGCCGCTCAGGCCGTCGCGTCGTTACGATAGGCAGCCCTGCCACGGGCTAGCGCATCGGCAAGCAGGTCGAGCCGGTCCTGCCCCCAGAAGATCTCGTCATCCAGCACATAGCTCGGCGCACCGAACACGCCGGCCTCGACCGCCTCCGCGATCGCCGCCTTATAGGCTCGGCTGGTCGCCTCGCTCTCGGCCGCCTCGACCAGGCCGGCAGTATCGAGCCCGGACCGCTCGGCTGCAGCCAGAATCAGCTCCGGCTGTGACATGTTCTGCTCGCGGGCCCAGACATCGGCCAGCACCTCTCCGATAAAGCCGGCCGGATCCTCGCCACGCGCGATGACGGCGAGCACGATCCTGTCCCCCAGCGAGACGTCATAGGGGAAGAACTTCGGGAACAGGGTCAGCGGCAGGCCACGCCTGGCGCGCCAGCGCTGAAGTTCGAGCACGCGATAGCGCTGCCGCACCGGATGCCGCTTCGGCAACGGCAGGCCGCCGGTCTCGTCGAAGACCGAGCGCAGCGGCGTCGGCCGATAGCGAACCGAAAGCCCGTGCTGCCTCGCCAGCTCTATGAAGGTGCCGTGACCGAGATAGGTCCAGGGCGAGAGCAGCGTGAAATAATAGTCGATCTGGCGTGACATCAGGGTCCTCGGGCAAGCAAGAGCCGGACGATGCCCGCTGATGGCTGAACCGGGCAAGCTTGCCCGGTGTGAATTGTCGTGATCGCTCCGATCAACATGACAATGGCGCCGCCGCCGAAGCGGCGGCGCCATGATGAAAATGTCAGGCCGCCGCCTTGTTCTTGATGGCGCCGATGATCGCGGTGAGGATCGCGCCGCCGGCGCCGCCGCTGATCAGGTTGGTGATGATGCCACCAACGCTGAGATTGCCGCCCATTGCTGCGGCGGAGATCGCCGGCAGCAGGACCGGAATCAGCTGGCCGAGTACGCCGCCGCCGACCAGGCCCGCGATGGTATTGCCGATAGTACCGATATCGAAGGTCGGCGAAGCCTTGCCGGCCGCATTACCACCGATCGCGCCTGCGACCAGATTCATCAGGATTTGTTCCATGTTCAATCCCTCAGCCAAGGTGGATGGCGGAGGGAGGATGACTCTCCGTCACGACGCGCGCAACTCGGCATCGATGGAAACAGCGCCTGCAACGGCACGTTGCGCCGACTTACGAACCGAAATCACGAGCCAGTTGCGGCGCAAGCCGGGAGAAATGACCTCTAGCCCAGCGCGATCGCCGAAATCAGGCGACCGTAATCGGCTTCCTGCCGGTGAGTCGTGCGGCGATAGCTGTAGAAGCGCGCCTCGTCGCCATAGGTGCACAAGGCCAGATCATAGAAGCGACCGATCCCGGCCTCCTGGGCGCGATGGGCGATGAAAGCCGGCAAGTCGAACATCGCATGCGCCGGTCGCTCCGAAGCATGGAAGAAGCGGGCGAAGGTCGCGTTCTGCCCCTTGAAGCGCTCGATGAACTCCGGGCCGACCTCATAGGCCGCAGCGCTGATCGTCGGTCCGAGCACGGCGATGATGCGCTCACGCCGCGCGCCGAGCTTCTCCATCTCGGTCACGGTCGAACCGATCACGCCAGAGAAGGCGCCCTTCCAGCCGGCATGGGCTGCGCCGATCACACCGGCCTCGCTGTCCGCGAACAGGATCGGGCCGCAATCGGCAGTGGAGACCCCGAGCGCGACACCGTGGGCGATCGAGACCATCGCATCGGCTTTGGGCCGCTCCGCCGCCCAGGGGCCGGTGACCAAAGCCACATCCGGCGAATGCACCTGATGGACGCTGACCAGCCGGTCGCGCTCGACACCCATCTGCCCGGCCATGCGGGCGCGATTCTCGGCGATATGCGTCTGGTCGTCGTTCGAGCCGAGCCCACCGTTCAGCGAGGCGTAGATCCCGGCGGAGACGCCGCCCTCGCGGGTGAAGAAGGCATGGCGGATGCCCGGCTCATGGGCGAGGTCGGGCGAGGTGATGAACATGGCGGCGCATCCGTTTTAAAGGTCAGCCCTGCTCTGGCAGGCGATGAAGGTCAAATCCGGGCAGCAGCGGCAGCTTCGGGTCCGCGACCGCCAGCACCTTGAAGAGATCGCCCATCGCCGTCGGCCCGGTTTCGATCAGGCGTTCGGCGCCGCTCGCGAGCGCTTCGGCCTGTGCCGGCGTCGCACGTCGCGACAGCGCCTCGAGCCGCTGCTGCAGGCCGAGGGCCAGCAGGAAATCGCGCTGCGTCACCGTACCATGCGCGGCCGCCCCAGCAGCGAGCCCGGCCTGCGCCATCCGGGCGAAATCGACATGCACGGTGAGGTCGGCATCGCCCGGCTCGGCCAACACATCGACGAAGGCGTGGCGCTTGAGCGCCTGCAGCGTGTCGCCGAAGCCGGAGCGGGCCGGACCGTAATCGATGAACAGCCCCGCGCCGTCTTCAGCGGCGACATGACGCGCGACGGCCGCTACCGCTTCCAGTGCCGCCGCCGGCTGCTCCAGCACGGAGCCGGGCGCAGCAACGATGCCAAGGGAGCTGTCGGGCTCATTGGACAAGCCAAAGGCCAGGCGCCCTTCGCCATCGAGCCCAATCAGCCGCTCGCGCCAGCCATCCGGTGTGCGGACGAACTGGTCGAGCGGCAAAGCATCGAGGAACTCGTTGGCGACGACGATCGTCAGCCCTTCGAGCGCCTGGTCGATCCGCTCATGCCATTGCGGCTCCTTACCGCTTCCGGCCAGCGTCGCCCGCTGCCGCTCGCGCAACACCGGGCTGGTCTCGACGAGATGGATCGAGAGCGCTTCGTGGAAGCCGGGCAGCGCCCGCGCCGCCCGCAGCATGTCCCGCATCAGCGTGCCGCGCCCCGGCCCGAGCTCGACGAGGCGGATGGAGGAAGGCGCACCCATCGCCTGCCAGACGCTCGCGGCCCAGAGGCCGATCAGCTCCCCGAAGATCTGGCTGATCTCGGGCGCAGTAGTGAAATCCCCGTCCGCACCAAACGGGTCCTGCTTCATATAGTAGCCACGGCGCGGATGGCCCAAGCAGAGCGCCATGTAGCGGGAGATGCTGATCGGGCCCTCCTGGTGGATCAGTTCTACGATTTCCCGCGCCAGAAGGTTCACGCTTCAGCCGGCCCCTTCCGCCGAAGAACCAATACGAGGCCGGCCAGGAACAGCGGCACCGACAGCACCATGCCCATGGTCAGCCAGCCGGTCCCGAACAGGAAGCCAAGCTGGGGATCGGGTTCGCGGAAAAACTCGCAGGCGGTGCGGGCGATGCCATAGCCCATGCCGAACAGCCCGGCCGCGAGGCCCGGCCGCTTCAACCCGCCCACACGGACCACGATCATCAGGATCACCAGCAGGAAGAGCCCCTCGCTGAAGGCCTCGTAGAGCTGGCTCGGATGGCGCGGAACCGGGCCGCCATGCGGAAACACGATCGCCCAGGGCACGTCCGGCGCCGGCCGCCCCCAGAGCTCGCCATTCACGAAATTGGCGATGCGGCCGAGGAACAGGCCGATCGGCGCCACCACAGCCCCAAGATCGAGCGTCGAGAGCGGCGGATAGCCGCGCCGCCGGGCGAAGACCCATAGGCCCGCCGCGGCGCCGACGAGTCCGCCATGGAAGGACATGCCGCCCTTCCATACCGCGAAGATCTCGAGCGGATTGGCGAGATATTCGCCGAGATTATAGAACAGGACGAAGCCGAGCCGGCCGCCGATCACGACGCCGAGCGCGGCGAACAGCAGGAAATCGTCGAGCGAATCCGGGTCAGGCCGTGTCCGGCCGCCCCAGAGCCGTTCGGCACTGGCGAGCCGGCGCGCATACCACCAGCCGCCGAGCAGGCCGGCGACATAGGCAAGCCCGTACCATTTGATCGAGAGCGGCCCGAGCTGGAGCGCGACCGGATCGATCACCGGAAAGGGAATGGCGAAGACGGGCATGGCACGGGTCCGGGTTGCGCGCTGCGGTGATGCAGGCGGCACGGCGTCCGGGTCAAGAGGTCAGAGAGCCGCGCTCAAGTCCGCCCGCGCGCCCGTGCCTCCGCCAGCATCGGCGCGGCACCCAGTTCGGGTGAGGCCGGCGGCAGATCGGTCGGCAGATGCTGGTGGATCGTCGCCGCCAACTCGTCGAAGCCGTTGTCATAGGTCGAGATGCGCAAGCGCGGTCCCTCGAACGAGGAAATCCAGAGATAGCTGGTCCAGTCCACGCCGATCCGGGCGAGCTCGTACCAGCCCAGCGAGATTGTCCGGCCCAGAATCGTCCGACGCTCGATGCGCTGTTCGTTCCAGCGCACCTGTTCGATCAAGGCCTGAGCTGCAAGGAACATGGTGATGCCTGCGAACGCACTGGTGAAGAGCAGGCCCGAACTCCGCTCGACGCGCCCAGCTGCGACCACCAGCATCGCGACCGCGGTGATCAGCAGGCCGGCGAACAGGCCGAGCCAGAAATACGGGCCGGGCGTCAGATAGCGCCACTCGCCATGTTTCCGCGCCCGTCGCCGCTGCAGGCAGACGCAAAGCGCGGTCAGCGCCATGAAAGCCGGAACGAACAGGGCCGCCTTCATCAGGGCATCGGCAGACATGGCAGGCCTCGGGCCAAGAGGAGCCCGCTTCTACCGGTCCTTGCAGGAAACCCGAAGCGCAACCCGCTGGAATGGCAAAGAAGTCGTTGCCACTCGCTGCCGCTCTGGGGACCGGAATACTTCGGTCAGAACCGTAGCGTTCGTGCTCTCGTATCGTCGCGGTGCCTGTTAGCCTGCCGGCCTAGCCACGCAGGAGAGACCAATGAAGCGAGAAGTCATTCGTGTCGAGCCGTTCTCGGCCTGGGGCGAGCGCCTGAAAGTACCGTTCTCGCCGATGGTCCGCCATGGCGACACGCTGTACGTTTCCGGCATGCCGCCCTTCGACCCTGCGACTGGCGAGATCGTCCAGGCGCCGATCGAGCGCCAGACGGAGATCGTGCTGGAGCAGATGAAGCTCTGTCTCGAAACCGCCGGTTCGTCGCTGGCGAACGTGCTCAAATGCAATGTCTACTGCACCTCCCCCGATAAGTTCGCCGCCGTCAACACGGTCTATGCCCGCTATTTTCCCAAGGACCCGCCGGCCCGCATCTTTCTGTGCGTGCCGGTCTGGTTCGGGCCGTTCGACATCGAGATCGACTGCATCGCTGCAGCCTAGAGACAGCTCCGAAATCTCGGCAGCGCTCCTGACATGACGAAGCGCCTGCGGCATCCTACATGCAGGTCATGAATCGCGAACGCCAAGAGCCACCGGGGCAAGAGCTGCCGGACGAGGACTTCAAGGACGAGGAGGACATCCTTCCCCCGCCCGAAGCCGCGCTCGATCCTGGCGAGGCCGCGCCCGGCGCGCTCAAGGCCGGCATCGAGGTGATCGCCGACTTCGCCAAACACCTGCCGAACCGGCCCGGCGTCTACCGGATGTTCGATCGCGCTGGCGAGGTGCTCTATGTCGGCAAGGCCAAGAGCCTGAAGAACCGGGTCACGGCCTATGCCCGCGGCATGGCGCACACCAATGCTGTCGCGCGCATGATCGCCGAGACGGCGAACATGGAGTTCGTCACCACGGGCACCGAGACCGAGGCGCTGCTGCTCGAATCAAACCTGATCAAGCAGCTCAGGCCGCGCTACAACGTGCTGCTGCGCGACGACAAATCCTTCCCCTACATCTTCCTCTCGGGCGACCATCCGGCGCCGCAGATCGCCAAGCACCGCGGCTCGCGCCAGCGCAAGGGCGACTATTTCGGCCCGTTCGCCTCGGTCTGGGCGGTGGAGCGCACCATCGACGCGCTGCAGAAGGCCTTCCTGCTGCGCTCCTGCTCGGACAGCTATTACGAGAATCGCACCCGGCCCTGTCTGCTCTTCCAGATCAAGCGCTGCTCCGGCCCCTGCACCGGCGAAATCTCGCATGCCGACTATCAGGGCCTCGCCGACCAGGCGCGCGCCTTCTTGTCCGGCCGCTCCTCGGCGGTGAAAGAGCTGCTCTCCAAGCGCATGCAAGCCGCAGCCGAGGAACTCGAATTCGAGAAGGCGGCGCGCTATCGCGACCGGCTGGCGGCGCTCTCGGCCGTGCAGGCCGGGCAGGACATCAACACGCAAGGGGTGGAGGAAGCCGACGTCTTCGCCATCGACGAGCAGGCCGGGCAGTTCTGCGTCGAGATCTTCTTCTTCCGCAACAAGCAGAACTGGGGCAACCGCGCCCTCTTCCCGCGCGCCGACAAGAGCCTGACCCCGGCCGAGGTGCTGGCCTACGTCGTCACCCAGTTCTACGACGACAAGCCGCCGCCGAGGCTGGTCCTGCTCTCGCACGAGCTGGCCGAAGCCGACCTTATCGCGCAGGCCCTTTGCGAACGCGCCGGCCGCAAGGTCGAGCTCGCGACGCCCAAGCGCGGCGAGCGACGCGACCTCGTCGTTCATGCCCAGAAGAACGCGCATGAGGCGCTCGCTCGCAAGCTCGCCGACAATGCCGGCCAGCAGAGCCTGCTCGCCGCGCTCGGCGAAGCTTTCGGCATGGCGAAGGCACCGCGCCGCGTCGAGGTCTACGACAACTCGCACATCATGGGCACGAACGCTGTCGGCGGCATGGTCGTCGCCGGACGGGACGGCTTCATGAAGAGCCATTACCGCACCTTCAACATCTCGTCCGACACCATCGCCGGCGACGATTTCGGCATGATGCGCGAGGTGCTGAAGCGCAGGTTCTCGCGGCTGGCGAAGGAGAGTGGAGCAGCGTCAGCGCTTCCCAACGAAGGCGCTTTCCCTCCCCCTGGTGGGGAGGGGATAGGGGTGGGGGGCGAAAAGCCAGAGCAACCCGCCAGCCCTGCCAGCCTCCGGGTCGATGCCATCGAATCCATTCTGCCAGCGCTCGCCAAGCGGGACGCCCCCCACCCCATCCCCTCCCCACAAGGGGGAGGGGTTGAGCCCGAATCGGACATCTCAGAGCCCGACGACACCGCCTTCCCCTCCCGCCCCGACCTCGTCATCGTCGACGGCGGCAAGGGGCAGTTCGAGGCGGCGCGCAAGATCATGGCCGAATGCGGCATGACCGACATCGCGCTCGTCGCCATCGCCAAGGGCGAGGATCGCAACGCCATGCGCGAGACCTTCTTCATGGTCGGCCGCGAGCCATTCAAGCTGCCGCCGCGCGATCCCGCCCTGTTCTTCATCCAGCGCCTGCGCGACGAGGCGCATCGTTTCGCCATCGGCACGCACCGCGCCAAGCGCAAGCGCGACATCAAGACAAACCCGCTCGACGAGATTCCGGGCATCGGCCCGTCGCGCAAACGCGCGCTTTTGCTGCATTTCGGCACGGTGAAGGCGATCCAGCGCGCCAAGCTCGACGATTTGATGCGTACGCCCGGTGTCAACGCCGCCACGGCCAAGGCGGTCCACGCCCATTTCCATGAGCATTAGCGCGTTCATTCGGTCGAGATCAGCAGAGCAACGAGAATTCGCGCCAGCTCACAAATTTGAGCATGTTCTCGCCGCGAAGCTGCTGTCCTTGGTGCGGGACATGTGTGGCGAATGGCCGGGTCACACTCTTGCGTGTTGACGCTGTCATGAAGGGGCTGTTTTGGTGAGCGTCGTGACAAGTCTGAACGAAGCCATCCGCCGGCGCGGCCCCTGGTCCTTGCCGAACCTTCTGACCTACGGCCGCATCCTTGCGATTCCGGCGCTGGTCGCGCTGCTGTTTTGGCCCTGGGACGCCTGGGCGCGCTGGACGGCCCTGGCGATCTATGTCGTCGCCGCCGTCACCGACTATCTCGACGGCTGGCTCGCCCGCAGCTGGGGCCAGCAATCGGCGATCGGCCGCATGCTCGACCCGATCGCTGACAAGCTGCTGGTTTGCGCCCTGCTGCTGATGCTGGTCCATACCGAGACGATCAAGGGCTGGGCGATCTGGGCGGCGATCGTGATCCTCTGCCGCGAGATCCTGGTCTCCGGCCTGCGCGAGTTCCTGGCGGAGCTGCAGGTCAGCGTCCCCGTCAGCAAGGTCGCCAAATACAAGACCACCGCGCAATTGTTCGCGCTCGGCTTCCTTGTCGCCGGCCCCGCCGGCGACAAGGTGCTGCCCTACAACACCCAGATCGGCATCGTGATGCTGTGGATCGCGGCGCTGCTGACGATCTACACCGGCTGGGATTATCTCAATTCCGGCATCCGCCACCTCGTCCAGGAGGACGAGCGCACGTCATGAACACGGCCATCACCGAGCCTGCCAGCTTGCGCCTGGTCTATTTCGCCTGGGTGCGCGAGCGCATCGGCCTCACGGACGAGACCGTCACGCCACCCGCCGGCACCACGACCGTCGCCGACCTGGTACGCTGGCTGAAGACGCGCGGCGAAGGCTATGAACTCGCCTTCGAAAACGAGGCGATCGTGCGAGCCGCGATCGACCAGACCCATGCCAAGCCCGCGACATCGATCACCGGCGCGCGCGAGATCGCCTTCTTCCCGCCGATGACCGGCGGCTGAGCCGGCGCCATGACGCCGCTCGTCCGCATCCAGCGCGAGGATTTCGACATCGGCGCCGAGATCGCGGCACTGACGCGTGGCAACGCGAACATCGGCGCCGTCGTCAGCTTCGCCGGGCTCTGCCGCGACGAAAGCGGCCGCCTCGCCGCGCTCGAACTCGAGCACTATCCGGGCATGGCCGAGACCGAGATCGAGCGCGTCGCGGCAGAGGCCGCTGCGCGCTGGCCGCTCTCCGGCCTCGTCGCCATCCACCGCTTCGGGCTGATCAAGCCGGGCGAGCAGATCGTGCTGGTGATCGCGACCTCGAGCCATCGCCGCGAAGCCTTCGAGGCGGCCGACTTCCTGATGGACTATCTCAAGACCCGCGCCCCATTCTGGAAGCGCGAGCACCTCGCCGACGGCACGCTCGGCGGTTGGGTCGAGGCCAAGGCGGATGACGACGATGCGGCAAGACGCTGGGACTCGAACTGATGACCTCGCGTCGCCACGTCGCCGGTCTCTGCCTCGCGCTGGCCGCGAGCCTCGTTGCGGGTCAAGGAAGCGCTGGCGAGAGCAAGGTTTTTCGGGATTGGGTCGCCGGATGCGACAATCTCCGCAAGTGCACCGCTTTGTCTCTGCCGGGTGAAGCCGCCGACACGCTCTCCTATGTCAAGGTGGCGCGCGGCGGCGGCCCCGTCGATGCCGCGACGCTGTCCCTGCAGATCCGCGACACCAAGCTGAAAAAGTCCTTCGAGGCCCGGCTGACGATCGACGGAGCCGCGTTCCCGATAGCGGAGCGGACATTCGGCGGCACCTCGAGCGATGGCGAGGTCGGCGAAATCGATCTGCCGCAGCAGGATGGCGAAGCGCTGATTGTAGCCGCGCGCAAAGGCACGAAACTCGGAATCGCCTTCGACGACAAGACATTCTCCCTCTCGCTCGCCGGCGCTGTAGCGGCATTGCTCTTCGTCGATGAGCAGCAAGGCCGGCTCGGCACGGTGACAGCGCTGATCCGAAAGGGTGACAAGCCGGCCGCATCGCTGCCCGCTGCACCGGCTCTGCCGGTCGTGACGTCACAGGCGACGGCCAGCCTGCCCAAGCTGAGCGAGAAGGACGCCAAGGCGCTGCCCCGCGCGCTACGCGCCCATCTCAAGCGTGCCGCACCGGACAGTTGCGACGATGCGGAGGAGGGTTCCGAAAGCTATGACAGCGTCTGGACGATGGGCCCGCGCAGCTACCTCGTCGGTCTCGTCTGCTATCGCGGCGCCTACAATATCGGAACCGGCTACTGGCTGGTCGAGCAGGGCAAGGTGGCGAACTCGCGTCGCATCGCCTTCCCGACGCCGTCGGGCAAGCCGCAGGATGATCTGGTCAACAGCAGCTACGACCCTGCCTCGGGCCTGATGGATTTCTTCAGCAAAGGCCGAGGCCCGGCCGATTGCGGTTCATCCGGCATCTACGCCTGGACCGGCCGCGCCTTCGTTCTGGCGAGTTGGAACGAGATGAGTGTCTGCCGCGGCCTGCCGCCTGACGAATGGCTCAACCTGTTCCGCAGCGAGCACAAAGCGGTGAAATGAAAAATCCCGGGCGGCCAGGGCCACCCGGGACGGATTTGATCAGGACAACGCTAAGGCTCAGGCCGCGACCTTGGACTTCTGCCGGACCTCGTCCGAATAGTCCTCCATGATCACCTTGCCCATATTGCCGGTGATGAACTTGTAGGGCCCGATCTCGGAGACGAGCGTCACTTCGGCGGCCGAGCCGGTGATGAAGCACTCGCTGAAACCTTCGAGCTCCTCCGGCCGAATCCGGCGCTCGACCACCTCGAAGCCGCGCTTCCGGCAGAGATCGACCACCGACTGGCGGGTGATGCCGTTCAGGAAGCGATCGGCTAGCGGGGTGTGAACCACGCCGTCCTTGATGAAGAAGATGTTGGCGCCGGTGCACTCGGCGACATTGCCTTCCCAGTCGAGCATCATCGCGTCGGCATAGCCGCCGCGCTCCGCCTTGTGCTTGGAGAGCGAGCAGATCATGTAGAGACCGGCCGCCTTGGCATGGACCGGTGCGCAGGCCGGGTCGGGCCGGCGATATTCGGCAAGGTCAAGGCGCACGCCCTTCAGCTTCTGGGCCATGTCGAACATGCTCGGCCACTCCCACACCGCGATCGCCGTGTGGATAGTATTGTTCATGCCCGAGACCGCCATCATCTCCGAGCCGCGCCAGGCGACCGGACGCAGATAGGCGTCCTTCAGGCCGTTCTCCTTCAGGCAGAGATATTTGGCGGCGTCGATTTCGGCGACCGAGTACGGGATCGTGAAATCCATGATCTCGGCCGACTTGTGGAAGCGCTGCGAGTGCTCGGTGCACTTGTAGATCACGCCGTCATAGGAGCGTTCGCCCTCGAAGACGCAGGAGCCATAGTGCAGGCCGTGGGTGAGTACGTGCACCTTTGCCTCCTTCCACGGCACGAGCTTGCCGTCGAACCAGATGACGCCGTCGCGCTGATCGAAAGGAATGACAGACATGATACAGTCCTCCAGGTGCTTTTCTTGCAGGCACTCCGCCACAGGCTCAAAGTGCGTGCAAGCGCGGTATCAATGCTGCGCCAGAACCGGCGCCCGCGACATAATCGGTCGCCCCGCGTGCTTGACCGGTAATCTTCCGTCTGAGATATGTCAACAAGGCTGACATAAAAAATGAGCGTGATGGTGAGCACACCCGTATTGCATCCGGCGCCTGCCGCCTCGCCCGAGGCGCCGCATACCGACGTGCCCTACGATCTGATCGAGCTTTTCTTTTTCGCCTATCGCGACTTCGTCGGTGATCCCGACCGCATCCTCGCCGATTACGGCTTCGGCCGCGCCCATCACCGCGTGCTACATTTCGTCCAGCGCCGGCCGGGGCTGACCATCGCCGAGCTGCTCGACATCCTGCAGATCACCAAGCAGAGCCTGAACCGGGTGCTGAAGGAGCTGGTCGAGACCGGCTTCGTCGAGTCGCGCACCGGCACGCAGGACAAGCGTCAGCGCAATCTCCACGCCACCGCCACTGGCCGCGAGCTCGCCGTCAGGCTGGCGCAGTTGCAGGCCAGGCGCATCAACGGCGCGCTTGCCCTCATCGGACCCGAGGCGGGTGAGATCATTTCTCGCTATCTGGCGGGCATGATCGACCCATCCGAGCGCGAGAAGGTGCAGGACCTGCTCGCCGGGCCACGATGAGCGCGTTGCGCCCGGCTCAAGCGGTTGCAGAACGTTAGACAATGTTATCTGAGACTTGACCAAGCCCGGCCTTTGCCTGGAAGGCCTGTGCTACCCTGGGAGAACGAAGCGGTGCGCTCAGCCAGCGCCGAAGACGGGAAAGGTGCCCAGATGGCGGCCAGCGTGCTCAAGCCAGTGCCAGATGACGCCCCGCATGTTCTGGTGGTCGACGATGACCGCCGCTTGCGCGACCTCCTGGCGCGCTTTCTCGGCGACCATGGCTACCGCGTCACCACCGCCGCCAGCGCGGCCGATGCCGATTCCCGGCTGGGCCGTCTCGTCTTCGACGCCATGGTGCTCGATGTGATGATGCCGGGCGAGAACGGCTTCGACTTCGCCCGCCGCCTGCGCCAGAGCTCGCAGGTGCCGATCCTGATGCTGACCGCCCGTGCCGATCCGAACGACCGCATCAACGGCCTGGAGATCGGTGTCGACGACTACCTCGCCAAACCCTTCGAGCCGCGCGAGCTGATCCTGCGCCTCGGCAACGTCCTGAAGCGCACCGCCCAGCCCGAGGCGCCCGCTGCGCCGATGCGGCCCGACTATGTCCGCTTCGGACCCTTCGTCTTCGGCCTCGCCCGCGGTGAGCTCCGCCAGGGCGAGGAATCGATCCGCCTGACCGAACGCGAGCGCGAAATCCTGACTGCCCTGGCCGAGCGCGCTGGTGAGCATGTCCCACGCGAGCAGCTCGCCAACCAGGGCTCAGCCGCCAACGACCGCACCATCGACGTGCAGATCAACCGGCTGCGTCGCAAGATCGAGCGCGACCCGGCCGATCCGCTCTATCTCCAGACTGTGCGCGGCATCGGCTACCGCCTCGTCGTCGACAGGTCCTGACCGGCATGGCCGACGCTTCGCTCCGGCGCCGTCTCGTCCCGCTCGTCGCAAGGGCGGCAGCCGGGTTGCAGGCTGTCTGGAACAGGGCCGCGCCGGCACTCTCCGCCGTATTCAGGCCGCTGCGGCGCCTGCCGGACCGGTCGATGCGCCCGATCGCGCGCATCATGCCGAAGGGGCTCTATCCGCGCGCCCTTGTCATCGTCATCGCGCCGGTCGTGCTGCTTCAGTCGGTCGTTGCCTATGTCTTCATGGAGCGGCACTGGCAGACGGTGACGCAGCGGCTTTCCTCGGCGGTCGCCTCCGAGATATCGACCCTCATCGACGTCTATGAGAGCTACCCGCAGGACGATCAGGCGACCATCCTCGGCCGTATCGCGGAGGATCGGCTCGGCATGGATGTCGAGATCCTGCCCGACACCGACCTGCCGGCGCCCGGCCCCCGGCCCTTCTTCTCGCTGCTCGACAGCGCGCTCTCGGCCGAGCTCGCCCAGCAGGTCAAGCGCCCCTTCTGGCTCGACACGGTCGGGCGCTCCAGCCTGATCGAGATCCGCATCAAGCTCGGCAAGGACGTGATGCGGGTGCTGACCCGCCGCAGCCAGGCCTATGCCTCGAACAGCCACATCTTCCTGCTCTGGATGATCGGCACTTCGCTGATCCTGCTCACCATCGCGGTGCTGTTCCTGCGCAACCAGATCCGGCCGATCCTGCGCCTCGCCGACGCCGCCGAGGCCTTTGGCAAGGGCCGCGACGCCGATTTCCGGCCGCGCGGCGCGAGCGAGGTCCGCCGTGCCGGCAACGCCTTCATCGAGATGAAGCGCCGTGTCGAGCGCTCGATCGGCGAGCGCACTATGATGCTGAACGGCGTCAGCCACGACCTGCGCACCATCCTGACCCGCTTCAAGCTCTCCCTCGCTCTGCTCGAACGCTCGCCCGATCTCGAAGCGCTCGAGAAGGATGTCGACGAGATGAGCCGGATGCTCGAGGACTATCTCGCCTTCGCCCGTGGCGATGCCGGCGAGGCGCCGGTCGAGGCCGATATCCGCGCGCTGCTCGAGGCGCTCAAGGCCGACGCCGAGCGGCAGGGCCACCAGACCGAGCTCACCGTCATCGGCGACCCTCTGGTCGTGGTCCGGCCCGATGCGATCCGGCGCCTGCTCACCAATCTGGTCTCGAATGCCGCGCGCTTCGGCGACCGTATTGCCATCCGCGCCACCCATGACGCGCGCTATCTGATCGTCATGGTCGATGATGACGGCCCCGGCATCGCGCCGGAACTGCGCGAGGACGTGTTCAAGCCGTTCTTCCGGATAGATGAGGCGCGCAATGTCGATGGTGGCGGCACGGGCCTGGGTCTCGCCATCGCCCGCAACATCGCCCGCTCGCATGGCGGCGACATCATCCTCGGCGAGTCACCGCTGGGCGGCCTGCGCGCGACGGTCAGGCTGCCGGTCTGACAGGGCTGGCCCACGGAGCAGCGCCGTCTTTCCGGGGTTTTGCGCAGCTAAGAGCCCGGAACCCATGAACACGACGCTTCCCCAAAGGACGTAGCAATTGCCACGTCTTTGCGATGGAGGTCGGTGTTCATGGGTTCCGGGCCCACGCCTTCGGCGCGCCCCGGAATGACGGGCTGAGCTAGTGGTGCCACAGGGCCTTGCGAGCCGTGTCGTTCACCCGCTCGACGTCGCTCCGCGACAAGCCGATGTCGGAGAGCGCCTGATCGTCCATGCTGTAGAGCGTGCGTGCGCTGGCCCGCTGCGTGAGCCAG
Organism: Allobosea sp. LjRoot90; assembly: GCF_964254315.1. Classification (NCBI taxonomy): domain Bacteria; kingdom Pseudomonadati; phylum Pseudomonadota; class Alphaproteobacteria; order Hyphomicrobiales; family Alloboseaceae; genus Allobosea; species Allobosea sp. LjRoot90. The sequence goes on from NZ_CAXUTF020000003.1 coordinate 355,017, forward strand.
TCCTCGAAGCGCAGGAACAGGCCGGTGAGTCCGTGCGCAGCATGCTGCGTCGCGGAGAACGAAAGATTTTCTGTGGCGGTCATGGCCGACATGGCGGCCTCCTTTGACAAGTTCTATGCCCAAGAATTTGGGGGTTGCAGCGCTCTGAAGCAAATGAGAAGTTCTTTGCCTTAGCCCAAGCAGAACTTGGCCATGCCATGATCCGCCGCCACCTGCCGCCCCTGACCTCGCTGCGTGCCTTCGAGGCCGCGGCACGGCATCTCAACTACGAGCGCGCCGGCGATGAGCTCGCCGTCACCGCCAGCGCGGTCGGCCAGCAGATCAAGACTCTCGAAGCCTGGCTTCGCCGTCCGCTCTTCACGCGCTTGCCGAGCAAGGGTGTCGCGCTGACCGCGCTCGGCCAGCGCTATGCCGCTTCGATCTCGCTACTGCTCGACCAGCTCGACGAGGCTACGGCCCGGGCGCTGCGGCCCGACGCGGCCAATGTGATCACGGTCAGCACCATGCCGAGCTTCGCGCTGAGTTGGTTGATCCCGCGGCTCAGCTCGCTCAAGCAGCGTCACCCGGAGTTGGAAGTGCGCATCTCGGTCTCGCTGCACCTCACCGATTTCGCCCGCGAGGATGTCGATGTCGCAATCCGCTATGGGCGGGGTGCCTATGCCGGCCTGCTCTCGGAACTCTTGATGACCGAGACCTTCTTCCCCGTCTGCAACGCGTCGCTTCTCAGCGATCCCGAGCGACCGTTGCGCCAGCCCTCGGACCTGCGCCATCACACCTTGCTGCACGAACTGGCCGAAGGCATTCCGGAATATGTGACATGGCGGCAATGGCTCGCCTTCGCCGGCGTCGACGACATCGACGCGACGCATGGCCCGCGCTTCTCGCACACCTTTCTTGCCTTGCAGGCCGCCTCCTCCGGCCAGGGTGTCGCCTTGGCCACCAGCGCCCTGATCGGCGACTATCTCGAAGCCGGGCGTCTCGTCCGCCCCTTCCCGCAGCAGCTGCCCGGTGGCTCTCAGTACTATGTGGTCTGCCCCGAGGCAGTCGCGGAGCGGCCAGCGATCGCCGCCTTCCGCGGCTGGATCCATGAAGAGGCCGCCAAGTATGCGAACCTGCGCTGACCATTCAAACCCGCGATAAGGCGCTGCCCGGATGCGCTTGCCCCCAAATGGGGCTGGCGCGCGGGCGCTGCGCTCCTCATGATCGGAAACGACGCATCGGCCAGCCGATGGACAAGGGGGGAAGTCGATGATCGCGATGATGAGACGGTTGCTGCTTTCGGCGCTGTTGGCGCTGCTGCCTTGCGCCGCCACAGCGGAGGAAGTGGTCGAGCTCGGTGGCTTCTTCGGTGGCGGCAAGGCCCTGCTCAACAAGCCAGCCGGCAAGGCTCGCGCCGGGGTCGTGCTGTTGACCGGTGGCGACGGCTATATCGGCATCGGCGGCGACGGCAGCGTCGAGCGCAGTGGCAACTGGATCGTCCGGACCCGCGCCGCCTATGCCAGGAGCGGCATCGCCAGCATCACGCTCGATGGCGGCGCCGATCCGAACAAGGCGATCGAGCTGATGCGCACCATCGCGCCGCGCGTCGTCGTCGTCGCGATGAGCCGCGGCGCGCTGAAGGTGCCCGGCACGCTTTCGGCCCGGCCCGACGGAATCGTCTTCGCCTCGGCCATGCTCGATGCCGCCAAGCCTTCGCTCGGCGATCCCGCCGGCCTGCCGCCGACGCTGATCATCCAGCATCGCCAGGACAGCTGCCGCGTGACGCTGCCGGAGTCCGCTATCGCCTTCCAGCAATGGACCGGCAATCGCGCCCGCCTGCTCTGGATCGACGGCGGCACCTCCACAGGCGATCCCTGCCAGGCGCGCGCCTATCACGGCTTCATTGGCCGCGAGGGCGCCGTCGTCTCGGCGATCACCGGCTTCGTAGGGTCGCTGCGCTGACTTTCAGTGCTCGGGCCTGATGACTGGCAGCTGCTGCAGCCGGCTGGCGGCATAATCCAGGAAGGCACGCACCTTCGGCTGAAGGTGCTGCCCGCTCGGCACGACGAGCTGAACCGGTGCGGCCAGCGGCTCCCACTCCCGCATCACCCGCACCAGCGTGCCGGCCTCGAGATCCGGAGCGACCTGATAGGACAAAGCGCGAGCGATCCCGCGCCCGGAGCGCGCCGCGATCAACGCCGACTCGACCTCATTGACGATCAGGCGCGGCGTTACTGTCACAGTTGCGCTGCGCGCGCCGCCGGCGAAGCGCCAGAGCATGGTCTGGCCGGCAGCGATGCTGGCGATGGTGTCGTGGTCAACCAAATCGGCCGGCCGCATCGGCATGCCGCGGCGCTCCAGATAGGCCGGCGCGGCGACCAGAACGCGCCGGACCTCGCCGACCTTGCGCGCCACCAGTCGCGAACTCGGCAAGGCGCCGATCCGAACCGCGAGATGCAGGCCCTCCTCGATCAGGTCGAGATTGCGGTCGGCCAGCACCAGCTCGATCTGGATCTCCTGATGCAAGTCGAGGAAGTCGGCCACGACCGGCGTGACGTGGCGCCGCCCGAAGGCGAGCGGCGCGGTGATCCTGATCAGGCCGCGCATCGGCGCCGCGGTTACGCCCGAGAGGGAGGCGTCATACTCGGCGAGGATGTTGCGGGCCGAGGCTGCGAGCTCCCTGCCCGCCTCGGTCGCCATCAACTGCCGGGTGGTGCGCGCGATCAGCCTGACGCCGGCGCGTTCCTCCAGCGCTGCGAGGGCCCGCGTCACCGCCGGCCGCGAGCGCCGGAGCTGGCGCGCCGCGCCGGCGAGGCTGCCAGTGTCGATGATCGCCACGAAGATGGCGAGTTCGTCGAGACGATCCATGATCGTTCCATCAGAGGGAATTCTGATTTGCCAACCTATCAGCTATCGCTCGATTTCTGAAACAATCACAATCCACCTTGCTCAATAGCGAGGCCCTGATGACCCAAGCCAAGATTACGCTGCACGGCACCGCCCTGTCGGGCCATACCCATCGCGTCGAGCTCCTGCTGCGCGCGCTCGGTCTCGATTTCGACTTCGTTCCGGCCCCTGCCGAGGTCCGCCGTAGCGAGGCATTCCGGACGCTCAACCCGCTCGGCCAGATTCCAGTGCTGCAGGACGGTGATCTCACCTTGGCCGACAGCAATGCGATCCTGGTCTACCTGGCGAAGCGCTACGCACCACAGAGCGACTGGTTTCCGGCCGAGCCGGTCGCCGCCGCGCAGGTGCAGCGCTGGCTCTCGATCGCTGCGGGCGAGGTCATGCACGGTCCGTCGATCGCCCGGATGATCGCGCAGTTCGGCTTCCCCGACGATCCGGTGCGGGCCGAGCGTATCGCGGCCCGGCTGCTCGCCTTCATGGAAGAGCATCTCGCTGGCCGCAGTTACCTCGCCGCCGAACACCCCACGCTCGCCGACCTCGCCTGTTATTCCTATGTGGCGCACGCGCCGGAAGGCGGAATTCCGCTAGATCCCTATCCGGCAGTGCGGGCCTGGATCGCACGTATCGAGGCCCTGCCCTTCTTCAAGCCGATCCCGCCATCACCCATCCCCGTGAAAGGCTGACGTCATGGACGCCTCTCCGTTCCACGAAGGCGAGCTCGAGGCGCAGGCACGTGCCGGCGAGAGTTCGCGCGGGGCCGGCATCCGCGACTTCATGCCGGACCAGCACCGCGATTTCTTCGCGCTGCTGCCCTACCTCTTCGCGGCGGGACGCGATGCGCGGGGCAAGCCGATCGCGACGATCCTCACCGGGCCGGAAGGCTTCGTCACGAGCCCGGCGCCGAATGCGCTCGCCATCGCTGCCCTGCCCGGCCCTGACGATCCGGCCAATGCCGCGTTGAGCGCGGGGGCGCCGATCGGCCTGCTCGGGCTCGATTTGCGCACACGCCGTCGCAACCGGGCCAACGGCATCATCAGCGAGCGTGACGGCAACGCGCTCCGGATCGCCGTGACGCAGAGCTTCGGCAATTGCGCCAAGTACATCCAGCTCAGGCAGCATGCGTTCGCCCCCACCACAGCCGGCACTGCAGCCGAGGAACTCACCAGCCTGGATGGCGCGGCCCGCGACCTGATCCTGCGCTCGGACACGCTCTTCATCGCCAGCGGCTCGGAAAGCGGGCTCGACGTCTCGCATCGCGGCGGCAGGCCGGGCTTCGTCCGGGTCGAGGGCGGACGGCTGACCGTGCCGGACTTCGCCGGCAACAGCTATTTCAACACCTTCGGCAATCTGCTGCGCGAGCCGGCGACAGCCCTGCTCTTCATCGACTTTGCCAAGGGTGACCTGCTGCAGTTGCAGGGCACGGCCGAGATCGTCTGGGGCGGGCCGGAGCTGGCCGGGCTCGATGGCGCGAGACGTCTCATGCACATCGAGGTGACGCGCGCCTGGCGGCGCAAGGCGGCACTGCCCTTGCGCTGGGCCGAGCCCGAGCCGGCGCCGACCACATTGGCGACCGGGACCTGGCGGAGCCACGAGGCCGCCTGACGGGCGGCCTCAGTAGAGGCGCCCGCCCTTGGGCACGTCGAGCGAGGGGCCGATCAGCACGACCTCGCCATCCGCGTCCGGCACACCGAGGGTCAGCACCTCCGACATGAACTTGCCGATCTGGCGCGGCGGGAAGTTCACCACCGCCAGCACCTGCCGGCCCGGAAGGTCCTCGAGCCGGTAGTGCCTGGTGATCTGCGCCGATGATTTCTTGCGACCGATCGTGCCGCCGAAATCGATCACCAGCTTGATCGCCGGCTTGCGCGCTTCGAGAAAGGGAGCGGCCTCGACGATGGTGCCGACACGGATGTCGACCTTCAGGAAATCATCGAAGCCGATCTCTGCGGCGATCTCGGTAGGCTCGCTCAAAATTCCTCCCAGCCGCGATCGCCGCCATTGGCGACCTTGCGTGCGGCGCTGCCATGAGTCTGGACGGGCGCGGCGGCCCTCGCCGGGCGCGGCGCAGGCGCCGCAGCCTTTGCCATCTTGCCCGCCATCGTCTTCAACGCAACCACGTCACCGCTGAGCCGGAAGCGCCCGACCAGCGCCGCGAGCCTGTCGGCTTCCTGGGCGAGTGCCTGCGAGGCTGCGGTCGATTCCTCGGCCATGGCGGCATTCTGCTGGGTCGCCTGGTCCATCTCGTTGACCGCGGTGTTGACCTCCTGCAGCCCGGTCGCCTGCTCCTGGGCGGCCGAGGCGATCTCGGCGACCAGCGAGGTGACCCGGGTGATCTCGCCGGACATGCGGCCGAGCGCGCTGCCGGTCTGCCCGACCAGCGACACGCCCTTCTCGACCTCGATGGATGAGGCGGTGATCAGGCCCTTGATCTCCTTGGCCGCCTCGGCCGAACGCTGCGCCAGCGCCCGGACCTCGGAGGCGACCACCGCGAAGCCCTTGCCAGCGTCGCCGGCGCGTGCCGCCTCGACCGAAGCATTGAGCGCGAGCAGGTTGGTCTGGAAGGCGATCTCGTCGATGACGCCGACGATCTGCGAGATTTCCTCGGCCGATTTCTCGATACCGCCCATCGCTGCGACCGCATCGCGGACGATCTCGCCGGACTGCTCGGCCTCGCCCTTGACCTGGCTCGTGGCGAGGCTGGCCTGGCGCGCGCCCTCGGCGGTCTGGCGCACGGTCGCGGTCAACTGGTCAAGCGCGGTCGCGGTCTCCTCGACCGAGGAGGCCTGCTGCTCGGTGCGGCTGGCAAGGTCGTCGGCCGCCTGGCTGATCTCGCCAGCACCGGCCTTCATGCTCTCGGTGTTGGTCGCAATCTGGCGCATCGTCTCTTCGAGATGCACCATCGCCGCGTTGAAGTCGTTCTTGAGCTTGGCATATTCGGCGCTGAAGGAAGCCTCGATGCGGTAGGTCAGATCGCCCTCGGTCAGGCGCTCCAGCCCGGCGCCGAGTGCATCGACGACGACGGCCTGCTTCTTCGCCTCCTCGCCACGCTGCGCCTCATTGAGATTGCGCTGCGTATCGGCAGCCCGGCGCTGCTCGCCCGCATCGGCTTCGGCCTGGGCCTTCTCGGTCTCGACCTGCTGCTTCATCAGCGCCGCGTCACGGAAGACGACGAGCGCGCGAGCCATGCTGCCGACCTCGTCCTGGCGTTCCTGATAGGCGATCGGTGCCTTGAGGTCGCCGGCCGCCAGCGCGCTCATATTGCCGGCGATCGCACGCAGCATCCCGGAAGCGCGGCGGCTCAGCGCGACGACCAGACCGAGCAGCAGCAGTGCCAGCGGCACCAGCACGATCGCGACGTCCTTGATCAGGCCGTAGAAGGCCACGTCGACGGCGTGGACGTGCATGCCGGTGCCGATCGCCCACTGCCATTTCGGCACGCCGGCCACGTAAGAGATCTTCGGCGACGGGTCCTTGTCGCCGCCCTTCACCCACATGTAGTCGGCGAAACCGGCGCCCTTCAGCCGCGCCGTGTCGGTCAGTTCCTTGACGAAGAGCTTACCGGTCGGGTCCTTGAGCGCCGACATGTCGGTGCCGACCAGCTTCGCGTTCGCATGGGCGATATTGGTGCCGTCATAACGGATGACGAAGAAATAGTTGCCGTCGTCGAAGCGGGCATTGGCAATCGCGTCGAGCGCGAGCTTCTGCGCGTCGGCGTCCTTGAGTTCGCCCTTCTCCACCTTCGCCACGTAGGCGTTCACCGTGGAGGCTGCGGCCTCGACCGCATTCTTCACCTCGGCCCGCTTGAGGTCGAGCATGTCGATGCGTGCCTGCCGGAGCGTCACGGCAACGCTCGCGACCGTAACGACCGCAGCCAAGATCGCGACTAGCCCGAATGAGCGGCTGATCGACAGCGCAGTAAGCTTCTTCATCAACGACATAGCCGCCCCTTGCGAACGTGATTCTCGAAATTCGCAAGAAACGGCTAATGCCTGCTTAACGATGCCACGATTTTGCCACAATCACAAGTTGCCTATCGCAACCAGTGATTGCACTCAAATTGCCGGGGCGTAGTCGTCACCTTCCTCGCCGCGCATGCGCTCTCGCCGCGGCGTGCGCCGGACGCCCGAGCAAAGCGAACGGGCGAGCCCGCGCAGCGGCGCCGTCAGCCGGTGGACATCCTCGACGCGCGCCATGATCTGACCTGCCGTCTTCAACTCGCGGTCGAGCTTCGCCATTGTGCGTGACAGCTCGGGCTCGTCATCCTCCAGCCAGGTGTCGAGCACGCGCGCCATCAGCAGCGTCGCCCCCCTGACACGGACGGAGCCGAGATCGTCCTCGGTCGGGATTCCGGCCGAAGCCAGCAGATAGCGCCAGGAATTCGCGGAGTTGCGCCCGAGCGCGGCGAGCGCCAAGGGCTGGCGCCGCAGATGCGGCATCAGCGCCTTCAGGCCGGCCTTGTAGGGCGCCAGCGCGTCGAGCCGGCGCATCACAAGATCGAATACGCGCTCCTTATAGGATTCCTCGGCCAGGTCGTCGGAGCTGCCCGCCAGCACGGCGTCGTCGAGGATGCGGCCGAGGCCACCGAGGATCGCGAGCTTGGAGGGGAAGAGCCCACGCAATTCGCCCAGGCTGATTCCGGCTTCGCGGGCGATCGCCGGCAGTTCGATCTCGCCCCAGCTCTGCGTCGCGGCCAGCCGGAACAGGGCATCGACCACGGCGCGCCGCGGATCGGGCTTCGCGGCGGGTTTCTCGGCGTCCGGTGAAACGGGTTTGCGCGCCATCGGGGTCTCTCCTGTCGCGAACTGATAGGAGAGAAGCTAGGGCGTCACCCCGGCACTTGAAAGGCCGCCTCAGCCGGAAAGCTCTTCGGCGCGACGTTTGGCGGCAGCGACCGCGCGTCGCATCAGCGGCGCAAGGCCGTTGTCGGCCATCAACACTTCGAGCGCGGCAGCCGTCGTGCCACCGGGCGAGGTCACGTTCTGGCGCAATGTCGCCGGCGGCAGGGGCGATTGGAACAACATCTCGCCGGCGCCCTCGATCGTAGCGCGCGCCAGCCGCTCGGCGAGATCTGCCGGCAGGCCGGCGGCAGTCCCGGCCGCGGCGAGGCACTCGACCATGTTGAAGACATAGGCCGGCCCGGAGCCCGAGACGGCGGTGACGGCATCGATCAGCCCTTCATCCGAGAGCCACTCGACTTTGCCGACCCCGGCGAGCAGCGCATCCGCCAGCTGCCGCTGTACGTCGCTCACGCCCTTGCCCGCCGCAGCAGCTGTGACACCACGCCTGACCGAGGCAGGCAGGTTCGGCATGGCGCGGATGATCGCGCCGGCATTGGGCAGGCGGGCCGAGAGGTCGCCGAGCGTCTTGCCGGCGAGGATCGAGATCAGCAGTGTCTTCGGGCCGATCAGCGCCTGGACGGCCGGCGCGGCCGTGTCGAGCATCTGCGGCTTGGTCGCCAGCACCACGACCTCGGCAGGCGCCGCGGCGGCGGGATTGACGGCCATGCCCTCGGCAGCGGCGAGGGCTTGCATGTCATCCGAGATATGCGGGTCGATCAGCGTGATCCCCGCCCCTTTCACGCCAATGCGCAGCCAGCCCTCCAGCATGGCGCCGCCCATCTTGCCGGCACCGACGAGGGTGAGGGTTTGCGGAAGCGGGCTGGGCATGGCGTCTCTCCGGTCGATGCGCGGTTACGCACGGACCTGAACCGCCAAGCGCGGCCCGGGTCAAGCCCGGGCCCAGCCAGGATTCACGCTTCGCCGACCGTCTCCAGCAGCGCGCCTTCGAGCGCCTCGCGCGCGTTCTTGCCGGCCCAGACCACGAACTGGAAGGCCTGGTAATAGCGCTCGCAGGCGTCGATCGCCGCCTTGATCAGCCCGGCCGCCTGCTCCTCGGTCGGTTCAGCTCCACCCGAGAGCAGAAGCGCGTGGCGGTACATCACCACGTTCTCGCGACTCCAGAGGTCGAAATGCCCGAGCCAAAGCTGCTCGTTGACGAGGCTGACGAGGTTCATGACCTCGTTGCGGCGCCGGTCCGGCACCTTGAGGTCGAAGGCGCAGGCGATGTGGAGCGACTCCACTTCCGAGAGCCAGGTGATCGCGACGTGGTAGTCGGCCCAGCCGCCGGTGACAGAGACGGAGAGTTCGTCATCGCTGTCGCGATCGAAGCTCCAATCGTTCAGCGCGGCCAGGCGTTCGACGAGATCGAGGGGGTTAGAGGGGCGTTCGGTATCGGCGTCCAGGTCAAGGTCCATCATGCCCAAGGTCCAACAGCCGGCGTCTGACCTTCAAGGCAGGCGCGGCTTGTCTGAGAACGGGTACACGGCGACTGGAAAAGCGTAAGGCACACAACCCGACAAGAAAGCCGCTGGGCGGCCTTCACTCCGTCGAACCACCCCTTGAGGCAGGGCCGAGCGACGAATCACCTCTCTTCATCGACGATAGCGCAGGCCGGTTAACCCGCCCACAACGCGATGCAGACTCTGCGGATTCGGACGTCGGCTCAATCCCTTCGCGCGACTGTCCACAGCGCGCACCGGAATGGGCTCACTCTTTTGCCGCGCGCGCCTCGAGCGCCGCCAGCCGGGCAGCGAGCTTGTCGTTCTCCTCGCGCGCCAGCAGAGCCATCTCACGCACCGCCTCGAATTCCTCGCGCGTCACAACATCGAGATCGCGCAGCAGCCGCTCGATCTGCGTCTTGACCACGGTCTCGACCTCGCGGCGCACGCCCTGCGCCGCGCCGGCCGCATCGGTCGCCAGCCGGGCGATGTCATCGAGGATACGGTTGGACGTGCTGACCATCGAAGCTCTCCGGCGGGCGCCCCATGCGCCTCTGCCGGGAGATATGGCGAAGGAGCGTCCACAGCGCAATCACCGTGGCGCGACGGGCTCGTTCCGGCCCTCGCCTGCCCTATCTGGACCTGACCGATCGTTGCGCCTACAACGAGCGCCGCAGGGAAGACCAGCAATCCAAGCCCAAACAATGGGCGGGAGGCGTCATGTCGGTTCGTTCTTACGGCCTCGTTATGGGGCCGCTCGTCGCGCTTGCGCTCGCAGGCTGCCAGGAAACCACCACCGCCGCACGGCCGCGCGTCGACGCGCCGGGCGTCCCGGTCTCGGTGCAGAGCATCTCCGGCGCGCCCGACCAGGTGACGGCGCATTTCGCCGGCCTGCTCGGCGAGGCCGCGGCTGAGCGCAAGATGGAGATCGTTCCCGGCGACAAGCCGGCCCGGTTCCGGGTGCGCGGCTATCTTACCGCCCAGCCGACCGAGGACGGCCAGACCGCCCTCGCCTTCGTCTGGGACGTCTATGACGAGAGCAAGAAGCGCGCCCAACGCGTCCAGGGCGAGAGCCTCGGCCGCCGCGGCGGCAGTTCCGACCCCTGGGCCGGCATCGACCAGACCATCGTCGCCAAGGCCGCGTCCGAATCGGCCGACGCGATTGCCAGCTTCCTGACGACGGCGCCGGTGCCCGAGCCGAAGCCTGACGCAAAGAGCAAGACGCGCACGGCCCAGGCAGCTCCCGACAAGAAGCGCTAGAAGCCAGACCCTCGGCATAGGCACGCCCGCGGGGCGCGCATACCACGGAATATCCCGCGCAACGTGCATCACCTCGGTGCGGTGCAGCATTTGCGTGGGGAAGCCGCGCCTCTTTGGTCGACTCGACGTCATCACGCTGTTATGAGCCCTTCGAAACTGAGCCGCCCCCGCTCGGACGGCTCGCCTTGACCCGCGTTTCTGGTGCGCCCGGCATGCCCTCTACCTTCAAAGTCGTCGCCGGCAATTCCAACCGCGCCCTCGCCGAAGCCATCTGCGGCCATCTCGACGTCCCACTCGCCCGGGCCCAGGTCCGGCGCTTCGCGGACATGGAGATCTTCGTCGAGATCCAGGAGAACGTCCGCGGCCAGGATGTCTTCATCATCCAGTCGACCTCGTTCCCGACCAATGACCACCTGATGGAGCTGCTGATCATCACCGATGCGCTGCGCCGTTCCTCGGCCAGGCGCATCACGGCGGTGATCCCCTATTTCGGCTATGCGCGGCAGGATCGGCGCGCCTCGGGCCGCACTCCGATCTCGGCCAAGCTCGTCGCCAACCTGATCACCCATGCCGGCGTCGACCGCGTGCTGACGCTCGACCTGCATGCCGGCCAGATCCAGGGCTTCTTCGATATCCCGACCGACAACCTGTTCGGCGCGCCGCTGATGGCACGCGACATCAAGGACCGGCTCGACTGGAAGAACGCCATGGTCGTCTCGCCTGACGTTGGCGGCGTCGTCAGGGCGCGCGCGCTGGCCAAGCGCATCGATGCCCAGCTCGCCATCGTCGACAAACGCCGTGACCGGCCGGGCGAGTCGGAAGTGATGAACATCATCGGCTCGGTCGAAGGCCGCTCCTGCATCCTGCTCGACGATATCGTCGATTCCGGAGGCACCCTGGTGAACGCCGCCGAGGCCCTGCTCGATCAGGGCGCCAAGGAGGTCTACGCCTACATCACCCACGGCGTGCTCTCCGGTGGTGCGGTGGCGCGCATCGCCTCCTCCAAGCTGAAAGAGCTGGTGATCACCGACTCGATCATGCCGACCGAGGCGGTGAAGGTCGCACGCAACATCCGCGTCATCTCGATCGCCGGGCTGATGGGCGAGGCGATCGAGCGCACCGCGAGCGAATCGAGCGTCTCCAGCCTGTTCGACTGACGGGAGCAGCGTAATGACCGCCGCCACGGCCAGCGCGGACCGGGCTCTCGTCCTCTTCTCCGGCGGCCAGGATTCCACCGCCGCCCTGGCCTGGGCGCTGGCGCGCTTCGCCGCCGTCGAGACCGTCGGCTTCGACTACGGCCAGCGCCATCGCATCGAGCTTGCCTGCCGCGAAACGATCCGGACCCGGCTGCCTGGGCTATCGCCGACCTATGCCGAACGGCTGGGCGCGGATCATCTTCTCGATCTCAAGACGCTCGGCGCGATCTCGGACACTGCGCTCACCAGCGAGAGCGAGATCGCCTTCACCGATGCCGGCCTGCCGACGACCTTCGTCCCCGGCCGCAATCTGATCTTCCTGACCTTCGCCGCGGCGCTGGCCTATCGCCGCGACTGCAAGCACATCGTGCTTGGCGTCTGCGAGACCGATTATTCCGGCTATCCCGATTGCCGCGACGACACGATCAAAGCGATGCAGGTCGCGCTCGGTCTCGGGCTCGACCGCCGGTTCGTCCTGCACACGCCGCTGATGTGGCGCGACAAGGCGCAGACCTTCGCCCTGGCGAAAACGCTGGGCGGCGAGGCCTTGCTCGACCTTGTGGTCGAGGAGAGCCATAGCTGCTATCTCGGCGATCGAACGAAACGGCATGCTTGGGGCTATGGCTGCGGCCATTGCCCGGCCTGCGACTTGCGGGCAAGAGGCTTTGCGGCCTATGAGGCCGCGCCGAACGATAGCGGACCGAACCATGACGATTGATCGGCAACGCCGTACCGAGGGCCTGATTGCGCTGGCCCTCTTCACCCTCACCATCCCGCTCGCCAACTGGCTGATCGGCAATGCCGGCACGGTCTGCGTGCCGGATGGCCCCTGCCTCGTCCCGGTCGCTCCTGGGATCAAGGCACCGAGCGGCGTGCTGATGGTCGGCCTTGCACTCGTCCTGCGCGATATCGTTCAGCGGCGCCTCGGCCCTCTCGCTGGCCTCGGCGCGATCGCGATCGGCGCCCTGATCTCCGGGCTGCTGGCGCCGCCGGCCATCGTCCTGGCCTCGACGACGGCATTCCTGCTCTCCGAGCTGGCCGACTTTACGATCTATACCCCGCTCCAGCGCCGCAATTTCGTCGCCGCCGTCGCGGCCTCGAGCGTGTTCGGCCTCGTCGTCGACAGCTTCGTCTTCCTCTGGCTCGCCTTCGGCAGCCTCGACTTCCTGACCGGCCAGATCATCGGCAAGGCCTGGATGGTGCTGCTGGCGCTGCCGCTGATGCACCTGCTGCGTCGGCGTGACGAGCGGATCGGGCTCGCTCCCGCCTGAAGATCGCAAAAGCCGACAATTCGATTTAAGGGGGAAACCGCGGTTTCACGCCCCTGCGGCATGATGGCGCCTCCCGTCCGCCGAGTGCCACGATGCGCCGTCACGATTCCGTCGAGCGTCTGCAATCCCTGCAAAACGCCATCCTGGAATCGATCGCGCGCGGCGAGGAACTGGCGGCGATCATGACCACGCTCTGCGAGCAGGTTGAGGCGCTTGCGCCTGGCGTGGTCTGTTCCGTCGTGACTATCGACGACGAATTCCGGCTGCGCGCTCTTGCTGCCCCCAGCCTGCCGCGTTCCTATGGCGAGGCGATCAACGGCACGCCGATCGGCCCGCGCGTCGGCTCCTGTGGCACGGCGATCTATCGCAAGCACCCGGTCGAGGTGACCGACATCGCCACCGACGCACATTGGGAAGATTATCGCGAGCTCGCGCTACCGCTCGGCCTGCGCGCCTGCTGGTCGAGCCCGATCGCAGCGCGCGACGGCCGGGTCGTCGGCAGCTTCGCATTCTATTATCGCGAGCAGCGCGGCGCGACGCCCTTCGAGCGTCGGATCGTCGAGACCTGCGTCCATCTCTGCGCCATCGCGATCGAGCACGAGGAGGTCAACGCCCGCAATCACCGCCTCGCCTATTTCGATACGCTGACCGGGCTGCCGAACCGGGCCCGCTTCAATGAGGCGATCGCCCAGGCAACGAGCCGGTCCCGGTCCGGCTTCGGGCTGATGTTGATCGACATCGACCACCTCAAGGCAATCAACGATACGATGGGTCATGCCGTCGGCGACTTGCTGATCGAAGCCGTCGGCTCGCGGCTCGCTGCGGTGGCGCCAGATGGAACCGCATTCAGGATCGGCGGTGATGAATTTGCCGTCCTCCTGCCCGGCTGCGACAAGGCCGGGCAATTGCGCGGCGTGGCCAGCGCCATCCTCGCCGCAATGCAGGGGCCGCTCGATTGCGAGGGGACGACCATCGTCCCCAGCGTCACGATCGGCGGGGCCATCGCCGGGGAAGACGGCGCCGACAGCATCACCTTGCGGCAGAATGCCGACTTCGCGCTCTACCATGCCAAGGGAACCCGGCGCGGCGGCTATGTCCGTTTCAAGGGCGGCCTGCGCACCGCGATGACCCGCCGCATCCAGACGGTCCGAACCGTGGACGAGGCGCTGAGCGCGGGGCGCCTCATACCCTACTATCAGCCGATCATCCGGCTCGACACCGGCGAGATCGCCGGCATGGAAGCCCTGGCGCGACTGCGTCTGGACGACGGCCGCGTCGTGGCGGCCGGCGAATTCCAGGATGCCCTGCTCGACCCCAAGCTCGCTTATCGCATTTCGGGCCAGATGCTGGCGGCGATCACGGTCGACATGGCGCAATGGCTGCGCGAGGGCCTGCCCATTCGCTATATCGGCATCAACGTCACCTCCGCCGACTTTCAAAAGGGCGACCTTGTTCAACGCATCGTCAGGGCCTTCGAGCGGGTGCAGGTTCCACTGGAGCACCTGGTCGTCGAGATCACCGAGCAGGTGATCATGGGCGGACGCCGCGACGGCGTCGCGCGCACCATGGCAGGCCTTCGCGAGCGCGGCATCCTGGTCGCGCTCGACGACTTTGGCACCGGTTTCGCCTCGCTCACTCACCTGCTCGACTTCCCGGTCGACGCGATCAAGATCGACCGTTCCTTCGTTGGAAGCATCGATGGCGGAAAGAGAAGCGGCGCGATCGTCGAGGCGCTCATCGGCATCGCGGGCCGGCTCGGCATGCGGCTCGTGGCGGAAGGCATCGAGAGCGAGGGCCAGGCGCGGCGCCTGGCCGCGATGGGTTGCCCGCTCGGCCAAGGCTACCACTATTCGCGGCCAATGCCGGCCGAAGCAGTCGCCGCCTTCGTTCGCAGCTTCGCCCGGCCGACGCCTGTCGCCATGTCGCGCTCTGCCGCCACGGCCGCCTGAATCGGCCTGCGGGCTTGAGATTGTCCGCGGTTTCGCCTATGAGCCTGCTCGCGTCCCACTGACACCCTTGGAGGCAGGGACGCGAACCGCAATGGCCGCCCGCTGGCGGCCATCTCTTTTAAAAAGCTAAGGATCAAACACATGACCGCCGTGAAGCAGATTCAGGCTTCGGCGCGCGCCCAGGTCGGCAAGGGGGCCGCCCGGGAAGTTCGTCGCCAGGGCCTCACTCCCGCCGTGATCTATGGCGCGGGCGAAACGCCCCTGGCCATCGCGCTCGATGCCAACAAGACCCGCCAGATGATCTATGCTGGTCACTTCCTGACCACGCTGTTCGAGATCGACGTCGACGGCAAGAAGACGCGCGTCATCCCGCGCGACTACCAGCTCGACCCAGTCAAGGATTTCCCGATCCATGTCGACTTCCTGCGCATCGCTGCCGGCCAGACCATCAAGGTCGAGGTTCCCGTGCACGTCGTCGGCCAGGAGCAGTCGCCCGGCTTGAAGAGCGGCGGCGCCCTCCAGATCGTCGAGCACTCGCTCGAGATCGAAGTCGCCCCCGAGAGCATCCCTGAGTTCATCGAGGTCTCGGTTGCCGGCCTCGAGGTCGGTGATACGCTCCACAGCAACGCGCTCAAGCTGCCGGCGGGCGTCAGCCTGACCTCGACGAAGGATCGGACCCTGGTCACGATCATTCCGCCGACGGTCGAGGCCGAGGAGCCTGCCGCTGCCGAGGGCGAAGCCGAAGCCGCCAAGGCCTGAGCTTTACGTTCCCTGCGGAACGAACGCTTGCAGACGGCCGGGCATGCCCGGCCGTTTTGCTATGACAACCGGTGCGGGACCGAACCATGCTGATCTTCGCCGGCCTCGGCAATCCGGGCTCCCGCTACGCCCGCAACCGCCACAATATCGGCTTCATGGCAGTCGAGGCGATCGCTCGCGCTGCCCGTGCCGCGCCCTGGCGCGCCCGTTTTCAGAGCCATGCCTGCGAGGCGACGATCGGCGACGAGAAGGTGCTGCTGCTCATGCCGCAGACCTACATGAACGAATCCGGCCGTGCGATCGGCGAAGCCGCGCGCTTCTTCAAGGTCGCGCCGGCCGATGTCATCGTCTTCCATGACGAGCTCGATCTGCCGCCGGCCAAGCTGCGCGTGAAGCTCGGCGGCGGCAATGCCGGCCATAACGGCCTGCGCTCGACCACAGCCGCGATCGGCAACGAGTATCGCCGGGTCCGGATGGGCATCGGCCATCCCGGCGACAAGGCGCTCGTCCACCCCTATGTGCTGAACGATTTCGGCAAGGCTGAGGAGGCCTGGGTCGAGGATCTCTGCACCGCCTGCGCCGACAATGCCGCCCTGCTCGCCGCCCATGACGATGCCGGCTTCCAGAACAAGGTCCACCTGTTCATGGAAGCGCGCGGCCACGGCGCGGTAAAGCGCCTCGGCGAGAGGGCGGTGGACTAGACGTCATTCAATAGGCGGCCGGCCACTTAGTGTCGGGCATTGCCAGCCGCCCGAAACCTGTCGAGCGTCTGCATGGCGAGGTCGGCGAGCGCCGTCAGCCTTGCTTTCGGGATGTCGTCGCGAGCCTGCACAGAGAGCCCGTGCATCACGGCGGTCAGGTAGTCTCCTAATACCTGCGCATCGGTGTCCGGCGCGAGTTCGCCATGCCGCACCGCCCGTTGCAGGCGCTCGATGATCGATGCCGTCTGCTCGCGGCGGCGCTCGGCCAGCCAATCGCGCAGCACCTCATTCTCCGTTGCGCAATTCGTGGCCGCTGTCACGACCATGCAGCCTTGGGGCTTTCCGAGCCGCGTATAGGTTTCGATCGCCTCCTTGAGGATCCTGGCGATTGCCTCTCGCGCCGTTGGCTCGCCGGCGAGCGCGCGCGCGACGAAGCCGCCCTCATTCGCCTCGTAGAAGGCGATCGCCTCGCGAAACAGCGCCTCCTTCGAGCCGAACGCCGCATAGATTCGCGCCGAGGCAATGCCCAGGCAGGATACGAGGTCGGCCATCGAGGTGCCTTCATAGCCCCAGGTCCAGAAGGCGTCGCGCGCCTTCTCCAGCGCTTCAGCACGATCGAATTCGCGAGGTCGGGCCATTGGAATCTCAATTCTTGATCGATCAACAAATAATTCCGTTGACAGCCATGCGCAAGGCCTCATTCTTTGTCGATCAACAAAGAATCATTCATGGAGGTCATCTTGAGTGCATCGGACCAGGCTGCGGCGATCGGCGCGGCACGATCGGACGGAGGAAGCGGCGCGGGCAGAGCGGGCACATTGGCGCTACTCGCCTTCGCTCAGCTCATCATCGCGCTCGATCTCAACATCGTCTTCGTGGCGCTGCCGGAAATCGGCGCCGGACTCGGTTTCTCGAACCAGACGCTGCAATGGGTCGTCAGCGTCTACACGGTGTTTACCGGCGGCTTCCTGTTGTTTGGTGGCCGCGCAGCCGACCTCATCGGCCAGCGGCGCATGTTCATCTTCGCCCTGTGGCTCTATGCGCTGTCATCGCTGCTCGGCGGTCTGGCGTGGAGCCCGGAGGTCATCATCATCGCCCGTGCGGTCCAGGGCATCGGCGGGGCCTTCCTGTTCCCGGCGACCCTGTCGCTGGTCAATCGGTTGTTTGCCGAAGGCCCGGAACGCAACCGGGCGCTGGCCGTCTGGGGCGGCGCCGGCGCCAGCGGCCTGACCATCGGCTCGCTGGCCGGTGGCATTCTCACCGGTGCTTTCGGCTGGCCCTCGGTGTTCTACGTCAATGTCCTTCTCGCCGGGATTGCGATCCTGGCCGCCTTCTTCGTCATCCCGCGTGATCCGGCGCGGCACGAACACCGCAGCTTCGATCTAGCCGGCGCCCTGACGGTCACGGCGGGCGCGACGCTCCTTGTCTTCGCTCTCGTACAGGGGCCCGAATTCGGCTGGCGTTCGCCGAGCATCCTGTGGAGCCTCGCACTGTCCGCCATCTCCCTCCTCGCCTTCGTCGTCATCGAAGCCCGGAGCTCGGATCCGCTGATGCCGTTGCGCCTATTCCGCAACCGCAGCCTGGTCGCAGGCATGGCGATCACCTTTCTTTACATGGCGACGTTCGGCACGCTCCCCTACTTCCTGACGGTGCTGTTCCAGAACGTGCAGGGCTTCTCGGCCCTCCAGACCGGCCTGGCGTTCCTGCTGCCCTCGGTCGCGATCGCTGCCGGCACGCAGCTCGGCGCGCGCTGGTCAACGCGCTTCTCGACCCGCTCCAGCCTGATCGGTGGCATGATCATCGGAGCGATCGGAACTGCGCTGATGATACCGGCCACGACACCGGAGAGCAGCTATCTCGCACTCGTTCCGGGGTTGATCGTATCGGGCATCGGTCAAGGTATCGTCTGGACGGCGATGTGGATCGCCGCGGCCTCCGGAGTCCGGCACGAGGAGCAGGGCGTCGCCTCGGGCATGGCGTCGACGACGCTAAATGTCGGCAATGCGATCGGCCTTGCCGTACTGATCGCGGTCGCGAACCGTCAGGTCGGTGGACTGAGCGGGACCGCCCTGAACAACGCCGTCACGGAGGGCATGCAGCTCGCGTTCTGGCTTGCCGCCGCGGGGATCGTCTTCAGCATCCTGATCGCGCTGGTGTCGCAGCCAAAGGCCTCCGATCCGGAGCCATGACGCCGATGAGCGGCGCGGCCAAGACGAATCCGCGCCGCGAAGACTGGGCTGGGGGCAGACCGTCGAAATCTGCCCCGCCCGCAGCTAGGGCATCGACCCGCCGGCCTCCGTCCGCCCAAAGCCAAATCAGGCCCGCATTCGCGGCTTAGAGCGGCAACTGCACGCCCTGCTTGGCGATCGTGACACGGCTGCTGAGCAGGCTACCATCGGCCTGCCGGCTCGCCGTCATTGCCACCTGCGCCCCGGCGACGAGGTCACTCGCCTGTGCGGGTGCTGCCATGATGATGTTCGCCTCAGGCGGGACCGCGATCTTCTGCTCGCCGCCGGGATAGGTCAGCGTGACGCTGCCGCCTTCGACCTGCGAGACCGTCTCGGCCACCGTCGCGTTCGTCATCGTCGAATCCGGCAGGACGCCCCAGGGCTTGTGGCCCTCGCCCGTGCCCCGCATCGCCTCGGGAAAGATGAAGACCTGCACGGCCATGAGCGCGCCACCGGCCTGCGGACGGGCGCCGACGCCGATGAAGCTTCCCTTCTTGATCTCGGCCATCGAGGCCTTGACCACGGCACCGACCGAATAATTCGGCCCAAGCGCGACCGTCGTCACCGTGCCCTCCGGCGTCTTCACCGTCAGGGACTGGCCCTCGAGACGCTCGACCGTGCCGCGGATACGGCTCTGCGGTGTCTGCGCCTGCGCGCCAGCTGCGAAGACCGTGACGAGGCCGATGAGCACGAGGGAGGCGAGGCGCATGGAGCAACTCCGGTAGCCGATCTTTCTGTCGTGCTTCACTCGTGCCCGCTCGCACGTCGCGCTGCCACGCACGTTCGCGTGACACGCGCCCGTGTTCGCCATCTCATCCTTTGCCAAGATGGTGCGCCGCTGTCTCAGAAGCTGACCTTGAGCCGCGCCTGCCCGCCGATGCGCCTGGCGCTGTCCGAGAGCTCGCCATCGATATGAGCCCCCAGCGTCACCGACGGGCTGAGCCTGAAGTCGAGCCCTGCCGCCAGCAGCGCGCTGTTGCGCGGCGTCCTGGCTCCATCGATCGCAAAGCCAGAGCCCGTCAGGCCGGCGATCGAGGCGCTCAGGCTGACATCGCGCTGGTAATAATGTGCCCAGGCTGCGCGTAGATAGCCTGCAAGCGCCCGCCCGCCCAGCGCACTGGCGTAGTCGAGCTGCAAGCCGATCTCGCTGCGCGAGGTCACGTCGGTGCTCTTGCCCACAACAAGCGCCCCGGCATTGGCGCCTGCCCAGTTCGCTTCGATCCTGGCCGGGCTACGCGCCTGTACCGCCTGCACGGCCGCCAGCGGCGACATTGTGAAACCGCCCCAATCGGCAAGCGCTACGCTCGCCTGCAACCGGCCGCTCCACGCGGTCGCGCTGTAGGAGGAGGACAGCGCGCTGCCGAGCGGCGGGATGCTGCGCTTCACATCAGTATCGAGCACTCCATAGCCGACGGCCGCCGCGAGGTTGAGCGGGCCGAGCCGGCTCGTGCCATAGAGGCCGGCCTGGAAAACGTCGGCCTTGGCCTTGCCGAGCCCCCCTGCCAGCGACGCATTCGCGCTGCCGCCGGAAAGCGCGAAACCCACCACCGTGCCGGGCGCGATCCGCAGATCGGCGCCGACCGCCAGATGCGCATCGTCGAGATCGCGCCGCGCCGAACCGACCCGGGCTACCCCATCGGTACGCCCGGATGCGCCGAACGCCGCACCCCAGACCGTATAGGCCGGCGCTGGAGGTCGAGCGGCATCCTGCAGAGGCACGCCCTTACGTGCCGGAAGAGCGGAGAAGGCCGCAGCCCCCTGCGCCTGCCCTGGCGTCTCGCGTCCCGCCGCGAACGGATCGAGCATCGCCCGCAGGAACTGGTCGGCGGCGGAGAACGCCATCGCTGGAACGGCCGTATGGACTTCACCCGAGAGCTGGTTCACCGCAGCGGGAATCGATGCAGCCGGGAGGTTGTAGATCGCGAACAAGGCCGAAGGGTCTGCCCCGCCAGCCACCGCCCGGTCGAGGCCGCTGGCAACTGCATTCGCATTGGCTGGAGCCACGACCAGGCCGGCCAGCGGCTTGGGCGCGAGCGTCACCAGCAGGTCCGTCGGAGTGTAAGCAACGTTGGCGGCGATGCCGGCGCCGAAAGTGGACGAACCATCGACGGCGCCAAAGCGAGTTCCCCCGAGGCCGCCCTGAGCCGAGAGCAACGTGTAGGAAGACCCGAAGCTGTAGGCGCCAGGCAGGAAGGCCAGTTTCAGCGTCCCCGCCAGGGCTGCCGTGCCCGTGACATTGATTCGATCGGAAACCGCCCCCTGGATCTCGGCGAGATAGGTGGAATTCGTCCCCATCGTCAGGTTGCCGTTGACCGTCAGCACGCCCGGCGAGTTGCCAGGAGAGATCGTGCCCAAGACGGTCGTCGACGGCAGCTGCCCCGTACCGCCGATGGTTCCTCCCTCCCCAATGGTCACGCTGGAGAACGACGCCAGTGATCCCTCAGCCACCAACAGGCCGCCAGTAACCTGCATCGAGCCGGTAAAGCTGTTCGCGCCACGAAGCGTCGTCGTCCCGCTTTCATGGATGATCGTGCCCTTGCCGGTGATGCGAGCGGAGACGACGTAGTACGTATCGGTATGGTTGAAGACGAGCCGCCCTGTTCCAGCGCCGAACCGGATCTCGGACACGTCCAGAAACCCCGCGCCTCGGGCCTGAGCCCCCGACGCGGCGCCGATATTCACTGTGCCCGTCGAGCCCGCGAGGTTCGCGATAGACAGCAGCCCGGCCCCGTTATCGACGCGCGCAGTGCCGCCGCTATCGATCGTCAATTCGGCAACCCCGGCACCGCCAACGATCAGGAAGCTCGAGCCGAGCCATTGGGAGTTGGCGCCGGTCACACGCAGATCGCCGCGCGAGCCGGCCAAATAGCCGACAGCCCCCAGGGTCGTACGATATGTCGCGCCATTGGCAATGAGGAGACGGCCTTGACCGCTCCATCCGATGCCGGTGAAACCGGTGGCCGTCAGCGTCGAGCCGGCGCCGTCAAGGGTGAGCGATCCCTGCCCTCCGGCGAGAAATCCCACATAGACATTGTTGCCTACCGTCACTTTGCTGCCGCTTGTAACGACAGCATCGCCGCGGCCCGTTTGGCCGACCACCAGCGCGCCCCAGACGTCCCATTTCGAGGCGTCGATGGTGGCATTGCCGACCGCCCCCGCATTGTAGCCAAGGGTTATGGCACGGTCTGAGGCGCTGGCGCCGGCCAGGATCTGGTAGGTACCCTGGCCACTATCGCCGACGACATGACCCGTACCGTTGTTCCAGGTCGTTCCCGCCCCCGTGACGGTGATGGCACCGACCCCGGTGGCGAAGATGCCAGTCCGGACGAACTGGTTGAAATTCGCGCTCCCGCCGTTCGAGACGGCGAGCGCGCCGCTGCCTCTGAAGCCGACGTCGAGATGGGTACCGTTCCACGTGCCACGATCGACACGCGCCGACCCGATCTCGCCGACGGCATTGCCGATGGTCACGTAGTCGGTGGTGGTAAGCACGCCTCCCGCCCCCACCGTCAACGCCTGGCCCGCCCCGGCGGCCCCGATGTGGAGCGTCTTCGTAGTGGCGCCGGGCGCGGTGATGGATGGCGCGATCAGCGAGCCCGCCCCGATGACGACTGCGGTCGCTCCGGTCGGAAGGGCCCCGGTCGACCAATTCGTTGCCGTGTACCAGTCGGATGTGGCGCCTTGCCAATTCGTCTGCGCAAGACCGGGCGTGGCGGCGAGCGCAAATATGCTCGCTGTCGACATCGCCGCCGCCCTGACACCAAGCGCGGCACGACCTAGGGTAAGCATAGCTTGCTCTTAAATTTTTAGGAAAACTGAAGCGGCACAACCTAGCGTTACATTGTTAGCTAACCAAGCATTAACTCGGCGAGATTCCACTTAAATGTGAACAGCCGTACAAATCCGGCCAGCGCCACCCTATTGCGCCACCGCAAGAGAGGGAGATGGCGATTTTTCTTGAGACTTCCCTTTGGGAATCGTCAGGCTTCCTCGCAGGGCGGGATTCCGAGGGCCGCACCGGCCATGCGTGTCGCGTTGGCCGCTTGACCCTTCGCCATCTTGTGTTTTGACGCCCGGACGCCAATAAGGCCCGGAGCATTCGCATCATCATCTCGCCACCGCCCCTTTTGCGGCGGCAACGCAACGGACCAGCCATAATGGGCTTCAAATGCGGTATCGTCGGCCTGCCGAATGTCGGCAAGTCGACCCTCTTCAACGCGCTGACGCAGACGGCGGCCGCGCAGGCGGCGAACTATCCGTTCTGCACGATCGAGCCGAATGTCGGCGACGTCGCCGTGCCCGACGAGCGGCTGGAGAAGCTCGCCGCCATTGCTGGCTCGAAGGAGATCATCCCGACGCGGCTGACCTTCGTCGACATTGCCGGCCTCGTCCGCGGCGCCTCCCGCGGTGAGGGTCTCGGCAACCAGTTCCTCGCCAACATCCGCGAATGCGACGCCATCGCCCATGTCGTGCGCTGCTTCGAGGATGGCGACATCACCCATGTCGAAGGCAAGATCTCGCCGATCGACGATATCGAGACCATCGAGACCGAACTGATGCTCGCCGATCTCGACAGCCTCGAGAAGCGCGTCCTGCCGCTGGAGAAGAAGGCGAAGTCCGGCGACAAGGAAGCCAAGGAACTGGCCGACCTGATGAATCGCTGCCTCGTGCTGCTGCGAGAGGGCAAGCCGGCCCGCCTCGTCCAGGTCGCGGCCGACGAGCGCAAGGCCTTCGAACTGCTTGGCCTGCTCTCGTCCAAGCCCGTGCTCTACGTGTGCAATGTCGAGGAAGCCAGCGCCGACAAGGGCAACGCCTTCTCCGAGCAGGTCAAGGCCCGCGCTGCCGAGGAAGGCGCCGTCGCCGTCGTCGTCTCGGCCAAGATCGAGAGCGAGATCGCCGTGCTGCCGGCCGCGGAGCAGACCGATTATCTCGAAGCCGTCGGCCTCGAAGAGCCCGGCCTCAATCGGGTGATCCGCGCCGGCTACGCGCTGCTCCACCTCGTCACCTATTTCACCGTCGGCCCGAAGGAGGCCCGCGCCTGGACGATCGAGAAGGGCACCAAGGGACCCGCCGCCGCCGGCGTGATCCATACCGATTTCGAGAAGGGCTATATCCGCGCCGAGACGATCGCCTATGACGATTACATCGCCAATAAGGGCGAGAGCGGCGCGCGCGAGGCCGGCAAGTTCCGGCTCGAAGGCAAGGAATACGTGGTCGCCGATGGCGACGTGCTGCATTTCCGCTTCGCCAACTGAGCCAGCGCCGCCGGAGCGCATTTTGCTCCGGCGTTATGCGTGGTTGGCTTTCGGAGTTTGCGCGTTTTCCGCTCGATCATCAGCGATCCCACGAGCAGAATACTCGCCTGACCAGTGAGATGGGCTGCAGATGCTCTATTTCGAGGACTTCGTCGCCGGCTCCGTGACCGAGTATGGCGCGCTTCCCGTCTCACAGGACGACATCCTCGCTTATGCGAGCCGCTTCGATGCGCAGGACTTCCACATCGATCCGGACAAGGCCAAGGCGAGCTTCGTCGGCACGCTGATCGCCTCGGGCTGGCACAGCTGCGCTTTGTTGATGCGGCTGGCCGCCGAGGCCTTCTTCCTCGACTCGACCTCGATGGGCTCGCCCGGCGTCGAAGAGGTGAAGTGGCTGCGGCCGGTCAAGCCGGGCGATGTGCTCAAGCTGCGCTGGACGATCAGCGAGACCAAGGCGTCGCGCTCCAGGCCCGAAATGGGGCTGGTGAAGTTCCGCTTAGAGCTGCTGAACCAGCGCGGCGAGCCGGTGGTCGAACAGAACAACTGGGTGATGTTCGGCCGCCGTGGCTCCGGCTTCGAGGCGGCAGGCGGTGACTGGCTCGGGCATTCGGTGGGTTACGAGGCACCACACGCGACCGTCACTGTCGAGCCGCCCGCTCTGGCGACCGCCCCTCCTGGCTTCTTCGACGAACTCGTGATCGGCCAGACCTATGAGCTCGGCAGCCTGGTCTTCACGCCGGAGGAGATCGTCGCCTTCGCCCGCTCCTTCGATCCCCAGCCTTTCCACATGGACGAGGAGGCGGCGCGAAAGAGCTCCTTCGGCAGCCTCTGTGCCTCCGGCTGGCACACCGCTGCGGGCTGGATGGCGGCGATGGTCAGCCACCGCCGCCGGCAGGAGGCAGCGGTCGCGCCAGCAGCCGCGCCGCGCCTCGGCCCCTCGCCGGGCTTCAAGAATCTGCGCTGGCTGAAGCCGGTCTATGCCGGCGACCGCATCACCTACCACTCGGCCGTCGCGGACAAGCGCCCAAGCCTCTCGCGTCCAGACTGGGGCCTGTTCTTCCACCACAACACCGGGGTTAACCAGAACGGCGAGACGGTACTGAGCTTCGACGGCTGCGTCTTCATCGAGCGCAAACCGGCCTAGAGCCGGATCCGCCTCTCACATTGAGATGGAGCCCACGGCTGGCGCATGGCTATCGGCGCCGGGGGGCGTTGCCGCCGCCGCGACCTTACGTGATGCTTTCTCTCCAAAATGCGGGAACGGGAGCAGGCGATGGCCAAGGCAAGACAGCTCGGCTGGAAATCGAAGCTGGTTCACTCGGCCGCCAAGGCCCCCGACGGCTTCAGTTCGCTGATCACGCCGGTCTATCGCGGCTCGACGACGCTGTTCAAGGACGCGGCCTCGGTCGGCGATACCTGGCGGCAGGACGAGGCGGCCTACACCTACGGGCTCTACGGCACACCGACGACGCTGGAACTGGCGGCGCGCATCGCCGAGCTGGAGGGCGCGACGCATACCTTTCTGGCTCCCGGCGGCCAGGCAGCGCTCGCGCTGGTCAATCTCGCTTTCCTCGGCCCCGGCGACCACGTCTTGATACCGGAATCAATCTACGGGCCCCACCGCCTCGTCGGGGAAGGCTTGCTGCGCAAGTTCGGTATCGAGGTCGAGTATTACGACCCGCTGATCGGCGAAGGCATTGCCGGGCTGCTGCGCGACAACACAAGGGTGATCTGGTGCGAGAGCCCAGGCTCGGTGACGATGGAGGTGCAGGATCTGCCCGCGATCGCGCGCGCCGCAGGTGGCCGCGACATCACCATCGCGATCGACAACACCTATTCCGCCGGCGTGATGTTCGATGCCTTCCGCCATGGCGCGCATGTCACCTTGCAGGCGCTGACCAAATATCTCGGTGGCCATAGCGACATCCTGATGGGCTCGATCTCGGTCAGGGACGAGGCGCGCTATGCCAGGATCGGCGAGATGCACCAGATGCTCGGCATGGCGGTCTCGCCTGACGATTGCAGCCTGGTGCTGCGCGGGCTGCAGACATTGGGCGTTCGGCTGGAGAGGCTCGAAGCGTCCTGCCTCACGATCGCCAAATGGCTGGAGCAGCGCCCCGAGATCGCGCGCGTGCTGCATCCGGCCCTCCCCTCCTCGCCCGGGCATGCGACCTGGAAGCGCGACTTCACCGGCTCAGCCAGCGTGTTCTCGATCGTCTTCAAGGACGGCTATGCGGAGAAGGACTTGCTCGGCTTCATCGATGCGCTGACGCTCTTCAGGATCGGCTATAGCTGGGGCGGCGTCACCAGCCTGGCCGTGCCCTATTTTCATGTCCAGCGGCAGCACCGCGCCTACGGTTCTCGCCTCGTGCGGCTGAACATCGGGCTCGAAGAGGTTGAGGACCTCCTCGCCGATCTGGAGCACGCGCTGGAGACCCTTCCGAAAGCGCTTTAGACCCGCTCTACCCGGCGATGCGCCGCGAAGCCGCCGGAGGGCTTGCCATCTCGATGCGGTCGCGGCCATTGCGCTTGGCGGCATAGAGCGCCTCGTCGGCACGAGCGTGGAGGCTCGTGCCGTCCAACGGTCCCTCCCCCGCGCAAAGTCCGATCGAGACAGTCACCCCTGTCAGTTCGCCATGAAGCAGGCGCCACGGCACGCGCCGCAAGGCACGGCGGATGGCGGTCGCCGCCTCCCTGGCCGCCTCGATCGACGTGTCGCCGAGCAGGACACCGAACTCCTCGCCGCCGACCCGGGCAACCAGCGCCGAAGCCGATGTGATCTGAGCCGCGATGACTTCGGCGATGGCCTTGAGGCAGGCGTCGCCGACCAGATGGCCAAAACGGTCGTTGATCGTCTTGAAGTGATCGGCATCGATCATCAGCAGCGAGAGCGGCTCTGGTCGGGCTGACGCATCGGCCAGTCGCGCGACAAAGCGGCGGTGATTGGCAAGGCCGGTCAGCCCGTCTGTCTCGGCGAGTTCTGCCAGCGCCACATTGGCCCGGCGCAAGGCCTCCTGCGCTTCCAGCAGCTCCATCTGCTGGCGCTTGGCGGCTGTGATGTCGGCATGGGTGAAGAAGCTGACGCCGCCGGTGCTGTGCCGCGCGATCAGCCGGAGCCAGCGCTGGCCGGGCAACTCAATCTCAAAGGGCACGCCGTCATAGCGCAGGCCGTTGCTGATCGCCGCCCGCCAGGCGCCGGCCGGCGAGGCTTCGCGCCAGCACCAGGCGATGATCTCGTTCAGGGTGCGGCCGACCACCGGCGTGCCTTTGGGCAGATCGTAGAGTCGCCGGAACGCGTTGTTGGCGGCGATCACCCGCTCCTTCGCATCCAGAATGCTGGCGCCGTCCGGAATGAAGCGGAGCGCATCCATCACCGGCAGCACCAGCTCGGGGGCCGTTTCGGAATGGCTCTCGACATCCAGCCGCTGCCATAGCCGCACGCGGCCGCCATCCGGCGCCCGCAGCGAGGAGGCGCGCAGCCTGCGGCCGTTATGGATGAATTCGAAGGGTTGGGTCTGGTTCTCGTGGCGCGTCACACCTTCTGCGACGTGCCGCGCGATCTCCGGCATTTCCTCCAGCGAGAGGCGGCGCTGATAGAACCGCACCAGATTGTCCGCGTAGGGCTCGCCGACGTAGATTTCACCTTCGTCCTCAGGGAAGAGTTGCAGGAAGGTCTGGTTCCAGCACAGAGCCCTCATCTGATCATCGTATTCGCAAACGCCTATACCGAGGGCGTCGAGCGAATCGAGCAGATAGCGCGAGAGCTTCATCCCGCCGTCATTAGACGAGAGCCGTTAACAACCGGTGAGATCGGCCTTTAAGATCAACCGACCTTTCCGTAACCCGCGAACCTGGCCGAAACACGCTCCATCTCGGCCGCGTCGAGAATGACCGGCTCGAGCCCGGAGGCCAGCAGGTCGAGATACCGCCCGGCGAGATTCTCGACCTCCGCGACGATGGTGTGCGCACCGGTCAGGGTAGCGCCAAGCGCGATCACACCGTGATTGGCGAGCAGCACCGCCTTGCGTCCCTCCAGCGCTCGCACCGCGTTCGCCGCCAGCTCCGGCGAGCCGAAGGTCGCATAGTCGGCGCAGCGGACATCAGCACCGCCGCACAGCGCGATCATATAGTGGAAGGCCGGGATGCCGCGACGCGCGCAGGAGAGCGCCGTGGCCCGTGGCGAGTGCGTGTGGACGATCGCCTGCGCATCAGGTCGCGCCTTGTAGATCTCGACATGGAACGGCCATTCCGAGGACGGCTTGCGCTCGCCCGACTTGACCGTGCCATCGAGCGAGAGATGGATCAGGTCCTCTGCCTTCGTCTTCGCATAGGGCAGGCCCGATGGCGTGATCAGCAGCCCGCCTTCGAAACGGGCCGAGACATTGCCCGATTTCGACGGGCAGAAGCCGGCGCGGTCGATCGCCTGCGCGATCTCGACGATCTCGTGCCGCAACGCCTGCTCGTTCATGCCGCTTGTCCCTGCGCGAGATCTGGAAAGAGCCGGCGCAATCCCTCGGCGCTGGCCGGTGCGATGCCGCGCTCCGTGATCAGGCCGGTGACGAGCCGGGCCGGCGTGACGTCGAAGGCCGGATTGCCCGCCGGGCTGCCGGGCGCCGCAACCTGGAAGAAGCCGGTGCGGCCATCCTCGCTCTGGCCGAACAGATGCGTGACCTCGCGCTGGCTACGCTCCTCGATCGGGATCTCCTTCAACCCGTCCTGCAGCATCCAGTCAATCGTCGGCGAAGGCAGCGCCACATAGAACGGCACGCCGTTGTCCCTGGCCGCCAGCGCCTTGAGATAAGTGCCGATCTTGTTGGCGACATCGCCGGTCGCGGTGGTGCGGTCGGTGCCGACGATCACCATGTCGACCTCGCCGTGCTGCATCAGATGGCCGCCGGCATTGTCGACGATCACGGCATGCGGCACGCCATGGCTGCCGAGCTCATAGGCCGTGAGCGCCGCACCCTGGTTGCGCGGCCGCGTCTCGTCGACCCAGACATGGACGGGGATGCCGGCATCATGCGCGAGGTAAATCGGCGCCAGCGCCGTGCCCCAGTCGACTGTGGCGAGCCAGCCGGCGTTGCAATGGGTCAGGATATTGACCGGCTCGCCCGCCGGCTTGCGCGCCGCGATCTCGCGGATCACGCCGAGCCCGTGCTCGCCGATGGCGCGGCAGAGCGCGACATCCTCGTCGCAGATCGCCGCCGCTTCGGCATAGGCTGCTGCGACTCGCTCGGCTGCCGGCAGATCGATCAGGCGCCGTCGCATCCTGGCCAGCGCCCAGTGCAGGTTGACCGCGGTCGGCCGGGTCGCGCCAAGCAGTGCCAGTGCCTGCTCCAAAGCGGCGTCGGAGGCATCGACCCGCAATGCCAGCGCCACGCCATAGGCCGCAGTCGCGCCGATCAGCGGTGCGCCGCGCACCGTCATATGGCGGATCGCATGGGCCGCCTCCTCGGTGGTCGCGAGCCTCACCGTCTCGAAATGGAAGGGCAGCCGCGTCTGGTCGATGACGCGTACGCCCCAGCCGTCTTCGTCGAGCCAGATGGTGCGGTAGTGCCGCCCGTGGATCTTCATGGCGTCAATGTCCGGCGAAGGAGACCAGCGTGCGCACCGGCACGCCGAGCCGCCTGATCTTGTCGGCGCCGCCGAGATCCGGCAGGTCGATGATGAAGCAGGCAGCGACCACCTCCGCGCCGAGCGAAGAGAGCAGCTTCACAGCCGCCTCCGCCGTGCCGCCGGTGGCGACGAGATCGTCGACCAGCAGAACGCGTTCGCCGCGCGAGACCGCATCCTTGTGCACCTCGATCTCGTCGGAGCCGTATTCGAGCGAATAGGGCATGCCGACCGTCTCATGCGGCAGCTTGCCCTTCTTGCGCACCGGTACGAAGCCGGCCGAGAGCTGATGCGCCACGGCGCCGCCGAGGATGAAGCCCCGCGCCTCGATGCCGGCGATCTTGGCGATCTTCAGCCCGGCGAAGGGCTGTACCAGCTCGTCCACCGCGCGGCGGAACGCACGAGCATCGCCGAGCAGCGTGGTGATGTCGCGGAACAGGATTCCCGGCGCCGGATAATCGGGAATCGTCCGGATCGCGTTCTTCAGATCGGCAAGGGCGCTGCGGTCCATCATCTCGTCCATCGGCTGCGGCGCCCCCTCTTAAAGCATGCCGGATCGTTCAAGGAATACCCGTGATTGCGAGGAGGCGTCAGCCGACGAAGCAATCGAGGGGGCGGAAGAACTCTACGATACTGGATTGCTTCGCTTCGCTCGCAATGACGACAACCCACAGACAACCTCTAGCCGGCAGCCTTCAGCACCCGCCCGGCCACCGCATCGAGCTTTGCGACGAGCTTGGGATCGCGGAACTCCGGCGCCGTGACGATCGCGAATTCGAGGGCGTTATGGGAGCCGGCCGGGCAAGGCTCGCGCTCGCGTGGAAAATCGGCGGCGAGCCGTGCCACCAGCTGGCGCGCCTTGTCGGCATTGGCGTGCAGCACGGCGATCACCGAGGCGACGTCGACCGCACCATGCTCCTCATGCCAGCAGTCGTAATCGGTCACCATCGCGACGGTGGCGTAGGTGATCTCGGCCTCGCGCGCGAGCTTGGCCTCGGGCATCGCCGTCATGCCGATCAGGTCGTAGCCGAGGCCCTTGTAGGTCAACGATTCGGCCAGAGTCGAGAATTGCGGGCCTTCCATGGTGACGAGCGTGCCGCCCTGCACAAAAGTAAGGTCCTCCGCTGTGGCCGCAGCCACGATCCGCTCCTGCAATCGGGGCCCGACCGGATGCGCCACCGAGACATGGGCGACGCAGCCCTTGCCGAAGAAGGAGCTGGCGCGGCCGGACGTGCGATCGATGAACTGGTCGACCAGCACGAACAGGCCGGGGTAGAGCTCTGCCTTGTAGGAGCCACAGGCCGAGAGCGAGACGAGGTCGGTCACCCCTGCCCGCTTCAGCACGTCGATATTGGCGCGGTAGTTGATCTCGGAAGGGGGAATCGCATGACCGCGGCCATGGCGCGGCAGGAAGACGATTCTGGTCTCCCCCATCCGGCCGATCCGCAGCACGTCGGAGGGCTCGCCCCAGGGGCTCTCGATCCGCTCCTCGCGAAGGTCGCTGAGCCCCGGCAGGTCGTAGATGCCGGAGCCGCCGATGATGCCCAGAACCGCTTCAGCCATGTCGCCTGCCCTCGAAAGCTTTCCCGGCCAAGGATCAGAAGTTTGTGACGCCTGCGCAACCGCCGACGGCTGCGAAGCACGCTGATCCACAGCCTCGCCCACAAACAAAAAGGGCCCCGTTTCCGGGGCCCTTTCTGATTTCAATTCCGCTCAGTGCACCGAAGCGTGGTCGGGCAGGCGCGACCAGATCTTCTTCTTGGTGAAGTAGAGCAGACCGGCGAAGAGCGCGAGGAAGAGCATGACCTGCAGGCCCATGCGCTTGCGCGCCTCGAGATGCGGCTCCGCCATCCACATCATGAAGGCCGTGACGTCCTTGGCGTATTGATCGACCGTCTCGGGCGCTTGCGGCTTGCCGTCCGCCGCCTTCGTATACTCGACCTGCCCGTCATTGAGCGGCTTCGGCATCGCGATCAGATGGCCGGACATGTATTCGTTGTAGTTCTGGCCGGGCAGCAGCGCCGGGAAGTCCTTCGGCGGATCCTTGTAGCCGGTCAGGAGCGCATGGATATAGTCCGGCCCATTCTCCTGATACTGCGTGAAGATGTCGAAGATGAACCATGGGAAACCGCGCTCATAGGTGCGCGCCTTGGCCAGTACCGACATATCGGTCGGATAGGCTCCGCCATTGGCCGCGCGCGCCGCCAGCTCGTTCGGGAAGGGCGAAGGGAAACGATCGGCCGCACGGCCAGGACGCTCGAACATCTCGCCGACGTCGTTGGGACCGTCCTTGATCTGATAGGTCGCAGCCAGCGCGTCCACCTGGCTGCGCGAGAACTCCGGCCCGCCGGGCTGGGCGAGATTGCGGAACGCGACCAGGCTGGCGCCATGGCAGGCGGCACAGACCTCCTTGTAGATCTTGAAGCCGCGCTGCAATTGCGCGCGGTCGAACTTACCGAACGGGCCGGAGAACGACCAGGACACGCCCGGCGGCTTCGGGGCGCCCTCGGCGGCCAGGACCGGCGAGGCTGCAGCGATGGCGAGGCCGGTGACGAGGCCCGTCAGGGCGCGGCGAAACGAGGTGGTCTTCATCTCGTCAACCCTTGACGTTCGGTTCGGAAGCGGTGGCGTGGGCCAGGCGGGTACCCGAGCCGCCGAGCACCGAGTCGGCAATAGAGGTCGGCAGCTGCGTCGGCCTTTCGAAGATGCCGATCAGTGTCAGCGCCGCGAAGAAGCCGAAATACAGCACCGTCAGGATGCGCGAGATCGTCACATAAGGTTCTGCGGCCGGCATGGCGCCGAGATAGCCGAGCCCAATGCAGACCAGCACGAACATCCAGAAGAACTGGCGCGCGATCGGCCGGTAGGTCATCGACTTGACCTTGGAGGTGTCGAGCCAGGGCAGGAAGGCCAGGATCACGATCGCGCCGCCCATGGCGAGCACGCCGCCGAGCTTGTCGGGGATGGCGCGCAGGATCGCGTAGAACGGCAGGAAGTACCATTCCGGCACGATGTGGGCAGGCGTCGAAGCCGGGTTGGCCGGGATATAGTTGTCGGCATGGCCCATGAAGTTCGGCTGGTAGAACACGAACCAGGCGAAGACCAGCATGAAGCAGACCATGCCGAACAGGTCCTTGATGGTGGCGTAGGGCGTGAAGGGAACGGTATCCTTCTTGACGTCCTTCACCTCGACGCCGGTCGGATTGTTCTGGCCGACATGATGCAGCGCCCAGATGTGCAGCCCGACGACGCCGACGATCATGAACGGCAGCAGGAAGTGCAGCGAGAAGAAGCGGTTCAGCGTCGGATTATCGACCGAGTAGCCACCCCACAGGAAGGTCACGATCGTCTCGCCGATCACCGGCAGCGCCGAGAACAGATTGGTGATGACGGTCGCGCCCCAGAACGACATCTGGCCCCAGGGCAGGACGTAGCCCATGAACGCTGTGGCCATCATCAGCAGGAAGATGATGACGCCGAGGATCCACAGCACCTCGCGCGGCGCCTTGTACGAACCGTAATAGAGCCCGCGGAAAATGTGGACATAGACGGCGACGAAGAACATTGAGGCGCCGTTGGAGTGCAGATAACGCAGCAGCCAGCCGAAGTTCACGTCGCGCATGATGTGCTCGACGGAGTTGAAGGCGAGCGCGGCGTTTGGCGTGTAGTGCATCGCCAGGATCACGCCGGTGATGATCTGCGCCACCAGCATGAAGGCGAGGATGCCGCCGAAGGTCCAGAGGTAGTTGAGGTTGCGCGGCACCGGATAGGACACCGCCGAATCGTGCACCAGACGCACGATCGGCAGGCGCGCATCGAGCCAGCGCTCGATCCCCGTCTTCGGCTGGTAGCTGCTGCTGTGACCGCTCATTCTGCTCGCCTCAAGCTCTCTCAAATCTGCCGATGCCGTCTTCGCCTGCTTGGAGGCTCAGCCGATCTTGATCTTGGTGTCCGCGGTGAACGCATAGGGCGGCACCGGCAGGTTCAGCGGCGCTGGACCCTTGCGGATGCGGCCGGAGGAATCGTAGTGCGAGCCATGGCAGGGGCAGTACCAGCCGTCGAACTCGCCCTTCGACTCGCCGGGAGCAGTGCCGAGCGGCACGCAGCCGAGATGCGTGCAGCTGCCATAGACGACGAGATACTTCTCGTGGCCGGCCTTGGTGCGCTGCTCGTCGGTCTGCGGATCGCGCAGCGTCGCGACGTCGACCGCCTTGGCCTCGTCGACCTCCTTCTTGGTGCGGTTGCGCACGAAGATCAGCTTGCCGCGCCAGAACAGCTTGATCGCCTGGCCTTCCGCGATCGGAGCGAGGTCGAGATCGATCGGGGCGCCGGCAGCGACGACCTGCGCGTCGGGCGCCAGCTGGCCGACCAACGGCAGCAGCAGCGAACCGGCACCGACCACGCCGACCGCGGCAGTGGTCAGGAACAGAAAATCGCGGCGGGTAGGTTCGGTGCCAGTCGTCTCTGTCGCGTGCGCCACGATCCAGTTCCCTGCTCGGCTGCCGGCCTGGCCGGCTCAATCAAAATCACGCGCCCTCATAGGAGCGCGGGCGCTGAGCCGCCGTTTGGCGGCGCGTCGCCTGCGCGCTCTTTGGCATGCAGTTTTGATGAAGTCTACTGTCGCACGTGCCGCACCTGTCGCATCGCAGCAACGCTGCTCTGCAGTCGGCTCAGGCCGGCATCCTGTCGCCGTCGGCGAGCGCCAGGAAGCCGCCCGACTGCCGCGCCCACAGCCTTGCGTAGAGGCCGCCGCGCCGCACCAGCTCGTCATGGCTGCCCATATCGACGATCCTGCCGTTGTCGAGCACGATCAAACGGTCGAGCGCGGCGATGGTGGAGAGCCGGTGCGCGATCGCGATCACAGTTTTACCTTCCATCAATGTGGAAAGCTGTGCCTGAATCTCGGCTTCCACCTCCGAATCGAGTGCCGAGGTCGCCTCGTCGAGGATCAGGATCGGGGCGTCCTTGAGCAGCACGCGCGCGATCGCGATGCGTTGGCGCTGGCCGCCGGAGAGCTTGACGCCGCGCTCGCCAACCCGCGAGTCGAAGCCCTGCCGCCCGTCCTGGTCGCTGAGGCCGACGACGAAATCATGCGCGGCGGCACGCCTGGCTGCCGCCGCGATCTCGTCTTGCGTCGCGCCGAT
The DNA here is from genome assembly GCF_964254315.1 of Allobosea sp. LjRoot90. Lineage (NCBI taxonomy): Bacteria > Pseudomonadati > Pseudomonadota > Alphaproteobacteria > Hyphomicrobiales > Alloboseaceae > Allobosea > Allobosea sp. LjRoot90. Next base: position 389,556 of record NZ_CAXUTF020000003.1, read on the forward strand.
CCGGCCATAGGCGATGTTGTCACCGATCGAGCGGTGCAGCAGCGAGTTGTCCTGCGTCACCATGCCGATCTGGCTGCGCAGCGATTCCTGCGTCACCCCGGCGATGTCCTGCCCATCGATCAGGATACGGCCCGCATCGAGCGGATAGAGCCGCAGCAACAGGTTGACCAGCGTCGACTTGCCGGCTCCGGAGGGACCGACCAGCCCGACCTTTTCACCAGGCTTGATCTCCAGGTTGAGGTCGTCGAACAGGCCCAGCGGCTTGCCGTAGTTGAACCGGACATGCTCGAAGCGCACCCCGCCGCGCGCGACCTGGAGCGGCACGGCGTCCGGCGCATCCGGCAGGTCGTGCGGCTTGGCGATCGTCTCCATGCTCTCCTGCACCGAGCCGATATTCTCGAAGACGCCGCGCACCAGATGGATCAGCCAGCTCGACATCTGCACGAGGCGCAGGACGAGCCCGATCGCAGCGGCGACCGCGCCCGGCGTCATCTCGCCCTGGCTCCATAGATGCAGGCAGAGCCAGGCCGTCGCCACGACGAGCAGGCTGTTCATCGTCTGCAGGATGACGCTGACCCCGGTGATCAGCCGCGACAGGTTGAGAAAGGAGGCGTTCCAGCGTGTCAGCGCGTCGCGGACCGCCGAGCGCTCGGCATCGGCACGGGCGAAAAGCTTGACCGTCAGGATATTGGTGTAGGCATCGACGATCCGGCCCGTCGTGGTCGAGCGGCCAAGCGAGTTCGCCTCCGAACGCTTTTTGGCGCGTGGCACGAAATAGACCAGCAGCACGACATAGGCGGCGAGCCAGACGATCACCGGCATGGCGAGCCAGATGCTGGTCGAGCCGAAAAAGCCGAGCGCGACCGAGGCGAAGATCAGCGCGTACCAGAGATCGTCGATCACCTCGATCGTCGCGCCGCGGATCGCCTGCCCGGCCTGGATCACCCGCGACGAGAGCCGACCGGCGAAATCGTTCTGGAAATAGGAGAGCGCGTGGCCGAGCGTGTAGACATGGTTGCGCCAGCGGATCTGGTTGGTGATCTGCGGCACCACCACCTGGTCGACGATGGCGTGATTGGCGAAATAGATCAGTGGCCTGAACACCGTAACGAGGATGGCCGCACCGATCAGCAGCCTGCCATGCTCGCTGAAGACCTGCTCCGGCGAGTTCTTCGCCAGCAGGTCAACGAACCAGCCGACCATCAGGTACATCGCCGCCTCGATGCCGGAAAAGCCGAGACCGGTCAGCATGATCAGGGCCATCCAGCCCTTCGCGCCCTTGATATGGTGCCACATGAAGCGGAACACGCCTGTCGGCGGCGTCTTGCGCTCGTCGAACGGCGCGAAGACGTCGATGCGGCTTTCAAGGAAACGGAAGAGCGGGGCGAACATGAAGGGGCCGCCCTCCTCGGATCGGTCGATACCGATATGGGGCGCATTGCGCGCTGTGGCCAGAGCTTGTGGCGCGCTCCGGTCAAGCCATGACAGCAGCGCATGGCGAACGGGAGACTAGCGGTCGGAAGGCTGCGGAGCGCGGATCGTTCAGGCGCCTGCACAGGCAATGCGGGAACGTAGAATAAAATTCCACCTGAGCGCGCATTATTGGAAGAATGTTACCGACAGTCGTACGACAAAGGAACCACTACTTCTGCATGGCGGAGTGCACACCTGCCTCCTTGCCTGCGTCCTCCGGCCCCGCCGAGCATGCCTCTACGCCGCGTGTGACAGCGGCGCTTTGGAGGCGACAATGACCAAGATGCTTTGCGGGCTTGCTCTGGCGGGCGCGCTTGTCCTGCCGGTATCGGTGCAGGCCCAGACCGCCGGCAAGACGGTGATCGCGACGCCGAACGCCCCCGAGGCGATCGGCCCCTATTCGCAGGCGATCAAGGCCGGAAACATGGTGTTCCTCGCTGGACAGATCCCGATCGACCCAAAGACCAAGCAGTTGATGAAGGATGCCAGCATCGAGGATCAGACCAAGCTCGTCCTCGACAATCTCAAGGCCGTGCTCGAGGCCGACGGCCTGACCATGGACAATGTCGTCTCGACCAGCGTTTTCATGAAGGACCTCAACGAGTTCGGCAAGATGAACGAGGTCTATGCGACCTATTTCAAGACCGCGCCGCCCGCGCGCGCCACGGTCGAGGTCGCCCGTCTCCCCAGAGACGTGAAGGTCGAGATCGGCGCCATCGCCGTCCGCCCCTGAGCTGCCGCCCTCCGGCAGCTCACCGCCCGACAAGAGGTTCCCTCGCAACCATGGAGTAGGCCTATGCAAGCCTCGGACGAGAAGACACTCGCTTTCGATCCGAACCGCCGCGCCTTTATCGGCGCCCTCGCTTCCTCCGCCGCCTTCGCCGGCTCGCTGGCGGGCTTCGTGCCGACCAGCGCCAGCGCTCAGGCGCCAGCGGCTGCTGCCCTCGCCAACGACGCCGCCTTCTGGACGGATGTCCGCAAGCTCTTCGACCAGAAGTCCGGCGTCCGCTACATGAACATCGGCACCGCCGGCTCCATGCCGGTCGAGACGCAAGCCTTCCTCGACACCGAGACCCGCCGGCACGCCCGCGAGTCGATGAGCGGCTACGGCAACTATCTGCCGCAGCGCCAGGCACTGGCAAAGAGCTTCGGCTGCGACGCCGACGAGATCGTCATGTCGGGCAATACCTCGGACGGCATGTGCCATGCGCTGCTCGGCATGGTCTGGCGCCCGGGCGACGAGATCGTCACCACCAATCACGAGCATTCCGGCGGCAACGCACCGATGGCGTTGCTCCAGGATCGCTACGGCGTGGTGATCAAGCGCGTCATCCTGCCGGTCGGCAACAAGCAGAAGGCGGAGGACTATGTCGAGCTGTTCTCGGCCGCGATCGGGCCGCGCACCAAGGCGCTGGTCTTCTCGGCGCCGACCTACAAGACCGGCACCCTGCTGCCGGTCAAGATGCTGGCCAAGCTCGCCCAGGACAAGGGCATCGTCAGCATCTGCGACGCCGCACACCTGCCGGGGATGATCAACATCAACATGCGCGACCTCGGTGTCGATTTCCTGGCCGGCGCCGGCCACAAATGGCAGTGCGGACCACTCGGGACCGGCATCCTCTATGTCCGCAACAAGGTGCTGCCGCAGTTCAACCCGCTGCCGTTGCCGGACTATTTCCCGGTGGTGACCAGCGCCTATCCGGCCTCCGGCGGCCTGCCCCCGCGCACCAGGACCGGCAAGGAAACCGACGACCTCGCCGCGCGCATCCAGAGCACCGGCAGCCGCAATGCGCCCGTCTATCTGGCGCTCGCCAAATCGGTCGAGATCTGGGACCGGATCGGGCGCGACAAGATCGCGACCTACACGGTCGGCATGGCGCAGCACCTCAAGGAGAAGATCGCGGCGAAATGGGGCGTCGACTCCCTCTATTCGCCGAAGGACGACCCGCGCCTTGTCTGCGCCCTGACCGCTTTCAATCCGTTCCGCAATCCCGAGCACATCAAGGACAAGGCCAAGTCCGACGCTTTCGTGAAACGGGCGCTGGACGAATACGGCTTCGTCATCCGCAACTCGAACTTCCCGGTCGCAGGCCAGAAGGACGAGCATTACGGCGTGCGCGTCTCGACCCATCTGTGGAGCAATATGGGCGATGTCGATCAGCTGGTCGACGCCATGTGGGAACTCTCCGGCAAGATGCACGCGGTCTGACGCACCACTTCGCCACCGGCCGGAACGACCCGGCCGGTGGCGAAGCTTGACGATGGCGGTCGCAGCGCAGCATGACGCTCGCCATGCTGCGCCTCGCCCTCTACCAGCCCGACATCCCACAGAACGCCGGCACGATGATTCGTCTGGCGGCCTGCCTCGGCGTCGCCATCGACATCGTCGAGCCCGCCGCCTTCGATGTCTCCGACCGCAATTTTCGCCGCTCCGGCATGGACTATATCGAGCGGGCTGCGGTGACGCGCCATGACAGCTTCCGCGCCTTCGAGGCCTGGCGGCGCGAGAACAGCCATCGCCTCGTCCTCGCAGAGACCGACGGCGCCATCGCCCATACGGATTTTGCCTTCCGGCCCGGCGACATTGTCATGGTCGGCCGCGAGAGCGCCGGTGTTCCGCCGGAGGTCTACGCTGCGGCCGAAGCCAGCGTGCATATCCCGATGCGCCGCGATTTGCGCTCGCTCAATGTCGCCATGGCCGCGGCGATGGTCGTAGGCGAGGCGCTGCGTCAGCTTGGCGCCTATCCCGGGCCGGCCGATATCTGACAAAGAGGCCGCCATGACCGGACAAGCCACCGAGACCGCCGCCTTCGATCCCGCCATCGTCGAGGCACTGAAGCCGCGCGCCAGCATCTGGTTCGAGAGCCTGCGCGACCGCATCTGCGCCGCCTTCGAGCAGATCGAGGGCGAGGCGAGCGGCCCCTTCCCCGCCGAAACCGACAAGCCCGGCCGCTTCGTGCGCACGCCCTGGCAGCGCACCAACCATGACGGCGCTCCGGGCGGCGGCGGCGTGATGTCGCTGATGTCGGGACGGGTCTTCGAGAAGGTCGGCGTCCACGTCTCGACCGTCCATGGCAGCTTCGCACCGGAATTCGCCACCCAGATTCCCGGCGCCGCCGAGGACCCGCGCTTCCACGCCACCGGCATCTCGCTGATCGCCCATCCCTGGAACCCGCACGCGCCGACCGTGCACATGAACACCCGCTTCGTCGTGACGACAAAGCCCTGGTTCGGTGGCGGCGCGGACCTCACCCCGGTGCTGGAGCGCCGGCGTTCGCAAGACGATCCCGACGCGATCGCCTTCCACGCCGCGATGCGCACGCCGTGCGATACCCATGCGGGCATCGCCGACTATCAGCGCTTCAAGGCCTGGTGCGACGAGTACTTCTTCCTCAAGCACCGCAGCGAGCCGCGCGGCATAGGCGGCATCTTCTACGACTATCTCTGGTCGGGTGATCCGGACGCCGACCTCGCCTTCACCAAGGCGGTCGGCGAAGCTTTCCTCGACAGCTACCCGCGAATCCTGCGCGCCAATCTGGCGACACCATGGAGCGAGGCCGAACGACATGAGCAGCAGGTCCGCCGCGGCCGCTATGTCGAATTCAACCTGCTCTACGACCGCGGCACGATCTTCGGCCTGAAGACCGGCGGCAACGTCGCTTCGATCCTGTCCTCGATGCCGCCGACAGTGAGGTGGCCTTAGCAATCATCGTCATTGCGAGTGCAGCGAAGCAATCCAGGGGGACATAGAGCTCTGCAGCCCTGGATTGCTTCGTCGCTCACGCTCCTCGCAATGACGATGCGGCCTTCACCAGCAGCGCCATCTGCTCGCCCCGATCGGTCGGGCAGCCGGCCTCGATCCAGGCCTCACGCACCTCGTCGAGCACCTGACCCACCTTTGGACCAGCGCTGATACCGAGAGCCAGAACGTCTTTTCCGGTGGGCAGGAAGGCAGGCGTGTGCGCCATCTTGGCAATCAGGCCCTGGATATCGGCCAATGTTTCGGCTGTTCCGAGCAGAACCAGTGCGCCTGCGACAGCATCCGCTCCAACGCGATGAGCCAATCGGCGCAGCGTGGCGATCTCCGGCCGCCTTCCTCTCCCCGACAACGCTTCCAGAGCGGCGGCTAAGCCGGAAATCCGCTCGAACTCCGCGTTCGACAACCGCAGCCGATCGCGCAGCCTGAGCGCATCCTCGCTGACCGCGACGGCGAGCGCCGCCAAGCGGAAGGCCGGGTAAATTCCATCCCCCGGCGCGTCAGCGATCGCGGCGAAGCGCGACAGATGGGGCACGCCGCCGATCACCGGCATCAGCAAACCCGCCCCCGCCATGGCCGACAGGGTCTCGGCGGCACGGGGCGCAACCAGCAGCTTGCGCATTTCCGCCCAGACCCGCTCGCGCGACAACCCGTCGAGCCCGGCGCGTGCCGCTATGCAGGCATCGAGCGCAACCCGATCCAGCTCGCCCGCGCCGTAGCGGGCGTGAAAGCGGAAGAAGCGCAGGATGCGTAGGTAATCCTCGGCGATCCGGTCTCCGGCAGCACCGATGAAGCGCACCTGCCTTGCCGCGAGATCGGCGAGCCCGTCGGCATAATCGTGCAGCGCGCCTGCGGCATCGAGCCCGAGCGCATTGAAGGTGAAGTCGCGCCGCAGCGCGTCCTCGCGGAAGTCGCGGCCGAAGGCGACGACGGCGTGGCGGCCGTCGGTCTCGACATCGCGGCGCAGCGTCGTGACCTCGAAGGGCGCACCGTCGATCACGACGGTGACCGTGCCGTGCTCGATCCCGGTCGGGATCGCCTTGAACCCTGCAGCACGCGCGCGCCGCATCGTCTCGTCCGGAAGGCAGGTCGTGGCGATATCGATATCCGCCACCGGCTCACCGAGGAGCGCGTTGCGCACAGCGCCGCCGACGATGCGGGCCTCCTCCCCGTCGCGGTTCAGCGCGGAAAGAAGCGCTGTGACGTCGGCTCGCACCAGCAGGGCAGCAAGGCGCTGCCGCTCAACTCCGGTCATGGCTTCGGCCGGTCGTCGAAATAGCCGGGCACCAGCCGGCCGTTCTCGACATGGGGCGGCACGAACGGGCCGGTATGCCGCGGCGCGATCAGACCGGCAAAGATGAAGGAGGCGATGCCGAGGACGAGCCCCGTCACCGACAGCCAGAACAGATGCCGGCTCCAGTGCTCGACATCGAACGGATTGCGCCGCCGGATCACGAGATAGCCTGCGAACAGGCAGAACGGCAGGACGAAGAGCAGGAACTCCTCGATCAGCGTGCGCAGCATCGGGCGTAACCTCTTTAACCGACGAGCCGCTCGTAGAGATTGCGGATCATGCCGGCCGTCGCTCCCCAGATATAGCGATCGCCATGCGGCATCGCATAGTAGGTGCGATAACGCCCCCTGAATTCGCGGCCATGGCGCTGGTGGTTGGCCGGGTCGAGCAGGAAGGCGAGCGGCGTCTCGAAGGCCTCGTCGACCTCGTGCGGATTGATCGTCAGCGCCAGCGGCGGCTCGACCAGGCCGACCACCGGCGTGACGCGATAACCGGTGCCGGTGAGATAGGCGTCGAGATAGCCGACCGTCCGAACCTTGTCGGGCGCAAGTCCGATCTCCTCCTCCGCCTCGCGCAGCGCCGCGACCAGCGGCGAGCCGTCGGTGGCGTCGATCCGCCCCCCTGGGAAGGCAATTTGAGCCGAATGACTGCGAAGCGCCGCGGCGCGCTGGGTCAGGAGCACGGTCGGTCCGTCCGGGTGCAGCACGATCGGGATCAGCACCGCCGCCTCGATCGCGCTCGTCTCGTCCGGGATGTCGATCGGCTCGGACTGCAGGTCGTGGTCGCCACGCGGCCGCGCGATCAGGTCGCCGAGGGCGGGCGGCTCGGTCCGCAAGCTGCGCAGCAGCAAGGCCTCGAGGTCGCCTCCGTTCCAGAACGCCGTCTCGGCAAGCCGCTTCGCCGGATGCTGCATCACAGTCCCTCGATCTCGCTGGCCGGCGCGACGATATGGAAGGCGCCGCCGCCGGCAATGCCGAACTGCGCCTCTCCGTCACCGTCGCGTACCTCGCCGAGCGCCAGGAGATCATAGGTCAGCGCCCGCGTGAGCCGGGCCCAGAGCCCGCGCCGGACATGCACATAGGGCTTCACCCCCTCGTTTGCAGCCCTGGCGAAGCGCAGCGCGTTGTCCGGCCCGACCATCACGAGATCGTCGGTCCGGGTTCGGAAGGCGATGCTGCGGGCATCGCCCTCGCCTTCCACCGCCATCTCGACCGCTTGCAGCGGCGCATCCTCGACCTTGATCCCGACCTTCTCGACCGGGGTCACGAGAAAGTAATCGTCGCCCTCGCGCTTCAGCACCGAGGAGAACAGCTTCACCAGCGCCGGCCGGCCAATCGGCGTGCCCAAATAGAACCAGGTGCCGTCGCCAGCGATACGCATGTCGAGATCACCGCAGAAAGGTGGATTCCAGCGCTCGACCGGTGGCAATCCACGGGAAGAGTCGCTGCCGAGGGCGCTCAGCAAACGATTCATCGCGCCGCCCGCCTCGGTCGTCACCTCACCTCGCGTTTTCGTCATCGGCATGCCGGTTGCATCGCTCCCTCGCCTTGAACTCTACATAATCGTGAAGCGGACTGTTGTGCACCGCCGCTCTCTGCCCCTTGAGCATGTTCCCCGCGAGGGTCAGAGTTTGGAATCGGACAGGAAGGCCGCGCGACGGCGAGGCTGAAGGAGATCGACATGGTGGCGCAAGCCCGTGATGCAAACGCCCCGATCAACCTCGACACCGGCGTGGTCGAGGCGGCCGAGGCGGCGCTCGCCGCCATCGGCGCCGCCCGCACCGAGATCGGCCAGGTCATCTTCGGCCAGCAGAAGGTGGTCGATCTCTCGCTGATCACCCTGCTCGCCGGCGGCCACGGCCTGCTCGTCGGCGTGCCGGGCCTCGCCAAGACCAAGCTCGTCGAGGCGATGGGCACCGTGCTTGGCCTGTCAGCCCGCCGCGTCCAGTTCACGCCCGACCTGATGCCATCAGACATCCTCGGCTCCGAGGTGCTCGACGAGAGCCCCGACGGCAAGCGCCATTTCCGCTTCATCAAGGGCCCGGTCTTCGCCCAGTTGTTGATGGCGGACGAGATCAACCGCGCCTCGCCCCGCACCCAGTCGGCCCTGTTGCAGGCGATGCAGGAGCATCACGTCACCGTCGCCGGCGAACGCCATGACCTGCCGGCGCCCTTCCACGTGCTCGCCACCCAGAACCCGATCGAGCAGGAAGGCACCTATCCGCTGCCGGAAGCCCAGCTCGACCGGTTTTTGCTCGAGATCGACGTCGGCTATCCCGATCGCGAGGCCGAGCGCCGCATCCTGCTCGAGACCACGGGTTCAGCCGAGCACAAGCCGGTGCAGGCGATGACGGCCGAGACCCTGATGTCGACGCAGCGCCTGGTGCGGCGCCTGCCGGTTGGCGAGGCCGTTGTCGATTCCATCCTCGATCTCGTCCGCTCGGCCCGCCCCGGCGATGGCGAAAAGGCGATCACCGACAAGCTCGCCTGGGGGCCTGGCCCGCGCGCCAGCCAGGCGCTGACGCTCGCCGCCCGCGCCCGTGCCCTCGTTGAAGGCCGGCTCGCCCCCTCGGTCGATGATGTCGCCGCGCTCGCAGCGCCGGTCCTCAAGCACCGCATCGCGCTGACCTTCGCCGCCCGCGCCGATGGCGTGACGGTCGAGGGCATCGTCGCCAAGCTGGTGGAGCGCCTGGGTTGAGGAAAAGCTGATGCTGCGCACGCGTGTCCTCGGCCAAGCTGAACGCCAGCCGGGACAGCCGGTCCTCAAGGCTTCTCTCGATCTCGCCGCGCGCCTGCCCCGGCTGGTCCTGGAAGCGCGGCGGGTCTCGGCGAGCGTGCACGGCATCCATGGTCGCAGACGTTCCGGTCCGGGCGAGACCTTCTGGCAGTATCGCCCGCTGGTGCCCGGCGAGGCCGCCTCGCGCATCGACTGGCGCCGCTCTGCGCGCGACGGACACCTCTTCGTGCGCGAGCGCGAATGGGAGGCCTCGCACGCGATCTGGCTCTGGATCGACCGCTCGCCCTCCATGGGCTTTGCTTCCTCGCTCGCTTTGGCGAGCAAGGTCGACCGCGCGCTGATCGCGGGCTTCGCACTGGCGGAAACGCTGGTCGAAGGCGGCGAGCGCGTCGGCCATCTCGGCCTGACCCGGCCGATGGCCTCACGCCGGATCGTCGAAATGCTGGCGCAGGCAATCCTGGCTGATCGCCGCAATGGCGAGGCCGACCTGCCGCCGGAGGAGCCGCTGCCGCGCCTCGCCGACGCGATCCTGATCACCGATGGGCTGACGCCGGCCGCGGCGCTGGCCAAGCGCATCGCCACGCTGGCGAGCAGCGGCGCCAAGGGCCATATCCTTCTGATCGCCGACCCGATCGAGGAGACCTTCCCCTTCTCCGGACAGGCCGAATTGTTCGACCTGGAGGATGGCCTCTCGCTGCGGGTCGGTGATGCCGGCAAATGGGGCGAGGATTATCGCGAGCGGCTTCAGGCTCATCGCGACGCCATCCGCGAGGCCTGCCGCCATGCCGGCTGGACGTTGACCCTGCACCGCACCGACCGCCCGGCGAGCGAGGGGGTCCTGCGCATCGCCAGCCTGATCGCCGCCTCGCGCGGCGGCCCGGCCGGCTAGCGGGAAAGGACGACGATGCTGTCATCGCTGCCGATCGCCTTCTCCGCGCCGCTGGCCCTGATCGCGCTGGCCGTCCTGCCTGTGCTCTGGCTGATCCTGCGGGTGACGCCACCGCGGCCGAAGCGGATCGACTTCCCGCCGCTCAAGATCATGCGTGACCTGATCCCGCAGCGCGAGACGCCGGCGCATACGCCCTGGTGGCTGCTGGCGCTGCGCATGGCGGTGGCGGCACTGGCGATCCTCGCCGTCGCCGGCCCGGTCTGGAACCCCGTGCGCGATGCGGCCGCCCTGCGCGGTCCGCTGCTTCTCCTGGTCGACAACGGCTTTGGCGCGGCGACCGACTGGACCGAGCGCCTGGCCATCGCCGAGAGCCGCATCGCCGCGGCCACCCGCGAGGGCCGGCCTGTCGCCGTCGTCGGCCTCGGCGAAGCGCCGGCCGAGATTGCGCTATCGCAACCGCAAGGCGCACTCGAACGCCTGCGCGCACTCGCCCTTCAGCCGCACGCGCCCGACCGCGGCGCCCATCTCCAGCGGCTCGAAACCTTCTGGCGCGCCCAGCCCCAGGCCGAGACTGTCTGGGTTGCCGATGGGCTCGGTATCGGCAACGGCGATGCCGATTTCCTCACCCGACTGAAGCAGGAAGCCAGCGCTGGCCGGCTGTCGATCCATGCCGGCCCGGCCGACCAGCGCGCACTCACCACGCCCGAAAATCTCGCCGGTGCGCTGACCGTCAAGGTGCTGCGCCCGACGCTGAATGCCGCGGCCAGCGGCCAGGTCCGCGCCCTCGACCTCAAGGGTCTGCCGCTCGGCGACGCCCCCTTCGTCTTCGGCGGCAATGAACTCGCGACCACCGCGCGGCTGACCCTGCCAATCGAGGTTCGCAACGCCGTCTCCCGGCTCGAGATCACCGGCGAGCGCAGCGCCGGCGCCGTCGCTTTGCTCGATGACCGTGCCAAGCGCCGGCGCGTCGGCATCGTCTCCGGCGCCACCGCCGACACGGCCCAGCCGCTGCTGTCGCCGACCTACTACGTCTCGCGCGCGCTCTCGCCCTTCGCCGAGATCCGCGAGCCCCGCTCGGGCTCGACCGACCCGGTCGGCGAGCTTCTGGCGCAGAACCTCTCCGTCCTTGTCCTCGCCGATATCGGCGCGCTCGATAGCGACACTGCGGCCAAGGTCTCGGCCTTCGTCGAGCGCGGCGGCGTGCTGCTGCGCTTTGCCGGGGCGCGGCTTGCTGCCTCCTCGGACGAGCTGACGCCGGTGCGCCTGCGCCGTGGCGGCCGCACGCTCGGCGGCGGTCTCTCCTGGGAGACGCCGCGCAAGCTCGCGCCCTTCACCCGCGAGAGCCCGTTCTTCGGCTCGTCTCTGGCCGAGGATGTCCGCGTCACCCGCCAGATCCTGGCCGAGCCCGAGCCGGATCTCGCCCGCAAGACCTGGGCGGCGCTGGAGGATGGCACGCCGGTCGTCACCGGCGAGCGCCGCGGTGACGGCGTGCTCGCCATGGTCCATGTCACTGCCGACACCACCTGGTCGAACCTGCCGCTCTCTGGCCTCTTCGTCGAAATGCTGCGCAAGGTCGTCGCCATGTCCGGTACCAGCGCGACCGAGGGACAAGGCGGCGAGATCAGGGTCGAGACCCTCTCGCCGACGCGCGTGCTCGACGGCCAGGGCGCCTTCCGCTCGCCACCGGCGACTGCGCAGCCGGTGGCACGCACCTTCGCCGGGCGCGCCACGCTCGCCCATCCGCCGGGCATCTATGGCCCGACCGATGGCGCCATGGCGGTCAATACGCTGGCCGCTGCCGACACGCTGACCGCCCTCGACCTCGCCGGGCTCGGCGCAACCGTGCTGCCGATCGACCAGCCGGTCGCTCGCGATATCCGTCCGCAGCTCCTGGTGCTGGCCCTGATCCTGCTCGTCGCCGACACGCTGGCAACGCTCTGGCTCGGTGGCCGGATGAATCTCGCCCGCTTCCGCCGGGCGGCACCGGCTGCGCTGCTACTCGGCTTAGCTCTCGGAACTCTCTTCATTCCGGACGCGGCGCGCGCCCAGCAGCAGCCGGCGCCCCCGGCCCCGCCGGCCGAGCAGCGCCCGCCGGTGACCCGCGACATCGTCACGGCCGCGAGCGCCACACGGCTCGCTTATGTCGTCACCGGCGACAGGGCGGTCGACGACATATCCAAGGCCGGGATGGCCGGCCTCAACATCGTGCTTGGCGCCCGCACCGCGCTGGAGCCGGGCGAAGCGGCCGGCGTCGACATCGCCCGCGACGAACTCGCCATGTATCCGATCCTCTATTGGCCGGTGGTCGCCGGCCGGCCGATCCCCGCGGCCGAGACGCTGCGCAAGCTTGAAGCCTATATGAAGGGCGGCGGACTGGTGATCTTCGACACCCGCGACGCGATGAGCACCCGGCCCGGCGGCGGCACCACGCCGGAAGGCGACCAGCTCCGCCGCATGCTGCAGACGCTCGATATTCCCGAGCTCGAGCCGATCCCGCGCGACCACGTCCTGACCAAGACCTTCTACATCCTCGACGGCTTCATCGGCCGTTATGACACCGGTACGACCTGGGTCGAGGTACTGCCGCCCGCCAGCGAGGATGGCCGCCGCCCGGCCCGCGCCGGTGACAACGTCTCGCCGATCGTGATCACCTCGAACGATCTCGCCGCCGCCTGGGCCGTCGGACGGCGCGGCGAGGCGCTCGTGCCGATGTCAGGCTCCGATCCGCGCCAGCGCGAGATGGCGCTGCGCGCCGGCGTCAATCTCGTGATGTACGCGCTGACCGGCAACTACAAGGCCGATCAGGTCCATGTCCCGGCCCTGCTCGAACGCCTCGGTCAGTAGCGAAGGAAATCCCGCCCGATGTGGAGCCTGACCTTCGCCCCGCTTGTCCCGCTGCCGCTGCTGATCGGCTTGGCCGCTCTCGCTGCGGCCGCTGCCGGCATGGCGCTCGTGCTCGCCGGGCATAGCGCGATACTGCGGGCGCTGGCGCTCGCCGTGCTCGCAGTCGCCCTGGCAGATCCCTCGCTCGTCTTCGAGGATCGCGAGCCGGTCAAGGACGTCGTCGCCGTCGTCGTCGACAAGTCCGCCTCGAACCGCCTCGCCGATCGCGCGCAGCAGACGCAAGCCGCCCAGGCCGAGGTCGAGCGACAATTGCGCGGCATCACCGGCGTCGAGACGCGGACCATCGAGGTCACCGACCAGCAGGGCGCCGGCGATGGCACCCGCCTGTTCGAGGCGCTCGCCTCGGGTCTCGCCGACGTCCCGTCCGAGCGCGTCGCCGGAGCGATCCTGCTGACCGACGGCCTCGCCCATGATGCGCCGACCACTGCCCAGGCGCTCGGCCTGCGTGCGCCGCTGCATGTGCTGACCACCGGCCGCGAACGCGAGATCGACCGGCGCATCGTGCTGGTCGATTCGCCGCGCTTCGGCATCGTCGGCAAGGAGCAGAACGTACGCCTGCGCGTCGTCGACAAGGGCGGGCCCGGCCGCGCCGCGATCACGGTGCGCCGCGACGGCGAGATCATCGCCCGGCGCGAGGCGATCACCGGCGAGACGATCCAGGTTCCGGTCCGCATCGATCGCGGCGGTCCCAACGTGATCGAGATCGAGGCGGCGCCGATCGACAACGAACTGACGCTCGCCAACAACCGCGCCGTCATCACCATCGAGGGCGTCCGCGACAAATTGCGGGTCCTGCTCGTCTCCGGCGAGCCGCATCCGGGCGAGCGCACCTGGCGCAACCTGCTCAAGGCCGACGCCAATGTCGACCTTGTCCACTTCACCATCCTGCGCCCCCCGGAGAAGCAGGACGGCACGCCGATCAACGAGCTCTCGCTGATCGCCTTCCCGACGCGCGAGCTGTTCCAGGTCAAGATCAAGGATTTCGACCTGATCATCTTCGATCGCTACGCCAACCAGTCGATCCTGCCGCTGGTCTATTTCGACAACATCGTCCGCTATGTCCGCGACGGCGGCGCGCTGCTGATCGCCGCCGGGCCGGAATATTCCGGCGCGCAGTCGCTGGCCCGCACCCCGCTCGGCCAGATCCTGCCGGCGCAGCCCGATGGCAGCGTCATCGACGAGGCCTATCGCGCCCGTGTCAGCGAACCCGGCAAGCGCCATCCCGTCACCCGCGACCTCCCGGGCTCCGAGACCGAGCCGCCGCGCTGGGGCGAATGGCTGCGCATGGTCGGCGCCCGCACCCGTTCGGGCTCGGCCGTGATGACCGGGCCGGGCGAGCGCCCGCTCCTCCTGCTGGCGCGCGAGCAGAAGGGCCGCGTTGCGCTTTTCCTCTCCGACCATGCCTGGCTCTGGGCCCGCGGCTTCCGCGACGGCGGCCCACATCTCGACCTGCTGCGCCGGCTCGGCCACTGGCTGATGAAAGAACCGGACCTTGAGGAAGAGGCACTGCGCGCCAGCGCCCGCGGCCGCAACATCGAGATCGAGCGCCAGACGCTCGGTGATAGCCCGGCACCGGCTGTGATCACCGCGCCCGATGGCTCGGTCCGCACCGTGCCGTTCGAGGCCGGTCGCCCCGGCCTCTTCGTCGCCCGCACCGCGGCAAGCGAGTTCGGCCTGCACAAGATCACCACCGAGAACCTCACCGCCTTCGCCAGCATCGGCCCGGAAAACCCGCGCGAGCTGATGGAGGTGGTCAGCGACCCCGGCAAGCTCCAGGCGCTGGCAGAGGCGACCGGCGGCTCCTCGCGCCGGATCGGGCAAGAGAACGGCTCGGGCGTCACCATCCCGCGCATCGTGCCGGTCCGCTCCGGGCGTCAGTTCGCCGGCGCCGATTGGATCGGCCTGCGCATCAGCGATTCCGGCATCGTCCGCGGCGTCTCGATCTCGCCGCTCTTCGTCGGGCTGATCGGGCTTGCCATCCTGTTCGGCGCGCTGGTTGCCGGCTGGATCGGCGAGAGCGGTCGGGGATTCAAGCGCGAGGCGTGAGCACCACCGTCATGCTCGGGCTTGACCCGAGTATCTCAGGCCTGATGAGGCTCCGGTCGGCGCTTTCTCGTCACGAGATTCTCGGGTCTGCGCTTCGCTTCGCCCGAGAATGACGGCGTGATCAGCGCAGCGCCGTAACCGTGCCGCTGCGCTTTGCCAGCACGTCATCGACAAGTTCCAGCGCCAGGAAGCGCCCCGGATCGGCCGGGCCGGGCAGGACGAGCTGGCCCGGCCTCACCGGCTTGAAGCCGAAGCGGGCGTAATAGGGCGCGTCGCCCACCAGCAGGATCAGCTCGTGGCCGTGCTCGCGCGCCGCCTCGATTGCGGCGTTCATCAGCGCCGCCCCGATCCCCCGGCCCTCGAAGGCAGGATCGACCGTGAGCGGCCCGAGCATCAACGCCGGCGCGCCGCCCGCCACGACCGGCGTCACCCGGACCGCGCCGACGAGGAAGGTGCCGACATGGCTGGCAAAGGAAAGCGCCGGATCGGGCGGCGCGCCCTCGCGCAGGCGGAAGGCCGTGCGGGCATAGCGTCCCGGCCCGAAGGCACGCTCGTGCAGGCGCTCGATCGCCGCGGCGTCGCCCGGCAATTCCTGGCGGATGGTGAGGGGAAGCGAGGTCATGGTCGGGATCGCGGCATGGCTGAATTCGGCGCGATTGGCAATGGCGCCGGCTTCAGACCGGCCGCGCCCAGAGGTCCTGATGGCCGACGCTAACGGAGGTCGCGCTCCGCTTCGCCTCCAGCCAACCCGCGATCGCCTCCGGCGCGACATGCCCGGTCTCGCCAACGGCAGCGGCGATCCCGGCCGCCAGCTCGCGGATCAGATCGGGCTGGCCTGCTTCGAGCTGCCACGGGCTCTCGCCGACCGTGACCGCAGTGCCCGCCTTGCGGAAGGCCTGGGCCAGCGCTTCGGTGGCATCGGGCCCGGCCGCCGGGCCGAAGCCCTTGTCGCTGCGCTGGTGATGGTGGAAGGCGGCGAGCATGCGCGGGTCCTCGGCATGCGCCGGCTCCCAGCTCTCGCGGCCGTCATAGGTCAGCACGGTGTAGAGCGGCAGCCGCATGCTGACGAGCGAGGCGACAAAGCGTTCGAGCCAGCGCGCCGAGGCAAGGTCGAACAGCGCCGCGGCGGTGACCAAGTCCGGCTGCCAGCCGAGCACCCATTCGAGTTCCTTGTTCAGGTCCGCGTTGCGGAAATCGACCGTCAGCGTCTTGTCGCCCTTGCGTAGGACGAGTTCCTCGCCCTGCTCCTGCGCTTCGTCGGCCCATTCAGCGAGCTTGCGCCGCGCGACGGACAACAGGCGCGAATCAGCATCGACCAGCGTCCAGTGCTGGCGCACGGGCAGCGCGCTGTAGCTGCCGCGCAGGTTCGAGCCGGCACCACAGCCGAGATCGACGACCGAGAGCGATTGCCGTCCGGCAAAGGTCGAGCCGACTGCAGCGAGTACCTGCGGATTGCGCGCGGCATGGTCGGCGGGTTCGCGCAGAGCGAGCCAATCGGGGGAAAATCCGCTCATGGAATAACCTTCGCACAAACTTCAGCGACGATCGTCGCAGTCCGCCGCCAGCGCGGCAATGCGCCGGCCGCACGCCAGGCCGCGTCGGCACGGCGCTGTCGCTCCTGTGGATCATCCAACAACCGTGCCAGCCCGGCGCGCAACGCCGCGACATCGCCCGGCGGCACCTTCAGCGCCGCGTCGTCGGGCGCCGTCTCGGCAGCGGCTCCGCCCGTCGTGCACAGGATCGGCAGGCCTTGCGCCAGCGCCTCGGTCAGCACCATGCCATAGCCCTCGAACAGCGAGGGCATGACGAAGAGGTCAGCCTTCGGATAGGCGGCGTCGAGATCGACCTGTGCGAGGGCGCCTGCAAGCCTGATCCGCTCGGACAGCCCGGTGGCGGCGATCTGCGCCATCAGGGCAGCCGTGGTGGCAGGAGCGCGATCATCCGCGCCGACGATGGTGAGACGCCACGGCTTGTCGGCCAGCCCCTCCAGCGCTGCGATGAGAACATCGTAACCCTTGCGCGGCACGAGCGAGCCGACCGCCAGCAGCTCGACGCTCTCGCCACCCCCCGAGCCGACAGCCCGCTTGGCTGGATCGACACCGGGCTCGGCAACCGCGATCCGCTCCGCCGGCACGCCGAAATCGGCGACGAGCAGCCGCTTGGTCGTCTCGCTGGAGGCGATGACTCCAGCTGCATAGCGCAAGGCCGCCGCCTCGCGCCTGGCGAACTCCGCCGCCTGCACCGGCGACAGCCCCGTTTCCAGCCCGAGCGGATGATGCACCAGCGCGACGACGCGTCCGGCGAGCCCGGCCGCGATGCTTTCCGGGAAGGCGCCATAGGCGAGGCCGTCGACCAGCAGCACGCTGTCATAGGGTTGCGACAGGATCGCCCGGCCAGTCTCGGCGAGATCGGCTTCGCTCGGATTCGGGAAGCCTCCCGGCAGCGGCAGATGCCGCGCCGCGACGCCCATCTCGCGCCATTCCGCCAGGAGCCGCCGATCGTAAGCGTAGCCGCCGGTCGGCAGCGACAGATCGCCCGGAATGGCGAAGACGATCTCGCTCACGACGTTTCGCCCAGACCAAGCGCGACGCAAAGTCCTCCCCCCTTGTGGGGGAGGGTTGGGAGGGGGGTGACTGGGTGAGCGGCGTCGAGGCTTCGCCAACAATCAGCCGCACGGCTGACTACCCCCCTCTCCAACTCTCCCCCACAAGGGGGGAGAGGGTAGGTCGAGCCATCCGACGCTTCTACCCGACCGGCTATCACGCGAGCGCGCCCTCATAGCTCGCCCTGGCCAGATCGGTCTCGTGCAGGATAACGCGAATCTTGGCGAGATCGGCGGCGTCTGCGCCGAGCTTGCCGGAGCGCGCCGCGGCCGCCATCGCATCGAAGATGTATTTGCAGAGGAATTCGGTCGTGGTCAGCACGCCCGCGAACTGCGGCAGGGCATCGAGGTTCTGGTAGTTCAGCGGCTTCAGCGTCTGGTTCAGCACGGAGAGCGCCGCGCCGATGTCGACCACCACGTTCTGGCGGGTCAGGTTCTCGCGGAAGAAGGCGACATCGACGACGAAGGTCGCACCGTGCATCCCCTGCGCCGGGCCGAAGAACGGATCGGGCAGCGAATGGCCGATCATGATGCGATCGCGGACTTCGACGGAAAACATGGGCGGTCTCCTTCAGCGCGCGCAGTCTTGGCGAAGGCCGGTGCGCGACGTCAATAGCGCAGAACCGCCGTCAGCCCTGCGCCGGCGAACAGCGCCGGCAATCGCGCAGGCGCATCCTTGAACGCGATCTCGTCCGTGATCAGCGCATCGAGCCGCGCGTCGGCCAGCAGCGCCAGTGCGGCATTGGCACGTCGCGCATAATCGAAACGCGCCCGCCGCGACGGTGAAACCTGCCCGACCTGGGAGGAAACGAGCTGCAGACGCCGGGCATGAAAAGCGCCGCCAAGCGGAACCGCCACGCTACCCTCGCCATACCAGCTCAATTCGACGATCCGTGCCTCGAACCCGGCTGCGTCGATCGCCGTGGCGAGGCCGGCGGCGCTGGCGCTGGCATGGAAGACGAGATCCGCATTCCGCGGGCAGTCCGCCGGCAGTGCGAACCGGCAGCCCAACGACTCCGCAAGCCCGGCGCGGCTCTCGTCGAGATCGACCAGCGTCACCTCCGCACCCGGCAGCCTCGCCGCGATATACGCAACGAGCAGGCCAAGCACGCCGCCGCCGACCACGACGATGCGATCAGCCGGGCCCGAGCCAGCATCCCAATGCGCGTTGAGCGCAGTTTCCATGTTCGCGGCGAGCACGGCACGCCTCGCCGGGACGCCCTCGGGCACCAACGTCACGCGATCCGCAGGCACGACGAAGCGGTCCTGATGCGGATGCAGGCAGAAGACCCGCTTGCCGAGCAGCTCGGCCGGCCCCGCATCCACCATGCCGACAGCGCAGTAGCCGTACTTCACCGGAAACGGGAACGCGCCCTGCTGGAAGGGAGCACGCATGCGCTCATATTCGCTCTCGGGCACTCGGCCCTCGAAGACCAGCCGCTCGGTGCCGCGGCTGATGCCGCTCCAGAGCGTGCGCACAAGGCACTCGTCCGGTCCCGGCGCAGGCAATTCTTCCGTGTTCAGGACGCATTCACGCGCGGCGGCATACCAGAGCGCGGTCGCCTGCGCGCTTGCTTCGTTCGCAATTGCCGGCTTTACCACGCATCGCCCTCCGCGCCGTTCCCCGCCAGCCTGATGAGCCCATGACGGAAACCGCCATGAACCAGCGTCCCGCTCCGACCACGTTCCAGGCGGCGGCGCAAGAGGACACCAGGCTGACGCCGGCGGGGCTGCAGTCCTTCTCCACCTTGCGGGCGCGGCGCTTGCTCGTCGCGGCCATGAACCTCGTCACACTGGCGGCACTGCTCTACGGCCTGTCGCGCGTGCTCTCGGCCGGCGGCTGGAGCCTTGCCGATATCGCGATCTTCATCGCCTTCCTGTTCGGCGCGCCCTGGACCGTGCTCGGTTTCTGGAACGCCGTGATCGGACTCTGGCTGCTGCATGGCATCAAGGACGGGCTCGATCAGGTCGCGCCCTTCGCCGTTGCCGGCGAGGCCGATACGCCGCTCACCATCCGCACCGCGGTGCTGATGACGCTGCGCAACGAGGATCCGGCCCGCGCCTTTGCGCGGCTGCGTATCGTCAAGGACAGCGTCAACGCCACTGGCGAAGGCGGCTGGTTCGATTATTTCGTGCTCTCCGACACGAACGATCCCGCGGTTGCCGCCCGCGAAGAGGCGCTTGCGGCCGAGCTCTCCCGCGACGCTGGCGAGGATTGCACCGTCGTCTACCGCCGCCGTAGCGACAATGCCGGCTACAAGGCCGGCAACGTCCGCGATTTCTGCGAGCG
The DNA here is from genome assembly GCF_964254315.1 of Allobosea sp. LjRoot90. Classification (NCBI taxonomy): domain Bacteria; kingdom Pseudomonadati; phylum Pseudomonadota; class Alphaproteobacteria; order Hyphomicrobiales; family Alloboseaceae; genus Allobosea; species Allobosea sp. LjRoot90. Next base: position 409,547 of record NZ_CAXUTF020000003.1, read on the forward strand.
CTGGGGCGATCGCTATGAATTGATGCTGCCGCTCGACGCTGATAGCGTCATGTCCGGCGACGCCATCGTGAAGCTCGCCCGGATGATGCAGGCCTATCCGAAACTCGGCATCCTGCAGAGCCTCGTCGTCGGCATGCCGAGCCAATCGGCCTTCGCCCGCATCTTCCAGTTCGGCATGCGCCACGGCATGCGGCCCTACACCATGGGCTCGGCCTGGTGGATCGGCGAATGCGGCCCGTTCTGGGGCCACAACGCCATGGTGCGGATCGCACCCTTCCGGGATCACTGCCATCTGCCGGTCGTGCCCGGCGGGCCGCCGCTCGGCGGACCGATCATGAGCCACGACCAGGTCGAGGCGACATTGATGCGCCGCGCCGGCTACGAGGTCCGCGTGCTCCCGGTCGAGGCGGGCAGCTGGGAGGAAAATCCGCCGACCATGCTGGAATTCGCCCGGCGTGACCTGCGCTGGTGCCTCGGCAATCTGCAGTACCTGAAGATCCTCGATATCCCCGGCCTCAAGGCGATGAGCCGCTTCCAGCTTGCCTGGGCGATCCTGATGTTCATCGGCCTCCCCGCCTGGACGCTGATGATCGCGCTCTTGCCGCTGAAGGTGCTGGAGGACCGCGGCATCGCCGACTACCCGGCGGGCTTTGCAGCCTTCCTCTACGTGCTGTTCTTCGCGATGTACCTCTCGCCGAAGCTCGCCGGCTTTGCCGATATCCTGCTGACCAAGGGCGGCACGCAGCGCTACGGCGGCACCTTGCGTTTCGTCGTCTCCTCGCTGATCGAGATCGTCTTCGCCTTCCTGCAGGGCGCGGTCTCGACCTTCCGGACCACGCTGTTCATGATCGGCCTCGCCTTCGGCAAGGCCAGGATCGGCTGGAACGGCCAGGCGCGCGATGCCCACGCGCTCTCCTTCGCCACCGCCTTCGCCGGCCTCTGGCCGCATCTGTTGTTCGGGCTCTACATCTTCGGCACGCTCGCAATGCTCTCGCCGACTGTGCTGATCTGGTCGCTGCCGCTGACCGCCGGCTACGTCCTCGCCATCCCCTTCGCCATGCTGACCGCCGCGCCGGCGCTGGGCGGCTGGTTCGTCCGCTCGGGCCTCTGCGGCATCCCCGAGGATTTCGACCCGCCGGCCGAGATCGTCGCGATCCAGGGCGGTGACATCAGATGAAGCCGGTCGCCTATCCCAAAGGCACGGCGAAAAGCGTGGCGCGCTCGCTGCGCGTCTACCATGGCGACCATGTCCGCAAGGTCGCGATGGACTCGCTCTATGCCCGCTTCTTGCGCCCCGGCGATCTCGCCTTCGACATCGGCGCCCATGTCGGCGACCGTATCTCCTCCTTCCGCCGGCTCGGCGCCCGCGTCGTCGCACTCGAGCCACAGCCCGGGCCGGCAAGGGCACTGCGCCTGATCCATGGCCGCGATCTGAAGGTGACGCTGGTCGAGGCGGCCTGCGGCGACAGCTTGGGCACCGCGACGCTGAGGATCAACAGCGCCAATCCGACGGTCTCGACCCTCTCAGCCGAGTTCGTCGATGCGGCGCAGGGCCAGGGTGGCTGGCGCGAGCAGGTCTGGGATCGCGAGCTCACCGTGCCTTGCACCACGCTCGATGCGCTGATCGGCGAGTATGGGCAGCCCGCCTTCGTCAAGATTGACGTCGAGGGCTTCGAGGCACATGTCCTCGCCGGGCTTAACCAGACGCCGCCTGCTCTCTCCTTCGAGTTCACCACGATCCAGCGCGATGTCGCTGAGAACTGCCTCGCCCGGCTCGCCGCCCTCGGCCCCTATCGCTTCAACGTCGCGCTGGGCGAGAGCCAGGCACTGGTCTTTCCAGAGCCGGTCGATGCGGAGGCCATGCGCAGCCATCTCCGCAACCTCCCGCACGAGGCGAACTCCGGCGACGTCTACGCGGTGCTGCAAGCCTGACACACGACCTACACAGGCGTAGTCAGAGAATCTCGAAGACCTCGTACTCAACGCCACCCGGACACCGACCGCCTTTTGCGACGGCGACAATGCCGTTGAGCCAGGCATGCGCAGGTGCGGCGGTTTCGAAATAGGGCGTCGTGCGCAGATAGTATTCGGAGGCGTCGACCGCTTCACCGCGGGCCAGACGCTCGGCCACCGCCTGCGACGCCCGCCTGACGCCGCGATACGTCATGAGGATGAGGCCGCCGTCGTCGGCGACCAGAAGGAGCCTGACATCCTGCTGGGATGTCCCGTCGGTGCGAGCGAGCAGAAGATCCGAACCGGCCAGCGGCGATACCTCTCCCTTCAGCCGCTCACCTCCGAAGCGCCCGCCTGAGACCGGGAAGATGCGCCGGCCGCCAGCAGGCGTCTGCCCCAACTCGACTGTCGGATGAAGCGAGATGAAGAGCGTAAACAGGTGCTGCGATTGCAGGGACACGGCAAATCTCCTAATTTTCGCCCCAACACTGCTCCCGAGCGCTCCGTCTCCAAAACGCGCTTTGCTTGTCGTCACCACAAGAGAAACTGATCATGCGGCCCTCCCTGGAGTCTCTGCGGGTCCTGGAAACATGCGTCTCGGCCGGCAGCTTTGCGCGCGCGGCCGAACGCCTGTTCCTGACGCCGGCAGCGGTCAGCCTGCGCATTCGCACCCTGGAACGCGAACTCGCTCAGCCGCTCTTCGTGCGTGTCGGCCGGCGAGTCATCCCGACCGAGGCCGCCACCAGGCTGGCCAATCGGGTTCGAGAGGCATTGACCGATATCGGCGAAGCGCTCGACGATTTTCGGGCCGCCCTGCCGCCGCTCAGGGTCACTGCGCCGCCGACATTCGCATCACGCTGGCTCGCACAGCGGCTGGCGCGCTATCCAGCGCCGGGAGTTCCCGGCATCGAGCTCGATGTCTCGACGGATATACGTGACCCGGACGCATTCGATGTCGCCATCAGGACGGGTCGCGGCGGATGGGTCGGGCATGACGAGTATCCGCTCTCTCCCGTGGAAGTGACGCCCATGCTGGCGCCCTCCCTGCTCGGGACTCGGCCCCTTTCCGCGCCCGCAGCGCTGGCCGACTTCGAGCTCTTGCCGCACCGCGACTGGGAGCGGTGGTTTACCGAGGCCCAGGGCGAAGTGCCGAGCGGCCTGCGCTTTGCCGCGGTCGATTATCCGACGCATGAGTTGAACGCCAACGCTGCGCTGACCGGCGCCGGCGTGGCGCTGCTGTCGCCCTCCTTGTTTCAGCCGCTTTTGCGCGCAGGCCTGCTGATCGCGCCGTTCGCTTGTGTGCTGAGCGGGCCGGCCTGGCATTTTGCGCTGATGCGCGCGAACGACCCCCGCCCTGCCCCAAGGCATTTCTGTGCATGGCTTTGCGAACAGGCGCGGGGCGTCGCGTAATCCCGGCCCGTGCATACCCGCCCGACGAAGTATCAGATTGGCGGTGCTGCGCTGGCTCCGGCGCGAGACTCCCCGCCACTGCCGCTCAGGGTGCCCCTTGGCCCAGCCAGGCGAGCCCAGCCGCGACCAGCAGACCGAACCACCCGGGATGCCGGCCTTTGGTCGCGAACAGCACCAGCATCGCGCCGGCGAAGGTCGCAATGGCGATGATTCGTATGTGAAGGGCATGCGCCGGCAGATCCGGCGACATCGCGAACAGAATCAACAGCGCCGCCAGCGCCCAGCCGAGCACCGAGCACAGGTGCCAGTTCGCCCAGAGGATCCGCAGGTGCCGCTCACGCAGCGGCGGCGGCGCGAGCAGCGGTACGATCGTCCCCGCTCGCAATCGCCGGAAGATCAGGATCTCGCCGAGTGCGGAATGGACGACGCCGATCAGGATCATCAGCGCGCCAGCGGCCAGCAATTGCATCTGCATCGACGACCACCCCGCATCACGCCCTGCCGATATGAGCCTGCTTTCATGGCTCGCGGAAGCGGCGCCGTTGTCGCGCTTTCATCCCGCGCCGGTCGGCTCTATGACGCGGCTCAGCCTGCGTTCATCTTGCACTGCTCAGGCTAATCACGAACGCACCCGGCCAAGGATGACCATGCTCGCTCTCGTTCGCCCGCTCGCCGTCTCCGTGACGCTTCTGCTGACTGCTTTCGCGGCCCACGCCGCCGGCGACGTTGCCGTCGAGGTCAAGAACGAGTCGGAGCAGGTCGCCTGCGCCGAGAAGGACAACGTCACCATCAAGGCGATCTCGCCCGAGGTCCGGCGCTTCCGCATCGAGGCGGCGCACCCGGCCTATATCGCCGGCCTGTTGCGCGACAACTGGGACGCCGACTGGACCGATTGCGACATGACCGGCGACCCGGTCTTCAAGGCGCCAGTGCCGCCGCAGCGCATCACCTTCTACGAGAGCATCGAGTACTGGCTCGTCGGCTACACCTTCGAGAGCTTCTGGCGCCCGGCCGAGACGACCTTCAGGGTCGGCGACCGCGTCGAGAAGGGCTTGCATCTCGTCCAGCTCTGGAAACTGGGCAAGACCGGCTCCTACGAGGTACTGGTCGTCTATCCGCAGGATGGCTACTGGCGCGTCCGGCCGCTGCCGCCGCAGCAATTGTCGGCGGCCGCCTACGGCTCCTCCTTCCTGTTCGGACCGGTCGAGCAGGACGGCGCCCGGCCTGTGGTGAACATCAAGGAGATCGCGTTCGACCCCAAGACGCTCTCCTTCAAGCTCGCCTTCAGGGATGGTTCGTCCGGCACGCTGAAGCTCGACAGCGTCGACGAGAACCGCATGGTCCTCGACGCCGTGCTCGACAAGCCGGTGACCGGCGGCAAGGCCTTCGCCGCGCTGCGCTCGATGTATGTCACCGAGTTCAACAACGACGTCGCTCGCATCGCCATCCGCGAGCCCGGCGCCAAGGGCTGGCGCGAGGAGGCGCTGATGCCCTTCACCGGCGGCAAGGCGACCGATGTCTGGATGGGCCGCACCACCCATTCGCGTCACAACACCTCCTCGCCCGACATGGTCTTCCGCAACTTCTCCAAGGATCCGAACCCGCCGGCCAAGCCGGAGGCGAAGAAGTAAGCCCGGCGCGCTCGGCCTGAAGGCACTGCGGGAGCAGCTCATGGACATCCCGATCGCGAGCCTCGCGCTCGGCGCGGCGCTGGCTGGCTTCGTGCAGGGCCTCTCCGGCTTTGCCTTCAGCCTCGTCGCCATGTCGGTCTGGGCCTGGACGCTCGACCCCAAGCTCGCCGCCGTCATGGCCGTGTTCGGTGGCCTGACCGGCCAGACCATCGCGGCGCTGACCGTGCGCCGCGGCTTCGATTTCGCCCGGCTCTGGCCTTTCCTGCTCGGCGGCCTTGCCGGCATCCCGGTCGGCGTCCTGCTCCTGCCGCTGGTCGACGCCAACCTGTTCAAGGCCGGGCTCGGCATCCTGCTGGCGGTGTGGTGCCCGATCATGCTGTTTGCCCCGCATCTGCCGCCGGTCCGCGCTGGCGGGCGCCTGGCGGATGGCGCGATCGGCCTGATGGGAGGCGTCATGGGTGGTTTCGGCGGCTTCACTGGCGTGCTGCCGACGCTGTGGTGCAGCTTGCGCCGCATGGACAAGGACGTGCAGCGCTCCATCGTCCAGAACTTCAACCTGACGATGATCGCCGCCACCATGCTGGGCTATGTTCTGGCGGGAAACGTCACGCGCGCGATGTGGCCCGCCTTCGCCATCGTCGCACCGGCGATGCTGATCCCGACCCTCGTCGGCGGGCGGCTCTATATCGGCATCAGCGAGCAGGCCTTCCGCCGCATCGTGCTGACCCTGCTGACACTGTCGGGGGTCGCGCTGCTGATGTCGTCGCTGCCGCGCCTGCTGGGCGCCTGATGAGCGCCGCAGCGCGGAACGTCCTGCGCCCATGCAGGTTACCAATGACGTGCCTGCCCGAACGGGCTAGCTTGCCGCCCACAATCTGACTGACGAGACTGTCCATGCCGCGTTTTGCCGCCAATCTCTCGATGATGTTCAACGAGTGGGATTTCCTCGACCGCTTCAAGGCGGCCGCCGAGGCGGGCTTCGAGGCGGTGGAGTTCCTGTTCCCCTACGAGCATGCCCCGGAGAAGGTTGGCCTCGCGCTCGCCGGCGGTGAGCTCGAGCAGGCGCTGTTCAACCTGCCGCCCGGCGACTGGGCCAAGGGCGAGCGCGGCATGGCCGCCCTGCCCGGCCGCGAGGAGGAGTTCCGCACCGGCGTCGAGACAGCTCTGGCCTATGTCCACGAGACCGGCGTCAAGCGCGTGCACATGATGGCGGGGCTCACCGACCCGAACGATCCGGCGGCGCAAAACGCCTATCGCGCCTCGCTCGCCTATGCCGCCGACAAGCTCGGCGAGCACGGTGTCGACCTCTTGCTCGAGCCGATCAACGGCAAGGACATGCCGGGCTATTTCCTCAACGATTTCGACCAGGCGGCGGCTTACGTTCGCGAATCCGGCCGGCCGAACGTCAAGCTGCAGTTCGACATGTATCATTGCGAGCTGATCCACGGCGATGTCGGCGCGCGTCTTGAAGCGCTCTACCCGCTGGTCGGCCATGTCCAGATCGCCAATGCCGAGGGACGGCACGAGCCCGACGGAACGCGGCCCGACTACCCCGCGCTGTTCACCCAGCTCGATTCGCTCGGCTATCCCGGCTTCGTCGGCTGCGAATATCGTCCGCGCGCCGGTACGCTCGAAGGCCTCGGCTGGTTCTTGCCCTGGAAGAAGCACGCGTGAGCGGCTCAAGGTTCCCCCATCCGGTCCTGGTCGCCGATATCGGCGGCACCAATTGCCGGCTCTCGCTGGTGCCGACGCCGGGCGCGCTGCACGAGCCGCTGGCCCGGATCAGCACCGGCGCGCATCCGACGCCCGAGGCGGCGCTCGGCTCTGTACTCTCGACGCTGACGGTGAAGCCACGCTCGGCGATCCTCGCCGTTGCCGGCCCGCTCGACGGGCGCAAGGCGCAGCTCACCAATGCCAGCTGGCATTTCGACGGTCCGGTGCTCGGCCGGGCACTTGGCTTTGAGCAGGGTCTGCTGGTCAATGATTTCGAGGCGCTCGCCGCCTCGCTGGCGGTGCTCAGGGACCGCGACCTGGTCAATCTCGTCCGCGGCCAGCCGGAGCCGGAAGGCCCGCGTCTCGTGCTCGGCCCCGGCACCGGCTTCGGCGCCGCAGCCCTGCTGAGGCGTGGCGAGACCGGCATGTTGGTGCCGACCGAATCCGGCCATATCGGCATCGGCCCCGAGGATCCGACCGAGGTGAAGCTCTGGCCGGCTTTGGCCGAAGGCTTGCCGCGCGTCACGGTCGAGGAACTGCTCAGCGGCAGCGGCCTCATCCGCTTTCACCGCGCGGTGATGCGCCAATCCGATGTAGCGGAACCCGATGTCAGCGCCGCCGACGTCTCCGCGCTCGCCCTCGACGGCAATCCTGCGGCGCTGATGGCAGTGGTCTGCTTCTGGCGGCTGCTCGCCCGCGTTGCCGGCGACCTCGCGCTCGGCTTCAAGGCAACGGGCGGCGTCTATCTCGCCGGCGGCATCGCACCGCGCATCCTGCCGCTCGCCGACAAGGCGACGATCCAGGCCGTGTTCTGCGGCAAGCCGCCGGTCGAGGATCTCGCTGCCCGCTTCGCTCTCAACGTCATCACCTGCGACGACCCGGCCGAACAGGGACTAGCCGCCATTGCCGCGGCGCCGGCGCGCTTCGGTCTCGACGATCCCGCGCGCTTGTGGTTTGGCTGAGCGCAACCGTGCTCGCCTGACCTCTTTCGAAGACGATTCCCGCCTTGCCCCAGCTCTACGGCATTCAGGTCCTGCGCGCGCTCGCGGCGCTGATGGTCGCTGTCCATCACGTCCAGAGCGATGCAGGCTTCCTCGCGGCAAAGGCCGGCACCAGCTTTACGCCTTCGCATGCCTTGCCTTGGACCGCCGGCGTCGACCTGTTCTTCGTCATCTCCGGCTTCATCATGGTGCACTCCTCGGCCGGGCTGTTCGACCGGCCGGACGGCGCGCGGCTGTTCATCGCCCGGCGCATCGCGCGGATCGTGCCGCTCTACTGGGCCGCGACCACGCTCTTCCTCATGGTGCTCCTGGCCTCGCCGGCGCTGATCAATTCCGACACGCCGAGCCTCAAGCAGATCACCGCCTCCTATCTGTTCTGGCCGATGCCGAACGTCGCTGGCCAGTTGCAGCCGATCTATTCGCTCGGCTGGACGCTGAACTACGAGATGCTGTTCTACGTCCTGTTCGGCGTCGCACTGTTCGCGCCCGGGCGGCTTGTCGTTCCGCTCGCCGCTGCTGCCCTCGCCGGACTGGTCACGGCGCAGGCCTTCGCCGGGCCACTCCCCCTGCCCTTCGGCTTCTGGGGCCAGCCGATCGTGCTCGAATTTGCCGCCGGCATGGCGGTCGGCCTGCTCCGCAGGGGCGGCCTGCGCATCGACGGCCGCCTGCGCTGGTTGATGGCCGCAGCGGGAATCGCGCTGTTCGTGATCGCCTCCGGCGATGGCTGGGCCCAGACCTCCTGGGGCGCCGTCGCTCTGCGTGGCCCGGCGGCGCTGCTCCTGGTTACGGCCGCCGCCTGTGGCCGCAACGTCACCGCCCCTTCGGCGCTGGTCCGCGCGCTCGCCCTCCTGGGCGACGCCTCCTACGCGCTCTATCTCGTCCATCCCTTCGCCATGCGGGCACTGCGCGAGATCTTCGCCCGCATGGCGCCGGAGGCGACCGGCCTTTTCATCGTGCTGGCGCTGATTGCCGCCGTGCTCGCGGCATTGGCGGTCTACCACTGGTTCGAGCGGCCGATGACCAAGGTGCTGCGACGCACGCTGCGGGCCTAAAGGCTCGTCATGGTCGGGCTTGACCCGACCATCTCGGAAACCAGCTTACTCGTCCTGAGATTCTCGGATCTGCGCTTCGCTCCGTCCGAGAATGACGGTCTACGATTTCTTCAACCTCATCCCTTTCAACGATTGCCCGACCACGCCACCGTCGCTCCGGCGCTGGGGCCGCTTGGCGACGATCGTCTCGACATGTTCGACCTGCGGGAAATAGCCGCGCTCCAGCACTTCGAGTGTATATTCCTCATAGGTCAGGCCGAGCGCCTCGGCTCGTTCCTGGCGCCGCAGCGCGATCTCGCGCGGCTTCTTCCAGGCTTTGCGATGGGCGAAACGCCAGTCGAAAGAACGGCCGATCTCGCCCTTGCCGGTTTCCGGCTTGCGCTTCTTCTCCTCCAGCGGCGGGCCGCCATTGTCACCGATGCGGGCAGGACGTGGCTTGCGGAGAGCCGGCTGTCTCATCGAGAAAGTCTCATATAAGATACGATTTGTACCTCATAGTGGATTAAGCTGGAACACCCGGCAAGACCCGGCGGGGTGACAGGCGCGCCGCCGCAGTCTATCCCCCGCCCCATGGCTCCTCTCCTTCATCTTCGCGACGTTGCGCTCACCTTCGGCGGCCAGCCCTTGCTGGAGGGCGCGGAAATCGCCGTCTCGGCCGGTGAGCGGGTCTGCCTGGTCGGCCGCAACGGCTCCGGCAAGTCGACTCTGCTCAAGATCGTCGCCGGGCTGGTCGAGCCCGACGGCGCCGAGCGCTTCGTCCAGCCGGGCGCGACCATCCGCTATCTGCCGCAGGAGCCCGACTTCTCCGGCTACAAGACCTCGCTGTCCTATGTCGAGGCGGGGCTCGGCCCCGGCGACGATGCCTATCGCGCGCAATACCTGATCGAGGAACTCGGCCTGACCGGCGAGGAAGACCCCGCCAGCATGTCGGGTGGCGAATCGCGCCGCGCCGCACTCGCCCGCGTGCTCGCGCCCGAGCCCGACATCCTGCTGCTCGACGAGCCGACCAACCATCTCGATTTGCCGGTGATCGAATGGCTCGAGCAGGAGCTGAAGTCGCTGCGCTCGGCGATGGTGCTGATCAGCCATGACCGCCGCTTCCTGAGCTCGCTCTCGCGCGCCACGATCTGGCTCGACCGCGGCGTGACCCGGCGTGTCGAGCGCGGCTTCGGCGAGTTCGAAGCCTGGCGCGACGAGGTGCTGGCGCAGGAGGAGCTCGACCGCCACAAGCTCGACCGCAAGATCGCCCGCGAGGAGGATTGGCTGCGCTACGGCGTCAGCGCCCGGCGCACCCGCAACCAACGCCGGCTCGGCGAACTGCATGGCCTGCGCGAGCAGCGCCGCACCGCCCGCCAAGCCGTCGGCTCCGTCCGGCTCGAAGCGAGCGAGGCGCAGGCCTCGGGCAAGCTGGTAATCGAGGCCGTCGACATCGCCAAGGCCTATGACGGCCGGCCGGTGGTCAAGGACTTCTCGCTGCGCGTCGCCCGCGGCGACTGCATCGGCATCGTCGGCCCCAACGGCGCCGGCAAGACGACGCTGATCAACCTGCTCACCGGGGCTCTGAAGCCCGATTCAGGCAGGGTCAAGCTCGGCGCCACGCTCGAAATGGTGACGCTCGACCAGCGCCGCGAAAGCCTCGATCCGGCGACGCCGCTCGGCGACGCCCTGACCGGCGGCGGCTCGGACCAGATCATGGTCGGCGGTACGCCACGCCACGTCATCAGCTACATGAAGGACTTCCTTTTCCAGCCGATCCAGCGCGGCACCGCGGTCGGCGCGCTCTCCGGCGGCGAACGCGGCCGGCTGATGCTGGCCCGCGCCCTCGCCAAGCCCTCCAACCTGCTGGTGCTCGACGAGCCGACCAACGATCTGGACATCGAGACGCTCGACCTGCTGCAGGAGCTGCTCGCCGACTATGCCGGCACCGTGCTGCTCGTCAGCCATGACCGCGACTTCCTCGACCGGGTCGTCTCGTCGACCCTGATCTCGGATGGCGATGGCGTCTGGACCGAGTTCGCCGGCGGCTATTCCGACATGCTGGCCCAGCGCGGGCGCGGCGTCGGCGCCAAGGCACGGGCCGTTCCTGTGAAGGGGCCAACAGCAGAATCACGTAAGCCCGCACCGGCGGCGGGCGCGGCGGTTGCGAAGCGCAAGCTCTCCTTCAACGAGCAGCACGCGCTGAAGACCCTGCCGCAACAGCTTGAGAAGCTGCAGGCCGAAGCCGGCAAGCTCAACGCGGCGCTGGCCGGGGATCTCTACACCCGCGATCCCAGGCTCTTCGCCAAGGCCACGGCAAGGCTCGACGAGATCACGCGCGAGATCGCGCAGACCGAGGAGCGCTGGCTCGCGCTGGAGATGCTGCGCGAGGAGATCGAGGCTTAGGGCGCGGGGAACCCCTCTCCCGGATGGGAGAGGGGCAGGGGTGAGGGACCGCCACTGATTATTGAAGTGATGCAGGGCCGCTGTGCCTTCTACGGATAGGGCAGGCCCTCATCCCTGCCCTTCTCCCACACGGGAGAAGGGTTCCCCGCGCCTTTCATTGCGCTGCGCCTTGTTCGGGAACTCCGCTCAGCCCATACAATTCCGCTATCCGGCCAATCGCGAAAGCGTATTTATCCCGCCTGCGAAATCAGCCCAAAGTCGCCGGGCAAAACGCTTTCCGAGGGAACACCATGAGACTGAAGGGCAAGACCGCGCTGATCACCGGCGCGGCGCAAGGGTTCGGCTTCGGCATCGCCGAGACCTTCGTGCGCGAGGGCGCCCGCGTCGCCGTGCTCGACATCAACGGCGACAAGGCGAAGGAAGCGGCAAAGGCGATCGGCCGCAAGGCCTTCGCGATCGCCTGCGACGTCGGCAAGGGCAAGAGTGTCGACAGCGCCGTGGCCAAGGTGATCGCGCGCTTCGGCCGCCTCGACATCGTCGTCAACAATGCCGGTATCAGCCATCGCAACCAGCCGATGCTCGATGTCAGCGAGGCCGAGTTCGACCGCGTCTTCGACGTCAACGTCAAGTCGATCTACCTGATGGCCAAAGCGACGGTGCCGCATTTCCGCGAGCATGGCGGCGGCGTCATCCTCAATATCGGCTCGACCGCGGGCGTCCGCCCCCGCCCCGGCCTGACCTGGTATAACGGCTCGAAGGGCGCGGCGAACCTGCTCTCCAAGTCGATGGCGGTCGAGCTCGCGCCTGACCGCATCCGCGTCAACGCCATCGCCCCGGTCGCCGGCGAGACGCCGCTGCTCGCGACCTTCATGGGCGAGGACACGCCGGAGAAGCGCAAGGCCTTCACCGCGACCATCCCCTGGGGCCGCTTCTCGACGCCGCAGGACATCGCCAACGCCGCGCTGTTCCTGTGCTCGGACGAGTCGGAGATGGTGACCGGCTCGGTGCTGGCGGTCGACGGCGGCCGCTGCGTCTGAACCTCAAACTGTCATTCCGGGGCAGGCCATAGGCCTGAGCCCGGAACCCAGAACCGATGACGGTGACCAAGAAGGCGACGATAGTGGCGCCTCATCTGGAGGATGGCATCGGTTCTGGGTTCCGGGCTCTTCGCTACGCGAAGCCCCGGAATGACCAAGGGCTCAGACCATCCCGCCGCCCGTCAGCGGCATCAGCTGCAGCAGCTTGACCGTGCCATCAAGATCGAAGGCACGGCGCTCCAGGCTGATGATCGGGGCCGCTGGCGGCCCCGCGATGCGCAGCAGGTGCCAGCAGGCGAGCTCGCCATGGCCGCCGCGCAGGCCGATCGAAGCCGAGGGCACGCCGACGATCGGCACGTCGTGGTCGAGGCCCGGGCGCCAGGCCAGCGAGAAGCGATGGTTGTGGCCGTGCAGGACGAGCTCGGCCCCGGCCCGGCGCAGCATCGCCTCGAAGGCATCGGCGTCGATCAGTTCACGCGTGCGCCGCGCGCCACCGACATAGGGCGGATGGTGGATCAGCACGACGCGGATCAGCCCTTCGGCCTTGGCCCGTGCCAGCAGCTTCTCCGTCGCGGCAATTTGGGCCGAGCCGACCCGTCCGGTCGCCATCAGCGGCATGGTCGGAATGCCGGTATTCATCCCGATCAGCGCGACCGGCCCTCGCTTGCGATACCAGGGATAGCCGGCGTCGCCGCCATCGCTGGCGCACCAGGGCGCGAGCTCGCGCGCCAGCGCCGACAGTGACGAGCGGGCATAGCAATCGTGATTGCCCGGCACGAAACTGACGGTGTCGCGTGGGCCCAGAGTGTCGAGGAAGGAGAGCGCCGTTTTGAACTCGGTCGGCAGGCCGATATGGGAGACATCGCCGGTGCAGGCGATATGGTCGGGCTTCTGCGCCAGGATGTCGGCGACGATCAGCCCGAGGATTTCCATGTCATGGGCATGGCGGCGCTTGCGTCGCCAGTTGACGTATCCGGTCGCGCGCTTGCCGAGCAGCTCGCGCAGCGAGAACTTGGTCAGCGGCCCGAGATGCGGGTCGGAGAGGTGCGCGAGCGTGAACACGCTCCAGCGCTTGCCTTCAACGCCCGCGCCGCGTCAAGCGCGACGGCGGCGGCGGGCGAAGATGACGCAGGCCGAAAGGCTCAGTTGGCCGAGCCCATCAGCTCCGAGACGATGCGCGGATCGGTCAGGGTGACAGCCGGCTTCCAGACGAAGCGGGGCTTGGCGTTCAGACGAGCGGTGATGAAGGCGAGAAGCATGACAATTCCCCAGCGGTGATGCGAAGTTTGTAGCCCTCATTTAAGGCGCGTTTGTGTTATATCGAGAGGCAAAATAGAGTTCTGATATGCGTATGACGCATGGAGAGTTAACCTGGCACCGGGATCTGCCCAAATCGTGAGCAATGAGGATGAATCCGGGCCGCGCTCCGGCGCGACGGGAATAGAGCGGGTGCCGCAACCCCTCCGGCGCCTGGCCGGCCGCGGCCTGCACCTCTATTTCCGCCTGCGCCGCGGCATGACGCTCGGCGCGCGCGCAGCCGTGCTGAGCGAGGCCGGCGAGGTCCTGCTGGTGCGCCATACCTATACGCCAGGCTGGCACCTGCCCGGTGGCGGCGTCGAGCCGAACGAGACGCTTGTCGATGCGATCGCCAAGGAACTGCGCGAGGAAGCGAACATCGCGCTGACCGGCCCGGCCGTGCTGCACGGGGTCTTCCTCAACCGCCATGTCTCCGATCGCGACCATGTCGCCGTCTTCGTCGTACGCGCCTTCACGCAGACGGCAGTGAAGCAACCGGATCGCGAGATCGCCGAGGCGCGCTTCTTCCCGCTTTCGGCCTTGCCGGACAAGACGACGCCCGGCACCCGCCGCCGCCTCGCCGAGATCATCGATGCGATGCCGCCGCCGGCGGAATGGTGAGCGCTATTTCAGCCCGGGCAGCATCCGGCGCAGCACTCCGTCCTTGCGGATGACATGATGAAACAGCGCGGCTGCGATATGCCCGCAGACCAGCAGCGCGAGCAGGATGGCAAGCCAACCATGGACGAAGAGCACGCGCTTGGCAGCCTCTTCATTTGGCGCGGCCAGCGCCGGCAGGTCGAACAGGTTGAACACCGTCAGCGATGGGAACAGCGAAATGCCGGTCCAGCCGAGCAGCGGCACGATCAGCAGCAGGCCGTAGAGCGCCCAATGGACGAGATGTGAGGCGGCCTTCTGCCACCACTCCAGCGTCGGCTCGTCTGGCGGCGCGCCATGGACCAGCCTGTAAATCAACCGGCCGGCGCTGAGCCAGAGCACGAGGAAACCGAGCAACTTGTGCGTCGAATAGAGCGCATCGGTCAGACCGTCCCAGATATCGAGCGTGTTGCCGCGATAGGTCATGGCCAGCCCGAGCGGCACCATCACGAACGCTGCCGCGGCGGTGACCCAGTGCAGGGACCGCGCCACCGGGCTGTAGACCGCGGCGCGTCCCGCGCTGGTTGTCACCTCGTCATGTCGCTGCGTCATTTCCCTTCGACGCTCCCGATAGCCATATTCGCCCCGCTGCTGCGACTATTCATCTGGTGTTCAATCTCGCGCTTTTATAGGCCAGTCTGCAATCCGCCGGCGATCAGGTGGATTGCAGGCACTGTCTTGGGAACCACGCAGAAACGGGCACGTTGTAGGAACGCGATATTGCATCGGATGCATCCGTCCGAGCGAGACGCGCGTAGCAAGCATACTTCCTCCGCCGCTTTCGGGCGCAATCTGACGGACCTTCCGATGCCTCAGTCGCGTACGCTTTTCGGCCGGCCGGGTGAAACCGATCTGGTCACCGTCGACCGCGCTCTCGCCGAGTTCCGCGCTGCCCGCCCCGTGCTGCTGCGCCATGGCGGTGATCTGGCGCTGGCATTGTCGGCAGAACTTGCTGAGGCCGATCTCGCCAGCCGTCTCGACGATCTTTCCGCTGGCCATGCCCGTCTCGTGCTGAGCGCTGCGCGCCTGCGCCGTCTCGGCGCCAAAGGCCGTGCGGAAACCGGCATCCTCGCCATGCCGGCGATCGATCTTGCCCGTATCGAGGCCCTTGCCCTGAAGCTCGACGCCCGCGTCGATGCGCCTGTCGGCCCGGCCGGCCCGCTCGACAATGCCGCGCTCGAACTGGCGCGTCTCGCACTTGTGCTGCCGGCGGTGATCCTCGTCCCGGTTTCGGCCCAGCAGGTCGCCAGCGAGCCGTTGATCGAGGTCACCATTGAGGCCCTCAATGGCTACCGTACCGCCCAGGTCGCCCGGCTTGCCATCGTCGGCCGTGCGCCGGTGCCGCTTGAGGGCGCGCCCGACACAGAATTCGTCGTCTTCCGCGGTGGCGAGGGCCTGCGCGACCAGGTCGCGATCATCGTCGGCAAGCCGGATCTCTCGACCGCCGTGCCGGTGCGCCTGCATTCGGCCTGCCTGACCGGCGACCTGTTCGGCTCGCTGAAATGCGATTGCGGCGACCAGCTGCGCGAGACCGTGCAGTGGATGGCGCAGAACGAGGGCGGCATCCTGCTCTATCTCGACCAGGAAGGCCGCGGCAACGGCATCTCCAACAAGATGCGCGCCTACAAGCTGCAGAGCCAGGGCTGGGACACCTACGATGCCGACGAGGTGCTCGGCTTCGATCTCGACCAGCGCCATTTCGACTTCGCCGCCGCCATGCTGAAGCAGCTCGGCGTCTCCAGCGTCACGGCGCTGACCAATAACCCGCTGAAGGTCGGGGCGATCAAGGCCGCCGGCCTCGAAGTCGCCGCGACCCAGCGCGTGCTCGGCCGCCCGAATGTCCATAATGTCCGCTATCTCGCCTCAAAGCGTGATCGAGCCGGGCATTTCATCGACATGGACGCGCTGATGGCGCGCGCTGCGCCCAAGGATTGACGGGCGCCGGCATTGATCCCACGCCGGGCCTGAGGCAGGAAGCCTCCATGCCCGACCGGGACCGCCACAACATCGAACCAACGCCCGCGCCCTGGCCGACCGCCAGGGTGATGCTGCTAGTCTGCGCCGGCTGGCTCGCTTTGTCCTGGCCCTGGCTCTCCGGCGCCGTCACCATACCCTGGGACGCCAAGGCGCATTTCCATCCGCAGCTGCAATTCCTCGCAAGCGCCCTGCACAAGGGCCTCTCGCCATTCTGGACGCCCTTCGTCTTCGCCGGCTCGCCGCAGGTCGCCGATCCGCAATCGCTGATCTTCTCGCCGCCCTTCTTCCTGATCGCCCTGCTCAATCCGACGCCGGACTTCCGCTGGAGTGACGGCGCGCTGCTCGGCGCGCTGCTCGTCGGCGCGCTCTGCCTCGTCCTGCTCTTCCGGGATCGCGGCTGGCACCCGGCTGGTGCGGTCGTCTGCGCCCTCTCCTTCGCCTTCGGCGCCGCCGCCGCCTGGCGCATCCAGCATGTCGGGCAGGTGCTGAGCCTGTCCTATTTCGCGGTGACGCTGCTGCTGCTCTCGCGCGCGCTCGAGCGCAGCTCCTGGCGTTACGGTTTCGCGGCCGGCCTCGCCGCCGGCTTCATGGTGCTCGGGCGCGACCAGGTCGCGCTGCTCGGCGTCTATGTCCTCGTCGGGCTGGTGCTCGCCGCCGTCGCCATGGCCGACAAGCCGCTGGCGGCACTGCGGGCGAGCGTCGTGCCCCTTCTGCTCGGCGCGCTCGGCGCCATCATGGTCGCGACGGTCCCGATCCTGCTCACCGCCGTCCTGGCGGAGGAATCCAACCGGCCGGTCATCGATCTCGCCGGGGCCGGCAAGGGCTCGCTGCATCCAGGCTCGCTACTGACCGGGTTGATCGCCAATCTCTACGGCGCATCCGGGCCGCTCGATAATTTCTGGGGGCCGCCGAGCCCGGCCTGGGAGAAACGCTTCGGCCCGCTCGATCTCTACCTCGCCCGCAATATGGGCGAGCTCTATCTCGGCCTGCTGCCGATCCTGCTCGTCGTCGGCGTCGGCATCGTCCGCGGCGCCCTGCTGCGGCGCGAGATCGTCGCCCTGAGCGCCGCAGCATTGATCGTGCTGGTCTTTGCGCTCGGCCGCTACACGCCGGGCTTTGCCCTGCTCTTCCACTTGCCCGGCATCGATTTCTACCGCCGCCCAGCCGATGCGCTCTTCATTCTCGGCGCGCTGCTGGCGATCCTCGGCGGCTATCTCACGCATCTCGTCCTGACCGACACGGCGCCACGCCCGCGCCGCTGGCAGATCGCGCTTGAAACCCTGCTGCTGCTCGCGGGCTTCGGCCTGGCGATCTGGCTCGCCTGGACGATTGGCCGTCTCCACGTCGCCTTCGTGCCGCTGGTGACCGCCGCACTCTGCCTGATGCTGGTTGCAGGCGCGCTAGTCGCGGCGCGCGGCCTCGCTCTGCAGGACGCCGGCATGGCCGCGACAGTCATTCTCGCCATCGCCATGATCGTCGATCTCTCAGTCAACAACGGCCCGAGCGAATCGACCGCATTGCCTGCCGGGCACTACGAAGTCCTGCGCGCCGACAGCAGCAACGAGACCATCGCGCTGCTCAAACGCGAGACCGCCCGAACCGCCGGCCCCGACCGGCGCGACCGCATCGAGCTCGCCGGCATCGATTTCCACTGGCCGAACGCCAGCCTGGTGCACGGGCTCGACAACACGCTGGGCTACAACCCGCTCCGGCTCGGCCTTTACAGCGCGGCAACCGGCGCCGGTGACCATGTCGCTTTGCCCGACCAGCGCACCTTCTCGGCGCTGATGCCATCCTACCGCTCCCTGCTCGCCGACATGCTGGGGTTACGCTTCATCGCGACCGGCGTCCCGGTCGAGGAGATCGACAAGCGGCTCAAGCCCGGCGACCTCGTCCAGATCGCGCGGACCAAGGACGCCTATGTCTACGAGAACCCGCGCGCCTTGCCGCGCGTACTTCTCGTCACCGAAGCGCAAGCCGCCGATTTCAGCGCCATCCTGAAAGGCGGGCAATGGCCTGCTGGCTTCGATCCGCGCCGCACCGTCCTGCTCGACAAGGCGCCGCCGCTGCCAACCGGCCCGGCTCAGGCAGGAAGCGTGCGCATCCGCAATTATGGCACGACCGAAGTGCTGCTCGAGGCCGACGCGCCGCGCGGCGGCTTCGTCGTGCTGAACGATGTCTGGCAGCCCTGGTGGCAAGTCGAGGTCGACGGCAAGCCGGCCGAGCTGATGCGGGCAAACGTCATCTTCCGCGCCGTGCAGGTGCCACCCGGCCGCTCGACGATCCGCTTCGTCTTCCGCCCGCTCGACGGGCTCTATCACGCAATCGGCGAGCGGATCCGCAAGGCGAACCCGCCGCCGGTCTGATCAACCCAGCGCCGCCATCGCCGCGACCGGCAGCGGCCAGTGCGCCGCCAGCACCCGGGCGAGTCCGTCCGGGACGACGGAGCCGTCGCGGATCGTCTCGTCGCGATGGATGCCGCCGGCGATGAACAGGCTGTCGAAGCCCATCATCCTGGCGCCGGCCAAATCGGTGCGCACCGCATCGCCGATCACCAGCACGCGGGCGGGATCGACATCCCGGCCGCCGCGCGCCTCGCGGGCGGCCGCGAGCGCAAGATCATAAGCCGGACGGTGCGGCTTGCCAGCCCAGGCGACGTGGCCTCCTAGCTCCTCATAGATCGTCGCCAGCGCTCCGGCGCAGGGCAGGAGATCATGGCCGACATGGACGACGAGATCGGGATTGCCGCAGATGAAGGGTAGCCTGCGCGCCGCAAAGCGCGACAGCAGCGGCCGGTATTGCTCCGGCGTCTCGCGGCGATAATCGTTGAGCTCGGTCGCGACGACGAACTCGGCGTCAGTCTCGCCGACAAGTTCGATGTCGAAGCCCGCGAACACCGCACGGTCGCCATGCTCGCCGATATGATAGACCTTGCGCAGATGCGTCTCGGCGATCAGCGCCCGCGTCACGTCGCCCGAGGTCACCAGCCGGTCCCAGGCGGCCCGCGGCACGCGCTTTTCGTCGAGCACGCCCGCGATCTGCGCCGAGGGCCCCGGTGCGTTCGAGAGCAGCACCACCGTGCCACCGCCCTGGCGATAGCGCATCAGAGCGTCGCAGGCCGGCCTAAGCGCCAGCACGCCGTCATGGACGACGCCCCAGACATCGCTGATCAGCACGTCGTAGCGGGCGAGCAGCGCGCCCGCTTCCATCAAGACAGGAACGTTCATGCCCGGCCAACCGCTTCCTTGGCGATGCGCGCCTCGACCTCGGCCCGGCGCGGCAGCGGCGCGACCGCGCCATAGCCCTGCGTCGACAGGGCCGCCGCGACATTGGCATAGGCACCGGCCATGAAGGCGTCGCCGGTGCGGATGTATTCGGCGAGGAAAGCGCCATCATAGCAATCGCCGGCCCCGGTCGCGTCGATCGCATCGACCTTGATCGGCACGAAGCGCTGACGCTTCTCCGGCGTCGCCACCAGCGAACCCTCATGGCCGAGCGTCAGGGCCACGACCTTGGCGCCGCGCTTCAGGTAGAAGTCGACGATCGCATCCGGTTGCTCCAGACCGGTCAGCAGTTTCGCATCGCCATCGCCCGGCAGGACGATATCAGCCATCTCGCAGGCGGCGTGGATGATCGCCCGCGCCCGCGTCAGGGGCCAGAGCTTCAGCCGGAGATTGGTGTCGTAGGCAGTCAGCACGCCGTTCTCGCGCGCGATGGCGAAAGCCTCGAACACCGCATCGCAGGCGCTCGCCGAGATCGCCTGGCTGATGCCGGAGGCCTGGATCACCTTGGCCGAGGCGATGACATCCTTCGGCAATTGCGCCGGGCCATAGAGGGCCGCAGCCGAACCGGCGCGCACATAGGAGAAGACGTGGCCCTGCGGCCCATGCGAAACGAAATAAAGCCCAGTCGATGCAGATGGATGCGTCGAGACATGGGTGTCGTCGACGCCTTCTTCAGCCCACAGCGTCCGGAAGGACCGGCCCGGCTCGTCATCGCCGAGCGCACCGATATAGGCGACCTTCGCCCCCTGCCGCGCCGCAGCGATCGCGCAATTGGACGTGTCGCCGCCTTGGCCGAAGCGATAGGCACCAGCCTCGCCCCGCGTCGCGTTGAACTCGCCGAGGGGTTCGCCGATACAAACGATATCCGTCATGAATCCAAACCGAGAAGGGCGGCCGCGAATGCGACCCGCTTTCTCACTAGAACATCGCCGGCCGCGGTGAAAAGGCTTTGGCGAACGGATGCCTATTCCGCCGCCTCGCGGCTCTCGGACGCGACGAGCAGCGCATCGGCCAACCGGACGATCTCCTGGCGCAGGGCCGCTTCGCCGGCTGCCTTGCCGCCGCCCTGCTTGCGCAAGGCCGCAAGCTCGCGCTTGAGGCCGGCCCGATCGGTCCGCGCCTGATCGCGAGCGCCCTGGACGGTGCTTAGTTCGGCATGGAGCGCCTCGACTGTCTCGTCGCGCTCGCGCAAGGCCTCGCGGTGAGCCGCCGCGTCGCTGGCCAGCTGTCCCTTCAGGCGGGCCTCGGCCGCAGCAGCCGCTTCGATCTTGTCTTCGAGCGCCTTGATTCGGGCCAGCGCCTCGGCGTGCTCCAAGGATGCCTGCGTCACGGCCGCCTCCTGTCGTGCGATCTCGGCGCCAAGCTTGACGGCGTTCGCATCGGCCGTGCGCAGCGCTGCCTCGGCCTCGGTCGCGCGTGTCGAAAGCGCGTCAGCGCGCAGCCTCTCGCTGTCGCGGTCCAGCTTCATGGCGGAGAGGTTCGTGCGCGCCTCGGCAAGCGCCGTTTCGGCCGTGGTGAGACGCGCCGATAGATCGTCCCGCTCGGTCTCCAGCTTGAGCCTCAGCGTGCCGGCCTCGACCAGGACGACGCGCTGGCGGTCATGTTCGCTGTTCAAAGCCGAAAGCGCCTGGTCGCGCTCGGCGAGCATCGCCCCGGCCTTGTCATGCAAGGCCCTGAGCTCGGCGAGTTCCTGAATGCGCGCCGCCAGATCGGCGGAGTTGCCGCTGAGTGCCTGGCGGGTCTCGGCGAGCTGTGCCTCAACGGCGGCAAGATCGGCGATGCGGCTCGAAAGCGTCGCCTGCACCGTCTGATGACCGGCGCTCTCCCCAGCTAGCGCCTCGCGCGTTTGAGCGAGTTCCTGCGTCCTTTGCCCCAGCTCCGCTTCGAGATCCGCGATCCTCTGCCGGCGCTCGGCGAGTTCGGTTTCTAGTCGACCGATCGTCATGTCGCGGCGGCCGAGTTCGCTCATCGCGCCGGCCTTGGCGGCAAAGCCGCTCTCGGCCCTCTGCTCCAGAGCCCGCTCGCGGATCGCCAGCTCGGCGCGCAGATGATCGCGATCGGCGGCGATCTCGGCAAGGGACAAAGGAAATGCCGCTTCGGCGCGTCGTCGCGCCAGCCGATCGGCCCGGCGGCTCAAAGCCGGCAACGCCGAGAGGGCGAGCAGGCTGGCCGACAGGAAGCCGAGCAAGACGAGCATCACGGCTTCGATCAAGGCAGGGCAGCTCCAGTTTCTGCGATCAGCCCGATCTCAGGC
Organism: Allobosea sp. LjRoot90; assembly: GCF_964254315.1. Classification (NCBI taxonomy): domain Bacteria; kingdom Pseudomonadati; phylum Pseudomonadota; class Alphaproteobacteria; order Hyphomicrobiales; family Alloboseaceae; genus Allobosea; species Allobosea sp. LjRoot90. Next base: position 431,194 of record NZ_CAXUTF020000003.1, read on the forward strand.
TGCCATGTCTTGCAAGATAAGACCAGCAGCGCCGAATTATCAGATCAGAACGGGTTCCAGGTCGCTTCCGGGGTGAATTTCAGGTAGCCGAGATTGACGCCGAGCCGCCAGCCGACACCAGTGCGGATCGGCACGACCGTCACGCCAGCAGCCGTCAGCGCGGTGAAGCCGAAGCCGCCGACGAAATAGACCGAGCCGTCGACCCCGCCGAAACGCTGATAGAGGGCGCCCACGCTCGGCAGATTGTAGATCAGCATCATGGTGCGGGCGCCGTCGCCGCCGAAATCGAAGCCGACCGAAGGTCCCTGCCAGTACACCTTGCGGTCTCCGGCATTGCGGGTGAACAGCGTGCCCTCGCCAAAGCGCAGCCCGCCGACGAAAGCGCCGGACGCTTCCTGGCCAAGCACATAGCCGTTCGGCTCGCCCCAGCGGCGCACCGCCTCCTCGATCGTCAGCGCGAGTCCGCGCGAGACGTTGCCGAAGAACTGGTGGCCGGAGGTGACCAGCTCGTTCTGCGAAAACGAACGCGGGCTCTGCTGAGCGGCGGCGGGACCGGCGGCCAGGCCTGCGCCCAGCAGCAGGGCGCTGGCGAGCAGGGTGCGGCGGGTATGGTTCATCTCATCGTCTCCAGGCAAGCGCCGGGCATGGGCATTCGGCCTCCTGCCGGGTGGCGTCGACGGTGGGTCGTGCGAATCCTCGTGACCACGGTAACCTCCTGGATACGCTGTATGTGTATCCAAGCGGTGAACTGCGGCGCAGAACGCGCCGTGACGCGACTTGAACCAAGGATTGGTGTCGATGAAGGCCGCAGCAAGGCATGCCGGGATTGTGCTCGCCGGCATCGGATTAAGCTGTGCGCTTCCCTTCACGGCCATAGCGAGCCGGGCTTCAGCCCTCCCTCCGGGCCTGCCGCAAATGCCGAATCTCGGCGAGGCCATGCAGCGCGACAACCGTTCCGGCTTCGCGCTCTCCGGCTTCGATCCCGTCGCCTATTTCCTGAACGATGCCGCGGTGCCGGGCCTGCCCGATTACGAACTGATCTCCGACGGAACGGTCTGGCGCTTCGCCAGCGCCGCCAATCGCGACGCCTTCCGTGAGGCGCCCGAGGTCTATACCCCGCGCTTCGGCGGCTTTGATGCCAGCGGCGTCGCGGAAGGACGCGTTGTCGATGCCGACCCGCGCCGTTTCGCCGTCATCGGATCGCGGCTCTATTTCTTCCGCAGCGACGAGAATCGCCAGCGCTTCCTCACTGAGGCGGCCTTGCGGGTGAAAGCCCAGGAACGCTGGTCAGCCGTGACGGCATTGATCGCACGCTGAGCCCGCCCGTCAACGGTCAGCAGCGGCAGGCCGCCGCCTTCTCGATCGCGAGCCTGGCCAGCCTCTCACAGCTCGCAGCGACGAAAGGCGGATTGCGGAAATCGCGATCGACATTGCCGTAAACCGGCTTTTCGCCGTCGAGGGTCAAAAGCACACCGCCGGCGGCCGCAAGGATCGCATCGCCGGCGGCAATGTCCCATTCCATCGTGGTGCCACCGCGAACATGCAGGTCGGCCTCGCCGCTGGCGATGAGCCCGAACTTCACGGCCGAGGACACCGGCGCGCCCTCTCCCTTCGCGAGCGCAGTCGCAACCCCGGCACTGACCGTGTCCCCGTGGAAGCGGCTCACCAGCATCAGCGGGCCGTCTGTCGGCTCCGTGCGGACATGGACTTCGCGCGCCGCGCCCAGCGCCGCCGCTTCTGCATCCAGTGCCTGGGCGAAGCTCCGCTCACCACCATACCAGAGCCGGCCCAGAGCAGGCGCCGCGATCGCACCCGCGAGCGGCCGGCCATCGTGGATCACGGCGATGGCGACGCAATAGCTGTCGCCGGAGGCCAGGAACTCGCGCGTGCCGTCGAGCGGGTCGAGCAGGATGAAGACCGAAGCCGGCGCGACGTCGTCGACACTCTCCTCGCTGATCACCGGAAAGCCGGGCAGCAGCTCGGCCAGCGCCTGCTTCGCGGTGAAATCCGCGGCGAGGTCGGCAGAACAGACCGGCGAGCCGTCCGCCTTGAGCTTGACGTCGCGCACCGCCCGCTTCGCCAGCAGGACGGCCGCCGTGCGCCGCGCCGCCTCGCCGAGCGAGCGTGCAAGCCCGTCCCGGTCGATCAGACGCGGATCGTCGTGAGCGATGGCCATGTCTCGAACCAGTCTCGCCGGCGCCGTATGCCATGCAGTGCGAATGCCGGGCGGCGCCTCCGGCGGTCTCGTTCTGTTAGGTAATGCATGGCGGGCCAAAGAAAAAGCCGGCTCGCCTTCTGGCAGCCATCTTGCCCCGGCATGCCAGAGTGGAATGCTCCGACGGTGGCTCCCTCGCGGCTATGGTTAACCAGCTGCAAACCAGCGTGGCGCATGCTGCACCATCATATTGGGCGCGTACCGCCCTGATTCTCTTGATCGCAGGACCGGATCATGACCGCCATCTCGCTCGAGCCGCTCGATCTGGCCGCACTTCTCTGCAGCCGCGTCTGCCATGATGTGATCAGCCCGGTCGGCGCGATCGTCAACGCGCTCGAAGTGCTCGAGGAGGACGATCCCTCGATGAAGGACTTCGCGCTCGACCTGATCAAGAAGAGCGCGCGCAACGCCTCCGCCCGCCTGCAGTTCGCCCGGCTCGCCTTCGGCGCGGCCGGCTCCGCCGGCGCGATGATCGACTTGGGCGACGCCGGCTCCGTCGCCAACGGCTTTCTCAACGACGAGAAGCTGTCGCTCGACTGGGAGGCTCCGCGCGCCCTCCTGCCGAAGAACCAGGTCAAGCTGGTGCTCAACCTGCTCGTTCTGGCGACGCAGGCGATCCCGCGCGGCGGCAAGATCACGTCCCGGGCCACCGTCACCGGCGAGCAGGGCAGCTTCGCCATCACCGCTACGGGCTCGCATGCGCGTATTCCCGCTCATGTCGAGGAGCTGATTGCCGGGCGCTCCGAGAGCGGCGTCATCGACGCTCATGCGGTCCAGCCGCTCTATACCGGCCTGGTCGCCCGCGCCGCCGGGATGAAGATCGCTTTCGCGATCGAGGGCGATACCGTCAGCATCAATGCGGAAGCGGCCTGAGCGCCAGGAAAACAGCATCTGGTGAATGTAATATTGTGCGGTTTCCGCTCGCTCTCAACTGATCATAAACCCTTGCACCGCACTATCCGGGCCAAATCCGTGATGTAAGTGAGCAGTCCGTGCATGGACGAGTTGCTGCAAGAGTTTCTCGGCGAGACCGGCGAGCATCTCGATATGGTCGATCGAGAACTCGTCCGCTTTGAGCAGGAGCCCAATAACGGGGATATCCTGCGCAATATCTTCCGGCTCGTTCACACGGTCAAAGGCACCTGTGGCTTCATCGGACTGCCGCGGCTCGAAGCACTGACGCATGCGGCCGAATCCGTCATTGGCCAGTTCCGCGACGGCGCCAGCGTCTCCTCGACCGCGGTCACCGCGATCCTCGAGACCATCGACCGGATCAAGGAGATCATGGCCGAGCTCACCGAGAAGGGGCAGGAGCCACCCGGCCATGACGGCCAGCTGATCGACGAATTGCGCGGCCTCGCCCAGCGGGCGAAGCAGGAGCTGGCCGCCCGGCAGACGCAGCCGCCGCTCGATCCGGTCGCAGCCTATCTTGCCCGCACTTCAGGAACTCGCCCGGCAGAGCCTACGCCCCCGCCCGCTGCGGATGCGGCGACGGACGAGATGGATCTGGTCTTCCGCGCGGCGCCGAGCCCGCTCGACCAACCCGGACAGGCTCATGGCGATGCTGCCCGGGACGCGAGGGCGGCCGGGCCGGCGACGTTGCGCGTCAATGTCGACACGCTCGAGCATCTGATGACCATGGTCTCGGAGCTGGTGCTGACCCGCAACCAGTTGCTCGAGATCGCCCGTCGACAGGAGGATGCCGGCCTGAAAGGACCGCTGCAGCGGCTCTCGCTCATCACCGCCGAACTGCAGGACGGCGTGATGAAGACGCGCATGCAGCCGATCGGCAATGCCTGGTCGAAGCTGCCGCGTATCGTCCGCGATCTCTCCACCGACCTCGGCAAGAAGATCGAGCTGGTGACGGAAGGGGCCGACACCGAGCTCGACCGGCAGATCCTCGAACTGATCAAGGACCCACTCATCCACATGGTCCGCAACTGCGCCGACCATGCGATCGAGGAACCGCAGGAGCGCGCTGCGCTCGGCAAGCCCGAAATGGGCACGATCCGGGTGTCGGCCTATCACGAAGGTGGGTCGGTCACGATCGCGATCACCGATGACGGCCGCGGCATGGACACCACCCGGATCCGTCGCAAGGCGGTACAGCGGGGATTGGTCGGTGAAGCCGAGGCCGAACGGCTGAGTGAGATGCAGGTCCTGCGCTTCATCTTCCACCCGGGCTTCTCGACCTCCGATACCGTCTCCGCTATTTCCGGACGCGGCGTCGGGATGGACGTGGTCAAGGTCAATGTCGATGCGATCGGCGGCATGATCGACGTCGCCAGCATCGCCGGCACGGGCACCACCATCACCATCAAGATCCCGCTGACGCTGGCGATCGTCTCGGCCCTGATCGTCGCGACCGCTGGCCAGCGCCTCGCCATCCCGCAGGTGGTTGTGCGCGAACTGGTGCGCGTCAAGGTCGGTGGCGAACACAGCATCGAACGCATCAACAACGCGCCCGTGCTGCGACTGCGCGAGCGGTTGCTGCCGATCATCGCCCTCGCCGGGGTGATGGACAAGGCGAGTGACGCGACCGTCGACGATGGCTTCATCGTCGTGACGCAAGTCGGTGAGCGCCAGTTCGGCATCCTCGTGGAGTCCGTGTTCCACACCGAGGAAATCGTCGTCAAACCGATGTCGACGCGGTTGCGCCATATCCCGCTCTTTTCGGGCAACACCATTCTGGGCGACGGCGCCGTGGTGCTGATCGTCGATCCCAACGGCGTGGCGCGTCTGGTCGGCGTGGCGGCGCCTCAGGACGAAGCCGCCTCGGACAGTTCCGCCGAGGCCGCCCTCCCCGTCGAGCGCACCACGATGTTGGTCTTCCGCGCCGGCAAGGATCGGCTGAAAGCTGTCCCCCTGTCCCTGGTCACGCGGCTCGAGGAGGTCGATGCCGGGCTGTTCGAGAGCGGCGGCGGGCGCACGCTGCTCAACTATCGCGGCAGGCTGATGCCCGTCGTGCCCGTCGAAGAGGTTCAACTCCGACAGACCGGCCTGCAGCCGCTGGTGATCTTCTCGGAAGGAGACTTCAGCATGGCGCTGGCAGTCGACGCTATCGTCGACATCGTCGATGAAGTGCTCGACATCGAGATGCTGGCCATGCCTGAGCAGGGACTGCTTGGCTCCGCGATCGTCAGAGGCCGCGCGACCGAGATCCTCGACCTGGCGTATTACCTGCCCAAGGCCAACCCAAATTGGCTGCATGTGCGCCGCAGCGAGCCGGGTGGAGCACGCGTTCTGCTGGTCGAGCCGTCCGAGTTTCTGCGCGAGATGCTCGCCCCCGTGCTCAAGGCCGCCGGCCTGCAGGTAATCCATGCGGCCGACCTCGGCATGGCGGCCGGCCTCGCCTCAGGCGGCACCGAGTTGAACGCCGTCGTGATCGATCTCGACCGCAACGCCGAGGCTGCATTCGCGCTCGCTGCGCGGCTGCGCGCCGAAGGCCGGCATGCCGGTTTGCGCATCATCGGGCTCGCAAGTCTGCCGACCCCCGAACTCCATGTCATGGCCGCGCAGGCGCAATTCGACGAAGTTGTCGCCAAATTCGATCGGCGCGCGCTGATTGCGGAACTCGCAGAAACCCGGCCGAAGCTGAGGCAAGCCGCATGACCAGCGCAAGCGCCGCTATCCAACCCGGCCTGGCGGCTTTCGAGGATTCGCTCGACTACGTCACCGTCACGGTCGGCGGGCAACTGCTCGGCCTGCCGATCGCGCGCGTCCAGGATGTGTTCATCGCCACTCGCATCACGCCGGTGCCATTGGCGCCGAGCGAGATCGTCGGCCTCATCAATCTGCGCGGGCGCGTCGTCACCGCGATCTGCATGCGCCGTCGGATGGGCCACGCCAACATCCACGCTGCGCCGGCCGGCGCCGACGGGCGCGAACTCACCGCCGTCGGCATCGATCAGGGCGGCGAGGCTTTCGCGCTCATCGTCGACACGGTCGGCGAGGTGATGCGCCTCAGCCGCACGACCTTCGAGCCTGTGCCGATCCATCTCGATCGCGCCTGGGCTGCCCTCGCCAAGGGTGTTCACCGCCTCGACGATCGCCTCCTGGTCGTGATCGACGTCGACGCCGTCCTCAACATCGAACTGCCGGTCGCCGCCTGACGGCAATCGCCGCTGCCTGGAGCCACACCATGAAATATTGCCTCGTCGTCGATGACTCTGCCGTCATCCGCAAGGTCGCCCGCCGCATCCTGGAAGGGCTGCAGTTTCGTATCGCCGAGGCCGAGGACGGCGCACGCGCGATCGACGCCTGCAAGGGCGAGATGCCGGACGCCATCCTGCTCGACTGGAACATGCCGGTCATGGACGGCTACGACTTCCTGCGGAACCTCCGGCAGATGCCCGGCGGCAAACGGCCCAAGGTCGTGTTCTGCACGACCGAGAACGACATCGCCCACATCGCCCGCGCCATGCATGCCGGGGCCGACGAGTACATCATGAAGCCGTTCGACAAGGAAATCGTGGCCTCGAAATTCCATCAGGTCGGCCTGCTCTAGAAAAGCCGCACGACATGCGACATCCCCGCACTCCGGCTGCGCAAGAGCATGTTCTGCAAAAGTGGATCCCACTTTTGCGATCGGACCATGCTCAACTTTTTGATTTCGCGCGATGATCACGCTGCCGAATCCTGCCGACCAGGCCCGTGTGCGTCCGAGTACGGTCGTGATCGCCGATGACTCGATGGTCGTGCGTGGGCTGTTCGCGCGCTGGCTCGGCGAAAGCGGTCGCTTCCATGTCGTCGGCGTCGCCGGCGACGGGGAAGCAGCGATCGAGCATGCCGAGCGCCATCATCCCGATATCATGGTGCTCGATCTCGACATGCCCGTGCTGGACGGCGTCGAGGCCTTGCCCAGAATCGTCAAGCAGAGTCCCAGGACCGCTGTCCTGCTGACCACCACGCTCACCGAGCGCAATGCGAAACTCGCGCTGCAATGCATGAGCATGGGCGCCGTCGACGTTCTGCCCAAGCCGGACAGTCGCAGCGGCCTGACGCTATCGCTGGGGTTCCGCAGCGAGCTTTTGGGCAAGCTGGGGAGCATCGCGCAGACCCGGCTGCGTCACGGCGACGTCGGCGCTGAGGCCGGCCATGGCGCCTTGCCGCCAAGCGGCATCGTCGACCTGCGCCCGCTGGTATCGGCGATGCCGCGTTATTTGGTGATCGGCGCCTCGACCGGCGGGCCACGTGCCGTCGCGCGCGTCCTCGGCGATCTCGGCGATGCGGCAGCCAGCCTGGCGATACTGGTCGTCCAGCATATGCCGCCGCTCTTCACCGCCTCCTTTGCCGAGCAGATTTCTGCGCAGCTCGGACTGCCGGCACGCGAGCCACATGACGGCGAGCGGCTCGCCCGTGGCACGATCTATGTCGCGCCGGGGGGACGTCATCTCGGCATCGAGCGGAAGCTCGGCCATATCGTCGCCAGCATCAGCGACGGCCCGCCGGTGCATTTCTGCCGGCCGGCCGTGGACGTGCTGTTTAATGAAGCCGCGCGCCATCTCGGCCCGGCCGCGCTCGGCCTGATCATGACCGGCATGGGCAGCGACGGCACGGAAGGGGCGACCGCTTTGCGCCGTGCCGGCGCCGCGGTCATCGCCCAGGACGAGCCGTCGAGTACGGTCTGGGGCATGCCGGGCTCGGTCGTACGCGCCAGGCAAGCGAGCGCGGTCCTGCCGCTCGGCAATATCGGCCCAGCAATCCGGGCGCTCGTCGGTGGGAGCCATCCCGCATGACCGAGCTGGATTTCGATTTCCTGCGCGTGCTCCTGCAGCGGCGTTCAGGCCTCTTTCTCAGCACGGAGAAGCGTTATCTCGTCGAGAGCCGGCTCGGCATGCTCTGCCGGCGGCGTACAATTGCGGGGATACCGGCACTGGTGGCGCAATTGCGCATCTGCCCCGCTTCCGAACTCGAAGCCGCCGTCGTCGATGCTATGACGACCAATGAGACGCTGTTTTTCCGCGACCGCACGCCTTTCGACCTGTTCCGCGATATCATCCTGCCCGAGAAGCTCGCCAGCAATGCGCAGAGCCGGACGCTGCGCATCTGGTGCGCCGCGGTCTCGACCGGTCAGGAGGCCTATTCGCTCGCCATGCTGCTCGACGAGGTGGCCGACCGCCTCGTCGGTTGGAGGGTCGAGATCCTCGGCACCGACATTTCCGCCGATGTCCTCGAGCGGGCACGCCAGGGGCTTTACAGCCAGTTCGAGGTGCAGCGCGGCTTGCCGATCCAGCTCCTGCTCAAGCATTTCCGGCAGGAGGGCGACAAATGGCGCCTGTCCGAGCGCATCCGTGACAGGGTTGAACTCAAGCAGCACAACCTCCTGGAGCCGAATCACCAATTCGGCCAGTTCGACGTCATCTTCTGCCGCAACGTGCTGATCTATTTCGACGTCCCGACGAAGGCGCGGGTGATGGCCGCGCTCGCCGCCCGGCTCGCGCAAAACGGCGCCTTCCTTCTTGGCGCGGCAGAAACGGTCATCGGCATCACCACGACGCTGGTGCCGGACCCGCAATACCGCGGTGTCTACCGCGACGCCGCTTCGACCGCACAGGCGCGACGGCCGGGCTTTGCCGCTGCGGCAGAGCGCGGCAGCGCGCTTCCCCCGCTCAAAACCGCCCGGACCTGATCGCTGGGCGATTGTCCCGGTGTTCGACGAGGGCTGATCTCGCCGACAAACAAAAACCCCGCCTCGCGGCGGGGTCCCCGTTCACCTGTCGTGTACATCCGACGATCAGGCGATCTAACTTCTAGGCGTCCACGATGACGCCGGGATGACGAGCTTCAGGCCGGAATGCGCTCTTCGACCTCGGTCGGCTCGCGCAGCACATAGCCGCGGCCCCAGACCGTCTCGATGTAGTTCTTGCCGTCGGAGGCGTTCGCGAGCTTCTTGCGCAGCTTGCAAATGAAGACGTCGATGATCTTGAGCTCGGGCTCGTCCATGCCGCCATAAAGGTGGTTCAGGAACATTTCCTTGGTCAGCGTCGTGCCCTTGCGGAGCGAGAGCAGCTCCAGCATCTGGTATTCCTTGCCGGTCAGGTGCACCCGGGCTGCATCCACTTCGACGGTCTTGGTGTCGAGGTTGACGACGAGGTCGCCGGTCGTGATCACCGACTGGGCATGGCCCTTCGAGCGACGCACGATGGCGTGGATGCGGGCGACCAGTTCGTCCTTGTGGAATGGCTTGGTCAGATAGTCGTCGGCCCCGAAACCGAGCCCCTTCACCTTGTCCTCGATCCCGGCGAGACCGGAGAGAATCAGGATCGGCGTCTTGACCTTGGCGACGCGCAGGGAGCGCAGCACCTCGTAACCCGACATGTCGGGCAGGTTCAGGTCGAGCAGGATGATGTCGTAGTCGTAGAGCTTGCCGAGATCGACACCTTCTTCGCCCAAATCGGTCGTGTAGACGTTGAAGCTCTCGGACTTCAGCATCAGCTCGATGCTCTGAGCGGTCGCGCTATCGTCTTCGATCAGCAGAACCCGCATGTCACGTCCCCAATTTCGCCCCGAGGCAGCGATCCCGTTCAACCACCCAGAACCCTCGTGGTCCTGGAGACGAACGCTTGCCCGATGAAACGCCACGCGACACGCTACGGGGAAATGGTTAACAAACCCTGATTCCCTGACGCAAGCGCTTCTTGGCGAAAGGTTGACGATCCTTGTCGAGGTGAGTCGAATTTGACACGGATCGTACGAGCTTCAGCCGCGAAAGCACCTTTCGCGTAAGCTCGCGTCGAGGAATCAGGCGCAAATCGCTTAACTCTTCGACGCAGCTTCGAAACGCAGTGTTAATCACTCAGCTTAATGAAAGGTTTACGGCAGGGTCCATGAGCGGCACTTCGACAGGCCCGGATCGGTTATCCACACTCGCCGCGATGATCGGCGAGCTCGAGGCCACCTCGGTCTATGGCCGCGTCACCGCCGTGCGCGGCCTGCTGGTCGAGGTCTCCGGGCCGATCTCCGCGATGAGTCTGGGCGGCCGGGTCGGCATCGAGATTGCGCCGGGCACCCGCGTTCCCTGCGAAGTCATCGGCTTTTCCGGCGAAAAGGCGCTGGTCATGCCGTATGGCGGGCTCGATGGCGTTCGCCGCGGCTGTCCGGCCTATGTCGACCGCACGGTGGCCGGCCTGCGCCCGACTCCCGCCTGGCTCGGCCGCGTCGTCGACGCGCTCGGCCGGCCAGTCGATGGCGGCCCGCCGTTACCGCAGGGCGAGCACACTATCCCGTTCCGCAACGATCCACCGTCAGCCCATGCCCGAAGGCGCGTCGGCGGGCCGCTTGACCTTGGTGTGCGCGCCCTCAACGCCTTCCTCTCCTGCTGTCTTGGCCAGCGCATGGGCATCTTCGCCGGTTCCGGCGTCGGCAAATCAGTGCTCCTCTCGATGCTGGCGCGCTATGCGAGGGCCGACGTCAACATCATCGGCCTCGTCGGCGAGCGTGGCCGCGAGGTTCAGGAATTCCTCCAGGACGATCTCGGGCCGGATGGCCTTGCCCGCTCGGTCGTCGTGGTCGCGACCTCGGACGAGCCGGCTTTGATGCGCAAGCAGGCGGCGCTGACGACACTGACGCTCGCCGAATTCTTCCGCGATCAGGGCCTGCAGGTGATGTGCCTGATGGATTCGGTCACGCGATTCGCCATGGCGATGCGCGAGATCGGCCTCGCCGCCGGTGAGCCGCCTACGACCAAAGGCTATACCCCGACCGTCTTCGCCGAACTGCCGCGCCTGCTCGAACGCGCCGGCCCGGGCACCGGCGACGGCGCGATCACCGGTCTCTTCACCGTGCTGGTCGATGGCGGAGACCATGACGAACCCGTCGCCGATGCGGTGCGCGGCATCCTCGACGGCCATATCGTGATGGAGCGCTCCATCGCCGAGCGCGGCCGCTATCCGGCGATCAACATCCTGAAATCGGTGTCGCGCACCATGCCGCGCTCCTGCGATCCACTCTATTATCCGGTCGTGCAGAAGGCGCGCGCCACGCTCGCGACCTATGCCGACATGGAGGAACTGATTCGGCTCGGCGCCTATCGCCAAGGCGCGTCCGCCGAGGTCGACGAGGCGATCCGGCTCAATCCCGAGCTCGAAGCCTTCCTGAAGCAGGCCAAGGACGAGGCGACCGGCCTCGCCGACGGCTATTCCCGGCTCGCCCGAATCATGGGGATGTGAGCAGCCTACAGCCGCCCGACATGATCGAGCAGAGCTGTCGCCTGGGGCGACGCCCAGTCCGCCTCGCCGAGCATATAGCCGCGCACGCCGCCACGCCGGTCGGTGACATAGATCACCGGCAGTCCTTCAGCGGTCGACAGCGGCTGCCCCGCCCCGGACGCCGCGATGACCTTGCCGGCGCGATCGTAGAAGACCGGCAGCCGCTTGATGCCGAGGCGCGCCAGATATTGTCGGACGTGAGCCAGCTCGCGCTCATCGGTGCTGATGGTCACGAGCTCGACACCCCTCGCCTTGAAGTCGGCGAGCTGCCGCTCGAAGCGCGGCAAGGTGATTCGGCAGACCGGGCACCAGGTTGCCCAGAGATAGATGAGACAGACCTTGCCCGGCACCGGCCTGGCAATGGCGGGCTTGCCGTCGAGCCCTTGCAGGGAAAGCAGCGCCATCGGCTCGACCGGATCGAGCTCGATGAACTGGTAGCGCGCCGTGCGGAACTGCGGCAGCCGTGTTTCGGCCAGCCCCGGTGCCGCGAGCAGTCCGAGCGTGGCCTGCAGGGCAAGGCGGCGGGTCAATGAACAGGGCGGCATATCGTCTTGAGCTCGATCACGTCGGAAAGGCCGCGTGATAGGCCGGCGGGAGCCGCGATCCCATGCACGATCGCGTCAGCGGCGCACCCGACCATGTCGCTTCTGGGGCAGCGCTAAGTCCGCAGCCTGCGCACCAGCACGATCATGGCGAGCAAGGCCATGCTCTGGATCACCGCCGACACCATAAGCGTGCCCGAAGCGCCCAGCCGCTCGACCAGCAGCGCGAACAGCAGCGGCGCCGCCGCGAAGGTCAGATTCTGCGGCACGGTCAGGCGGCCGAGCATCGCGCCGAAGCCTTGGCGGCCAAACAGCGCCAGCGGCAGGGTCGCGCGCGCGACCGCGATCACGCCCATGGCCGCGCTGAACAGCATGACGAAGGCAATCGCGATAGCGCTGGACCCCGGTGCAAGCGCCATCAGCACACAGGCGGCCGGTCCGAGCGCGAGTCCGGCCAGAGCCACACGCTCGACCGGGAGGCGCTCGCCCGCAACCGCATCGACCGCTCGCGCCATCAGGGTCGCGGGGCCACTCAGCGAGGCGATCGTCACCGCGCTCACCGCACCGATGCCAGCCCCCTGCATCAGCCCGATGATGTGCAGCGGCAATCCCCAGGAGACCAGGCCACTCGCCGAAAAGCTCAGCGCCAGCAGCCAGAATATCGCCCGCCGCTCGCCAGGCGGCACCCTGCCCTGCTCTTCGGCCGGCATGGCCGACGGGCCAGGTTCAGCCAGCGGCTTGGCGCGATAGGCCGGGATGGCGAGATGGATCGGCAGCACAATCACGAGCTGGATCGCTGCGAAGACCATGAGGCAGGTGCGCCAGCCATAATCGGCACTGAGCCAGGCGGTCAGCGGCCAGAACACGCTGGAGGCAAGGCCGGTGACCAGCATCATCAGCCCGATCACGCGGCGGGTACGCTCGCCCATCAACTGCGCCACCGTGACGTTGCCGGTATTGGCGAGCTGCATCGCATGACCGATGCCGATGACGAACCAGGTTGCAAGATAACTGACCGGCCCCTGCGCCAACGCCAGCAGCGCCAGCCCCAGCCCCGAGATCACGGCGCCCAGCGCCATAGCGTGTCGCGTGCCGCGCCGGTCGAGATGGCGCCCGAGCAGGGGCGCGATCGCCGCTCCGATCACCAGCAGGATCGTGATTCCACCGAAGATGACCGCAGGTCCGAGCTTGAGCTCACGATCGAGATAGGCCGCCAGAACCGAGGGCGAATAGTAGATCGAGCCCCAGCCGATGATCCGTGTCAGGGCAAGTCCGCTCAGCAGCAGACTGTACTCGGGGAGGCGGCGCGAGACGGGCAAGGATTCTGTCCGGCGCGCTGGCACGCACGCCCCTTGTTATTGATTCGCCCCACGCTAGCGCGAGCTGCGCTCGACCGGGAGAGCCCGGGACGCACCCGTTGCATGCATCGAAAGCGAGCGATCCTGGTAAGAAACGGTCAACCTCCTTGCGCCATTGTGATTTTCGTCTCGCGGAGTGTTCCGGTGGTGGGCCGAGGGGTCGGCGCGCCACCAGAGTCGGATCCGATCAGGTTGAACCAACCCGGTCGGTGAATCCGTCTCTGAACGAAAGTTGGAGACCGTTCTAGCGGCCGGCTTGCGATGCAGGCAGTCCGGAGCGGGCTCGATGCGTAATCAGGAGTTGGGCACGACATGAAGTCGCGAGAGACCCTTTTGCGTCTCAAACGCTTCCAGGTGGACGAAAAGCGCCGCCGGGTAAGCCAGATTGAGATGATGATCGCGGAATTCAACCGAATGGCTGGAGATCTCGACCGCGAGATCCAGAACGAGGAAACGCGTGCCGGTATCTCCGATCCGGCCCATTTCGCCTACCCGACCTATGCCAAGGCGGCACTGGGACGTCGCGACAATCTGCGCCAATCCGCAGACAACCTGCAGGGCCAGCTCGACGAGGCCAAGGCCGAGCTGCAGGAAGCCTTCGAGGACATGAAAAAAGTCGAGATCCTCGACGATCGCGAGCGCGCCACCGAACGTGCTGCGGAAGCTGCCCGCGACCAGGCGATGATGGACTCGATCGGCCTGCGCTCGCGCGCCTGAAGACGGGCGCCTATTCGATCACCGGGTGATGCGGGACGGCGGTGCGCGCCATCGCCCCGTGCAGGCGCGGATCGTCGTCGACCTCGACGCTGCGCTTGAATGCCGAAAAGCCCGAGCGCTGATAGAACTCGACCGCCCCCTGGTGGTCGAGCGTGCAGGTGTGCACCCAGAATCGGCCGATCGGCCTCGCCCAGGCGCGCTCCAGCGCCCGGTTCATCAGCCAGCGCCCTGCCCCCTTGCCGACGACACTCTCGTCCAGGCCGAAGAAGGCGAGCTCGCCCTCGCCTTCAACCCTGAAGTCGAGCTCGAGCAGGCCGACGTCCCGCCCGTCGAAGCGCACCGCGAAAAAGTCGACGGCCGGGTCGGAGAGGATCGCCCGGAGTCCTTCGGCTGGCTTGACCAGGCGGCTGAACCACATCCAGCGCTCGCCGAGCAGGCGATAGACCGCCAGATACCGGGCCACATCCTCGCGGCCGATCGGCTCCAGCGAGAAGCCCGCGACGCCCGGCGGGTCGGGCCGTCGCGTCGGCGCTGAGAACATCTCGAGCGAGGTCACGACGGCGGCAATCTTGCCGGCCGGCAGGTCGGTGGTGCCGTTCAGGCTGATGGCAAAGGTTTTGGGCATGGCTTCCGGCGAGGCTGACGGGGCAATCGGTTGCGCGACTCTCATCACGCGACCGACCTCCGAACTACTGCCTGGCGCCGATTCCGTCGAGCAGGGTTGCGGTTGCGAGCGCTGCGATCTGCTCGCTGCCAGCGCCGCTGGTGCGGATCCATTCCGGCACCCGATTCAGCCCGCCCAGGAAATACGGCACCAGCAGGCGCAGATCGTGTCCGCCATTGATCTCGCCGCTCGCCACGCCCGTGGCGAACACCTCGTACCAGAGCTGAGCGTATTTTTCCCGCATCTTGCGGCTGCGCCGCCTGATCACCGGCGGCAGATGCTCGTAGACATGCATATATTTCTGGTCCTTGCCGACCAGGCTGGCGACATGCATTCCCACCGCGGTTGAAAGCCGCTGCGCGAATGGCGCCGCCTTTGGCATGTCTCGGACAGCCTCTGCCACCCGGGAATAGAGCGTCTCGATCCCCTGATTCAGGATCTCCTCGACGATCTCGTCCTTCGACCTGAAATGGTAATAGAGGCTGCCGGCCTTCATACCGACCAGCGCCGCCACCGCCCGCATCGTACAGGCGTCATAGCCCTCGCGAACAATGATCTCCGCCGCAGCGTCGAGGATCTCGTCCCGCATTGTCCTTTGCTTTGCCGACTCCACCGTACCGGCCAGAGCCGGCTTTCTCGCATTGCGCGCTCTCATCCTGGATCCGCCCGTCCCCGGCATCCGCGACGACCCGCCCCCCAGGTCGACATGCGCCCATCCGGAAGCGCATGATTGCCGTCACTACTTTCACTTGCGCGAGGGATCAAGGCGACAACCTTGCCGTTCAGCGTGAAATTCCATAGTCATCGCATGAATATTAAACCAAACGATAGTTTGGGTTGACTTGCAGCGAGCGTTTCCGCCCGATTTCGGAGCTGCCGAAACCACCGTGATCTGCTCGTAATCGGCGGATGTACCTGCGCATAATGGGCCGCCAGCACGAGATGGGGCAAGGCGTCTCGAAGATCGCCCCCGTCGCGTCTCTATCTGTCAGAGCTTGCTGGTTTTCTCGTTCCGCTCGTGCTTGCCGGCAGCCAGGCCTTCCGGATCACCCAGCTCATAGGGGGCATGCGGCCCGGTCTGGTGAGCGGAACGCGGATTCGGTCCCGCGCGCCGCTGGTCCTGCGCGCCGGACTGTCCCGGGCGCTGCGCAGTCACGAAGGCAGCGGGCGTATCGGTCAGGTGGTCGCTGTGCTTGTTCGGCATGGGTGGTCCTCCCCTTCGGGACAACCACCCAACGCCGGGGGAGTTCCGAGGCGCCGGCTATTCCGCCGTGCCTGCATCGACATGCAGGGCAAAACCGCGGGCTTCCGGCTCGCCTAGGCCCGGGCGCAGCGTCATCCCCGGGATAAGGTAATCACCGAAATTCTGACGCCGGTAGGGAATCGGCCCGCTGGTCTCCAGCGTCTGCATGCGCCCACGCAATTGTTCTGCGACGCGCTCGAAATCCGCCGGCTGGAACCGGTCCACCTGGTAGACGACGAAGGACGGCAGCACGTCGTAGCCGGGGTAATAGAGAATGCCGTGATTGATCGGGAACAACAGGTCCTCGATCGGCCCGTTGATGCCGCGGGCTGAATAATGCTCCTCCCAGCCGCCAGCGGTGACGATCAGCATGGCGCGTTTTCCTGCGAGCGTCCCCTCGCCGAAACGCTCGCCCCAGCGTCTGTCGCTGTGCTCACCGACGCCATAGGCGAAGCCATAGGCATAGACCCGATCGACCCAGCCCTTGAGGATCGCCGGCATCGTGTACCACCACAGCGGGAATTGCAGGATCAGCGTGTCGGCCCAGAGCAGCTTCTCGATCTCGGCCTTGACGTCGTCGGTGAGATTACCTGCCTCGAAACTCTTCTTAGAGGCAGTCCCCACGCGTAGCCCCTCGTCTCGCGGCCAGTTTGGGAAGTCCGCCCTATCGACTTCCGACTTCCAGCCTTCGGCATAGAGATCGGTGACACGGACCTCGTGCCCTTGGGCTTCGAGTTCGGCGACGGCGACGTCGCGCAACGCGCCATTGAGCGAACGACGTTCGGGATGAGCGAAAACGAGCAGGACCTTCATGGGATAGCCTTTCCGGATGGGAACCGGCTTCCGAACTAGGCGCTGACTCAGCTCTACACTATAATGCAGCAATGCATATGATTATGCCGTTTTATGGATAGATCTGACATCACACTGGAGCGGATGCGCAGCTTCGTCCGCGTAGCCGAACGCGGCAGCCTGTCGGCAGTCGCGCGCGAGCTCGGCCTCGGCCAATCGACGGTGACGCGGCATCTCAACGAGCTGGAGGCCGCGCTCGGCATCCCCTTGCTCAGCCGCACCACCCGCCGCGTGACGCTGACCGACGAAGGCAGCCGCTATTACCAGCACTGCCTCGCCATCCTGCGGCTGGTCGAGCAGGCAGGCGACGAAGCCCGCGGCGCCCGCGACGGTCATTCCGGCACGGTGCGCATCTCCTGCACCGCCGCTTTCGGCGTGTTGCACATGACGCGGCTGATCTTCGCCTTCCAGGATCGCCATCCCGAGATCGGCGTCGACCTCAGCCTCAGCGACGAGCGCATCGATCTCATCCGCGAAGGCGTCGACATCGCCATTCGCCTCGGCCCGCTCGCCGACAGCACGATGCGGCTTCGCCCGCTCGGCCGCTCCCAGCGGCTCCTAGTGGCGGCGCCTTCCTATCTCGCTGCGCGTGGACGGCCTGTGTCACCGCGCGACCTGACGAGCCATGACGGCATCCGCATGACAAACATCGCCGGCAGCGACCTGCTCACGCTCCAGGACTCCGGCGGAGAGCGCCACGCCGTACCGTTCGGCGGCCCCCTGCGGGTGGACCATGGCCTGGCAGCACGCGAGGCGCTGCGCGCCGGCCGTGGCATCGCCCCGGCCCATCGCTGGCTGATCGACGACCTGCTGGGCTCAGGCGAGCTCGAGCCGATCCTGACCGATTATGCCCTGCCGAGCATTGCGCTCAGCATGCTGATCGTGCCGGAGCGGGCGGCTGTCGCCCGCGTCCGCCTGCTCATCGATTTCCTGGCTGCGGAGATCGCCGCGATCCCCGGCATCACGTCGGCCTGACCGCCGCTCAGCGCAGCAGCGACTGCCCGGTCATCTCGGCTGGCTGCTTCAAGCCGAGCAGCGCGAGCAGGGTCGGCGCGACATCGGCGAGGCGGCCCTCGGCCAGCCCCGTCGCCTGCCCGCCGATCAGCATGACCGGCACGGGAAAAGTGGTGTGGGCGGTGTGCGGGTTGCCGGTCACGGGATCGACCATCAGCTCGGCATTGCCATGGTCGGCAGTCACGATCAGCGCCCCACCCTTGGCGAGGATGGCCTCGGCGATCTGGCCCAGGCTCGCATCGATCGTCTCGACCGCCTTGATCGCTGCCGACAGCACGCCGGTATGGCCGACCATGTCGGGATTGGCGAAGTTCAGCACGAAGAGATCGTACTGCCCGCTCTCCACCGCGGCAACGACCTTCCCGGTCAGCTCCGGCGCCGACATTTCCGGCTGCAAATCATAGGTCGCGACCTTCGGCGACGGCGTCATGCTGCGCTCTTCGCCGGCGAAAGGCTCCTCGCGCCCGCCATTGAAGAAATAGGTGACGTGCGGATACTTCTCGGTCTCGGCGAAGCGGATCTGCCTGAGACCCGCCTGCGACACCGTCTCGCCAAGCCCGTTGGCCAGGCTCTGCGGTGCGAACAGCGCCGGCATGATCGGATCGAGCGTCGAGCTGTACGAGGTCATCCCGACCGCGCCGACAAGCTTCGGCATGCGCAGACGTGGAAAGCCGCTGAATTCGGCAAACAGCAGCGGCGCCAGGATCTCGCGGATGCGGTCGGCACGGAAGTTGAAGCTGAGCAGGCCATCGCCATCGGCCATGCCGCTGTAGTCGCCGATCGCCGCCGGCTTGATGAACTCGTCGCTGACATTGGCGGCATAGGCGGCTTCGATCGCCGAGCCCGCATTCGGCATGCGCTCGCCCTCGCCGAGCGCCAGCACCTTCCAGGCGAGCTCGACGCGCTCCCAGCGATTGTCACGGTCCATCGCATAATAGCGTCCGCTCACCGTTGCGATCTTGACCTGCGGCGGCAGCGCCGCCTCCAGCGCGGCGACATAGTCCTTCGCCGAGCGCGGCGGCGTATCGCGGCCATCGGTGAAGACATGGATAAGCACCGGAACGCCCGCCGCGACGACGAGCTTCGCCAGCGCCACCGCATGGTCCTGATGGGCATGGACGCCGCCGGGCGAGACCAGGCCGAGGATATGGCAGGTCCCGCCGCTGGCCTTGAGCCTGCCGATCAGCCCGCTCGCGTCCAGCGCCTGCTTCAGTGTGCCATCCACAACGGACTGGTTGATGCGCGGCAGATCCTGCATCACGACGCGGCCGGCGCCTAAGTTGAGGTGGCCGACCTCGGAATTGCCCATCTGCCCCTCAGGCAGGCCGACATCGAGGCCAGAGGTGCGCAGGAAGGCGTGCGGCGACGAGGCCCAGAACCGATCGAAATTCGGAGTCTTCGCCAACAGGACCGCGTTGTTGTCCTTCTCATCGCGCCAGCCCCAGCCATCGAGGATCATCAGCATGACGGGGCGGCTGGACATTCGCGTATCCTGTGCGTCTGCGAACAAGTGCTTGTGCGGATATCACGCTCCGCGCGGCCAAGGCGAGCGCTAAGAATAGCGCCACAACGCCCCCAAGACCTCCAAGGGAGAACGCAGCCATGCCGATCAAGGCCGTTGTCTTCGATGCCTATGGCACGCTCTTCGACGTGCAGTCGGTCGCCGGCGTCACCGATGCCGCCTTCCCCGGCCATGGCGAGACGATCACCCAGATCTGGCGGCTGAAGCAGCTCGAATACACCTGGCTGCGCGCCCTGATGGGCCGCTACGAGGACTTCTGGAGCGTGACACAGGCCTCGCTCGACTTCACGCTGAAGACGCTCGGGCTCGAGGCCGCGCCCGATTTCATTGCCCGCATCGCCGCAGCCTATGACGCGCTGGCGCTCTATCCGGAGGCGCTGGCAGCGCTGCAGGGTCTCGCCCCCACACGCCTCGCCATCTTCTCCAATGGCAGCCCGGCCATGCTGGCCAATCTCACCCGGCAGGCCGGCATCGACACGCTGCTGGAGACCGTGATCAGCGTCGACGAGATCGGCAGCTACAAGCCCGATCCGCGCGGCTATCGCCTGGTCGAGGAGCGGCTGGGCCTGACGCGCGACGAGATCCTGTTCGTCTCCTCAAACGGCTTCGACATCGCCGGCGCCAAGGCTTACGGCATGACGGTAGCGCGCATCGAGCGTGTAACCTCGCAGGCCCTGCGCGACGAACTTGCAGGCGCAGCGGTGATCGGGCCGAAGAGCCTGTTCAAGGCGCTGCGCATACAACCGGAACAGCTCGGTGCGGGTGCCGATCTCACCATTTCGGCCCTGACCGATCTCGTCCCTTACGTCGCCGCGCGCCGCTGAGCGCTTCCACCGGAGAGCATAGATGATCCGCTTCTACTACCACCCCTCGCCCAACCCGGCGAAGATCGCGCTCTTCCTGGAAGAGGCCGGCCTGCCCTACGAATTCGTGCCGGTCGACACCCGCAAGGGCGATCAGTTCAAGCCCGATTTCCTCGCCATCAACCCGAACGGCAAGACCCCAGCCCTGACCGATGGCGACGTCAGGATCTTCGACAGCAACGCGATCCTGCTCTACCTCGCCGAGAAGACCGGCCAGTTCCTGCCGCCGGACACAGCTGAGATGCGCGGCCAGATGCTGTCCTGGCTGATGTTCGTCGCCACCGGCATCGGCCCCTATACCGGCCAGTCCGTGCATTTTTCGCGCATGGCGCCGGAGAAGGTGCCCTATGCGATCAACCGCTATGGCCGCGAGGCCGAGCGGCACTGGGGCCTGCTCGACGATCAGCTCGGCAAGCACCGCTACATGCTTGGCGATGACTACACGCTGATCGACATGGCGGTCTGGGGCTGGGCGACGCGCGCGCAGTTCGCGCTCGGCGACGAAGCCTTCGCCAAGCTTGGCAATGTCCGGCGCCATCTCGACGAGATCTCGGCCCGGCCGGCGGCACAGCGCGCCGTCGCGCTCAAGGACAAGTTCGCCTGGAAGACCGAGGTCGACGACGAGGCGCGGAAAATCCTCTTTCCGCAGAATGCTTTTCTGAAGGTGTAGCGTTTCAGCGTCATTCTCGGGCGAAGCGAAGCGCAGACCCGAGAATCTCATGACGATGGG
This sequence comes from Allobosea sp. LjRoot90, assembly GCF_964254315.1. Lineage (NCBI taxonomy): Bacteria > Pseudomonadati > Pseudomonadota > Alphaproteobacteria > Hyphomicrobiales > Alloboseaceae > Allobosea > Allobosea sp. LjRoot90. The sequence continues at coordinate 452,123 of NZ_CAXUTF020000003.1, forward strand.
GCGCTGTAGGAGCCTCATCCGGCCTAAGATGCTCGGGTCAAGCCCGAGCATGACGGCCAAGCCTCACACCACCGCGGTCAGGCCGCCATCGACCATCAGCAGGTGGCCGCTGACATAGTCGGAAGCTTCCGAGGACAGGAAGATCGCCGCCCCCGCCAGCTCCTTGGTTTCGCCCCAGCGGCCGACCGGGGCGCGGCTCTTCACCCAGTTCGAGAAGGTCTCGTCGGCGATCAGCGCCTGATTCAATTCGGTGACGAAATAGCCGGGGCCGATCGCGTTGACCTGGATGTTGTGCTTGCCTAGTTCGGCGGCGAGCCCCTGCGTCATCAGGCTGACCGCGCCCTTCGACGCCGTGTAGGGCACGATGCTCGGCCGGCCGAGCTTGCTCATCACCGAGCCTATATTGACGATCTTGCCGCGGTTGCGCGGGGCCATGCGCTTGGCCACCGCCTGGCTGACATAGAACACCGAGTGCAGGTTCGTCGCCATCAGGAAGTGCCAGTCCTCGGCCGGGAAGTCGACGAAGGCGCCGCGCTTTTGCGTGCCGGCATTATTGATCAGGATGTCGATCGGCCCGGTCTCGGCCTCGATCTTGGCAACGCCCGCCTCGACCGCCTTTTGGTCGGTGACGTCGAAGGCCGCGATCGAAGCCTTATGGCCGGCAGCCGCAATCGCATCGCGCGCCTTCTCCAGCTTGCCGGTGTCGCGGCCATTCAGCACGACATGGGCGCCGGCGGCAGCGAGGCCTTCGGCGATCGCGAGGCCGATGCCCTGGCCGGAGCCGGTCACCAGCGCGATGCGCCCGTCGAGCTTGAACAGATTGAGCGACATCCTATCCTCCCCTTCGGCGGCTGATCTTGCGGCTTGGCAGCGCGTCCAGGCTTGGGTAAGCGGTTTAAAACGATTAGACAATGCCGCAGCCGCATGGCCGCCGCTCACAGGAGACTTCGTCATGCGCGCCGTCGTGATCCATGCCGAGAAGGACCTGCGGGTCGAGGATGCGGCCGTTCCGGAACTCGGTCCGCTCGACGTCAAGGTCGCGATCAAGGCCGGCGGCATCTGCGGCTCCGACCTGCATTATTATCTCCATGGCGGCTTCGGCACGATCCGGGTGCGCGAGCCTCTGATCCTCGGCCATGAGATCGCCGGCATCGTCGAGGCGGTCGGCGGCGAGGTCTCGCGCGTCAAGCCGGGCGACCTCGTTGCGGTCAATCCGAGCCGGGCCTGCGGCCGTTGCCGCTATTGCCAGGCCGGCCAGCAGCAGCACTGCGTGGACATGCTGTTCTACGGCAGCGCCATGCGCTTCCCCCATGTCCAGGGCGGATTCCGCGAGGTGCTGGTCATCGAGGAGCGCCAGGCGGTGAAGCTGCCCGGCCATGTCGGCGCGGCGCAGGCCGCCTTCGCCGAACCCCTCGCCGTCTGCCTGCATGCGGTCAAGCGGGCTGGACCGCTTCTCGGCAAGCGCGTCCTCGTCACCGGCTCCGGGCCGATCGGCGTGCTGACCGTGGTCGCCGCCCGCGCCGCCGGTGCTTCCGAAATCGTCGTCACCGACGTGGTCGACGGCCCGCTGCCGATCGCACTCAAGATGGGCGCGACAGCTGCGATCAACGTCATGGCTGAGCCGGAGCGGCTGAAGGCCGATTACGGCGCGCAGAAGGGCGCCTTCGACGTCATGTTCGAATGCTCGGGCAACCAGCACGCGCTGACGGGCGCCTTCGATGTGCTGCGCCCCGGCGCAGTGATCGTCCAGATCGGCGTCGGCGGCAATTTCACCATTCCGATGAATGTCGTCGTCGCCAAGGAATTCGACTTGCGCGGCTCGTTCCGCTTCCACGAGGAGTTCGACTGGGCGGTCGAGCTGATCGCGTCGGGCAGGATCGACCTCTCGCCGCTGCTCACCGCCTCGATCCCGATCGAGCGCGCCGTCGAGGCTTTTGAACTGGCCGCCGACAAGTCCAAGGCGATGAAGGTGCAGCTGGTGTTCGGTTGAGGCCTCAGACCACCCGGCGCAGCATGGCGGCGGATTGCGGCTCGTCGATCGCGACGCCGTCGCGGCCATTGCGCTTGACCTGATAGAGCGCCGCATCGGCGCGCGCAGCGGCATCGGTCAGGCTGTCCTCAGGCCGCGCCATGGCCGCGCCGAGGCTCGCCGTCATCGGCACCGCCCGGCCATCGCTGAGCGCGACCGGCGCCTCGCGCAGCAGCGTCGCGATCTTGCTCGCCATCGTCGCGAGCGACTCCGCCGTGCAATCGCTGATCAGCAGGATGAATTCGTCGCCGCCCCAGCGGGCGCAGGCATCGTAGCTGCGTAAGGTCGAGAGCATCCGCCGGGCGCAGGCGATCAACACCTCATCCCCGGCATGGTGGCCGTAATCGTCATTGACGAGTTTGAAGCGGTCGAGGTCGACGATGATGAGCCCGCAGGCCTTGCCATCGCGCCGGGCCCGGTTCTGCTCGCGCGCGAAAACCTCCTCGAAACCGCGACGGTTCAGCACCGAGGTCAGCGGGTCATGCTGCGCCAGCTTTTCGAGCTTCTGCGTGCGCTCGGCGACCATCGCCTCGAGCCGCCCGGTATTGTCGCCGACGGCCTGGGCCATCTCGTTGAAGGCGCGCGAGAGCCGGGCGATCTCATCATTCCCCTCCTCCTTCGCAACGGCGGAGAAGTCGCCGGCGCGGACCCGGACGACGCCCTGCTCGACCCATGCCAGCCGGTCGAGCACCTTGCGCTTGAACAGGAAGGTCATCAGCCCGGCGGCCACGATGAGGATCGCGACCATCAACCCGGCGATCGGCGCAAACAGCTTGCGATCGATGATGGCGTCGACATCCATCACCGTGACGTTGAACCAGCCGAGCCGGTCGAGGAAACCGACGCCGACCAGGACCTCGTGTCCGTCCATCTGCATGAAGCGAGAGAGGACGACCGCCTCGCCCTTGGCCACGCGCTGCATCATGTCGGCGAGCGCCTTGCGGTCGCCCTCCTCGTCGAGCAGGCGGAAGATCGTCTTCTTGGCCGAGATGTCCTTGGTCAGACTGTGGAAGTCGACCACGCGCGGATCGCGATGCGCCTGCACCGCGCCCTGCAGATCGACGAACATGCTCTGCACGCCGGTCTGCGGGAATTCGACGACCTCCCTGATGAACTGGGTCAGGTCGACGCCGGTGCCGATCAGGCCGAGGACCTTGCCATCCTTCTGGATGATGCAATTGATCCAGACCTTGGTGACGGAGAGCACCTCGTCGCGGTTGACGTTGAGATGGCAGCCTTTGCCGAGCGCGCGCGTCTTGAAGTACCAGATGTCCTGCGCAGCATTCGGCGAGACGGTATAACGCAGCCGGTTGTGCTCGTAGGTGTTGTCCTTGTCGTTGAAATAGTAGTTTCCGCTCTTGTCGACGACGGCGAAATAGCTGCGGTCGGTGAAGGAGAGCCGATAGTGCTCGAGTTCGGCGAGCCCGCGTTTGGCCTTCTCCGGATCGGTCTCGTCCTGCGCCCATTCGACGATCACCGGCGCGCGCGCCACCGTCTCGGCCAGCGAGACCTCGCGCATCAGCGCTTCCAGCCCGCGATAGCGGTCGAACAGGATCTGCTTCTCGGCGAAGAGCGTGCCGAGCTTCACCACCGTGCCGTTGACCATCCAGAGGAAGATGCCGGAGGCCGGCACCGCGATCGCGACCAGCGTCGCCAGGACGAGCATGAGCACACGCGCCTTCAGGCCCGAATTGGTCCAGGCGGTCAGCAAACCCATCTCGTCGGCATCTCCTGCGCCTTCCGACATGTTCGAAAGCGCACGGGGCCATGGTGGCCACGATATGGTTTACACTTCGTTGACGAATGCGGCCGGGCTAGAGCGTCATTCCGGGGCAGGCCACAGGCCTGAGCCCGGAACCCATGAACACGCCCTCACCGTCATGGTCGGCCTTGTGCCGACCATCCACGTCTTCACTGATCGAAAGTGGTGTTCAAGACGTGGGTGCTCGCCACAAGGGCGAGCATGACGAACTGGAGTAACGCCGTAGTCATGGATTCCGGGCTCGCTGCTGCGCAACGCCCCGGAATGACGACGAAACGGGCTAGAACAGCCCCTCGATCTGGCCGTGCGCGTCGATGTAGATGCGCTCGGCAGCCGGCTGGCGCGGCAGGCCGGGCATGGTCATGATGTCCCCGCAGATCGCGACGATGAAGCCGGCGCCGGCCGAGAGCCTGAGCTCACGCACCGGTACGATATGCCCTGAGGGCGCGCCGCGCAGCGTCGGGTCGGCCGAGAAGGAATACTGCGTCTTCGCCACGCAGATCGGCAGGTTGCCATAGCCGGCCGCTTCGAGTTCGGCGATGCGCGCGGTCACCTTGGCGTCCATCGAGACGCCGGCGGCACCGTAGATCTCGTGCGCGATCGTCTCGAGCTTCTGGCGCAATGGCATCGCGTCCGGATAGAGCGGCGCGAAATCCGCCTCGCCGCTTTCCGTCAGCACCGCGACCTTGGTCGCGAGCTCGGCGGTGCCGGCCCCACCCTCGGCCCAGTGCCGGCAGACCACCGCTTCGACGCCAAGATGGTTGCGGCAGAAATTCTGGATCAGTGCGTGCTCGGCAGTGGTGTCGCTGGTGAAATGATTGATCGCGACGATCGCCGGCACGCCGAACTTGCGGACATTCTCGACATGGCGGGCGAGATTGGAAAGGCCCACCTCCAGCGCCTTGAGGTTCTCGTTGCCGAGCAGGTCGCGCGCGACGCCGCCATGCATCTTGAGAGCCCGCACGGTCGCGACCACCACCGCGACATCCGGCTTCAGCCCGGCCTTACGGCACTTGATGTCGAAGAATTTTTCGGCCCCGAGATCGGCGCCGAAACCGGCCTCGGTGACGACATAGTCGGCGAGCTTCAGCGCGGCGCGCGTTGCGATCACCGAATTGCAGCCATGGGCGATGTTGGCGAAGGGCCCGCCATGGACGAAGGCAGGCGTGCCCTCCAGCGTCTGCACCAGGTTCGGCATCAGCGCGTCGCGCAGCAGCACCGTCATCGCGCCCTGAGCGTTGAGCTCGGCCGCCGTGACCGGACGCTTGCTGCGGGTGCGGCCGATGACGATGCGACCGAGCCGCTCCTCGAGATCGGCAAGATCGTTGGCGAGGCAGAAGATCGCCATCACCTCGGAGGCGACGGTGATGTCGAAGCCGTCCTCGCGCGGGAAGCCGTTCGTCGCCCCACCGAGCGAGGAGACGATCGAACGCAGCGCCCGGTCGTTCATGTCGACCACCCGGCGCCAGGCGATATGGCGCTCGTCGAGATCGAGCCCGTTGCCCCAGTAGACATGGTTGTCGAGCATCGCCGCCAGCAGGTTGTGCGCGCTGGTGATGGCGTGGAAGTCGCCGGTGAAGTGCAGGTTGATCTGCTCCATCGGCACGACCTGGGCATAGCCGCCGCCGGCTGCTCCGCCCTTCTGGCCGAAACAGGGACCGAGCGAAGGCTCGCGCAGCGCGATCATGGTGCGCTTGCCGAGACGCTTCAGCCCGTCGCCGAGCCCGACCGTCGTCGTGGTCTTGCCCTCGCCGGCCGGCGTCGGACTGATCGCGGTGACGAGGATGAGCTTGCCGTCGGGCCTCTCGGCGAAATCCGGGATCGCGTCGGTTTCGATCTTGGCGATGTATTTGCCGAAAGGGTGCAGCGCCGCCTCTGGGATGCCGGCTTCCTCGGCGACGGTGCCGATCGGCTTAAGCGTCGCCGCCCGGGCGATCTCGATATCGGTCGACATGCCGTCCCTCAGAGCCTGCTTAAACGGGACGCCTCGCCTCCCTCGCGGGCGCGACTATTGCCGAAAAACGCGACCGGTCGCCAGCGCGCCGGCACATGGATGCAATGTGCCCACAGGAGACTTCCCAGCCTCAGCCACCATCACAGTTCGGCGAGGCGGCGCCTTCGCCTGAAATCGGACATGGCTCCTGTGGCAAGAATGGCGGCGCCGCAAGGCGCAAAGAGGGGAAAGCCATGTCAGACGCTCCAAGCCGCCGTGACCTGCTCGCGCGCCTCTCGGCCGCAGGCTTCGCAGGCCTCACCCTCCCCGCCGATGCATTCGCACAAAGCGTCGACCTGCCGGCGACCCCAGCCTGCGAGGGACACGCCACCGCGACGCCACGCCAGACCGAAGGCCCGTTCTTCACCCCGTCCTCTCCCCAGAGCGCCGATCTGCGGGCCGACGGCAATGGCACCTTGCTGGTGCTGAGCGGTTTCGTGCTGACGCGGCAATGCCGGCCGGTTGCGGGCGCCCTGCTCGATTTCTGGCATGCCGATGCCGGCGGCCAGTATGACAATCGCGGCTTCCGCTTCCGTGGCCACCTCTTCGCCGACCAGCAGGGGCGCTACCAGTTCATCACGCGCGCGCCGGGGCTCTATACCGGCCGCACGCGTCACCTCCATGTGAAGGTGCGTGCCGGCACGCAGAGCCCGGTTTTGACCACCCAACTCTATTTTCCCGACGAGCCCGGCAATCGCCGCGACAGCCTGTTCGATCAAAAGCTGCTGATGAGCCTGCGCCCGGCCGAAGGCGGCCAGCTCGGCCGCTTCGACTTCGTGCTGGCGGGATAACCACGCCGCTAATCCGGCAAGCGCTCTTCCGGTTATCGCAACGGCCTCGCCGCAAGCGCCTCCGCCAGCCAGCCGACGACGGTTGCCGCCGCAGCCAGCGCTTCGGCTTCGCTCCCATAGCTCAGGCCGGAATAGTACTGCACCGGCGTCCAGCGGCCTTCATCCTCGGCATCGCGACGAAACTCCTCGAAGCCGAAACTGTGATCTGGCCGCCGGAACAGGTCGACGCAGCGATCATGCTCGCCGTTCTCTATGCTGCGAAACACCACCCAGGATTTGTCCAGCCGCCGTGACATCGCGTACCCCTACCCTCGTCAGCGCGCCTGCGGATCTGGGTGCCCGTCGATGCGCATCTGGAACAGGAAATAGGTCGGCGAGCAGAAGCCGTAATCCTTCACCGTCGTGGTCGCGCCCGGCACGTCGTCCGGAATCGCCTGGCACATGTAATCCTCGCGGCAGAAGCTGGTGGCGCTGCAGGTGCCGCGATTGCCGCGCGTCACCGCCTTCGACAGGCACTCATCGAAGCGATTGGTCGCAACGCAATCGTCGAAGGCCTTGCCGCCGGCGAGCCCGCAGATCTCGTCCGGCACCTTGCCATTGGCAAAGCCGGCGAAGGTCCGATCGGCGGGCGTGCACTGGCGATAGGCCATTCCGGCGGGAACACCGATCTTGGCCGGCCGGCAGTTGAAGGCGCTCTGCGAGAAGCCCGTGGCAAAGGCGCCGAACTGCCCGGTCTTGCGGTAGCGATCGAGATAGGGCTTGCCGGCAGCAGTAGTGATCGCCCCGGTCAGGCAGGGTTGGCCGGAGAAGTTGCGGGCCTCGTCGAGCCTGACGCACTGGCCGAACTCGATCCCGACCGCCTTGCTCTCGACCAGCGGCTTGCAGACCGAGCCCCCGGCACAGCCCCAGCTCTCGCCGAAGGCCCGGGCGCTCTCGCCCGTCAGGCAAGGCATGGTCAGCGCAGCCGGCTTATAGGCGAAGGGTGGGCCAGTTTGCCAGTTCGCCGGCGGTGCGAAGGACGGCGGACGGTAACGCGCCGGCTCGGTGCCATCAGCGACCGCTGCGACATAGGCCGCGCGGCGAAAACCTTCCGCGTAAAAATGCGGGGAGATGCCGGCCTTGATCCGGTTCAGCGGCGAGGTCGAGCCGTCGTCGAGCCCGAACATGTGGAAGCCGGCGGTGGCGCCGGCCTGATGGCAGCCCATGCAGGAGCCGTTGTCGAGCCGCTCCAGCAGCGCCTTCCCGTTGCGCACCAGCCGGGTTGCGCCGAAATCGAGCCCGGTCAGCGCGGCTGCCGGCACGGCCTCGGTGAAGGGGTGGTTGGCCAATCGGGCGCTGCCGAAGGTCGAATAGGAGATCGCCTTCGTCGCCAGGAAGCGCTCGGGAACCTGATAGACGCCCCGGTCGATCGCCGGGAGATTGGTTCTGACGTAGTCGATCAAGCCCTGCCGCAGCGCCGCATCGGTCTTCAGCCGCGCCACGTCGGGCGTGTTCTCCAGCGGCTTCGGCTTGAGTATGAGGCTCCCTTCGCTGCGGGACGCCGCGAAGACGCGCTGCAGATAGGCGGCCTGCCCACCGAACTCGGTCTCCATGCCGGACGGGAAGCGCACGATCTGGGCGTTGACCTCGACCTGCTTGAGACTGATCCGCTCCTTCGCCAGCGGTCCTTCGGCAAGCCGTCGCGCCAGCATGGCCGGATCGCCGACAGGCGCGATCAGCCAGGCTTGCGCGGCCTCGCGGCAGGAGCCGCCCTCGCCCGCCCTGACGCTGAAGACCGCGTTCAGCGTGAACGGCAAACGCGAGGCCAGCCGGCGCTTCAGCTTCGCATCGTCGAAAGCATAGGCGAGCCGGTAGATCAGGCGTACCTCGCCGCAGCTGGTCTCGCCGGACAGCGTGGCGAAATCCTGCCGGTCGAGCCGGTTGACCACGGCGGTCAGCTGGAACCGCGCGATCGGCGAGCGCAGCCAGCGCAGGTCGATGACCCGGCCGACATTACCGTCCGTGACCTCGTAGAGCTTGCGGCCATTGGCCAGCATCTCGGCACGCAGCGCGGTGACGTCCTCGCCGACATGGCTGGCGATCGTCCGGAAGGCGGCGCTGTCGCGGGCGAGATCGGCCGTGCTCTTGGCCGGCCCGCTGCCAAGGATATCGGACAGCCCGTAACCCGACGCTTCAAGCCGGCGCAGCGCGGCGACATCCTGGACATCGAGGAGCGGTTCGGCCGCGCCGACGGCCGTGCTCACGAGCGAGAGCAGCATCGCCAGGCCAAGCCTCCGCCAACCTGCGCCCCGCATGGCGTTGTCCCCGGCCGATTCGCACCGCATCGGGCGCTCCGCGGCGAAGGATAGCGTGGCGGCTGCCTGCGTCCAGCCGGGCAGGGTCGCAGTGGTCTTCAGCCGGGGCGCCCTTCGCGAGCCGCGCGTGCCTTGCGCGCCAGCTCCTCGAACTCCGCCCGCATCTCCTCGAGCTTGTCCTCGTCGAGCTCCTCGAGATCGAGCAGCTCCTCGCGCGCGCCTTCGATCTTGTTGATCAGCTCGTCGAGCTTGATCTGCATCGCCGCGGTATCACGGTTCTGGCTGTTCTGGATGATGAACACCATCAGGAAGGTGACGATCGTCGTCGAGGTGTTGATCACCAATTGCCAGGTGTCATTGAAGCCGAAGAACGGTCCCGATACCGCCCAAATGACGATGATGGCGAGCGCGATGAAGAAGGTCTGCGGCTTGCCGGCCCAGTGCGCCGTCGCCTGCGACAGGCGGGTGAAGAGGGAGCGGCTGGCGCTCCCTGGTTTGGCTGCTGTCATGGCTGGTCCCCCGATGCGCCGTCCCGATCAACGATGATCGGGCAGAAGCGTTCCGGGAGACCCGCCTGGTATTCTCAGTAGACCACGACCGAGCGGATCGACTTGCCCTCATGCATCAGGTCGAAACCGTGATTGATCTCGTCGAGCGAGAGCTTGTGGGTGATAAGATCGTCGATATTGATCTTCCCCTCCATGTACCAGTCGACGATCTTCGGCACGTCGGTACGCCCCCTCGCGCCACCGAAGGCAGTGCCCTTCCAGACGCGGCCGGTGACGAGCTGGAACGGCCGGGTCGCGATCTCCTTGCCGGCTTCGGCGACGCCGATGATGATCGATTCGCCCCAACCGCGATGGCAGCACTCCAGCGCCTGGCGCATCACATTGGTGTTGCCGGTGGCGTCGAAGGAGAAGTCGGCGCCGCCGCCGGTCAGGTCGACGATCGCCTGCACCACCTTGTCGTTGCCGATCTCGGCGGGGTTGATGAAGTCGGTCATGCCGAACTTCTCGGCCATGGCGCGCTTGCCCGGGTTGATGTCGACGCCGATGATCTTGTCGGCGCCGACCATGCGGGCGCCCTGGATGACGTTGAGGCCGATACCGCCGAGCCCGAAGACGACGACGTTCGCGCCTGGCCAGACCTTGGCCGTGTAGATCACCGCACCGATGCCGGTGGTCACGCCGCAACCGATATAGCAGATCTTGTCGAAGGGGGCGTCCTCGCGGACCTTCGCCAGCGCGATCTCGGGCAGCACGGTGAAGTTCGCGAAGGTCGAGCAGCCCATATAGTGGAAGACCTCACCGCCTTCGCAGGAGAAGCGCGAGGTGCCGTCCGGCATCAGCCCCTGCCCCTGCGTCGCCCGGATCGAGGTGCAGAGATTGGTCCGGCGCGACAGGCAGGACTTACAGCTGCGGCATTCCGGCGTGTAGAGCGGGATGACGTGGTCGCCGGCTTTAAGCGTCGTGACGCCCGCGCCAACCTCGCGCACGATACCGGCGCCCTCATGGCCGAGGATCGCCGGGAACTTGCCCTCGGAGTCCAGGCCCGACAGCGTATAGGCGTCGGTGTGGCAGATGCCGGTCGCCATCACCTCGACCAGAACCTCGCCGGCCTTCGGCCCGCCGATCTCGATGGTCTCGATCGTCAGCGGCTTACCGGCTTCCCAGGCGACGGCGGCGCGTGTCTTCATGGTCGTATCCTCGCAACGGCTGTTCGGCCGCTGACGAAACGCGCGCGACCGCAAACCATCTAGAGGCTGTCACGGACCCCGGACAAGGCTTGGAAGCGATTTGATCGCCAAGCGGCGGGCACACCGCCGCACGGAATTCAGAACGTCCAGCCGATATCGACCTGGACGAGATGGCGGCTGAAATTGGTCAGGTCGAGCGGGCCGTGGCGGCCGCGCTCATGGCCTGTGACCTGGACATTGTAGGCGATGGACAGCGCCAGCCGCTCGGTCGCCTGCCAATAGAGGCCGGGTCCGACGAAAGTGGCGTGGCCGGCATGGTTGCCGAAGCCGAGCGAATTCTGCTGCCGCAGATGCCGGACCTCGCCGCTCAGGAAAACGCCATCGACGACCTGCCAGGCCAGGGCCGCGCCGGCGGCGAAGGTCGAGGACCGTGAGAAAGGCTCGGTCCCGTTCCAAACCATGTTATGGGAGACGTTGATGGCGGCGTAGAGCGTCTCCGAAATCAGGACGCGGTCGGCCAGCAGGCGGAATCCGGTGTTGTAGCTGTCGAAGCGGCCCGTCTGCTTGTCGTCGTTGCGCTCGGCGCCGACATCCATGCCGAAGGTCAGGCCAAAACCGTGATGGCTGTGATTCAGCAGGCGGTAGCGCATTTCCAGGCCGGCGCCATGGCTCCTGTCCTTGAGCCTGTCGCGGGCGATGACCGAGCGTGTCGTGCCGCCGAACAGCGAGGCGCCGATCTCGAGACATGGCAGAAGCCCATAGGACCCGGTCAACGTGGCGCTGCGGCTGCGCGAGCGCCCTTCGCGAACACCGGCATTGCCGCCCAGCGTCAGGCCAAGGCTGCCGCCGCCGAGGTCGGCGATGCCCGAGCTGTCGGTGAAGCCGAAAGCGTCGGTCGGCGCATCGTCGGAACTGTCGCAGACCGAAGCGGCGCCGGGTCGCGGCTCGGCCTCGGTCGCCGAGACGGGAGTGCCCCAACTCGGTGCGATCACGGCAAGCGCTAAGGCCGACCGTGCCAAAAGGCTCAGTGTCATATGCAAATCCCCCCGGCTTGCTGCCAGCCAGCAAAGCAGGAGGGGTTTAAGTGCTCGTGAACAGGCTGCGCCGGGCCGGTCGATCTTTAGCGCCGGGCTTAACCCAAGGTAATTTCGACCGCCTGTATTGAAGCGATCGATTAATTGCCGCGACTTCGAGCGGCAGGTCGCAGCGCGGCGTCTCCGCGAAAAGCACCTTCCCCATGCGTACGCACGCATGCGAGACCGCTCAAACGAACGGCGCGGTCTTTCGACCGCGCCGCAAAATCGTCGCTAGGATTGGAGAGCCGTTCAGTACTTGCGCACGACCGGGGCCGGCGCGTAGGTGACCGGGCGCTCGACCGGGCCGCAGCAATCCGGCTCGCCGAAGTTCCAGCGCATGCCGATGCGGAAATCGTGGCTGTCGATATCCTTGACCTTCAGCGGCGAGTAGGTCTCGTTCAGGAAGGCGTTGCGGATACGCCCCGAGTTGGCGTCGCCGAGATTGAGATAGCGGTAGCCCACTTCGAGCGTGAGGTTCTTGTTCACCTCGTAGCCGACGCCGGCCATCAGCGCCCAGGCCACGCCCGACTTGTCGCCATTGCCGGCCGTGCCCAGCGTGCCGGCGCCGTTGAACTGCAGGCCCTGGTCGGTCAGGCCGGTGATGCGGTTGGTCGCATAGCCGATACCGGCGCCGATATAGGGCGTCAGGCAGTTCCAGGTACCGAGATCGACATAGGCGTTGAACAGGGCGACGATCGAGGAGAGGTTGCCCTTGTAGGTGTTGGTCTGATTGCCGCCGATGAAGGGGTTGAAGACCACGTCGGTGGCGCCGATCGTGGCCCCGCCGCGATATTCCAGCGTGCCGTCGACCCGGAACCAGTTGTTGAAGCGATAGCCGATACCCGCACCGCCGAAGAAGGATGTGGAGCTTTCTTCCTTGGCGACGAAGCTTCCGCCGAACTGGCTGATCTCCGCCTGCTGGTAACTGCCGTAATTCGTGACGCCGACGCCGATATCGCCGCGCAGATAGATGCCCGAGCTGATCGTGCCGCGCAGTTCCGGCGGCGGAGGAGCGGGCGGCGGGGCCATCGGGAAATCTGCCGCCTGGGCGATGGCGGACGCGCTCACGGCCATGGCGCCTGCAAGCGCAAGGGTTTTCAGGCTGCGCATGGCAGGCCCCTTCGAGTTTGCATGCAGCTGGACTCAAGCGCACGCGAGTTACCGATGGGGAAACCTTGCCACTGATTTCTTAAATGAGGCTTAACCCTAAAAAACAACCCTATCAGTCCGTAAACGGCTGCTTTGCGGGTTGTGGGACTTACTTCTCGCGCACGGAACAGTGCTGACATCCCGAGCGCCGCGCAGCAACGGGCGCGGAACTCCGGATTCGTGAGATGGGCTCGGCGGCCCGCCCGGAAGAACCGCGACGATGTCCGCTCAGGCGGCTGCCTTGGTCACCGCGTCGACCACCTCATCGACGGCGCGCATGACGAGGTCGCGATCATCGCCCTCGGCCATGACGCGGATCACCGGCTCGGTGCCCGAGGGACGGATCACCAGCCGCCCACTCTCGCCCAGCAGCTGTTCGGCCGCCTTGATCGCGCTGACGACCGGCTTCTCCTCGAGCGGGCGCCCCTGCTTGTAGCGGACGTTCTTGAGGATCTGCGGCAGCGGCTCGAAGCAATGGCAGACCTCGGAGACCGGCTTTTCCTGCCGCTTGACCACGGCGAGCAATTGCAGCGCCGCGACAAGGCCATCACCGGTCGTGCCATAATCCGAGAGGATGATATGGCCGGACTGCTCGCCGCCGAGATTGAAGCCGTTCGCGCGCATGTGCTCCAGCACATAGCGATCGCCGACCGCAGTGCGCGCCATCGACAGGCCGAGACCCGCCAGATAGCGCTCAAGGCCGAGATTGGACATCACGGTGGCGACGATGCCAGGGGCGGAAAGACGCCCATCCTCCTGCCAGCTGCGGGCGATCACGCCCATCAGCTGGTCGCCATCGACGACCTGACCCTGCTCGTCGACGATCAGGACGCGATCGGCGTCGCCGTCGAGCGCAATGCCGAGATCGGCACGCAGATCGCGCACCTTCTGGCTGAGTGCCGCTGGCTTGGTCGAGCCGACATCCTTGTTGATGTTGAAGCCATCCGGCTCGTCGCCGATGGTGATGACCTCGGCGCCCAGTTCCCAGAGCGCCTCGGGCGCGACCTTGTAAGCGGCGCCATTGGCGCAATCGAGCACGATGCGCAGGCCATCCAGGCCGAGATTGCGCGGCAGGGTCCGTTTGGCGAACTCGATATAGCGCGCATGGGCGCTGTCGATGCGCTTGGCCCGGCCGAGCATTGCCGAGGACGACAGCTGCTTGCCGAGATCGGAATCGATCAGCCGGGTGATCTCCGCCTCGACCTCGTCGTTGAGCTTATAGCCGTCCGGCCCGAACAGCTTGATGCCGTTGTCTTCATAAGGGTTGTGCGAAGCCGAGATCATCACGCCGAGATCGGCCCGCATCGAGCGGGTCAGCATCGCCACGGCCGGCGTCGGCATCGGGCCGAGCTGCAGCACATCCATGCCGACAGAGGTGAAGCCGGCGATCAGCGCAGTCTCGATCATGTAGCCAGAGAGCCGCGTATCCTTGCCGATCACCACGCGGTGGCGATGCTCGCCGCGGCGGAAGGCGATGCCGGTCGCCTGGCCGACACGCATGGCGAGGTCCGGCGTGATCACGCCATTGGCGCGCCCGCGAATGCCATCGGTACCGAAGTATTTGCGTGTCATGGTCGTCCTCGGAGCCTTGTCCGGCTCATTGCTTTTGCAGCTCATACAGGCGTTTTGCCCGCTCAGCTTCTCACAAATTGTGTCGGATCGTATCTATCAAGCATCGGCTATCCCCAATCGGCGCGAATGACGGGGGATCAGCATGACAAAGGGCGGCTCGAAGGCCGCCCTTTGATCGCTTTTACGGTCTTGTCCCGCTCAGGCCTGCGGCTGCGGCTCCAGCCCGGTATCGGGCTCGTCGCGCTTGCGGCCCTTGCCGGCGCTCGGCACAGCCGAACCGCGCGGCGCGTGCGGTGTGTCGTCGGCGTCGCGCGACGGGCGCTTGCCCGCGATCAGGTCGCGGATCTCGTCGCCGGTCAGGGTCTCGAACTCGAGCAGCGCCTCGGCCACCGCGACAAACTGCTCATGATGCTCGGTCAGGATCGCCGTGGCGTCGAGATAGCCCTGATGGACCAGCTTGCGTACCTCGGAATCGATCTTCTGCGCGGTCGCCTCCGACACGCTCTGGGTCCGGCCCATCGACATGCCAAGGAAAACCTCTTCCTGGTTGTCGCCATAGGCGACCATGCCGAGCTCCTTGGAATAGCCCATCTGGGTGACCATGGCCTTGGCCATCTTGGTCGCCTGCTGGATGTCGCCCGTGGCTCCGGAGGTCACATTCTCCATGCCGAAGGTCATCTCTTCCGCTACGCGCCCGCCCATGGCGACCGCGAGCTGCGAGGTGAACTCCTTGAATTTCATCGAGTAGCGGTCACCTTCCGGCAGGAATTTGACCATGCCGAGCGCGCGGCCGCGCGGGATGATCGTCGCCTTGTGGACCGGGATGCCGGCCGGCACATAGAGGCCGACGATGGCATGGCCGGCCTCGTGATAGGCGGTCAGCTTCTTCTCTTCCTCGGACATCGCCATCGATTTGCGCTCCGCGCCCATCATGACCTTGTCCTTGGCGTCCTCGAATTCGGCATGGGTGACCATGCGCTTGCCGCGTCGAGCAGCGAGCAGCGCGCCCTCGTTGACGAGGTTCATCAGGTCCGCGCCGGAGAAGCCCGGCGTGCCGCGGGCCAGAATCTTGAGGTCGACGTCGGGAGCGAGCGGGACCTTGCGGACATGCACGCGCAGGATCTTCTCGCGGCCGGCGACGTCCGGGTTCGGCACCACGATCTGACGGTCAAAGCGGCCCGGACGCAGCAGCGCCGGGTCGAGCACGTCGGGCCGGTTGGTCGCGGCGATGATGATCACGCCCTCGTTCGGCTCGAAGCCGTCCATTTCGACCAGCAACTGGTTCAGCGTCTGCTCGCGCTCGTCATTGCCACCGCCGAGGCCGGCGCCGCGATGGCGGCCGACCGCGTCGATCTCGTCGATGAAGATGATGCAAGGCGCATTCTTCTTGGCCTGCTCGAACATGTCGCGGACACGCGATGCGCCGACGCCGACGAACATCTCGACGAAGTCCGAGCCGGAGATGGTGAAGAACGGCACATTCGCCTCGCCGGCGACGGCGCGCGCGGTCAAGGTCTTGCCGGTGCCCGGAGGGCCGACCAGCAGCACGCCGCGCGGAATACGCCCGCCGAGGCGCTGGAACTTCTGCGGATCGCGCAGGAATTCGACGATCTCCTGCAGGTCTTCCTTGGCCTCGTCAATGCCCGCGACGTCCTCGAAGGTGACGCGGCCATGCGCCTCGGTGAGGAGCTTGGCTTTCGACTTGCCGAAGCCCATCGCCCGGCCGGCACCGTTCTGCATCTGGCGGGACATGAAGATCCACAGGCCGATGAAGATCACGAAGGGCAGCGAATTGACGAGCAGCGCCATGAACCAGGGCGTGCCTTCGGAGGGAGCGCGGGCCGAAACCTGCACGCCCTTCTGCGCCAGGGTCCTGACGAGCTGCGGATCGTTGTATGGCGCGTAAGCGACAAAGCTTCGGCCGTCGGAGAAGGTGCCGGTAATCTCCGGCCCCGCCACCACCACACTGGCGACGCGGCCGGCTTCGGACTCGTTGATCAGCTGGCTGAAGGGAATTTCGTTGGTGCTGGCGCGCTGGCTCGGGCTCTGGAACAAGGTGACCAGCGCCAGAACCAGCAGGAAGATCACCACCCAGAGGGCGAAATTGCGGAAGTTCGGATTCATCAGGGTTCCGATCCGCTCGCCAGCGGAATTGCCGCGCGAGCCTGTGGTTTTCGCTGCTTAATCTAGGGCTGACATGCCTCCTTGCCAAGGGAAGCGTCGTCCTTCTTCGGGTTATACCGTCGCAGGGTGAACGCCCCGGCGCCTCTCGCCCTCGCGACTGAGTGTCAGGACGCCATCGCCGGCAAGCGAAAGACGGAAGCCGCCGAGCGTACGGCGCAGCGCCCTGCCCTCGCGTGCGGCGGCGATCAGGGCCTGCGCGCAATCCTCGATCCGCGCCAGGCGCAGCGGCACATCGGCCTCCTCGTCGCTGTCCTGCGCTGCGGCAAGCGCGAGAGCCAGGCCCCGGATGACGATCTCCTCGGGTTCTTGGCAAAGCCGCGCGAAATCGAACCAGCGCTCTCCAGCTTCCTCGCCGGCAGGCAACGTTGCCAGAGCACGTACAGCGAGGGCATCCAGGGCCTCATCAGCCCGTGCCAGCCGGCGGGCGAGCTGACCGAGCCGCTCGGCGGTCAACCCGTCTTGCGCCAGCTCCGGCAATAGCTCGCGCCAGCGGATGCGTGCGAAGCGCGGGTCGTCGTTGGACGGATCGCGTACGAAGGAGAGCTCACGCGCCTTGCAGGTCGCGACGAGCCGGGCTTTCTCGACGCCGAGCAACGGCCTTGCGAGCACGACTCCGTTCACCGAGCTACGCGGCGCCATCCCCGCGAGGCCGGCGAGGCCGGAGCCGGCGGCCATGCGCATCAGCAAGGTCTCGGCCTGGTCGTCGAGGGTATGGGCGGTGACGATCGCAGCCGCGCCAAACGCCCTCGCCTCCTCTGCCAGCAGGGCGTAGCGGGCGGCGCGCGCCTTCTCCTGCAAGCCAGTCTGCGGCTTATGGCCCAGCCAGCGCTTCGTGCGATGCTCGACACCGAATCCGGCGCAGAGCCGGGCGACCATCAGCGCTTCGTCGGCCGCCTCGGGGCGCAGGCCGTGATCGACGGTGACAGCCAGGAGCCGTGGGCGGCCACGGCTGGCCCACTCGGCAAGAAGCGCGAGGAGAGCGACGGAGTCCGGCCCGCCGGACACTGCGACGACCAGTGCTTCCTCGCCCGCAAGCGGAGCAAACAGGACAGCGGCGTCTGCCGCCGTCAGGGGTTCGTATTCGGCAGTCCCTGGGGGTGTCGCGATCAAGCGCAGCGGGCGCGTCGCTGCTCGCGCTCCACGCCCTGGCGCACCGTGTTCGAGGCGGCGGGATAGTCGACGCCGACCTTGGCGAAGGTGGCGCAGGCCTGGTCGCGCGCGCCGAGCCCGTTCAGCGACATGCCGAGCTTGAGCAGGCTGTCGGGGCCCTTGCCGGCCTTCGGATAATCGCGCGAGATCTTCAGGAACTGCTCGGCCGCCTCGCGATAGCGCTGGCGCTGGAAATAGCTCTCGCCGAGCCAGAAGGTCGCGTCGGGCGCCAGCCGGTCGCGCGGATAGCTCTGCAGGAACTCGCGGAAGCTCATCTCGGCGCGCTCGTATTCCTTACGCAGCACATGCGCATAGGCGAGGTCGTAGAGTTCGCGCGGGGTGCCCGCCTGCCCGGTCGCAGCGACGCTCGGGCCACGTGGCGCCGTCGGTGGCAGTGCCCCTTCCGGCACCGGGCGGCCGACATTGGACAGGTCCATCGGACCCTGCCCCTGATTGCCGGCGAACTCTTCGTCGATGATCTGGCCGAGCTGACGCGGCCCGCCCGCGGCTCCCGGCTGAGCAGCCGGATCGAAAGCGTCGCCGCGACGCTCGCGCCCGGGCGGTGGCGGAGGATTGGCCGGGCGGGTGCCCTGCGGCGCCGGCGCGGCGGTGCTGCGCTGTCCACCGCGCTCCGACAGGCGGAAGTCGACATCTTCCTGGAATTTCCGCAACTGCTCGGTCAGGCGCCGGTTCTCGAACTGCAATTGCTCGATCTGGCCGGAGAGCTGGCGCAGCTGGTTTTCGAGGCGGCTCGTCCGCACCACGAGATCGGCGGCATCCTGCGCCGCGGCAGGCTGGATCAGGCCGATCGCCAGCAGGGACAGGCCGGCGAGCAGGCCGCGCCACAGCGAGAGCCGCTTCAGGCCCAAGATCGAAGTCGTGGCAAAGTTCATGTCAAGCAAACCGCATCGCCCCGGGGGTTTAAACTATCACACGCGAATACCGCGGCCAAAATATGGAAAAAGCCGGCGCTTTCCTTGCGGTAAGCGCCGGCTGCGTCAAGTTCTCGTCGGGCGCCTGGATCAGACGCCGCCAGCGCCGTCGAGCACCGTCACGGCGCGGCGGTTCTGCGACCAGCAGGAAATGTCGTTGCAGACCGCGACCGGACGCTCCTTGCCGTAGGAGACGGTGCGGATGCGGTTGCCCGGGATGCCGCGCGAGGCGAGGTAGTCGCGAACCGTCTGGGCGCGGCGGGAGCCGAGTGAAAAGTTGTATTCGCGGGTGCCGCGCTCGTCGGCATGGCCCTCGATCAGGAAAGTGTAGCGCGGATAGCGCTGCAGCCAGGCCGACTGCTTGTCGAGGGTCGCGACCGCGGTCGTGGTCAGGTCGGTCGAGTCGGTCTCGAAGAAGACGCGGTCGCCGACATTCACGACGAAGTCTTGCGCGCTACCGGGAGTGGCGGCGCCACCGGCGCCGAAACCATCGGCGTTCTGATCCTTGGCGCAGGCGCCGAGGGCGAGCGCGCCCATGAGGGCGGCAGCAAGGCGCACGGTACGGGCGCTGGCGGCAAAGGAGGCGAGCATGTCAATTCTCTCCGAATTTCGGACGCGGAGCGCGCCGGGCGGCGTCACGCGTTACCCATCAATGAAGTGTCAACCTAAACGAGACCTTGCCAGAACAAGGCGAAGTGGCGGCATTGCGGCGTATGGTTAACCAAATGTGGCTGGACAACCGACCGCTCAGCGATGTTGCATTTCCGCATCAGCGCGCGGCGGTGAGCAGCGGCGACCAGGTCGGGTCCGAGGCGAAGGCCGGCGTCGGCACCGGCACTTCGACGCGGCCGGTGATGTCGACCATGTAGAGCTTGCCGCCGGACTGCCCGCCGGGATCGCGGAAGAACATGAGGTACTGGCCGTTCGGCGCCCAGTTCGGCGCTTCGTTGTGGAAGCCCTCGGTCAGGATGCGCTCCCCCGAACCGTCGGGCTTCATTACGCCGATCGAGAAGGCTCCGCTGCCCTGGCGGGTAAAGGCGATGAGGTCGCCGCGCGGCGACCAGGACGGCTGCGAATAGGAACCTTGGCCGAAGGAGATGCGCTTGCCCTCCCCGCCACCGGCGCCCATGAGATACAGTTGCTGCGAGCCGCCGCGGTCGCTCTCGAAGACGATCTGCGAGCCGTCCGGCGCGTAGGAGGGCGAGGTGTCGATCGCCGCCGTCGAGGTCAGCCGCTGCGTGGTGCGCGAGCCGATGTCGATCGCATAGAGATTGGCGTTGCCGCCCTGCTGCAGGCTGAGCGCGATGCGCGCGCCATTGGGCGAGAAGCGCGGACTCGTCGTCATGTCGGGAAAATTGCCGACGACCTGGCGCTGGCCGGTCTCGATGTTCAGCACATGGACGCGCGGCTGCTCGCCGGTGCGCTGCGCCATATAGGTCACCTCCTGGGCCACCGGCGAATAGCGCGGCGTCACCACCGAGGTCGCGCCATCGGTCAGGTAGCGCACATTGGCACCGTCCTGGTCCATGATCGCCAGCCGCTTGCGCCGGGCCTCCTTCGACCCGGATTCGTCGACGAACACGACACGGGTGTCGAAGAAGCCGCCGACGCCGGTGATCTTGGTGAAGACCGCGTCCGAGATGATGTGGCCGACCCGGCGGGAATTGTTCGGGTCGGTGAAGTATTGCTGGCCGTCGATCTGCTGGCCCGCGACCACATCCCACAGCCGGAACTCGGCCTTGAGCCGGCCGCCGTCGCGCGAGACCCGGCCGATCACCAGCGCCTGCACGCCGGCCGCCTTCCAGGCTTCGAACTGGGGCGCTGCGTCGAAGGGCGGGTTCTTCTCGGGATGACGCGCCTTCTCGATCGGCAGGAAATAGCCGCAGCGTTTCAGGTTGTTGGTGATGATGCCGGAGACCAGCGCGCCGCCCTCGCCGGCGAAATCGGCGACCGCGATCGGCATCGGCTGGAAGGTGCCCTTGCGCAGGTCGATAACCAGCTCGGCCCGCGCCGGGGCGATCAGCGCCGGCAGGACCAGCGTCGAGCCGGCCAGCGCGAGCGCATGCCGGCGGGTCGGCCCGGCGGCCCTGCCAGCCGGGTCAAAGGCAGGATGATGGATGCGGTCCATGGCGGTCACAGCACGTCCCTGGCGTCGAAGTTGACGATGACGTCGCGCCAATCGTCATAATAGGAAGCAAATTGCGCGGGAATGCGCAGCGGCGAGCAGCGACGCGTCGCCGTCAGCGCCGAATCCGCCGCGACCCGGAAGAGCGGGTCGGACGAGGAATTGGTCACGCTCGCCTGGCCGATCAGCGAACCGTCGGTGTTGAGCTTCATGCGCACCTGCGGCACCACCGGCTTCGGTGCGCTCTGCAGTGCGATCGGCACGTTCCAGCACTTCTGCAGCTGGTCCTGGATGATGCCCATCAACTGCGCCCTGAGCGACGGCGAGAGCTTCTGCGAGGAGCCGGTCTGGGTGCCGAGCGAGGCGGTGCGGTTGATCTGCGGCGCGCTCGAACCCGAGGACTGCGCCTGCTCCTTCGACTGCAGGAGCTTGGCGATGTCGTTCGGGTTGAAATTCTTGGCGATCTCGGCCTCGCGCTTGGCCTTGGCCTCCGCCTCGCGCTTAGCCTTGGCCTCGGCGGCGATTTTGGCCTTCTGCTCGGCTTCCGCCTTCGCCTTGGCTTCCGCTTCGGCCTTCTGCTTGGCGGCCTTGGCCGCTTCGACACGCGCCTGCGCATCGGCCTCGGCTTTCGCCTTGGCTGCGGCCTTGGCCTCTTGCTCGGCCTGTTTGGCCTTGCTCTCGCGGTCGGCCTCCTCGGCCAACTTAGCCAGCTCCTCGCGGCGCTGTTCGGCTTCTTGGGCTGCGGCCTGCTCGGATTTCTGCGGCGGCTGCTTGACCGGCTCGGCCGGCGGCGTCGGCTTCGGGGTCGGACGCGCGGGCGGCAGCGGCGCTGCGGCATTGTCGTCGGCGACCTTGAGCTCCGGCGGGCGCGACGGCGGCGCAGGCGTATCCTGCTTGGCCTCGCCCGCTTCCTTGCGCTCGACGGTGTCGGACTGACGCTCGGCCCGCTGCTGCGGCTGCTCCTGGACCTTTTCGGCCTGGCGCTCGCCGCGCGTCACCTGGTTCAGCGCCGAGGGATCAACCACCTCGACAGCGATTGCCTCCTGATGCTCGGGCAATGGCGTCGCGCCGGCAAACGCCAGCAGCCCCGCGACCAGAACGGTCGCGTGGCCCAGGGCGGAAATCGCCAAGCCCGGCTCGGAACGCGAAACCATCAACGCGACGGCACCTTCTCGTTCAACGCGAATTCGGTTCGGTGACCAGCGCCACCCGCCTGAAGCCGGCGCTGGTGATCGTCGCCATCACCGAAGCGACGCGGCCGTAGTCCACCAGCTTGTGGCCACGCACATAAATCCGGTCCTCGACCCCCTGCTTGGCGATGCTCTGCAGCTTCTGCACGAGGTCAGGCTCGAGCGTCGGCTGGTCCTGGAGGAAGATCTGGCCCTTGTCGTCGATGGCGATGGTGATCGGCTTCTGATCGACATTGATCGGCTTGGCGCCGGTCTGCGGCAGGTCGATTGGTACACCCGTCGCGATCAGCGGCGCGGCCACCATGAAGATGATCAGCAACACCAGCATGACGTCGATGAACGGCGTCATGTTGATCTCGGCGATGGCGCCATGACGGCGCGGGCGACGCCCACGGCGTCCCCCGGCCTTGGCCCCGGCTGCGGCTGACATGCCCATGATTCAGCCCCTCACGCCGCCAGACGTTCGTCGATCTGCCGCGACAGGATCGCGGAGAACTCGTCGGCGAACGCTTCCAGCCGGTTCTGGGCCTTGGCGACCTCGGCCTGCAGCTTGTTGTAGGCCATCAGCGCCGGGATCGCGGCGAACAGGCCGATCGCAGTGGCGAACAGC
The DNA here is from genome assembly GCF_964254315.1 of Allobosea sp. LjRoot90. Classification (NCBI taxonomy): domain Bacteria; kingdom Pseudomonadati; phylum Pseudomonadota; class Alphaproteobacteria; order Hyphomicrobiales; family Alloboseaceae; genus Allobosea; species Allobosea sp. LjRoot90. The sequence continues at coordinate 474,675 of NZ_CAXUTF020000003.1, forward strand.
GCTTCGGCGATGCCGGGGGCAACGACGGCGAGCGAGGAGTTCTTCGAGACCGCGATCGCGGTGAAGGAATTCATGATGCCCCAGACCGTGCCGAACAGGCCGATGAACGGGGCGGCCGAAGCGATGGTCGAGAGCACGAGCAGCTTCGATTCGAGACGCTCGGCCTCACGCTGGATGGTGACGTCGAGCACCTTGTCGATGCGCGCGGACAGGCTCGCAACCGAACGCCCGCCGTTCTCGAAGGAGCGCTTCCATTCGCGCATCGCCGCGACGAAGACGGCGGCCATGTCGTTGACCGGCCGGTTGGCGAGGTCGCGATAGAGTTCCTCGAGCGAACGGCCGGACCAGAACACCTCCTCGAAAGCATCCATGTCGCGGCGGGTACGGCGGTAGAGCAGGGTCTTGTCGACGATGATCGACCAGCACCACACCGAAGCACCAAGCAGGCCCATCATCACGAGCTTGACGACGATATGGGCGTGCCAGAACAGCGACCAGAAAGACATGTCGATCTGCGGCGCGGCCTGCGCGATCTCCACGGCGGGGTTCATCCTGTCATCCTTCTGCCTGGCGGGCGCGAAACTAAGTTCAGTCCCGCACAGCCTGTAGCTTGCGCCGCGAAGGTCGCGCCGCCGCCCGATCTGCGCTCCGGGGATATGCCATTGACACCAATTGCCGCTGAATTCGGCGAAAGATGGGCCAAACGGCGGTGCTCGCGTGCGCCAGAGGCCTTGTGTCCCGTTAAATCCCCGTCGAGGTTAAGGACCGTCATGGTTAATATCGCGTTATGACGGCCGTGCGGGCCTCACCCGGGAGGGGCCCGTGGCTGTATCCGCGGCCTCGTGCGCGAAGCATTTCGTCGAGATGCGGCGCATAAACGCGAACGGCCCGCTTCCGTGAGGAAGCGGGCCGCCGATAGTCGACAGGGCTGACGGGGCGGGTCAGGCGCTTTCGACGGTATCCGTGCCGGTGCTGGGGCGGCGCGTGTTCATGAAGTCGTCGAACTCCGCCTTGTCCTTGGCCATGCGCAGCCGGCCGAGGAAGTCGTGGAACTCACGCTGCTCATCCTCGAGACGGCGCAGCGTCTCGTCACGGTATTCGTCGAAGGCGCGGTTGCCGCTCGACGCGCCGCGGCCCCAACCGCCGCCGAAGCCGCCACGACCCCAGGGCTGGGCCCCGCCCATGCGCTCGCGCAGGCGCTCCATTTTGTCCTGCAGGCGGCTCATCCGGTACTCGTAACGTGCCGGTCCACAACCATGTCCCATGCGTCCACTCCAGAACAGAAAGACCAGGGTCGCCAGACCCAGCGGCCAGAAAATGATGAAGCCGAGCACCGCAAAGGCGAGCCAGGCTCCTTTTCCGTATTCATCAAGCTTCGCGACGATCGGCATCGATTCCTCTCGAACCTGAATGGCAGCGACGGATGCCGCTGCCGACCAACCTCCCCGATCGGCGCTCGCCGACCGTGTGAATGTAAATCACATTCACATATCTGGCCGCACTTGCCAAGGCTTTCAAGGCAGGCGGATCAAAAATTTCAGAAAGAGATCAGGCAGGTTGGTCGGGAGGCAGGCCCAAGCCTTTGAGATAGACCAGCATTCCGGCCTCGAGCAGGTCGGCGGCGGACATCGGCAGCGGTCGCCGGCCGGCATCGGCGCGGCCGAACAGGGCCGCGACGCCGTGCGACATCGCCCAGATATGCAACGCCATCATCAGCGCCGGTGGCCGCTTTCCTTGCGGCAGCACCGCGATCAGCGTCTCCGCAGCCTGGCGCAATTGCTGGAAGGCGCGATCGGCGGCGGTGCGCAGCTCCGGGCTCGCGTCGAGCGGGACGCCGGCTTCGAACATTGCGGAATAGTAGGCCGGCTCGTCGTGGGCGAAGGCGAGATAGGCCGGACCGAGACGGTGGAAGGCTGTCTCGGCATCCGGCTTGCCGCCGTTCCAGGCCTTGGCCAGGGCTGCCTCGAAGGCGGTGAACCCCCGCACCGCGACATCGGCCAGCAGTTCATCGCGGTCGCGATAATGCCGGTAGGGCGCGGCCGGGCTGACGCCGGCCATGCGTGCGGCTTCGGCGAAGGTGAAGCCGTTCGGCCCCTTCTCGCCGATCAGCCCCAAAGCGGCGCGCACCAGCGCCTCCTTGAGGTTGCCGTGGTGATAGCCGCGCGGCTGCTCGGGCTCGTTGCGTTTCCAACTCATGTTACGGGCCCTAACATGGTGGCCGGCCAGCGTCGATGCCAGTTGGCATCGGGCGTGCTCAGACGATTTCCAGGCCGAGCCGATGCCTGAGCACATCGGGAATGCGCCGGGCCTTGCCGCCGCCGACGCAGGCGACCTTGACCTGCGCCGTGATCAGTACCTCCTCGCCGCGCAGGATGCGCTGGTCGAGTTCCATGGTCGCCCCGCGCGCCAGGGTCGGCTTGGTCTCAACCGTGAGCAGATCGTCCATCACCGCAGGCCTGACGAAATCGATCAGCATGCGCCGGACCGCGAAGCCGAGCGCCGCATCGCCATCGAAGAGCTCGCGCTGCTCGATGCCGAGCGCCCGGATCAGCTCGGTGCGACCGCGTTCCATGAAACGCAGATAGGAGGCGTGGTAGACGACGCCGGAAAAGTCGGTGTCCTCGTAATAGACGCGGACGGAGATGCTGTGGGCGCCGGCCATGACAGTCCTTCTGCAGAGTGGCGCGCGATCCTTAGACCGGCCTGCCCCACACGAACAACCGCGACGCGCCCGCCGGAACCGGATGCGGCTCCCCTCGTTCCAGCTTGAGAGCGAGACGGAGACCGCGATGCGTAAGCTGAAGCAGGCCACCCAGCGCGCCAAGACGCGTCGGGAGCTGAAGGAGAAGAAGGAGCGGGCAGAGACCGGCCATGTTGACCGGCCAGCGAGCAAGGTCGCGAAAACGAGCGTCCGGAACGGCCACTCACCGCCGCCAGGAAGGACCGCGAACGCCGAACGAAGCCAGAAAGCCACGCTTCATTGAGCAGGCGTCAGCGCTTGCAGGGCTTGCCCATGAAGGAGCCGCAATCATAGGGCTGCGCCAGCTCGCGCCGCACCGAATTGCGGCCAGCGCCGATATCGTCGATGCGCCAGCCGCCGCCTTCCTCGATCATGCGGAACGGCACCGACATCGCCTTGCCGAAGCTGCGGAAGCTCGCCGTCACCAGCGCCTTGCCGGCGGCCGGAGCCTGGGTGACCGTGACCCTAAGACTTTTCACCTCGCCGTCCTGGCCCTGGATGAACGGATCGGCGCCGACATGGCCGATATCGCCGCTCTCGTCCTGATAGCGGTCGTCGCGGGCGAACAGCGCCGCGAGGCTCTTGCTCATCAGGCCGTCGCGATGCGGCGGGCGCCAGGGCGGCTCACCGCCACCGTCCAAGGTCTTCTGCGTGATCTCGTAGGCCTTGCGCACTGTGGCGTCGGGCGTGGGCTCGGCGGCATGGCCAAGCACGGATGCCAGCATCAGGCCGGCCGCCACAAGCGCATACCGCATGAGTTTCTCCCAGGCTCGCGTCTCGGCCTGGACAACATCACGATCACGCCTGCCCCGCATCATTCAAATGCAGGGCCCCGCCTGCAGGCCCAAACTCAATCTTCGCCCTCATCCCCGAATAGGCCGAACTGCGCTGCCTCCCGGTTCGGCTCCGGCATGCCCAGATGGCGGAAGGCGTGCGGTGTCAGCAACCGCCCCCGGGGCGTGCGCTGGATGAAGCCCTGCTGCAGCAGGAAGGGCTCGATGATCTCCTCGATCGCGTCGCGCGGCTCGGAGAGCGAGGCGGCGATGGTCTCGATCCCGACCGGGCCACCGCCGAAATTGATCGCGACAGTGGTGAGATAGCGCCGGTCCATCTGGTCGAGGCCGATGGCATCGACATCGAGCAGGCCGAGTGCCTTGTCGGCGACCTTGCGGGTGACAATCGCATCGCCATCGACGATGGCGAAGTCGCGCACCCGTCTGAGCAGCCGGCCGGCGATACGCGGCGTCCCGCGCGCGCGGCGCGCAATCTCGTTCGCCCCGTCATCCGACATCGGCACGCCGAGCACCCGCGCGCCACGCGCGACAATGCTCTGCAATTCCTCGACCGTGTAGAACTGCAGCCGGATCGGGATGCCGAAACGGTCGCGCAGCGGCGTCGTCAACAGGCCGGCGCGGGTGGTGGCGCCGACGAGCGTGAACTTAGGCAGGTCGATCTTGACCGAGCGCGCTGCCGGCCCCTCGCCGATGATCAGGTCGAGCTGGTAGTCCTCCATCGCCGGGTAGAGGATCTCCTCGACCGCGGGATTGAGGCGGTGGATCTCGTCGATGAAGAGCACGTCGCGCTCTTCGAGATTGGTGAGCTGCGCCGCAAGGTCGCCGGCCTTGGCGATGACCGGCCCCGAGGTCGAGCGGAAGCTGACGCCGAGCTCGCGCGCCACGATCTGCGCCAGCGTGGTCTTGCCCAGCCCCGGCGGCCCGACGAACAGGACATGGTCGAGCGCGTCACCGCGCGACTTCGCCGCATTGATGAAGACCTGGAGGTTCGCCCGCGCCGCCGCCTGACCGGTGAAGTCGGCAAGCGAAAGCGGCCGCAGCGAGGTCTCGCTGTCGTCGTCGCGCTTGTCCGACGTCATCAGGCCGGGCCGCTTCGGGTCACTCACAACGCGATCTCCAGCTCCAGCGCGTCGTGCACCGGAATGTCCTGGTAGCCGATCTTGATGATCGTCGGAATCACCGAACGATAGGCGTCGATCGCCTCGACATAGAGCCCGGAGAAGCGGAAGCCGTGCTTCTGATAGAAGGCCAGGGCCGGCATGTTGTCATTGGTCAGCATCGCCCTGAGCTTGACCGCGCCGGCGGCGCGCGCTGCCGCCTTCACCGCCTCGAGCATGCGCGACGCGGCGCCCTCCCCCTCTTTCAGGGAATGCAAGGCGCACAGCACCGCAAGCTCGCCGTCATGGGCCCAGCTCGCCACCGCCAGAAGCTCGCCTTCGGCCGTGAACATGCCGAGCAAAGGCAATTCGGCGCAATCGTAGAGCTTCAGGCCGATCACCATGCGATGCGAGCCCCAGTGCCGCATCATCAGCGCAAGGAACGCCGACTTGTCGGCGATCTCCCGGAAGATCACCGTCGGACCGTTCTTCACTTGGCAAGCTCCTTCAGCCCGAGCCGGATCAGTTGCGCCGTGCCGGCCCCCTCGCCTGCCGTACGCGATGCAGCCGCGACCGCCGCAACCGCCTGCGCCTGCTGGTAGCCGAGATTGGTGAGCGCCGAGATCGCGTCTGCCACCGGCGGCGGCAGTTTCCTGTCCTCGAGCGCACCGGAGAGCTGCGCGATCGCCGGGTCGACATGGCCGAAGGCCGGCGCCTTGTCCTTCAGCTCGGCACAAATGCGCTGGGCGAGCTTGGGGCCGACGCCGGGGGCGCGCGCCACGGCCGCCTTGTCGTTGCTGGCAATCGCGGTCGCGAGCGCGCCGGGCTCGAACGTCGACAGGATGGCGAGAGCGACCTTGGCGCCGACCCCCTGCACCATCTGCATCAGCCTGAACCAGTCGCGCTCATTGTCCGACATGAAGCCGTAGAGCCGGATCGCGTCCTCGCGGACATGCGTCTCGATCGACAGGGCCGCCGCCTCGCCGACCTTGGGCAAGCGCTGCAGCGTGCGCGATGAGCACTGCACGACATAGCCGACGCCCTGCACGTCGACGATGACGAAGTCCTCGCCATACGAATCGATGAGGCCCTTGAGCTTTCCGATCATGCTTCCTGTTAGCATGGCGGTAGCCCGCCGCCAGATCGGATCATTCGTGGCGATCATGCGTTCTCCACCGACGATATGGAGGGTGTGAGCACGTGCTGACGAAAGCGAGGAACCTGCGGACCGGGCGCTCGGTCTGGCAGGGCGAGCGGCCACCGCGCTTTCCGAGGCAAGGCATCACCGAGGATACGCAGAGCGACGTCGTCATCATCGGCGCCGGCATCTCCGGCGCAATGCAGGCCGACGCGTTGAGCGAGGTTGGCTTCAGCGTGCTGGTCGTCGACCGCCGCGGGCCGGTGCGCGGCTCGACGCCGGCGAGCACCGCCCTGCTGCAATACGAGATCGACCAACCCCTGACCAAGCTGACGCGCCAGATCGGCGAGGAGGCCGCCATCCGCGCCTGGCGCCGCTCGCGGCTCGCCATCGATGGGCTCGGGGCACGGATCGAGGCGCTATCGATCGCTCCCGTCACCCGCCGCGACTCGCTTTATCTGGCCGGTGACGTGCTCGATGCCGGCGGCTTGGCCCGTGAGGGGGAAGCCCGCCGCCATGCCGGGCTGGAAACCGCCTTGCTCAATGCCGCGACACTGAAGAAGCGCTTCGGCATCGATCGCGAGGCGGCCCTGCTGGGCTACGACAATCTCGAAGCCGATCCGGTGCAGCTCGCCACCGGCTTCCTCCGCGCCGCGATCGCCCGCGGCGCCCGCCTCGCCTGGCCGGTCGAGATCGTCGACCTCGACGCCAAGCCGCGCTCGGTCAGCCTGCGCACCAAGGACGGCCACCGCATCCGCTGCCGCCATCTTGTCTTCTGCACCGGCTACGAATTGCCCTTCGGCGAGATGCCGAAGGGGCATGGCGTGCTCTCGACCTGGGCCATCGCCACCGCACCCCAGAAACGCAGCCTCTGGCCACGATGCTGCTTCATCTGGGAGGCATCCGACCCTTATCTTTACATGCGCACGACCCGCGACGGCCGCATTATCTGCGGCGGCGAGGACGAGGACTTCGTCGACGAGGACAAGCGCGACGCGCTGATCGACCAGAAGACAAAAGCCATCCAGCGCAAGCTCGGCAAGCTCCTGTCCGAGGTCTCGACTGAGGCCGACTATGCCTGGACCGGCACGTTCGGGGCCTCGACGACCGGCCTGCCGACCATCGGCCAGATGCCGGATCTCAGGAATTGCTGGACGGTGATGGGCTTCGGCGGCAACGGCATCACCTATAGCCGCATCGGTGCCGAAATCGTTCGGTCCGGCCTCCTCGGCAAGGGCGATCCGGACGCCGAGCTCTACGCCTTCCGCAGTTGATACTGCGCCAGCAGCGCCCTGGCGCCGCGATGCTGCGAATGGCAGATCGCGACAGCGAGCGCGTCCGCCGCATCAGCGCTGCGCGTCTCGGCCTTGGGCAGCAGCACGCGGATCATCGCCTGCACCTGCTTCTTGTCGGCATGGCCAACGCCGACCACGGTCTTCTTCACCAGATTGGCGGCGTACTCCGCCACATCGAGCCCAGCCAGCGCCGGCACGACCAGCGCGATGCCGCGCGCCTGACCGAGCTTCAAGGCTGATTGCGGATCGCGGTTGACGAAGGTCTCCTCGACCGCGACCTCCTGCGGCACATGCCGCGCGATCACGCCGGCGATGCCGTCATGCAGTTGCCGCAGCCGTTCGGCGAGCGACTGCTTCTCGTCGCTCTCGACCACGCCGCAGGCGACAAAGGAAAGTTTCGTCCCCTCGCTGACGATGAGGCCCCAGCCGGTCTTCCTGAGACCGGGATCGAGGCCGAGAATGCGAATCGGATCGGACATGCGCGCACGCTATTCCCGATCGGGCTCCGGCGCACCCCATTGGCGCGCCAGGACCGAGGCACGGGCCTCGGCCCAATCTTGTGACACAAACTGGGAACGCTTTGCTCAGGCGCCCTTCAGTCGGGTGTTGCACTGGCTGTAGTAGCCGCCACCCTTCTGGATCCACTTCAGCTCGCCATTCCCGCCATTGGCCTTGTTGGCGTTGTACTGGTCGTTGCAGGTCTTGAAGCGCTGCTTGCCAGCCGACAGGGTCGAGTATTTCGGATCGACCTTGCTCGGGAACATGGCATTGCCGGCCGCAGCGGCCGCGGGCTTGGCAGGGGCGCTGGCAACAGGCTTGGCAGGGGCTGTGGGAGCAGTCGTCGCGGCGGGGGTTGCCGCGGTGGGAGCAGCCGCGTCACCGCACTGCGCCTTGCGGAAATCGTTCCACGACTGTCCGGCCAGCGTATTGCCGGCCTTGGCGGCGTTGTACTTGGTGCTGCACTCCTTCATCGTCAGCGCGAGCGCCGGCGACGATGTCTGGAGCATGAAACTGCCGGTCAGTGCGAAGAGCCCGGCGGCAAGTGCAAATCTGGTGCGTGTCATGATCGCTATCCCCCTGTGGGGTCAGGTTGGTGCAGCGTCGGCCAGGCGGAACATCCCGGGAGGTCTCGCAGCTGGAAAACGCTAGGACCGCCAAGATGAACGCGCAATGACAGGCTGTATTAAAGTTTTGTAAGGTATCTGGCCCAGCAGCCTGTCGCGGCCCTGACAGGCGCGAAACACCCGCCGGTTCAGAAACAGCACGGAAGGCAGGGACGTGGCTCACACCATCGATGAGCAACACTCATCGCCGCCATCACTGCAACAGGGGTTGATCGGCCGACGCCTTGCGTGAAGGTAGAAAATCCTTCCCCGGCGTTCCAATGACAAACCTCCTGATTTCGCTCTTTCCCGGTGTCTCGCTCGACGGCATCGCCGTCCTGGTCGCCGCGACCTTGCTCGGCGGGCTGATCCGCGGCTTCACCGGCTTCGGCTTCGCCATGGTGTTCATGCCGCTGGCCTCGATCGTGCTCGGCCCGGTCGCGGCGCTCGGCCTGATCTGGGTGATCGACCTGCCCTTTGCCCTGCCGCTGGCGGCGCGCTCGGCAAAGCGGGCGGAATGGAGCGAGGTCATCCCGCTCCTGATCACCGCGACGCTGACCCTTCCGCTCGGTATCGCCCTGCTCACCTGGCTCGATCGCGAGACCATGCGCTGGCTGCTGGCGCTGCTCGTGCTCGCCGCCGTCCTGCTGATGGCCTCGGGCTGGCGCTACCACGGCAAGCCCGGCATCCCGCTCTCGCTCGGCGTCGGCGCGGCATCGGGCCTGTGCAACGGCCTCGCCAGCATCGGCGGCATGCCGCTCGCCGTGTTCTGGCTCGGCGCCCAGCGCAACGATCGGCACAAGACGCGCGCCAATATGCAGACCTATTTCGGGCTGAGCACCGTGGTCAGCGGCGCGGTCTTATGGGCGAAGGCTATCATCACCTTCACCTCGCTGGTGATGGCGCTGCCGCTCTTCGCCGTCTATGGCGCCGGCCTCTGGCTCGGCACCCATGCCTTCGGCCTGGCGTCCGAACAGACCTTCCGCCGCATCGCCTATCTGACGATCTTCCTGAGCGCGCTCGTCAGCTTACCGTTTTGGGACGGGCTGGTCGGGCGCTGAACTCAGCCGCCGAGCTTGGCCATCACCTCGTCGGCGATCTCGAAATTGGCGAAGACGTTCTGGACGTCGTCGTCATTGTCGAGCGCCTCCATCAGCCGCATCATCGACGCAGCTTTCTCCTCGTCGAGCGGCGTCGTGGTGGTCGGTCTCCAGACCGGCTTGGCCGAGGCCGGCGCGCCGAGCGTGCCTTCGAGCGCCTTAGAGACCTCGTTGAGCGCATCGAAGGCGCACAGGATGGTGTGGCCGTTCTCGTCACTGATCACGTCGTCGGCGCCGGCCTCGATCGCCGCCTCCATCACCTTGTCGGCATCGCCGGCTTCGGCGGGGTAGCTGACCTCGCCGACGCGATTGAACATGAACGAGACCGAGTTGCTCTCGCCCATCGCTCCGCCGGACTTGGTGAAGTAGGAGCGCACCGCCGAAGCCGTGCGGTTGCGGTTGTCGGTCAGCGCCTCGACGATCACAGCGGCGCCGCCAGGTCCATAGCCCTCGTAGCGGACCTCGTCATAGTTATCGCCCTCGCCACCGAGCGCCTTCTTGATCGCGCGCTCGATATTGTCCTTCGGCATGTTCTCGGCCCGCGCCGCCAGCACCGCCATGCGCAGGCGCGGATTCATGTTCGGGTCGGGCATGCCCAATTTGGCGGCGACGGTGATTTCGCGGCCCAGTTTCGAGAACAGCTTGGAGCGCACCGCGTCCTGCTTGCCCTTGCGGTGCATGATGTTCTTGAACTGTGAATGGCCGGCCATACGCCCAAATCTCCGCTGTTATGCGCCGGCCGGCTTATACTCAGCCGGCTCGGCGCGAGGCAAGCGCGGCGGCAGCGTTTCCGGCGCGCTCATGCTTAAGCGTTTATTCGCGAACCTGCAGCAATGTCGTGGGCAGGCCCACTAGCGGAAACGAACGCAGCGCGCATGACTAACGCCATCGCCGAGCACGCGGCGCGCCTGCGGACCTTTCGGATCGACGCCATCGACATCGACCTGCTGCGGCAGCAGGCGGAGTTCGCACGCCGACGCCTGCCGATCTTGCTGGCCGAGCTGCATGAGCATTTCGAGGCCTGGCCCGAAATCCTGAGCGCGATGCAGCGGCCGGAGGTGCACGAGCTCAGGCTCGCGCACTGGATCCGGCTGGTGTCGGGCGAGCTCGATGACGGATATCTGCAATCGGCGCACGCCCTTGCCGGCGCCTTCAACGACAACGGCGTTCCCGCCCATGCCGTCGCGATCTGTCACGCCATCGTCGGCAATGCGATCGGTGCCGAGCTCGGCCTGCTGCGCGACGGCCTCGCCAAGCTCAGCCATTTCTGGCAGGCGAAGGAATACAACCGCCGCATCGCGCTGCGCGCCGCCCTGCAGAAGGCGGTGCAGCTCGATCTCGAGCTGCTGCTCGAGATCTATTCGCATGTCCAGCGGCAAAGTCGCGCGAGTATCCAGAGCGAGATCTCGGCTTTCGAGGTCACGGTTCGCGACGTGGTCGGCGCCGTGACCGGTAGCGCCCGTGTCGTCGAGGCGACGGCGCATACGATGAACGGCATCGTCAAGGAGACCGGCACGCAGGCCGTTGCAGCCGCCCGGGCGTCGGACGAGGCTTCCGACAATGTCGCCAGCGTCGCCAGCGCCGCTGAGGAGCTTTCCATCTCGCTCAGCCAGATTTCCGAGGAAGTCGCCCGCGCCACGACCAAGGCGCACGATGCCAGCCAGGCAGCGTTGCGAACCGAGGCGATCGTCAAGGGGCTCGCACAATCGGCGCAGACGATCGGCTCCATCGTCGACCTGATCCGCGACATCGCCGCACAGACCAATCTGCTTGCCCTCAACGCAACGATCGAGGCGGCGCGCGCCGGTGAGGCGGGGCGGGGCTTCGCCGTGGTCGCACAAGAGGTGAAACAGCTGTCCGCCCGCACCGCCAAGGCGACCGACGAGATCGCGGCCCAGGTTCCGGCCATGCAGGCGGCGACGCAGGAGGCCGTCGAGGCGATCGAGAGCATCGTCGGCTTCGTCAGCGACATGGACCAGACCACGCTGACGATCGCGAGTTCCGTCGACGAGCAGCGGGCAGCGACCCAGGAAATCGCCCGCAGCGTCAGTTTCGCGTCGCAAGGCACGCAGGAGGTCGCGCACGCGATCGCCAGCGTCAACGAATCCGCCCAGGCCGCCGGCATGGGCGTAGGCGAGATGCTCGGCCTCGCCCAGGCGCTGACGCGCCAGGCCGAAACCCTGACCGAAGCCTTCGACAACCTGACCCGGCAGAACCGCGCCGCCTGAAGGGCTACCGTCACCGACCTGTCAAGCATGGCTCATAGCTTTGAGTCATTCTAGTTTAGATGGCAGCGGGGACCGATCATGGCCGAAGAGATCCAATACGAATCCACCTTCGGCGCCAGCATGCTCGAGCATGACGACGCTCCGCCGCAGAACCATTCGGCCAACCCGACCATGGGCGAGCTCATCGGCCAGCGCTTCTCGCGCCGCGGCCTGCTCAAGGGCGCGCTCGCCGTCTCGGCCATCTCGGCGACGGTCGGCGCAGCCGCGCTGGTGACCGCCGACGAGGCCAGGGCCCAGGCGAAGGTGTCTGCTTTCAACTTCAAGGAGATCGAAGCCGGCGTCGACGCCGACCACCATGTCGCCGAAGGCTATCAGGCCGACGTGCTCCTGCGCTGGGGTGATCCGCTGTTCGCAGACGCGCCGGATTTCGACCCGGCCAAGCAGACGCCGGAGGCCCAGGCCAGACAATTCGGCTACAATAACGACTTTGTCGGCTATCTGCCGGTGCCGGGCGCGGCCGATCCGTCTGCCCATGGCGTACTCTTCGTCAATCACGAATACACCAACCCGCATCTGATGTTTCCGGGTGTCGTCGAGATCAAGGACGGCAAACCGGTGATGAAGAACGCCACGCCCGAGCGCTTCCGGATCGAGGCCATGGCACATGGTGCGACCGTCGCCGAGGTCCGCCGGACCGACGGCAAGTGGGCGCTGGTGAAAGACTCCAAGTACAATCGCCGCATCACTGTTGCGACCGAGATGCAGCTTTCGGGTCCCGTTGCCGGCTCCGACCGCGTGAAGACCAATGCCGATTCCAGCGGCCGCAAGGTCTTCGGCACGCTCAATAACTGCGCGGGCGCGATGACGCCCTGGGGCACTTTCGTCTCGGGCGAGGAGAACTTCCACGGCTACTTCTCCGGCAAGCTGCCGGAAGGACATCGTGAGGAAGCCAACTACAAGCGGCTGGCCCTGCCGTCGGCGCCCTATGCATGGGGCCGCTTCGAGGACCGGTTCGATATCGGCAAGGAGCCGAACGAGCCCAATCGCTTCGGCTGGGTGATCGAGGTCGATCCGTTCGACCCGAACTCGGTGCCGAAGAAGCGTACAGCACTCGGCCGCTTCAAGCATGAGGGCGCCGACAGCATCGTCGCCAAGGACGGCCGCGTCGTCGCCTATCTCGGCGACGACGAGCGCTTCGACTATGTCTACAAGTTCGTCACGGCCGGCCGCTTCGATCCGAACAATCGCGCTACCAACATGGATCTGCTCGACACGGGCACGCTCTACGTCGCGAAGTTCGCTGCCGACGGCACGGTCGAGTGGCTGCCGCTGGTCTTCGGCCAGGGTCCGCTCACTGCGGCAAACGGCTTCGGCAGCCAGGCCGACGTGCTGATCGAAACCCGCCGCGCCGGCGACCTGCTCGGCGCCACCAAGATGGACCGGCCGGAAGACATCACCCCCAACGGCGTCAATGGCCGCGTCTATGTGATGCTGACCAACAACACCAGCCGCAAGGACGACCAGGTCGACGCCGCTAATCCGCGCGCCAAGAACGCCTTCGGCCACATCATCGAGATCATCGAGGACGGCGGCGATTTCACCGCGCTGAAGGGCAAATGGGAAGTGCTGCTGAAATGCGGCGATCCTTCGGTCGCCGCAGTCGGTGCTAGCTTCTCGACCGAGACCAGCAAGAACGGCTGGTTCGGCATGCCGGACAATGCGGTGGTCGATTCCGCCGGCCGGCTCTGGGTCTCGACCGACGGCAACGGCCCGCAGGAGACCGGACGCACCGACGGCCTCTGGGCCATCGATACTGAAGGCGAGGCGCGCCGCACCTCGAAGCTGTTCTACCGTGTTCCGCACGGCGCCGAGCTCTGCGGCCCCTGCTTCACGCCCGACGATACGACGGCCTTCGTCGCCGTCCAGCATCCGGGCGACGATGGCCCGGACTGGCCGGCTTTCGGCCGCCGCTCCTATTACGAGGACCTCTCGACGCGCTGGCCGGACTTCAAGCCGGACATGCCGGTGCGCCCCTCGGTGGTAGCGATCACCAGGCGTGGCGGCGGCAAGATCGGCGTGTGAGCGATTGGCAACCGGTCCTGCCCCGGCTTGGCCCGACCATTTCCTGAAATGAAAACGCCCGGCACAGCCGGGCGTTTTTTTACTAGCTCGCGAGACTGACCGCTCGGTTCACGCCGCCTTCTTCGCGCCGAAGGTCGGGTCGAGCTCGCCCTTGGCGTAGCGCTTGGCCATGTCCGCCAGCGTGATGACGCGCTTGATCTTCGAGGCCTGGCCGGCGGTGTTGAACTCCTCGAGCCGCTTCTTGCAGAGGGCGGTCATCGCCTCCATCGCCGGCTTCAGGTACTTGCGCGGATCGAATTCGCCGGGGTTCTCGGAGAGAATCTTGCGGATCTGGCCGGTCATCGCCATCCGGTTGTCGGTGTCGATGTTGATCTTGCGCACGCCATGCTTGATGCCGCGCTGGATCTCCTCGACCGGCACGCCCCAGGTCTGGGGCATCTTGCCGCCATACTGGTTGATCACGTCCTGCAGGTCCTGCGGCACCGAGGACGAGCCGTGCATGACAAGGTGCATGTTCGGCAGCTTCTTGTGGATCTCCTCGATGACGTGCATCGCCAGGATCGCGCCGTCGGGCTTGCGGGTGAATTTGTAGGCGCCGTGCGAGGTGCCCATGGCGATGGCAAGCGCGTCGACCTTGGTCTCGGCGACGAACTTCACCGCTTCGTCCGGATTGGTCAGGAGCTGGTCGTGGCTGAGCTTGCCCTCGAAGCCGTGGCCGTCCTCCTTCTCGCCCTCGCCACTTTCAAGCGAGCCCAAAACACCGAGCTCTCCTTCGACGGAGATGCCGCCGAGATGGGACATCTCGGTGACGGTCTTGGTCACGCCGACATTGTAGTCCCAGTCGCCCGGGGTCTTGCCGTCGGCCTTGAGCGAGCCGTCCATCATCACCGAGGTGAAGCCGGCCTGGATCGCGGTCATGCAGGTCGCCGGCTCGTTGCCATGGTCGAGATGCACGCAGACCGGGATGTGCGGGTAGATCTCGGTGACGGCGTCCATCATGTGCTTGAGCATGATGTCGTTGGCGTAGGAGCGCGCGCCACGCGAGGCCTGGATGATCACCGGCGCGTCAGTCGCGTCCGCCGCGGCCATGATCGCGAGCGCCTGCTCCATGTTGTTGATGTTGAAGGCCGGAACGCCGTAGTCGTTCTCGGCGGCATGGTCGAGCAATTGGCGAAGCGTGATGCGGGCCACGATGATCCTCCGGTTGGGCTCTGCTTTATCCGGAGGGTTTAGAATCGAACTGTGGCGGACGCAAAGCGAAACGGCCAAAAACGTGAATGCGATCAGCGCCCGCGCGCTTCCAGGACCCTGACGCGCTCCTCGATCGCCGCAACCTGCTCGGCGAAATCGCCCGTCACGGCCTTGGCCATGACGAGCAAACCGGCCGTGTCGCGGCGCTGCTTGCGAACGAGATCTTCGAGCCGCTCAAAGCGGTCGTTGGTCTCGGATCGAAAAGACGCCATGTCGCCCTGAAGTTTCTTCAGGATCTCGTACATTGCCGTCTGCACGTTCTCGCTCATACACGAGAACATAGCATAAACATCGCGCTCCGCAACTGTAAGCTGCGGTTCCGCTTACCCCTTCCGCAGCGCCTCAACGCCGGGCAGCGCTTTGCCTTCCATCCATTCGAGGAAGGCGCCGCCGGCGGTCGAGACATAAGTCAGATCCTCGGCGACGCCGGCATGGTTCATCGCCGCGACCGTGTCGCCGCCACCGGCGACCGCGACGAGCTTGCCAGCCTGGACGCGCTCCGCCACCGCCTGCGCCACCGCAACCGTCGCCGTGTCGAAGGGCGGCAGCTCGAAGGCGCCGAACGGCCCGTTCCAGACCACCGTCTTCACGGTGTTGAGCTTGAGCACGACCTCGGCGACGCTGAGCGGGCCGGCATCGAGGATCATCTCGTCGGCCCCGACCTCGGCGATCGAGACGACGCGATGTCCGGGATTGGCCCTGAACTCGCGCGCCACCAGCGCATCGACCGGCAGAATGATCTCGCAGCCCGCCGCCTTGGCCTTCTCCTCGATCTCGCGGGCGGTGCCGGCGAGATCGTGCTCGCAGAGCGACTTGCCGACATTGACGCCGCGCGCCGCGAGGAAGGTGTTGGCCATGCCCCCGCCGATGACGAGCACGTCGACCTTCTTGACGAGGTTGCCGAGCAGCTCGAGCTTGGTCGAGACCTTGGCGCCGCCGACGATCGCCATCACCGGCCGGGCCGGGTTGTCGAGGCCGGAGGAGAGTGCCTCGAGCTCGGCCTGCATGGTGCGCCCGGCATAGGCCGGCAGCAGATGCGCCAGCCCTTCTGTTGATGCATGGGCGCGATGGGCAGCCGAGAAGGCATCGTTGACATAGAGGTCGCCATTGGCGGCGAGCGCCTTGACGAATTCGGAATCGTTCGCCTCGTCGCCGGCGTGGAAGCGGGTGTTCTCGAGCAGCAGGATTTCGCCGTTCTTGGCGGCGGCGATCGCTTTCGGCGCCTCCGTGCCGATGCAGTCACCGACGAAGATCACCGGCTGGCCGAGCGCATGCGCCAGCGCCGGCACGACCTGCCGCAGGCTGTTCTTGTCGTCGCGCCCTTTCGGTCGGCCGAAATGCGCCAGCAGGATGACCTTGCCGCCCTTCTGCGCGATCTCGCGGATCGTCGGCAGGATGCGGTCGATGCGGGTGGTGTCGGTGACCCTCCCCTCCTCCGTCGGAACGTTGAGGTCGACACGGACGAGGACGCGCTTGCCGGCGAGATCGGCGTCGTCGAGGGTGCGGAAAGCAGGCATGGAGAACTCTCTCACAAGCGTTGAAACAGGCTGGGATAATCCATGACGAGGCCGTCCTCGTCGACCGGGAGCTCGGCGATGAAACTGCCATCGGCCGTCTCGAACCGGAAGAGCCTCTGCGCAAGGCAGGTATAGACCTGCTCGGTGACGAAGGGCTCGAAGCTGTCGAACGGCACGAACAGTATGGCGACGCGCCGCTGCTGGCCTGGCTGCCAGTGGCAGCGGCGGATCGGCAGCGTGTTGGTGAAGGGTGTGGCGGAGAGGTCGATGTCGATGCAGGCATCGAAGGCCGGCAGATGACCGCCCGACCTGTCGTGCCAAGCGCCGTCGCGCCGAGTCATGGCGAGACCGCGGCCATCGGTCGTCGCAATCTCGAAGCCACGGACCGTGAAGTCAGGATCGCAGTCGATCCGATAGCTCGCGCCGTAGCGCTGCCCGTCACGCTCGCCGATCAGCACGGAATCGGCGCGAAGACCATTCGCCTCCGTCCGCAGCGTCAGATGCTCCAGCCCGTCGCCTTCCCGCGCCCGCCAGCGGACATTGCGCCCGTCCGCGAGTTCGGCGGCCGGGCGAAAGCTCATCGCGGCAGGATTGGCGGCAACACGCCGGGAACGCCGCTTTTCAGCACGATCACCGTCAGGATGACGGTCAGCACCGCCGTGACGATGCCGGTGAGCAGCAGAGCCCCGAAGCGCGGCGTCGCGCTGACGCGCTGGCGCAGTGCCGAGAGTTCTTCGCGCAGGCCGGCGAAATCCATGGTGCCGGCGGCGAGCTCGACCTTCTGGGCGCTGCGATCGAGCGAAGCCTCGGCGCGGGTCAGCACCGCCTCGTAGCGCGCGAACTTCTCTTCGATCCGCGCCGCCTTGTCTTCGATACGCGAGAGCTGGTCGAGCTTGCGCGGATCGCTGGCCGCGAGCGGCTCGGGGACACGGGCCGCAGCGATCTCGGCCATGCTCGGCGCCGGCGGCACGGCGATGGTCTCGACGGGCGTGGTCGGCGTGGCGACGGTCGGCTCGATCTTGTTCATTGCGCGGTCCGTTCCTCGGCGGTGTGGACGCGGCCGCACCCTGCAGGTGCGGCCGCAGCAGGAGTGTGGGTCAGATCAGCTTCGCCATGGCGACGGCAGTGTCGCTCATGCGGTTCGAGAAGCCCCACTCATTGTCGTACCAGGTGAGGATGCGGACGAACTTCTCGTCCAGGACCTTGGTCTGGTCGAGCGCGAAGGTCGACGACGCCGGATCGTGGTTGAAGTCGATCGAGACGTTGGGTTGGTCGGTGACGGCGAGGATGCCCTTCAGCGCGCCGCGCTTGCTCGCCTTGATGATCGCCTCGTTGATCTTCTCGACCGTGGTCTTGCGCTTCGCGATGAACTTGAAGTCGACGACCGAGACGTTCGGCGTCGGCACGCGGATCGAGGTGCCGTCGAGCCGGCCCTTGAGCTCGGGAATGACGAGGCCGATCGCCTTGGCGGCGCCGGTCGAGGTCGGGATCATCGACATCGCCGCGGCGCGGCCGCGGTAGAGATCCTTGTGCATCGTGTCGAGCGTCGGCTGATCGCCGGTATAGGCATGGATCGTGGTCATGAAGCCCTTGTCGATGCCGACAGCGTCATGCAGCACCCGAACCACGGGGGCAAGGCAGTTGGTCGTGCAGGAGGCATTCGAGACGACGACGTGATCCTTGGTCAGGGCGTCGTTGTTGACGCCGAAGACCACCGTCAGGTCGGCGCCGTCGCAGGGGGCCGAGACCAGCACGCGCTTGGCGCCGGCGGCGAGATGGGCCGCCGCCTTCTCGCGGGTGGTGAAGATGCCGGTGCATTCCAGCGCGATGTCGACGCCGAGCGCCTTGTGCGGCAGGTCCTTGGGATCGCGGATCGCGGTGACCTTGATCGGGCCGCGGCCGACATCGATCGTGTCGCCGGAGACGGTCACCGTGCCGGGGAAGCGGCCATGGACGGAGTCGAAGCGGAAGAGATGGGCGTTGGTCTCGACCGGGCCGAGATCGTTGATCGCCACGACCTCGATGTCCTTGCGCTTCGACTCGATGATCGCGCGCAGAACGTTGCGCCCGATACGGCCGAAGCCGTTGATCGCCACCTTGACCGTCATCTCAATCCTCTCCTTCGCCATTCGCCAGCAGAGCCGGCGTCATTCACGCGGGCAAATCGGCCAAACCATGGCGGAACGCAAGGGCAGGCCTTAAAAATTTCAAGGAGGTCAGCCGTTGTGACGCTTGATCGCCGCCTCGGCCACCGCCTCCGGCGTGATGCCGAAATGCTTGTAGACCTCCTTGTAAGGGCCGCTCGCCCCGAAGGAGGACATGCCGACGAAGCCGCCATCGGCGCCGATCACGCCATCCCAGCCGAAGCGCACGGCAGCCTCGACCGCGATCTTGATCGGCGCATCGCCGATGATCGCAGCCTTGGTCGCCTCGTCCTGTTCCAGCAGCAGTTCGAGCGCCGGCACCGAGACGACGCGGGCGCGAATGCCCTTCTCGGCCAAGAGTTTGCGCGCCGCGACCGCGATCTCGACCTCGGAGCCCGAGGCGAACAGCGAGACCTGCACCTTGCCACCCTCGGCTGCCAAAAGCTCATAGGCGCCCTTGGCCGAGCGGTTCGTCGCGGTGCCGTCGGTGCGGACCGGCGTCAGGTTCTGGCGCGACAGCGCCAGCACGGTCGGCCCATCGGTGCGCTCCAGCGCGATCTGCCAGGCTTCCGCCGTCTCGATCGCATCGGCCGGGCGCAGCACGCGCATGTTCGGCATCGCCCGCAGCGAGGCGATCTGCTCGACCGGCTGGTGGGTCGGACCGTCCTCGCCGAGGCCGATCGAATCATGGGTCATGACGTAGACGACCGGCAGGCCCATCAGCGCGGCAAGCCGCATCGACGGGCGGGCATAGTCGGCGAAAACCAGGAAGGTGCCGCCGGCGGTGCGGAAACCGCCATGCAGCGTGATGCCGTTCATCGCCGCGGCCATGCCGTGCTCGCGGATGCCGTAGCGCACATAGCGCCCCTTGGGGGTCTTCGGCGTGAAATCCTCGGCCGCCTTGGTGCGGGTGTTGTTGGACGGCGTCAGGTCGGCCGAGCCCATCACCAGCTCCGGCATCATCGGCATGATGGCTTCAAGTGCCAGCTCCGAAGCCTTGCGGGTCGCGACCGTGACCGGGCTCGCAGCCAGCGCCTTCTTGTGGGCGACGAGCGCCTTGGCGAGCTTGGCCGGAGGGGTCAGCGACAGCCGGCGCTCGAACTCGCTGCGCTTGCGCTCGGACAGCGCCGCGAGGCGCGCATTCCAGTCCTTGCGCTCGGCGAAGCCGGTGGCGCCGAAGCCGCGCCAGGCCTTGAGCACGTCGGCCGCAACCTCGAATGGCCCACCGGTGATGCCGAGCGCCTTCTTGGCGGCGGCGAGTTCTTCGGCGCCGAGCGGCTCGCCATGCGCCTTGGAGGTGCCGGCCTTCTTCGGGGCACCGAAGCCGATCACGGTCTTGCAGGCGATCAGGGTCGGCTTGTTCGACTTCTGGGCGCGGCGGACCGCCGCCTCGATCGCATCGGGATCATGGCCGTCGACGCGCTCGGCCTTCCAGCCGCAAGCCTTGAAGCGGGCGACCTGGTCGACCGAGTCGGAGATCGACAGCGGCCCGTCGATCGAGATGCCGTTATCGTCCCAGAATACGATCAGCTTGTTGAGCTTCTGATGGCCGGCGAGCGCGATCGCCTCCTGGCTGATGCCTTCCATCAGGTCGCCGTCGGAGGCGAGCACATAGGTCTTGTGGTCGACCAGCTTCCGGCCAAACTCGGCGGCGAGCATGCGCTCGGCCATTGCCATGCCGACGGCGGTCGCAAGTCCCTGACCGAGCGGGCCGGTGGTGGTCTCGACGCCCGCCGTCATGAAGTTTTCCGGATGGCCCGGGGTCTTCGATTCGAGCTGGCGGAACTTCTTGAGGTCCTCGAGCTCCAGGCCCGGCGTGCCGGTGAGGTAGAGCAGAGCGTAGATCAGCATCGAGCCATGGCCGGCCGAGAGCACGAAGCGGTCGCGATCAGGCCAGCGCGGCTCGGCCGCATCGTATTTCAGGATGCGGGTAAAGAGCACGGTCGCGACATCGGCCGCGCCCATCGGCAGGCCGGGATGGCCGGACTTCGCCTGCTCGACGCCATCCATGGCAAGCGAGCGGATGGCGTTGGCGAGCCGCTCGTGCAAAGCGCGGTCGATCGCGGGCGTCGTCATGAAGTCTCTCCGGCGAAGCGGGAACGAGACTCGCGCGCCGGAGCTGGCCGGGGGCGAGCAGCGAACTTGTGAAAAAGGTCGCGCGTTCGATAGGCCGCCGGCTCAAGCGGAGTCAATTCGCCTGAAGCGGCCTGCAGGCCGTCTTGGAGTGCATTACACCGCGATGGATTTGCCCGCGCCGTATCGCCATGCCGGAATAGCGGACGAGTGGACCGCGGCCTATCGTCGCCATCAATGCAAAAAGCCCGGCCGTGAGGCCGGGCTTTTCTGTCGTGCTCGCCGGCCCCGAAAGGCCGCGAAAACGCGAATTACTTCTTGCCGAGGGCGCCCAGCGCGCCGAAACGCGAGTTGAAGCGCGAGACGCGGCCGCCGCGATCCAGCATATGCTGGGTGCCGCCGGTCCAGGCCGGATGGGTCTTCGGGTCGATGTCGAGGTTGAGGGTGTCGCCCTCCTTGCCCAGCGTCGAACGGGTGAAGTATTCGGTGCCATCGGTCATGACGACCTTGATGGTGTGGTAGTCGGGATGAATGCCGGTCTTCATGGCGAAATCCTCAATTGTCGAAAAGCGGGCGTCCGGAACTCGGCGCGCATCGCCGGCTCTTCGAACAATTCGTATGAGCCTGTCGTGAAGTCGGGTGCCCATAGCGCAGCCGCAGCGACGGTGCAAGCTTTTCGGGATAGGTAAGCGTGGCGAACGAGACCAAGGAAGACACCAAGGCGCGGCCGGATTTCAGCGCGCTGCGCTCGTTCTGGCCCTATGCATTGGCGCAGAAGCAGCGGATCGCCTTCGCGCTCGTCGCGCTGATCGTCGCCTCGGTGGCGACGCTGATACTGCCCATGGCGGTGCGGCGCGTCATTGATGTCGGCTTCTCCGCCGGCGAGCAGCAACTAGCGAATTCCTATTTCGCCCTGCTGATCGGCGTCGTCGCCATCCTGGCGCTGGCGAGCTCGTTCCGCTTCTACCTGGTGATGACGGTTGGCGAGCGCGTCGTCTCGCAATTGCGCGCCGACGTCTTCCGGCACCTGACCCGGCTCGAGCCGGCCTTCTTCGATGCCAGCCGCGCCGGCGACCTGGTCTCGCGCCTGACTGCCGACACCACCCAGATCAAGTCGACCTTCGCCTCGACCGCCTCGATCGCGCTGCGCAACGGCATCATGTTCCTCGGCGCGCTCGTCATGATGATCGTGACCAGCCCGCAGCTCTCGGCGATCGTGATCGGCGCGATTCCGCTGATCGTGCTGCCGCTGGTGTTCTCCGGCCGCACGGTGCGCAAACGGGCCCGCGCCGCACAGGACCGGCTCGCCGATGCTTCTGCCTTCGCCGCCGAGGCGATCGGCGCGATCCGGACCATGCAGTCCTTCGGCGCGGAACGTGAGACGACACAGCGCTTCCAGGGGGCTTCGGACGGCGCCTATGCCGCCTCGCGCGATGCGACGCGCTCCCGCGCCTGGCTCTCCGGCGTTGCGATCTTTCTGGTTTCAGCCAGCGTCGTGCTGGTGCTCTGGGTCGGCGCGACCGAGGTCTTCGCCGGGCGGATGAGCGGCGGGCGCCTTTCGCAATTCGTGCTCTACGCCGTGCTGGCGGCAAGCTCGCTCGGCCAGCTCTCGGAAGTCTATGGCGATATCTCGGCTGCGGCCGGTGCTGCCGGGCGGCTCGGCGAGATTCTGGCGACCAAACCTGCAATCTCCGCTCCGCCTCACCCCAAAGCGCTGCCCACGCCGCCAGTCGGCGCGCTCTCTTTCGAGGGCGTCTCCTTCCGCTATCCCGGTCGCAGCAACCTCGCGCTCGCCGATCTCGATCTTACGATCAGGCCGGGCGAGCGGGTCGCGCTGGTCGGCCCATCCGGCGCCGGCAAGAGCACGGTGCTGCAACTGGCGCTACGCTTCAATGACCCCTTCGCCGGCCGCGTCGTCGTCGATGGCGTCGCCGGGCCGGAAGCCGACCCGACCGATTGGCGCAGCCGCTTCGCCCTGGTCCCGCAGGAGCCGACCGTGTTCGGCGTCTCGGTCGCCGACAACATCGCCTATGGCCGCCCCGGTGCGAGCCGGGCGCAGATCGAGGAAGCGGCACAGCTCGCCGCTGCCGACGGCTTCATCCGGGCCTTGCCTGACGGCTACGACACCGTCATCGGCGAGCGCGGCGTCACGCTCTCGGGCGGCCAGCGCCAGCGTCTCGCCATCGCGCGGGCCGTGCTGAAGGACGCGCCGATCCTGCTGCTCGACGAGGCGACCTCGGCGCTCGATTCGGAAAGCGAGCGCGCCGTGCAGGACGCGCTCGACCGGTTGATGCAGGGGCGGACCACGTTGGTCGTGGCCCACCGGCTCGCCACCATCCTCTCCGCCGACCGCATCCTGGTGATGGAGGACGGGCGGGTCGTCGAGGAAGGCACGCATGCCGCCCTCGTCGCCAAGGGCGGGCTTTATGCACGCCTCGCCGCGCTCCAGTTCGGGCTAGAGGCTGCCTAGTAAGCCTGCCGGCTGGAGAGCCGCTTCCAGCAGCGTCGCGGCGTCCAGCAGCCCTCGCTTGCGAGCCGCCTGCGCGGGCGTCAGCTCCTGCTTGTTTCGCGCAGCCGGATCAGCCCCCGCCGCCAACAGGAATTCGACGAGATCGCAGGCGCTGGTGTCGTCGTCCGGCAGGCGGAACAGCGGCGGCTCGCCCGAGCGTGCCGGCGCATTGGCGAGTGCCAGCTCCTTGGCGAACAGGAGCTCCAGCCGCTCGATCTCGCCAGCCTCGCACAAGGCTTCAATATCGTGGCTGCGCGAGGCCAGATAGATCTGCGCGGCGCTTGCACCCTGATGGCGAGCCCAGCCGAGCGGGGTCGAGCCATAGCGGCGCTCGATCGGATCGATCTCGGCACCCGCCTCGACCAGCAGCGCGACAATCTCGATCGCGTCGCTGCCAGCCGCCTCGTGCAAGGCACGAACGCCGTCGCGCATCTCGGCATCCGGCGAGACGCCGAGATGTAGCGCGAGCGCCGCGATCTCCGGCTTGTTCTGCCGGATCGCGACCAGCAGCGGTGCCGGGGCGACCCGGAAATCCGGATTGCCGTCGAGCAAACGGCGCGCCTCGGCTTCATCGCCCCGCGCGATCGCAGCAGTGAAGGCTTCCTGCCCGCTGAGTTCGACCGGGCTCGCGCCGTTGTCGACCAGAAGGCGAACGAGATCGCTGCGGCCGTCGAGCATGGCCTGCTTGACCAGGCTCTGCTTCGAATAGGCGTTGACCGCCTGGGCCCGGGCACCATGGGCGAGGAGCCAGGCGGCCCGCCTGGGCTGTCGCGGCACGGCGTTGCCGAGCAAGTAATCGAGCGGCGGCGCCGGCAATTCGCGCACTGGTTCGCGCCAGCGCGCGCCCTCCCCGCGCTTCTCCGTTTCGCTCCAGAGCAGGTCAAGCCAGGTGACATCGTCGGCACCGAGCGACGAGTTGTAGAGCGCCTGGCCGTTGAGCGGATCGGCGCCGCGGGCGACCAGGAGCCGCGCCAGCGCCTCAGCCTGCGGATGCGAGGGCTGGTTGCTCTCGCCGCCGCCGATGATGCCGGTCAGCGGGGTGAAATGGTTGGTGCCGTCGCTGAACAGCGCGTTCGGATCGGCGCCATGGTCGAGCAGCAGCTGCGCGATCGCGATGCCGTTGCGCGACAAGGCTTCGTTCGGCAGGCGCGTGAAGGCGAGGCGAACCAGCGGCGTCCAGCCGTCGAATCCGCTCGGCCTGTCCGCGAGCGCGGCGTCCTTGCTGAGCAAGGCGCTGACGACACCGAGGTCATGTGCGGCGACGGCGGTATGGATGCTGTCGGCGGCGATCTCCGGATGCCGTTCGAGCAGGCGCTGGGCGAGCGCGCCGCGTGCCGGCCGGTCGGCCTCGTACTCGCCCCAGCTTTGCGTTCCCGGCCTGACGCCGTAGCGCAGCGCCGACTTTTCCAGGAACAGCGCGACGAGCGCGGCGTGTCCGCGCGCCGCAGCCTCGCGCGCCGCGAGTTCCTGCTTGAGCGCGGCCCAACTCGCCAGCCCGTAGTCGCGGGCAAGCGCATGCTGGACCTCGCGTAGCTTGGCCTTGCCGGCATGGTTCGGGATCAGCTTGCGGAAACGGGCGAGCGCCTCAGGCTCTCCGGCCGCGATCTCCTTCAGCCAGCGCTTGGCCTGGCGGCGGATCGTCTCGAGGTTCGAGCGGGGCGTGAGTTCGCGGGTGGGATCGGACATGGGTCTTCCTTCCGAGAAAAGCCTGATGTCCGCTCGACAGGCCGGAAGAAAGCGATGATGCGATGTCGTCGCTTGGATATGGGTGGGAGCAGGCTCCCTTGCCGCGGACTGGTGGCGCCCCATGCGCTCTGCGGCGATGAAAAGCGCATGGCGGCGGTGGAGTCAATCGCTGGCGATGCCCGGCCACAACGCCCTCTTCCTTCTCCCGGATGGGAGAAGGTGGCGCGGAGCGCCGGATGAGGGCCTGCGAGTAAACCAGAGAGGCAAGACGACAGCCACAGCCATAATGACTAGCGGCAGTCCCTCACCCCTGCCCCTCTCCCACCCGGGAGAGGGGTTCCTCGCGCTATCAGTCATGGTCGCACTGACCATGACGCCCGAGCTCACTTCGCCCGCTTGGCCCCCACCAGCTCGTCCCACTTCCTGAAGGCGACGACCATTTTGTCGGGCTTCAGCGGCAGCTCGATCGGGTTATTGGCGATGAGGTCGGCATATTCCGGCCGGCCGAACTCGGCGATGACTTTCTGGCTCGCCTCGGGCGCCAGCGAGAGCGGCACGTTCTTCACCGCTGGGCCGGGATAGAGATAGCCCTCGTCATAGGAATAGGCCTGCATCTTCGGCGTCAGCACATGCGCCATGATGTCGAGCACGACTGCCAGTCGGTCGTTCGGCAGGCCCTTCGGCACGCACATGAAGAAGGCGTCCGAGACCCAGTGGAAGCCCTTCAGTGTCTGGATCTTCGCCTCCTTGGGCACGATGCCAAGCGCGCGCGGATTGATGTCCCAGCCGGTGGTCGAGATGATGATGTCGCGCGAGCCGTCACCGAACTCCTTCATCGTCGCACCGGTGCCGGCCGGATAGTACTCGATGTACTGGCCGAGCTCCTGCAGATAGGCCCAGGTCTTGTCCCAGCCGCCGACCGGATCCTGCGGGTCCTTGTCGCCGAGGATGTAGGGCAGGCCCATCATGAAGGTGCGTCCCGGGCCGGAATTGGTCGGGCGGGCATACATGAACTTGTTCGGATTGGCCTTGGCCCAGGCCAGCAGTTCCTCGGCCGTGGTCGGCGGGGTCTTGACCCGGTCCGGCATATATTCCAGCAGCGGGCCGGACGGGTAGTAGTTGACGACGACGCCGAAGCCGTCGCCCTGGACCTTGTGCAGGTTGAGCGCGGCCGGCTCGTAATTGGCCTCGATGTTCGGGAACTTGTCAGAGAAGTCCGGCAGGATCTTCTGCCAGAGCTTCTGGTCGAGGCCGGCGGCAAGGCCGTCGCTGCCGGTCAGGATCAGGTCGAGGTCGACCTTGCCGGCATCCTGCTGCGCCTTGAGCTTGCTGGCGAGTTCGGGCGCCGGCGCCTTCACGAAAGCGATGCGCGAGACCAGCTTGGGATTGGCGGCGCGGTAATCCTCAAACGCCTTCTGCATCAAAGCGAGCGCACCGCCGACATCCATGACGCTGATGACGACGGGGCTCGTCGGCAGCGGCGGCGAGGCGGCGAATGCCGGGCCGCCAGCGGCAAGCGCGCCGAGGCCACCGAGAACGGTGCGGCGGTCGATGCCATGAAGATGCTTGGTCATTGCCTTCCCCCCTTTGTTGTCGCGCCGTTTCAGCGGCGCTCATGCGTCGTAGCGACGTTCCTGATCGGCGATGCGGACCCGCCTGACGAAAAGGTCATCCGACCACTCGACCTCGCCCTCCGCAAGCGCGATGCCATGCGCCTCGAGCGCCGGCCGGATCGCGGCGAGCGCGTGGCTTCCCGCCATAGCGAAGGCCTGCGCGGGCGTCGCGATGCCCCAGGCGACGACATTGCGCACGGCCTCATCCAGGCAGAGCGCCGAGCCGGCGAGCAGTCCCGCTTCCTGCCGGACCGAGCCATCCGGCATGCGATCGACGGCCATGCCGGCGAAATGATAGCGACCGACCGGCGCGGCGGCGGCCACCACCGCATCGGTGACCAGGATCGAACGCTCGAAGCCCTTGGCCCGGATCAGCGCGGCGAGCGCCCTGGGGTGGACATGGATGCCGTCGGCGATGAAGCCGGCCATCAGCCTGTCCTCCGCGAGTTGGGCGAAGATCGGGTTGGCGAGCTTGTGCAGGGTCTGCGGCAGGCCGTTGCCGAGATGGGTCGAGAGCGAGAGTCCGGCATCAGCTGCTGCCGAAACCTGATCGAAATCGGCGGCCGAATGCCCGATGGCGACGATTTTGCCGCCGTCGGCCAGAGTTTTCGTCAGCGCGACCGCGCCTTCGCGCTCGGCGGCGAGCGTCACCATCAGGATCGGGCGCGACAGGCCGCGTTCGACCTCGGCGATCAGCTCCGGCCTTGCCGCCGTCATCGCCTGCGGCGGGTGGCAGCCATGATAGCCCGGCGCGGGGTTCAGGAATGGGCCTTCGAGATGATAGCCCGGGCACATCAGCGGGCCGAGCCTGCTGCCGGCGACGGCCGCGTCGAGCGCGCGGAATCGCTCGGCCAGTTCTTGCGGATGGGCGGTGATGATCGTCGGCAGGCAGTGCGTGACGCCGGTCGCCAGCATCGCCTCCAGTGCCCGGTCGAGATCGGCCGCCGTGATCGCCGGGTCGTTGAAATCGACGCCGGCGAAGCCGTTGATCTGGAGATCGACGAGGCCGGGCGAGATGGGCATCTGCCCTCAGCCCTTTTTCAGCAGCGAGGCCGCCGGCGGGTCGAGGAACAGCACCGTGTTGGGATGGCGCTGCAGGATCGAGGCCGGGTGCAGCGGCGTGATCTCGCCTTCGAGCGCATCCTTCACCGCCTGCGCCTTGCGGGCGTCCGGCACCGAAAGCACGATCAGCTCGCTCTTCAGGATCTGGCGGATGCTCATCGAGATCGCCTGTTCCGGCACCGCGGCAAGGCTCTCGAACCAGCCCTCGCCGAATTGCTGGTTGCGGCAGGCTTCGTCGAGGGTGACCACGATATAGGGCTCGTCGGTCTCGAAATCGGCCGGCGGATCGTTGAAGGCGAGATGGCAGTTCTCGCCGAAACCGGCGAAGCAGAGATCGATGCGGCGTCCGGCGATCAGCCCATTGAGGCGCTTCGTCTCGGCGACGGGATCACCCTCGCCATTGACGGGGATGAAGGCCGGCTTGACCGGGAGTTGAGCGAGGAAGCGCTCTTCCAGATAGCCGCGGAAGCTCGCCGGATGGGTCTCAGGCAGGCCAACATATTCGTCGAGATGAAAGGCGGTAACCTTCGACCAGTCGATGCCCTCGGCGGCGACGAGATTCTGCAGCATCTCGAACTGGCTCGCGCCGGTGGCGACGATGATCGTCGCCTCGCCATGGCGGGCGATCGCGGCCCGGATCGTCTCCGCTCCGAGCTTCGCAGCCTGCCGTCCGAGCTCGTTCTTGTCTGGGGTGATGCGGATATCGATCATGCTGTTCCTGCCCGGCACGGCTACGGCTTTCACCGCGTGGTATACTACCATACAAGACCTCATGCTAGCACGCGCGGGAGGCGGCGCACCTATCGCAAAGGCATGACGCGCTGCAGCTTTTCGCAGGATTTGCGCGCATAGGTTTCGGCTACTCCGGGGGTTCACCCTAAGGGCGCCCGCGTAGAAGGGCAGCGGAGCGCTGGAGGTAAATTGCGGTAGCCTTCGACCCCAAGCGGAACTCTCAACTCTAAATCCACGGCTGCGGAATATGCTCTTGTGCATGGACCCGCTGCACGGCAGGTCGGTCGATCATGCGCTGCAAATAGGTCCCTAACTGTGGTCGACTGGCAGCAGAGCGAGGCATCCCGCGCGACCATCGAGCGAGGGTGAACAGGTAGGCATCAACGGCGGAATAGACGTCACCTAAAAACCAGGGACCACCATGCCGTGCCAGTTCTTCTTCCACGCGATCAAATTGAGCATCAACGCGTCGCTCCGCTGCTTCCCGCACCTCTGCTTGCGCGTCGGGGGATGCGGCGACCTTGTTGGGATGTAGATACAGCGACAGATTGGCATGTAGTGCCGTAGAGAGCCACATGAGCCACTTGTAGAATTGCGGCCTTAGCGCGCTGCCTTGCTTCGGTATAAGTGCCGTATCTGACTGCAAATCAAGCAAATATAAAATGATTGCCGTGCTTTCATAGAGAACGATGTCCCCGTCTTCGAGCGTGGGAACGAGACCATCTGGATGTAAGGTGAGGTACGATGGGTTTTTGCTTGGTCCCTTATGCAGATTGACGAATGATAATTCGTAATCGACCCCAATCTCTTCAATTACGATGTGGGCGGCAAGGCTTATGAAGCCTGGATAGTAGTGAAGACGCACCATGCCGAAGCCACTTTCTCGCGTATTCTGCGCTGACGGTCCTTAGCTGACGCCCCCAAGGATGGCGGTCAAGCTCATAAATTCGTCGACGAATGCCCGCATCCCACCCGCTCCGGACCCTCAGCCGACCCCGCGCGTTCCCCTCTAAACAGGAGCAACGCGCATGATCATCATCGCCGGCTACACACTGACCGAGGCCGACAAGCGCGACGCAGCCGTGGCGGCCCATGCCGAGATGGTGGCGCGGGCACGCCAGCATGAGGGCTGCCTCGATCTCTCGATCAGCGCCGATTCCGTCGACCCCGAACGCATCAACATCTTCGAGCGCTGGCGGGACCACCAGCCCCTCGATGCCTGGCGCGAGGTCGCCAACCCGCCCAAGGTCGAGCGGCGCGAAACCCGTGTAAAGCTCTATCGCACCGACAAGGCCGAGGAGCCCTTCTGAGCCAAGCGGCGCGGCCGCAGGCCAATCCAGATCGGTAGGCCGGGCATCAGGAACCAGCGGCCTCTTATCATGCAACCAGATAATTGCATGACGGATGCCCACGTGCTAGCAACGGCTCATGGATCTCGATCGCCTCTTCCGGGCGCTGGCCGATCCGACGCGGCGCCGCATGCTGGGCGAGCTCACCGAGCGGGACGGCCAGACGCTGTTCGAGCTGCATGTCCGCTTGGTCAGCTGGCACGGGGCGAGCCTGTCCCGGCAGGCCCTGTCGAAGCATCTGCAGCTGTTGGAGGAGGCCGGCCTGGTCCGAACCGAATGGCGCTGGCGCAGCAAGCATCATTTCCTCGAGCGCGTGCCGCTGCGGCAGATGTGGGATGTGTGGATGCGGCCGCTGGCCGAGCCGCCGGAGAAGGAGAGGACGGATGCCGATCAAGATCGTCGTGACGAGCGTGCTGGTCGATGACCAGGACAAGGCGCTGCGCTTCTACCGCGACATTTTGGGCTTTGTGCCGAAGCACGACATCCCGATGGGCAAGCATCGCTGGCTGACCCTGACCTCGTCCGGTGATCCGGACGGCGTCGAGCTCCTGCTTGAGCCGGACGAGCACCCTGCCGCGCAGCCCTGGAAGACCGCGCTCGTTGCCGACGGCATCCCGGCGACCTCCTTCGGGGTCGAGGACGTCCATGCCGAGCATGCGCGGCTATCGGCGCTCGGCGTCGCCTTCACCCAGCCACCGGTCCATCTCGGCCCGGTCACTACCGCGGTCTTCGACGACACCTGCGGCAACCTGATCCAGATCGCCCAGCGGCATTGAGGAGCTGGCCGCTGCGACGGTCCTTCCCTCACCGCTCGGTGATCTTGAACTCGATCCTGCGATTGCGGCGCCAGGCGTCGTCGTTGTTGGCGACGTCGAGCGGCTGGAACTCGCCGAAGCCGGTCGCGGCGATGCGGTCGGCGGGGATACCCTTGCTGACCAGGTATTCGACCACGGCGACGGCGCGCGCCGTCGACAGGTTCCAGTTCGAGGGGAACTGAGCCGAGCGGATCGGCCGATTGTCGGTGTGGCCGTCGACGCGCAGGATCCAAGGCAGGTCCGGCGGCATTTCGCGCCCGAGATCGACGATGATGGCGCCGAGCTTGTCGAGTTCGCCGCGTCCCTCCGGCTTCAGCACGGCCTGGCCGGCGTCGAAAAAGACCTCGGACTGGAAGACGAAGCGGTCGCCGACGACGCGGATATCGGGGCGGGTACCGAGCACCTGGCGCAGGCGGCCGAAGAAGTCGGAGCGATAGCGCGCCAGCTCCTGCACGCGCTGGGCCAGCGCGACGTTGAGGCGCGAGCCGAGCTCCGAAATGCGCGTCTGCGATTCCTTGTCTTTGGCCTCGGCCGCGCCGATCGCCTCCTCCAGCGCCGCAAGCTGGCGGCGCATGGCGACGATCTGCTGGTTGACCATCTCGACGGTCGCCTGCGCCTTGGCGGAGAGCTGCTTTTCGGCGTCGAGCGCCTTCTGCGTGTCAGCGAGTTGAGCAGGCGCATTCTTGTTCGAGGAATCGAGCAGGCCCTGCACACGTGAGCGCTCAGCCTGTTCGCTCGTCAGCGAGGATTGCAGCAAAGCGAGCGAATCCTTGGCTTCCTTGCCGGTCGATCGTTCGAGCGCGAGCAGGTCGCTGAGCTCGGAGATCTGGCGGTTCAGCCGGTCGAGCACCGTGTCCCGGCCGCTGATCTCCTGCGACAGGAAGAACTGGCCGAGGACGAAGACCGAGAGCAGGAAGACGATGCCGATCAGCATCGTCGAGAGCGCATCGACGAAGCCCGGCCAGAAGTTGGTCTCTTCCCGGCGATGCGCGCGTGAGAGGGCCATGCTCAGCCTTTCCTCCGATCAGCGCCTGCGATGCCGCAGCACCATGGCAGGGTCATGACTCGCCCACCCGTTCGGCGGCGAGGCGCTCGATCAGACGCTTGAGGTCCTTCTCGCGCACGGCCTGCGCCTCGACCCAGTCGCGGATGAGTTGCTGCTCCGAGCGCATATGCTGGACGAGCCCCTGGATGCCCTCGGCGAGATTGGCGAGCGCCTGCGTCGCGGCGCGGTTGTTGCCCCCGTCCTGCATCGCCGCCTGCAGCTTGTCGAGGCGCTCGACCACGACGTCGCCCGAGGCGGGCCCGGCGACCGACATCGCCGGCAGGATCGTCGCGAAGTTCGCTGTCGTGGAGCCGAGATAGTCTTCGACCTCGTTGCGGAACCGGCGCTGCGCCTGGCCGAGCTGCAGATCGAGAAAGCCGAGCAGAACCGCGCCCGCAATGCCGAACAGCGAGGCCGAGAAGGACAGGGCCATGCCGGCGAGCGGTGCGGCGAGGCCCGTCTTGAGCTCGTCGAAGAGCACGCCGGATTCCGCGCCGGTGCGCAGGCTCTTGATGACGTTACCGATCGACGAGATGGTGTCGAGCAGGCCCCAGAACGTACCGAGCAGGCCGAGGAAGACCAGAAGTCCAGCGATATAGCGCAGCACCTCGCGCCCGTCGTCGAGCCGGACCGCAATCGATTCGAGCAGCGTCGCAGCCTGGGCCGGGGCGAGCGTGCGACGCTCCAGCGCCGGCAGAACGGCGCCGAGCGGGCTGATCACCTGGTTGCGCCGGATCGCCACGCCCGCCGGATTGGCGGCGAGACGGGTGGCGGCGCGCGCCTCGCTATCGACGCGCCAGAGCTCGCGCAGCGTGATCAGTATGCCGACAGCGAGCGCGCCGAGGATCAGGCCGTTGAGGCCGGGATTGGCCATGACGGCGGTGATGAGGCTGCCGTGCAGGATGTAGACGAGGAAGCCGATCAGCGCGAGGAAGACCAGCGCGCGGAGAAAATAGCGCAGCGGACGGGAGAATCGGAACGTCTGCGGCCGATGCATCGCCGTCGCCGAGCTTCCCTCAGCCAGGGGCTCCAGCGGCTGGACCTCGGGGGCCGCCTCGTCATTGGCCATGCCTGCTCATCCGATCCGGTTTCGTCGCGGCGGCGACTGTCGCCTCCCGCCACGCAAGGATCAAGCAGGAAACGCCCTGCGTTTCGTCAAAGAACCGTCTTGAGGGCTGCGCGCAACGCCGGCTCGCCGGCTTCGTTGCCGCAGATTACATCCTTGGCTGATGTCGGCTGCTTGCCATCGAGCGTGCCGAAAGTGCCGCCCGCCTCGCGCACCATGACCGCGCCGGCGCCGAAATCCCAGGTATTGAGGCCGCGCTCCCAATAGGCGTCCATGCGGCCGGCGGCGACATAGGCGATGTCGAGCGCGGCCGAGCCCATGCGCCGGACATTGGCGAAGCGGCTCATCACGGCGCCGAGTTCCTTCAGGAAGAGCGGGTGCCCGCCCTTGCCGATATGAGGCACGCCCATGCCGATCAGCATATCCGGCGATTCGCGGCGGCCGGAGACGCGCATGCGGCGGTTGTTGACATAGGCGCCCTTGCCCTTCTCGGCGATGAAGAGCTCGTCCTTGGCGGCGTCGTAGACCACGCCGGCGATGAACTGGTTGTCGCGCTCCAGCGCCACCGAGATGTTCCAGTGCGGGATGCCGCGCAGGAAGTTGTGGGTGCCGTCGAGCGGGTCGACATGCCAGCGATTGCTCTCGTCGGTCCCGACGACGACGCCGCTCTCTTCCATGACGAAGCCGTAGCCCGGCCGCGCCTTCTCCAGCGCCGCGCGCAGGATTTCCTCGGCCTTGTGGTCGGCCTTGGAAACGAAGTCGCCCGGGCCCTTGGCCAGGACCTGCAGGTTCTCGACCTCGCCGAAATCGCGCTTCAGCGAACGCGACGCCTTCATCACGGCATCGGTCATCACGGTCATCAGGGGCGAGCGGATCATTATCAAAACCTCCGGCGCTCGAAGCGCGGCAGAATGGAACGGACTATCAAAGAGCGGCAGTCGTTGGACAGCGCCGGCTACGTGGCGCGAATTTCGCCGTCACTTGCTCGGTTGGCTCGGCGTCGTCAAGGCCGTGGCCTCGATCCGGTCGGCAGCGAGGCGGGCGGCACGGGCGCGCTGCTCCGGCGAAAGCCGCTCCAGAACCTGGTCGAGCGTGGCATCGGACAGGCCTTGCGCGCGGGCGGCGAGGTGCCAGGCGGCAGCTTCCGAGAGATCCGGGGAGATGGCGCGGCCGAACTGGTAGAGCTTGGCCAGGCGGTTCTGCGCGATGGCGTTGCCCTTGTTGGCGGCGCGGATGAAGAGCTTCACCGCGGCGCGCTCGTCCTTGGCGACGCCGTCACCGTTGAACAGCATGATCGCGTACTCGACTTCGCCGGCGATGAGGCCGCTGGCGGCGGCCTTGCCCATCCACTCGGCTGCGATCCCGTCATCCTGCGGCACACCGCGGCCCATCTTGTAGAGCACGGCGAGTGCATGCTGGGCGTCGCCGAGGCCGGCGGAGGCAGCAACCCTGAGGCAGCCGATGGCGCGCTGGTCGTCCTGTGGCTGCCCTGTCGCGAGCAAAGCGAGGGCGAGATTGTAGTTGGCGGCGGGGTGGCCGGCGGCAGCGGCTTTCTCAAGCAGGGCGCCGGCCTTCTTCGGCTCACGCGGCAGGCCGCGCCCCTCCAGCATCGCCATGGCGAGTGCAAAGGTGGCGTTGACATCGCCCTTGTCGGCCGCGAGCCGATACCAGTCTGCTGCGGCCTTGGCGTCGTCACGAACACCGAGTCCCTGGCGATAGATCTCGCCGAGCAGCGTCATCGCCGCAGCGTCGTTCTGATCGGCCTCGAGCCGCTTCAGGGCCTCCGACTGGGCACGCCGATAATGTCCGGCCTGATAGGCGCCGTAAGCGAGGTCCAGCACCGGCCCCGCCGCAGCGGCCGGTAATGTGAGCGTCAGGGCGAGCGCGGTCAGCGCAAGCCTCATCGCGCGATCCTGCGGGCGTGCTGGGCCGCGATCGCAGCATCGGCGTCGGTGACCGCAGCACGGATATCGACACCTTCGGCGAACACCCATTCGCCGAGCGCGACAAACTCGGCGCCGGTCTCGATCAGGGTCGGAACGGAATCGGCGTCCGGGCAATAGGCGATGCAGGGCGTCTCGAAGATCTCGGCCCACCAGGAAGCGCGTTCGATCACCGCCGGCAAGGGCGGCAGCGAACCGTCCGGCCGCGGCTCGCCGAACATGACGTAGTCGACGCCGGCCTCGCCCATATCCATGGCGTCATGGCGCGAGCGCAGGCCCCCTACCCCGATGATGCGTTCCTGCTTCAGGCTGGAACGCGCCTCGGCGATCACATCGGCACCTTGGGTCAAATGGACGCCGTCGGCGCCGCCGCGGCTGGCGACCTGGGCCGAGGCCTCGACCACCAAAGCGACGTTCTGCGCCTGCACAGCTGGAGCCAGCGCCTTGACCCGTTCGGTCAGGCTGCGCTCGTCGCCGGGCGCGAGCCGCAGCAGCACGGCGGCGACATCGCCGCCGGCGAAGGCCTGCATCAGGCGAAAGGAGATCGCGCCGGGATCCAGGATCGGCGGCGTGACGAGCATCAGGCGGGTGCGGGGCGGGTTCGTAGTCATGATCTTGCGCGCAAACGGCCTGCGGCGTGATCCAATGTCAAGACCATAAGCCCGGCGACGAGGCTCCAGAAGGCGGAACCGACACCGAACAGGGAGAGGCTCGAGGCCGCCACGGCGAAGGTAACGACCCCAGCGAAGCGATCCTTGTCGCTCCCCATCGCCTGGCCGAGCGCGCCCGTCAGCGAGCCGACGAGGCCGAGGCCGGCGACCGCGACGATCAGCGCCTTCGGCATGGCAAGGATCAGCGCGAGCAGGAGACCGGCGGTAGCGGCGATGGCGAGCCAGAGAAAGCCGTACCAGATGCCGGCCTTCCAGCGCTCCTTTGGGTCAGGGTGGGTGTCGGCGCCGGTGCAGATCGAGGCGCTGATCGCCGCCATGTTGACCATATGGGCTCCGGTCGGCGCCGTCAGGGCCGACATCAGGCCGGTGACGAACAGGCAGGAGGCGGTCGGCGGCTGGTAGCCCGCGGCGCGCAGCACAGCGAAACCCGGCAGGTTCTGCGCCGCCATGGTGACGAGATAGAGCGGGATGCCGATGCCGACGATCGCAGTCAGATCGAAATGCGGAGCGATCAGCTCGATATGCGTCAGCGCCACCGGCCCGGCCGGCAGCGTCGCGGTGCCGGTGGCGAAGGCAAGCGCGAGACCCGCACCCAGCGCCGCGATGACGCCGAGGAAGGGGTTCCACAACCGCGCCAGCAGGAAGATGACGAGGAGCGTCAGCACCAAAGCCGGCTGCAGCTTCATCTCGTCGAAGACGGCGACGACGAAGCGGAAGATCACGCCCGCAAGCATGGCCGCGGCGATGCTCATCGGAATGCGCTCGACCAGCGCACCGAGCGGGCGGAAGGCGGCGGTCGCCATCATCAGCGCGGCGGCAGCGAGGAAGGCGCCGACGGCCGAGGCCATATCGACACCGCTCGCAGCCGCGATCAGCGCCGCGCCCGGCGTCGACCAGGCGCAGATGATCGGCATGCGGTGCCGCCAGGACAGGATCAGGCTGGCGAGCCCCTTGGCGATGGCGAGCCCGGCGAGCCAGGAGACGGTCTGTCCCGGCGTTGCGCCGAGCGCCTGCGCGGCGGCGAGGATCACCGCGACCGAGGCCGCATAGCCGACGAAGACGGCGACAAGCGCGGAAAAGAGCTGCGACATCAGCCGCCCTGCTGATCCCAGGCCGTCGGCCAGGTTTCGGCAAGCGTCGCGCCGAGGCGAACGGGCCAGGCCCCTTTGGCGAGGCCAGTCCGGTCGTCGGTCTCGACGGCAATGCCCGACAATGTGCCCTCGCCGAGCGCCGGCTCCAGCCGCGAGCCCGGCGTCTTCTGCAGGAAGCGGCGGATCGACTCCTCCTTCTGCATGCCGAGGATCGAGTCGTAGTCGCCGCACATGCCGGCATCGGACTGATAGGCGGTGCCGGCCGGCAGCACGCGCGTGTCCGAGGTCGGGACATGGGTGTGGGTGCCGACGACCAGGCTTGCCCGGCCATCGAGATAATAGGCCATGGCGAGCTTCTCGCTGGTCGCCTCGGCATGCACGTCGACGATGACGGCGTCAGCCGCCTCGCGCAGCGGACAGGCGGCAAGCTCGCGATCGAGCGCCGCGAAGGGGTCGTCGAGCGCGTCCATGAACAGCCGGCCCATGACGTTGACGACGAGGACGCGCGCGCCGTTGCGCGCCTCGACCACGGTCGCGCCACGGCCAGGCGTGCCGGGCGGGTAATTTGCTGGCCGGATCAGGCGCGGCTGGCGCTCAATGAAGACCATCGCCTCGCGCTGGTCCCAGGAATGATTGCCGAGCGTGACGACATCGGCGCCGGCAGCGAGGGTCTCGTCGCAGATCGCCTCGGTGATGCCGAAGCCGCCCGCAGCGTTCTCGCCATTGATGACGACGCAATCGAGCTTCCAGCGCTCGCGCAGGCCAGGCAGGCGGTCCTGGACGGCGAGGCGGCCGGCGCGCCCGACGATGTCGCCGAGAAAGAGTAGACGCATGTCAATATCCAACGATTGGGCCGCCCCATCACGGCCCGTCCTGTCGCGCTTTCACGCAAAATGCGGTCGTCCCGGGCCCCCTCGGGCCACGCGGTACGACGTCGCGGTTTGGAGGAAAACACGGCGGGACAACTGCGTCTTGAATGAAAGGCGCGCCTGCTAATGACGTGATCACCGCAGCGAAATCAACCGCAGCGGATCGCTTCGTCCTGCGTCACGATCCAGTCGAGGCGGCGGTCATGCGCCTCCGCCGGAACTTCGGTGATCTCCTGCGCGGCATAGGCGATGCCGATGGTCAGGGCCGGCTCGAGCTCGGCGATGACGCGGTCGTAATAGCCCTTGCCGTAGCCGATCCGGTAGCCGCGCCGGTCGAAGGCGGCGAGCGGCACGATCAGAATTGTGGGCTTGACCTCCGGCTCCTCGGGGCTCGGCACCAGCGTGCCGAAGCCGCCGGGGACGATCGGCTCCCAGGGCGCCCAGCGCCGGAAAAGCATGCGCTTCTCGATGATCGCCGGCAGGCAAAGTGGCAACCCGCGCTCGTGCAGCGCTTCCAGAATCGGGCGCGGATCGGCCTCCGAGCGCATCGGCCAATAGGCCGAGACCGGCCCTTGCGCGAACACCGGCAGCGCCAGGGCGCGCGCGACGATCGCCTCGTCCCAGATCAGGCGCTCGTCGAGATCGAGGCCGTCGCGCCGGGCGAGCGCCTCGGCACGCAGCGCGGCCTTGCGAGGAGAGGGAATGGGAGAGACGGCATCGGTCATGGGCGAGTGCGGAGCCACCTTGGCCGTGGAGATTTCGATCCCGGGACACCTACAAAGTAGGTGGGCGCCGTGTGTCCGGGTCCAGGGACCCGGTCAGGGACAGCTCCCTAGGGAGTCGTATGGGCCCGGGAATACATAACTCGCACGCACCAGGCAGCCCCGCCAAGCCAAGGTAGGATGCATGCCGGCAAAGCGCCAGAGGCGTTTGGTGGAAGGTGTGGGAATTTCGTGCCGTTGGCAGGCCTGCCGATAACCTACCAATCTCCTCGCGGGTCGTCCCGGGCGACCGGAGGGAGACCCGGGATGACCAAGGATTGGGGGGCCACTCGCCGGCGGGCGGCCCGCCTCAGGCACCACGCGCGATCCCGTGACGGATCACCCGGTCGATCAAATCGGGATAGGCGATGCCACTGGCCGCGAGCGCCTTCGGGAACATGCTGATGTCGGTGAAGCCGGGAATGGTGTTGATCTCGTTGACCAGTGCGCTGCCGTCAGGCCGCAGGAAGAAATCGACGCGGGCCATGCCGTCGCAGCCAAGCGCGTAGAAGGCGCGCTTGGCGAGCACCTGCAGGCTCGTGATGACGTCCTCGGGCAGGTCGGCCGGAACCTCGACGCGGGCGCCGTCCTCGTCGAGGTATTTGGCCTCATAGGTGTAGAAGCCATGGCTGGCGGCGGCGACGATCTCGCCCGGCAGCGAGACGATCGTCTCGCCATCGGCCTGCTCCAGCACGCTGAGCTCGATCTCGCGGCCTTCGATGAACTCCTCGACCAGAACGACGCGGTCGTGCCGGAAGGCCTCGGCGAGCGCTGTCGCGAAAGTCTCGGCACTCGTCGCCTTGCTGACGCCGACCGAGGAGCCCTGCCGGGCCGGCTTGACGAAGAGCGGCAGGCCGAGCGCGGCGCTGGCCTCAGCGAAGCTCAGCGCCTCGCCCTGCCGGACGGTGAGCGAGCGGGCAACGCCCAGGCCGGCCTCGCGCAACAACCGCTTGGCGATGTCCTTGTCGAGCGCATTGGCCGAGCCGACGATGCCGCAGCCGGCGAGCGGGATGCCGGCGACCGCAGCCAGCCCCTGGACCGAACCGTCCTCGCCGTCGAGGCCGTGCAGCACCGGGAAGAGCACGTCGATCTTCTGGAGCGTTTGCGGCGCGGCCCCATCTTGCAGGCGCAGGAGACGCCCGCCCCCGCCGGGCAGCAGGCAGATCTCGGCGCCGTCCTGCGGGATCGGATCAGGCAGGACGCCGTTCTGCAGTTCGAGCTCGCGCCATTGCCCGGCCCTGGTGATCAGGATCGGCACGACGTCGTACTTCGCCTTGTCGATCGCCTTCACCACATTGGTGGCGGACATCAGCGAGACCTCGTGCTCGGCCGATTTGCCACCAAGAAGAATTGCCACCCGCACCCTGTCGCTCATCGTCCCTGCCTTCATCGAGTCGCTTCAGCTGCGAGCGTCAGTCGGGCATGATTGAGGAATTGCAAAGGCAGGCCGGGATAAAAAGGGAGCCAGGCGAGGCAGGCCTCCGGTCGATCAGTTCAAAGCCGTTTTGGCAAGCCCCTGCAACTTCACGTTTCC
Source organism: Allobosea sp. LjRoot90 (assembly GCF_964254315.1). Taxonomy (NCBI): domain Bacteria; kingdom Pseudomonadati; phylum Pseudomonadota; class Alphaproteobacteria; order Hyphomicrobiales; family Alloboseaceae; genus Allobosea; species Allobosea sp. LjRoot90. The sequence goes on from NZ_CAXUTF020000003.1 coordinate 513,983, forward strand.
AGAGATTCACTCGATGGCCGCGGCCCAAGCCAAAATAGCTTGGTCCACAAGATAAAATATGCCGCGTACCAGCCGAAAAACATTGACATTCTTGTTATTTGCGAACGTGAATGAATAGTACTCCCAAGTAATGGGGCGCCATCTATCTCAATCTTTTTTGCCATAAGAACAAATAAAAACCCGATAAAGAGAAAAGCTAAAGTCAATATCTTAATTTCAATGATTTTTTCTTGATGATGAGTTTTGCGCATGAGATATGCGGCGATTGTAACCCAGAAAGTTATATAAATAACCCATTTAAAAATTATATCTTCAAAAAGAAATGGAATTAGCGCAGTAACAACAAAATCAACGATCAGAAGTGCAATGGCCGTCCGCGTTGTTTCGGCAGGGAATCTTAATTTCAGTGCCTTCATCGAATTGATGTCTGCATCTGCTTCTCAAAATCAACCCGTCTGCCCAGGCAGCAGGCTCCGCGCCACCCCCTCGATGCGCTCGGCAGCCACCAGGAGGGCTGCTGCCGCCTTCTCCTCGACCTCGCCGGCGCGTTGGTCGGCGCTACCCGCGTCGCCCTGGATCGATTGCAGCCGGCCTTCGAGCGTCTCGACCTTCTTCTTCAGCTCGCTGACCTCATCGGCGACCATCAGCGCCGCCATGACGTGCAGGCGCATGTCGCCGATCTCGCCGAAAGCCTGGCGCATCTCCTCGATCTTGCCGTCGTAGAAGCTAGCGAGCCCCTCCAGATGCGGCTCCTCGCCCTCGCCGCACGCCATGCGGTAGGCCTTGCCGGAGATGGTGACGTTGACCTGGGGCATCAGGCGTCCTGTTCGGCTTCTTCGTCAGGGCGGACTTCGACGCGCGCGATAACCTCTGCGAGCGCCGTCATGGCACGGTCGAGCTTGCGATCAACCTCTTCCGCGACGCCCTGGACCTGGCCGATCCGGGCCATGGCACCGTCCAGCTCGACGGCGAGGCGAGCGCGGTCGTCCTGCATCAGGGTCAGCTCGGTTTCGAGATTGCCACGGCCACGCTCGACCTCAAGCCGCCTGCGGGCGGCTGCTTCGAGCTGGCCGAGCGCGCTTTCGAGGCGCGACAGGGCGTGATCCAGTTCTGGAGACGCCACGCTTCCTCCTCTGCTGGCCGGCCAAGCCGGCTCATCCGATTCGGAAGCCTAGTTTAACAAATATGAGCGTGGAAAGCGCTTCGGGTGTCCCGAGAGCCCGTGCAGGAGCCTAGGCAGTGGATATCCTGCATTCAGCGACGGTGCGGATGGGTCGAAACGACGAGCGAGCCGCTTCAGCGCAGCAGACCGAGCCGCGCCTGCAGGCTTTCGAGCTGGCCGCGCACCGGGTTCACCGCGACGGGTCGGCCCGTACCCGACATCTGCTCCTCGAGATGGCGAATGCGCTCCTGCAGGCGGCTCGAATGGACGACGAGGTCGCGCAGGCGCTGCGGCAGGTGCTCCGCCTCGGCATTGGTCGGCTGCAGCATCGATTCGGCGATACGTACCCTGTTGTGCTCGTTGCGCGCCTGCTCGGCGCTCATCTCGCCCTCGGCAACGGCGCGCTGCACCAGCAGCCAGGAGGCGATCTGCATCAGGCGCGTCGTCAGGCGCATGCTCTCGGTCGCATAGGTCAGCGAGACCTCGCGCGGCAGCGCCGCCGACTCGGCACGCCCCTCCCCGTCGAGATAGGATGCGGTTGCCTCGACGAGGCCCATTCCTTCGCGGAAGAGCTGCATGAACGCGTCCGACTTGACGAAGCCGCGCGCGAACGAGATCGCGCCGTCCTCGGTCTCGGGCCTCAGCATCGTCAGATCGGTCATACCCATGTCTCCAATCGGCACAATGGCGCGCGATTAAAGGACGCGACGCCGACTCCTGCCGGGACATCGCAAGGATAACGCCATGGTGTTGTCTGCGCCGCGGTAACGTGTCGTTAAGGTTAACGATGCGATGGTCCGGCCCGGCGACGCCCCGCCCGCTCGGCCAGTCCGGGCCGCAGGCAAAAAAAGAGCCGCCCCGAAGGCGGCTCGAAGGTCAACAGGGAGGCGTCAAACAGAGTGGGCAGGAGCCACTCGACATCCAGACAAACTGGATGATGCGATTCATACTTTGGAATCGTTAAGCGACCGTTAACGGCGCTCGAAAATGCGACAAATTCGAACGATTCTGGTTCACCGCGTGAACCAGCTTCACGTCGAAGCGGTCGCTACAGGAGCTCGCTGAGCAATACGCCGTTCAAGGCGCGGTTCCGCCTCAAGCCTTCGCCTTGAAGAAGGCATCGGCGGCCGAGCGCGAGGCAGTCTTCTTCTCCAGCGCCTCCTTCAGCCGCGCGACCTCCGCTTCGAGAAGGGCGATCCGCTCGCCGAGCTCGGCGACGGCGAGTTGCGACAGGTCCTGCCCGATCTCGTGAACCCGCTTGGGCGCCGGGCGGTCGTCGTCGAGAAATCCAGCCATCGCAGCCTCGCCTTGCATCCTCCGGACGCGGGAGCTTAATCGGACGCGAACGCCAGCACCACAGGCGAGGAGATTGCCATGACCACCCTGCCCGCGATGATGACCGCCATCGGCTTCGATGCCCCCGGCGGCCCGGAGGTCCTTAAAGCCCAGCAGCGCCCCGTGCCGCGGCCCGGTCCCGGCCAGGTCCTGGTCCATGTCGCGGTCGCCGGCGTCAACCGGCCCGACGTGCTGCAGCGCATGGGCGGCTACGCCCCGCCTCCCGGCGCCTCCGATATCCCCGGTCTCGAGATCGCCGGCCGGATCGTCGCCCTCGGCGAAGGCGTCTCGCGCTACGAGGTCGGTGACCAGGTCTGCGCGCTCGTCGCCGGCGGCGGCTATGCTGAGTATGCCGTGGTCCATGAGGACAATGCCCTGCCGATCCCGGCCGGGCTATCGCTGGAGGAGGCCGGCGCGATCCCGGAGACCTATTTCACCGTCTGGACCAATGTCTTCCAGCGCGGCGGCTTGAAGAAGGGCGAGAGCTTCATGGTGCATGGCGGCACCTCGGGCATCGGCACCACCGCGATCCAGCTCGCCAAGGCCTTCGGCGCCACGGTTCTGGCGACCGCCGGATCCGACGAGAAATGCGCCGCCTGCCGCGAACTCGGCGCCGACCACGCCATCAACTACCGCAGCGAGGATTTCGTCGCCGCTGCGAAGGCGGCAACCGGCGGGCGCGGCGTCGACCTGATCCTCGACATGGTCGGCGGCGACTACATCAACCGCAACTACGACGCCGCCGCCGAGAGCGGCCGCATTGTCCAGATCGCCTTCCTCAACGGGCCGAAAGCCGAAGTCGACTTCCGCCGCCTGATGATGAAGCGGTTGACCCATACCGGCTCGACGCTGCGCCCGCGCACGATTCCCGAGAAGGCAGCGATCGCACGCGAGCTCGAGGAGAAGGTCTGGCCCCTGCTGACGGGACGGCGCTGCAAGCCGGTGATCCACGCCCGCTTCCCGCTCGAACAGGCAGCGGAGGCGCACCGGCTGATGGAGAGCAACGCCCATATCGGCAAGATCGTGCTGACGGTGTGACCTCTGTTTTCGCTTTCCGTGGACAGCGATCACGGCTTTGCCTATAACGCGCGCCATCCTGCTCATCGTTGATGATTTGGATGACCGGCCGGGGCGGCCGGTCTGCGCAAGAGAGCTATTGCCCTCGACATTCCAGGAGACGAGCCCGTGTCACAAACGCCGCTGATGCCGAAAGCCACCGCGGTCTGGCTGGTCGAGAACACCTCGCTGACCTTTGAGCAGATCGCCGAGTTCTGCAAATTGCATCCGCTCGAGGTTCGCGGCATCGCCGACGGTGAAGTCGCCGCCGGCATCAAGGGGCTCGACCCGATCACCTCCGGCCAGCTCACCCGCGAGGAGCTCGAGCGCGCCGCCAAGAACCCGGCGCACCAGCTCAAGCTCGCCGAGCGCAAGGTCAAGGTGCCCGAGATCAAGCGCACCAAGGGGCCGCGCTACACCCCGGTCTCCAAGCGCCAGGACCGCCCGAACGCGATCCTCTGGCTGCTGCGCAACCATCCCGAGCTGAAGGACGCGCAGATCATCCGCCTGATCGGCACGACCAAGACGACCATTGCCCAGATTCGCGACCGCACCCACTGGAACGCCCAGCAGCTGCAGCCGATCGATCCGGTCAGCCTCGGCCTGTCGTCGCAGATCGACCTCGATTTCGAGGTGGGACGCGCCGCCAAGGATCGTCCGGCCATGATCGTGCCGGAGATCGGCTCGACCCTGCTCCCCGCCGAGGTGACGACCGCGCCGCAGCCGGTGCCTGCCTCGCAGCCCTTCGCTGATATGAGCCGACCGAAGCGCGAGGAAGAGGAGAAGATCGACGTCGACTCCGTCTTCGCCAAGCTGAAGCAGCTCAAGCGCCCGGCCGAGGACGACGACGAACACTGAAGCCTGGACCGCTGGGACAACCGAGGGCGGGAGACAGTGACCACCGATCTCGCCTTCACCTTCCTCGGCAGCGGCGCACCACCCGTCAGCCTGCGCCGCGCCGGCCCCGCCCATCTTGTCGAGGCCGGTGGTGTCAAGGTTCTGGTCGATTGCGGCTCTGGCGTCAGCCAGCGCCTCGTCGCCGCCGGACATGCCGGGGCGCAGATCGACGCGCTCATCGTCACCCATGAGCATTCCGACCATCTGGTCGACTTCTACCAGCTCGTCGTCTCATCCTGGCACCAGGGCCGCAACCGGCCCTGGCGCGTGATCGCGCCGGAACCGGCGCTCGCCAATATGCGCGGGCAATACGAAGCCTTCGCCCGCGAACGCGCTTTGCGCATCGCCTTCGAGAAGCGACCGGACGCGACCGGTCTCGAGGTCGTCTTCGAGGAATTGCGCGAAGGTCCGGTAACCGGGCTCGGCGCTCTCGCTATCGAGGCCTTCCTCGTCGACCACAAGCCGGTCGAGCCTGCCTTCGGGCTCAAATTGTCGGCGGCCGGCAGCACTATCGTCTTCTCCGGCGACACGCGCCTGACGCCGTCGCTGAAGCAGGCTGCGCAGGGCTGCGACCTGCTGGTTTGCGAGGTCTTCATCGACAGCCAGATGCCGGTCACCGCCGGCGTGCGCTCGGCCGAGACCGTCGCCTCGGTCCAGAGCTATCACATGACCCCGGCAGTCGTGGCTGGTCTTGCCGAGCGCGCCGGCGTCAAGGCGCTGGCGCTGACCCATCTCGTCCCGCCGGGAGCCGACACAGCCGCGCTCTTCGCCGAGGTGCGCGCCGGCGGCTATGCCGGCCCGCTGATCGTCGGCGAGGATCTGATGCAGCTGGAATTGCCGGCGCGTTTGCTGCGCTGGAACGGCGCCGCCCTGGGGTTCTGATCACCGGCGCGAACACTCAGGCAGCCCGGCGCAGCCCCGCACGATCCTGCGCGCCGCCAAGCCGGAAGCCTCCTGCCAGTTTTGCAACCGCTTCGGCGGCCTCCGCCATGCCGCGCCCGGCGGCAGCGGTGCGCGCCGCCGCCTGGGCATTGTCCTGGGTGGCGGCATCGATCTCGACCAGCGCCCGCTCGATCGCGCCGACGCCTTGCGACTGCTCTGCTGTCGCCTGGCTGATCTCTCCGAAGGCCTGCGCGACCTCCTCGACCTCGCCGGAGATGGTGGTGAGGCTGGCGCCGGCTTCGCGCACCAGTTTCACCCCTTCGTCGACATGCACCTTGGTCTCGCTGATCAGTGCCCGCACGTCGCGTGCCGCATCGGCCGATTGCTGGGCGAGCCGGCGGACCTCGGTCGCGACCACGGCGAAGCCGCGGCCACCCTCACCCGCCCGCGCCGCCTCGACCGAGGCATTCAGCGCCAGGAGATTGGTCTGGAAGGCGAGCCCGTCCATGACCTCGACGATGTCGACGATCCGGCGCGACTGCTGATCGATCTTGTCGATGGCCTCGACGGCGCGTTCGGCCACCGCAACGCCGGCTCCGGCATCGTCGGCGGTCGCGCGCGCCTTGCGCGCTGCCGCCTGAACGATATCGGTGGTCTGGCGCACCGTTGCCGCGATCTCCTCGATGACGCTGGAGGTATCCTGGATCGCATTGGCCTGGCTTTGCCCGCGCTGCGACAGATCGAGCGTCGCCGAGAGGATGTCCTCAGCAGCCATGCGCGTCTGCCCTGCGTTCTGCACCACCGCTGCCAGCGCCCCGGCCAGCGCTTCCGTCGAGCGATTGAAGTTGCCGGCGACGGCGGCAAGCCGTCCCTCGAAGCGGGTCGACATTCGCGCTGTCAGATCGCCGTCGGCGAGGGCTGCGAGGGCCTGGTCTGTCTCGTCCAGGAAGCTCTCGCAGGCCCCGGTCAGCTCGTCGATGCCGCGCACCAGCGCGCTGAAGCGGCCGAGCTCGGCGGTCTGCGCGGTCCGGACTGAAAAGTCACCGCGCTTGGCCGCATCGACCACGACCGAGACCGCCTCGATCAACCGCGCCTCGATCTCGCCCCGGCCAGTTTCCGCCTCTGCGCTGTCATGGCGCAGCGCCTCGGCGCTCTCCTGGTTCAGCAGCGCCGTGGCCGCCGCCTCGTCGGCCTGGTCGAGTGCAGCCGCGAGCCGGTGCGCAATCCAGGTCAGCGCTCCCGCCTCCGCCAGCAAGATAACGGCATGGACGACGACGCGAAGAAACTCGCTGCCATCGGGGAACACCGCCGCCGGATAGGCGAAGTTGAGGACGAGGTGGTGCACCGCCACGACCGCGGTCGCAGCGACGATCGAGCGCCAGCAGCACCAGGCCGTCATCACCGCGAGCGCCGCGAAGAAAGCCATGTGCAGGTCGATCTGGTAGCGCGTGCCCTCGCAGGCGAAGACCAGCAGCGCCACCTGCCCGTTCACCGCGATGGTGGAGGTCAGGCGCGTCGAGAGGCCGATCCCATCCGAGCGCCAGGCCAGCGTCGTGGCTGCGGCCAGCAGGGTCGAAACCAGCCCGATCGCGAGCAGCGCCGGATGACCGGCAAACCAGGCGACGGCGCAGGTCACCGGAACCAGCAGCCATTGCCCCGCCATCAGCGGTTTGGCGAAGGCCCGGCGGAATGTCTCGAGGCTCTGGCTCATGGGGACCGTCTCGCTGAGATGAGGGGATCGCGCGCCTGGCCGGAACAGCCGCCGCCCAGCCCTGCCAGGACGAGCGCGGCGCCGGATTGATAGAGGCGCGTTGAAAAGCCGGGTATCTCCGAGCGGGCCAGCAAGCCGAAGCGGCCGATCGGGGCGAGGATGACGCCGTCTGCCAGGCTCACGGCCTCTACGGCTTGAGCGGAGCTGCTGGCGAGCACGAGCACGATCGCCCCGTCCCGCGGAGCCAGCACGACACCGACCGGCGCAAGCAACGCACCGATCGCCAAGGCCAGAGGTCCGACGTGGGGGCGAAGCGCCATCGTTTAAATCCGACGGGATAACCATCTGCGATCTTGAACGATTCTGTTTAAAACAACGTAAAGTTGTAAATTCGTCGAACTGCGCGGCGGCGCCTTCAGCCGAGCCCCCTCCCCTTCAGCGCGGTCCCGATCTCAGCCAGCACTGCGGGATCCTCGATCGTCGCCGGCATGGCATACTCCTCCCCATCGGCGATCTTCTTCATCGTGGCGCGCAGGATCTTGCCGGAGCGGGTCTTCGGCAGGCGCACCACCGTGATCGCGAGCTTGAAGGCAGCGACGGGCCCGATCTTGTCGCGCACCAGCCCGACCAGCTCCTTCTCGACCTCGGCCGGCGACTGCGTCACTCCGGCCTTCATCACGACGAAGCCGCAGGGCTGCTCGCCCTTGAGCGCGTCCCTGATGCCGACCACCGCACATTCTGCCACGGCCGGATGCGAGGCCAGTACCTCCTCCATGCCGCCGGTCGAGAGCCGGTGGCCGGCGACATTGATGATGTCGTCGGTGCGGCCCATGATGAAGACATAGCCGTCCTCGTCGATAAAGCCGGCATCCGAAGTGTTGTAGAAGCCGGGATAGATTTCGAGATAGGCGCTGCGGAAGCGGGCATCGTCCTGCCACAGCGTCGGCAAGGCGCCGGGCGGCAGCGGCAGCTTGGCGACGATCGCGCCCATCGTGCCAGGCGGAACCGGCTTGCCGCCCTCGTCCAGGCACTGGATGTCGTAGCCCGGCAGCGGCACGCTCGGCGAGCCATGCTTGATCGGCAGCAGCCCCAGCCCCACCGGGTTGCCGACCATGCAGGAGCCGGTCTCGGTCTGCCACCAATGGTCGACGACCGGCACCTTGAGCACCTCTTCGGCCCATTTCAGCGTGTCGGGATCGGCGCGCTCGCCGGCAAGGAAGAGCGTGCGGAACTGCGAGAGGTCGTAGTTCTTGAGAAATGTCGCCTGCGGATCCTCCTTGCGGATCGCCCGGAAGGCGGTCGGCGCGGTGAACATCGCCACCGCCTTGTGCTCGGCGATGACCCGCCAGTAAGCGCCGGGATCGGGCGTGCCGACCGGCTTGCCCTCGTAGAGGATCGAGGTCGCACCCAGCAGCAGCGGCCCATAGACGATGTAGCTGTGGCCGACGACCCAGCCGACATCGGAGGCGGTGAACATCACCTCACCCGGCTTCACATCGTAGAGCTGCGTCATCGTCGCCAGCAGCGCGACCATGTGCCCGCCATTATCGCGCACCACGCCCTTGGGCCTGCCGGTGGTACCGGAGGTATAGAGCACGTAGAGCGGATCGGTCGCGGCGACCTCGACGCAATCGGCCCTGCGGCCATTGGCGCGGGCGGCAGCGACCAGCGTGCGCCAGTTCTTGTCGCGGGTGACATGCATCGATGCGTCGACCTGCGGCCGCTGCAATACGATGCAGGCGTCGGGCTTGTGTGTCGCAAGATCGATCGCCGCGTCGAGCAGCGGCTTGTATTCGACCACCCGCGTCGGCTCGATGCCGCAGGTCGCGGTCATGATCAGCTTCGGGGTGGCGTCGTCGATCCGGGTCGCCAGCTCCTTGGCCGCAAATCCGCCGAACACCACCGAATGCACCGCGCCGATCCGCGCGCAGGCCAGCATGGCGATGGCCGCTTCCGGGATCATCGGCATGTAGAGGATGACGCGATCGCCCTTGCCGACGCCGAGATCCTGCAGCACGGCCGCGAGGGTCGAAACCTCGTCGAGCATCTGCGCGTAGGTGAAGCTCGCCTTGGTGCCGGTGACCGGGCTGTCGTAGATCAGCGCCGTCTGCTCGGCCCGGCCGTCGCGGACATGCCGGTCGAGCGCGTTGAAGCAGGTGTTGCAGCTCGCATCGGGGAACCAGCGGCCATAGATGCCAGCGCTCGCATCGAAGATCGCCCGCGGCGGCTTGATCCACTCGACGCCCTCCGCGATCCCGGCCCAATAACTCTCAGGGTCCCGCTGCCAGGCGGCATAGGTCTGCGCATAGCGGCTTGCATGGCTGGCAGTCATCAAAAGCGTTCCTCTCCGCCTGCATTCAGCCTAGAGCGTCATCGGAGATGCAGCGCCCAGCCGGATTTGGCGCGGACTGTGCCCAGTCCTGCCGTACGCATGCAAGCGTCCGCCTCTCAGACTTTCAGCGCAACCGCATGGGCTGTGCTGCACAACCGGCCCAGCCGGCAGCCGCGCGGGACGATGACCTTCGACCTCACCTTCTTCGCCGTCATGGTCCCGGCCGTCGTCCTGATGGGGCTGTCCAAGGGTGGCTTCTCGGGCCTCGGCCTGCTCTCGCTGCCGCTGATGGCGCTGCTCGTCTCCCCGGTGCAGGCGGCTGCGATCATGCTGCCGATCCTGATCATCCAGGACGTCGTCACTGTCTGGTCCTATCGGCGCGAATTTGACCGCCGGAACCTGGCGACGCTGCTGCCCGGCATGCTGCTCGGCGTGCTCGCGGGCTATCTCCTGGCGGCGAAGGTCTCCGACGCCATCGTCGGCCTCGCGGTCGGCGTGATCTCGATCGGCTTCGCGCTGCGCCGCCTCCTCGCCGGCAAGACCGCGGCGCAGCCGGTGACGAAGGCGAACTATGCGGCCGGGACGGTCTGGGGCGTGATCTGCGGCTTCACCAGCATGATCGCCCATGCCGGCGGCCCACCCTTCCAGATCTATGTGATGCCGCAGCGCCTGCCGCCAGCGGTCTTCGTCGGCACCGGCGCGCTGTTCTTCGCGCTGATGAACTGGATCAAGGTGCTGCCCTATTTCATCCTCGGCCAGTTCAGCGCGCAGAACCTCTCGGCTTCGGCCGCGCTCGCTCCGGTCGCGATCCTCTCGACCATTGCCGGCGTCTGGCTCGTCAGGCGCGTTCCGGCCGAGCGCTTCTACACGATCATCTACTACCTGCTCGTCGCGGTCGGCGTGAAACTGATCTTCGACGGCCTGCGTCCGCTCTTCGGCTGATTGCCCGCGGCGGGGCGCGCTTCTAGGCTGACCGACAACGACAGCCGGGAACGCCGAACATCATGCCGCTCTCCCCTTACGATACCGATCTCGATCGCAACCCGGCGAACTTCCAGCCGCTCTCGCCACTGCCCTTCCTCGAGCGCGCGGCGAGCGTCTTCCCGAACCATGTCGCTGTCATCCACGGCCCGCTGAAGCGCAACCACGCCGAGCTCTACGCCCGCACTCGCCGCCTCGCCTCGGCGCTGAAGCAGCACGGTATCGGCAAGAACGACACGGTCGCGGCGATGCTGCCGAACACCCCGGCCATGCTCGAATGCCATTACGGCGTGCCGATGTGCGGAGCCGTCCTCAACACGCTCAACACCCGCCTCGACGCCGCGATCATCGCCTTCTCGCTCGACCATGGCGAAGCCAGGGTGCTGATCGCCGACCGCGAGTTCTCGAAGACGGTCAAGGAAGCGCTGGCGCTCTGCAAGGTGAAGCCCCTCGTCATCGACTATGACGACCCCGTCTATGACGGGCCCGGCGAGCGGCTCGGCAGCGTCGAGTACGAGGACTTCCTCAAACAGGGCGACCCCGATTTCGACTGGATCATGCCATCGGACGAATGGGACGCGATCGCGCTGAACTACACCTCCGGCACCACCGGCGATCCCAAGGGCGTGGTCTACCACCATCGCGGCGCCAACCTGCTGGCGACCTCGAACGTGCTCACCGGCGGGATGGGCCGGCACCCGGTCTATCTCTGGACCCTGCCGATGTTCCACTGCAATGGCTGGTGCTTCCCCTGGACGATCTCGCTGCTCGCCGGCACCCATGTCTGCCTGCGCCAGGTCCGGGCCAAGGCGATGTACGATGCGCTGGCCGACCATGGCGTCACCCATATGTGCGGCGCGCCGATCGTGATGTCGGCGCTGCTGAACGCGCCCGATGCCGAGCGCCGCAGCTTTGCCCAGAAGGTCAACTTCTTCACCGCCGCGGCCCCGCCGCCCGAAGCGGTGCTCGCCGGCATGGCGCAGGCCGGCTTCAACGTCGTCCATCTCTACGGGCTGACCGAGGTCTACGGTCCCGCCGTCGTCAATGAATGGAACGGCGCTTGGGACGCCCTGCCCGGCGGCGAGCAGGCGGCGCTGAAGGCGCGCCAGGGCGTGCGTTATCCGGCGCTGGAAGGGCTCGATGTCCGCGATCCGGAGACGCTGGAGCCCGTGCCGCATGACGGCCAGACGCTGGGCGAGGTGATGTTCCGCGGCAATGTCGTGATGAAGGGCTATCTCAAGAATCCGAAATCGACCAAAGCCGCCTTCGAGGGCGGCTGGTTCCATTCCGGCGACCTCGGCGTGATGCATCCCGACGGCTACATCCAGCTCAAGGACCGCTCCAAGGACATCATCATCTCCGGTGGCGAGAACATCTCCTCGATCGAGGTCGAGGATGCGCTCTACAAGCATCCCGCCGTGCAGGCCGCCGCCGTGGTCGCCCGCCCCGACGAGAAATGGGGCGAGACGCCCTGCGCCTTCGTCGAGCTGAAGCCCGGTCAGAGCGTGAGCGAGGCCGAGATCATCGCCTGGTGCAAGACCCTGCTCGCCTCGTTCAAATGCCCGCGGACTGTAGTCTTCACCGAAGTGCCGAAGACCTCGACGGGGAAGATCCAGAAATTCAAGCTGCGCGAGATCGCGCGGGCACTGTGATGCCTCTGCACCGGGCAAGCAGCTCGGCACCGCACAAGAGCGGAAGGCTGATTGCAAGATCGATCACGGCTCCTGTCCTCGCACTGCTGGCCATGCTCGCGCCGGTTCGGGCGCAGGAGGCATCCGTCACCGGAAACTGGCAGGGCGCCTATGTCTGCGCGCAGGGGAAGACCGGGCTGACCCTGACGATCGACCGGCAAGACGGCCGCGAATTTTCCGGCGTGTTCCAGTTCTACGCCGTGCGCGAGAACATCACCGTGCCTGATGGATGCTTCACGGTCTCGGGGCGCATCAAAAACAGCGGGGCCGTCGACATCATCGGCACCACCTGGATCAAGCGGCCGGCCGGCTACATCACCGTCGACCTCCACGGGCGGATCATGTCGGGTGGGGCGAGCATGTCGGGCACGGTGGCGACACCCGGATACGGCAATCTCTGCTCCAGATTCGACCTGACCAGAACCGCCACCAAGCCGACAGTCGACGAAGCCTGCCGCGTCGAGGCTCCGGCGGTCAGCCAAGCTCCACGCCGCCGTGAGATTTCCCTCGCCGCAGCTCCCTGAAGTAAAAACCCCGCCAGCGCCCGCGATGGCAGGATCTGAGCTGCAGAGACTCAGAGCCTTAGCGCCGATCGCGGGAGCGATCCACGCCGCCCCGTCGACGCGGGCGATCTTCTCTTCCATATCAGATCGGAACGTCCCGACCTCTGCTCCGAGTTCGAGCGCCTGCTGCTCGACAGCTCATCGATAATCAGCTCGGGATCAGGATGTTGGAATAGTATACGGCAGAAAACGGAAAATCCTTGCTTCCCCAGTGTTGAAGTGCGCGGAAAAGCTTTTCGTAGTAGCCTCGCTCATAGGCTGATGAGGTAACCCACCAGCTGATATCGACCTCACACTGCGCCAGTTCTTCTGAAAGCGATATGCGCCTGCCCAGCGGGTAGAAGTAACAGCAGCCGAGATACTCCCGATCGAGGGTATATATTGCGTAGCTGAACGAGAATCCTTCGCGAAATTCGCACTCGTGCCAGACGAGATCGATGAAGTTGCCATCCTCGGTGACCGCAACCGTCGGCCAGCCACCGCCGCGGGTCTTCTGGATCAGCTCGATGCTCGCATTGATGCCGGCAACATCGTCAGCGAGATGTTCGCGACCGAGGACCGTCGCGACCAGATCCTCAAAGACCAACCGCGAGGGTGGCAGGAACTCCGCAGGCAGCGGGATGCGCTTTGTAAGTTGGGCATAGTCCACGGCCTTCTCCTGCTCGCCCACCTGCACTCAAGCCGACATCTGCCGGCCACGACCGCCGATCTTGGCATCGTAGAGGGCTGCGTCGGCGCGGTGATAGACCTCTGCGAGCGTATCGCCGGGCCGGATCTGCGTCAGGCCTGCCGAGAAGGAATAGTGGAGGCTGGGCTGCGACGGCAGGGATCCAGGCCGGCCGACCGCTCTGAACAGGCGCTCGATCAGGAGCTCGGCTGCCGCCGGCCCAAGTTGCGGCAGGATCAGCATGAACTCTTCGCCACCGACCCGGCCGAAGCTGTCGGCAGGGCGCAGATTCCTCTGCACGCTCTTGCTGAAATCGATCAACACCGCGTCGCCGAACTGATGGCCGAAACGGTCGTTGATCTGCTTGAAGCGATCGATATCGAGCAGCGCGACGCAGGTTTCGCCGCCCTCGCCGCGGCTCGCCTTCGCGATGACCTCCTGCAGCACGCTCATGCAGTGGCGCCGGTTCGAGATACCGGTCAGCTCGTCGGTCTGCGAGGCCTTGCGGGCGCTGTCCCGATCCTGCCGCAGGCTGCGTTCGCCGGTTCGCAGCTCGGTGATGTCGGATGCGATGCACAGCATCCAGCCGGTCGGCGACACCGTCTCAGTCATCCATAGCCAGCGGCCATCGGTGATATCGGTCTCGAAGGCGCGGTAGGCGGTTTTCCCGCGTCGGGACCGGGCCGAGGTCAGCCAGTGCTCGAAATCCTCGGTCGCGAAGGCGACGCCGCGGCGCTGCTCGAAATTGCGCCGCACGATCTCGGCCCAGCTGATCGCCTCGTCCACGGCGACGCCATAGGCCTCGCGATAGGCCGCGTTCGATCGCCGCAGGATGTCCTGGGGATCGAAGAGCGCCACGAGCGTGCCGCTGGTCTCGAAGAGACTCTCGGTGATATCGCCGAACAACGCCATGTGCGCCGCACTCCTGACGATACGTTACGCAGGAGTCTTTAGCGGCGGGTAAAACTGGGCCGTCGAAAGTGCAATGTCGGCGACGACATGGCTTGCCGGGAGTCCGCGCCTCACAGCTCCGCGGCTGCCCAGTCTCCGACGCGCGCCATGAAGCGACCCGCCGCCGCAAGCTCGGTGATGGCGATCCACTCGTTCGGCTGGTGCGCCTGCGCGATCGAGCCCGGGCCGCAGACCAGAGCCGGGATGCCCGCCTGTTGGAAAAAGCCGGCCTCGGTCCCGAACGGCATCGTGATCGGTGGCCATAGGCCGCCTAGATGGCGCGCTACGCCAACGGCTGGGTTGTCCGGCCCGCAGTTGAGCGGCGGTACGCGTGCAAGCGGGGTCGTCTCGACGCTCACCCCAGAGCCCAGCCCAGCCGCCAAGCCGTCGACCATCGCGAGCACAGTCTCCGCCGCGGCCGCATCGGGCGGCCGGAACTCCCAGACGACCTCGCAGCGTTCGGGGATGATGTTGATGGCGCTGCCACCCTCGATCCTGCCGATGTTGACGGTGGTTCGACCGCCGTCGCTCCGCCCTCCTCCGAGGGCGCCAAGGGCGGCCACGAGCGCCGCTGCCGGCTCGATCGCGCTGGCGCCGAGGCGCGGATCGCTCGAATGGGCGGCGCGGCCATGGAAGACACTGCGATAGCCATAGAAGCCGCGATGGCTGAGCCCGATACGCATCTGCGTCGGCTCGCCGATGATCGCGAGCGCCGGAATTGGGCAGTGCGCGAGCATGTCGGCGATCAGGAGCGGGACGCCGAGACAGCCGATCTCCTCGTCATAGGACAGGGCAAGGTGGATCGGCCGGCGCAACTCCCGTGCCCTCCAACTCGGGATTGCCGCAAGGCAGGCCGCGACGAAACCCTTCATGTCGACGGCGCCGCGGCCATGGAGGCGCCCATCCCGGCTGGCGAGAATGAACGGATCGCTCGCCCAATCCTGATCATCGACCGGAACGACATCCGTATGCCCGGAGAGGATGATGCCGCCCGGCGCATCGGGGCCGATCGTCGCGAGAATATTGGCTTTTTCGCCCGAGGCACCGCTGGTCAGGCGCACCCGCGCGCCCGCGCTCTCTAGGTAGTCGGCGGCCCAATGGACCAGATCGAGATTGGAGCGTCGCGATGTGGTGTCGAAGGCCACGAGCCTGCGCAGGATCTCGGTGGTATCCATGACTGCCCTCAGAGCTGGGACGCGCCGGGTTGCCGCGCCGACCGCGGCCTGGCGCCCATCCAGTTCCCGGTCGCAAGGAAGAAGCCGGCGAGGATCAGCGCCATGCCGACGAGGTGGAAACCGCGCACCGGCTCGCCCAGAACCGCGACCGCGAGCAAGGCCGTGAACAGCGCCACCAGATGAAACGAAACGCCGGTGACGCTCGGCCCGAGCGTCGCCACGCAGTGCCCCCAGAGGATGAAGGCGAGCAGCGAGGCGAACACACCGATATAGAGAACCGCCGCGACCGAGCCCGCATCGGTCGGAATGCGCGCACCCTGCATCAGCTCGAAGGCCCAGAACGGCGCGAGCACCAGGAGACCGGTGGCCATGGTAGCGGCCAGGAAGACGAGCGGGCTCAAGGCTGCTGGCTTGCGCCGCAGCAGGACGGAATAGATCGCGTAGTTCGCGACGGCGATAAGCACGAGGACTTCGCCGCCATCGGCCCGCAATCCGCCGAGCTGCTGCAGATCGCCGCGCGCGACGATCCAGACGACGCCGGCGAAGGACACGGCAATGCCGGCGAGCGTCCGGCCGGAAACGCGCTCGACCCCGAGCGCGAACGCGGCCAAGGGCACCATCAGCGGCAGGGTCGAGTTGAGGAAGGCGACGCTGGCGGCAGGTGTCGTCCGCAGAGCGAGATAGCCGAGTGCATTGTAGCCGGCGACGCCGAAGGCACCGCAGGCGACGATCAGGGCAAGGTGCTGCCGCAGCAGCGCCCTCTCCCGCCAGGCTTGCCGGCCGATGAAGGGGGCAAGGCAGGCCAGCGCCACGAGCCAGCGCCCGACCGCGAGCGAAACCAGCGGAAAGCTTGCGCCCAGCGCGCGGCCAAGGACGAGGTTTCCCGCCCAGAACAAGGGCGGCAGCCACAGCAGCAGGAGCGGACGCGCCCAGAGCCCTTTAAGGATGGCGAGCATGGCCGGCTTCACACGCCGTCGAGGCCGATGCGAAGGCGCCGGTTATGCCGGCCCTTGTTGTCGATCTTGAGGATGCGCAGCGGGCGCGACGCGCCCGTCGCCGCCAGATGCGTGCCGCCGCAGGCCTGGCGATCGAGCCCGGCGATCTCGACGACCCTGATCCTGCCATCGGCCGTCGGCGGCGGGGTGACCGAGCGCGAGCGGATCAGGCCGGCCTCGTCGAAGGCCTCGCCCTCGGCGACATAGGTTTCGCGAACCGGCAGGTCCTGCCTGATCACGTCGTTGATCGCGCCCTCAAGCCCGCGCAGACGCTCATTATCGGCCTCCGGCAGGTCGAAATCGATACGGGCGGTACCATCCTCGTTCATCTGCACGCCGGTCACGAGCGCGCCGTCAAAACCCTGGTAGACGAGCGCGTTGACGATGTGCAGATCGGTATGGAGCTCGCGCATCAGTTGCCGGAACGGACGATCGACCTGCGCAACCACGGCGCCCGAGGGCATGACCGGCTCGGCGAGCAGGTGCCAGATACCGTCCGCTTGCGTCTCGAAGCCGGCAATCGCGACCTCACCGCCCGACCATTGCAGCATGCCCCTGTCGGCGAGCTGGCCGCCGCCGCCGGGGTAGAACGGTGATCGGCCGAGCAGGACGCGGCCCGGCTCAGCCCCCACCACGGCGGTTTCGAGGTCGAAGACCTCCGGCTCGTCCAGGCAGAAATAGCGCGTCACCCGAAGACTCCTTTTCCATCAGGAGTCTGGCGGCCTGGTTCAGCGCGGTATTGGCGGAAATTGATCGATCAGCGGCTCGCACCGGCAACGCCTGCCCGCTGGTACTGCAAGGGCGTGATTCCGAACGAGCGCTTGAAGTGCCTGGTCAGCGCGCTCTGGTCATAGAAGCCGCTGGCCAGCGCCGCTTCGGCGATGGGCGCGCCAGCCTTCAACTGCCGGATCGCCGTCTTCAAGCGGAGCTGCGTCAGATAGGCGTGAGGCGTCAGCCCGACCGTGCGCTTGAACAGGCCGATGAGCTGGAACGGCGTCATGTCGACCCAGAGCCCCATCTCGTTCAGGGTCAGCCCGCTCTCGGTATGTTGCGAGATCATCCGCCTTGCCACGGATGAAACCGCCGTCTCGTCTCGCGGTACGATCGGGATGGATCGGGCGCCGTCGCCATGACGCTGGAAAAGCTGGCCGAAGCTGGCAACGAGGAGTTCGCGCTCTTCGAGTGGATCGTGACCATCGTCCAGGCTGCGATGCAGGCAGGAAAAGGCCGCGATCAGATCGGCATCGGCAAGGACATTGCGCGTGAAATAGGCTGGCTGCGCGATCCCGAGATCGGCGGTCACCGCCTCGATCGCGGGCTGCGTCAGGTAGAGCGAGCGGTAGCGCCAGCGATCACTCCGGCCCATGCGGCCGGAATGGGGCTCGGCCGGGTTGAAAACCAGTAGCACGCTCTCGCGGGCTTCATCGCTGCGGCCGCGGCTTTTGAACTCGGCGCCACCGCTCTCCGTCACGGCGACGACGAAGGCGTCGTGCTGGTGGGGCGCATAGTCATGCGTCGTGAAGTCGGCGTGAAGGCAGCTGAGGCCATCGACGCCGGGCGCGTTCCAGTAGCGCGTGGTGTTGCGTGTATCGACACGAGACAACGGCACATCCCTCTCGGCTCGACAAATTCTTGCACGATCGGTGGAGCGCGTCTCCCTCCCTGCCATGTAGCGCCGCCCGTATCGCCATTCTCGATCTCAAGCCCAGACGGCGACGTGCGAGCTAGCGACAGATGCCGGCGCTCGCGCTCAAAAAAACCGGCCCCTCTCGGGGCCGGTTGTCCGCATTGCGCGTGAGTTCGATGCGGGCCGCCGCGGCCCGCTGTGATCTTAGTGGAATGTCGGTGACGGCATGGTAAGCCGCACGCGCTCGATCTCATCCTTCAGCAGCAGCTTCTTTCGCTTGAGCTCGGCCACGCTGAGATCGTTCGACGAGGGGCTCGATACCGCCTGGGCGATAGCTTCCTCGAGCTGGCGATGCTTGCGTTCAAGCTCGACGAGATGTGTCTGCAGCGACATCTGGATCCTCCTGATGAGCATTCTGGCAGGGTGAACTCTGACACAGAGCCGGCTTCACGTCTGCGGGGCAGACGTGCACCGCACCATGAGTTTCTGTGATCCCTTCCGAGACCTTTCCCGAGGCGCGTGAATGCGAGCGAGCCGGCCCGCATCTGCACGGTCGGCACCCTTGCCGCGCCGTCCGCGCCTGCGCATAGTCGCGCCTGATCGCGGCGATGATGAGACGGCTTCATGGGATTCGAACTGAGCCAGGAGGAGATCGAAGTCCTGGAGGCGGAGCTGGCGCGGTTGCGCGAGGAGCATCGCGATCTCGACAGCGCTATCGACGCCCTCGAGCGGCTCGGGCCCGTCAACCAGATCCAGATCCAGCGGCTGAAGAAGCGCAAGCTCTATCTACGCGACCGCATCTCCTATCTCGAAGACCAGCTGACGCCGGACATCATCGCCTAAAGTACCGGAATTTCCAGAGAAACCCCGATTCCGCGCTTGCCTGTGATGCCGCCGCCGGTCTAGATCGCGCGCTTCCTCCCCTCTGCCGGGAAGCATGGATCTCATGGCCGAGCCGACCCCTCCCGTCGCCATCATCATGGGCAGCCAGTCCGACTGGGCGACGATGCGCCACGCCGCCGAGACACTGGGCGAGCTCGACATCGCCTTCGACGCGCGCATCATGTCGGCCCATCGCACGCCCGACCGGATGTATGCCTTCGCCAAGGGCGCCAGGGCGGAAGGGTTCAAGGTCATCATCGCCGGCGCCGGCGGCGCCGCGCACCTGCCGGGCATGACGGCTTCGCTCACCCCCCTCCCCGTCTTCGGTGTCCCGGTCGAGTCCAAGGCGCTCTCCGGCCAGGACAGCCTGCTCTCGATCGTGCAGATGCCCGGCGGCATCCCGGTCGGCACCCTCGCCATCGGCAAGGCCGGCGCGATCAACGCCGCCCTGCTCGCCGCGGCCGTGCTCGCCCTCTCCGACGCCGGTCTGGCCGAGCGGCTCGACGCCTGGCGCGCCAGGTTGAGCAATGCCGTCGCCGAACGGCCAAGGGACGAGGCATGAGCCAGCCTGATCCGCGCGGGCTCGGCCCCGGCGCCGTCCTCGGCATTCTCGGCGGCGGGCAACTCGCCCGCATGCTGGCGCTGGGCGCGGCCGATCTCGGTGTGCGCGCCCATATTTTCGCACCCGAGCCGGATAGCCCGGCCTATGAGGTCGCCGCCCGCCACACCATCGGCGCCTATGAGGACGAGGCGGCGCTCGCCAGCTTCGCCGACGCCGTCGACGTCGTGACCTACGAGTTCGAGAACGTCCCGGCCGCGACCGCAGCCTTCCTCGCCGCCCGCACCCCGCTGCATCCCGGCGCCCGGGCGCTCGCGGTGACGCAGGATCGCCTTACAGAGAAGCGCTTCGTCGCTGGGCTTGGCCTCGCGGTTGCGCCGTTCGAGGCCGTCGACTCGCTGGCCGATCTCGAGCAGGCCGTGGCCAGGCTCGGCCGGCCGGCCGTGCTCAAGACGCGGCGCTTCGGCTATGACGGCAAGGGCCAGATCAAGATCGCCGACGGCGTCGATCTGGCGCAGGCCTGGGACGAGATCGGCCATTTCCCGGCAATCCTCGAGGGCTTCGTCACCTTCTCGCGCGAGGTCTCGGTCGTCGCCGCCCGCGCCGCCGACGGCTCCTTCGCCGCCTTCGACGTCTGCGAGAACGAGCACCGCGACCACATCCTCGCCCTGACGCAAGTGCCGGCGCGCATCGGCTGGGCCGCCGCCGACGGCGCCATTGAGGCGGCGCGACGTATCGGCGAAGCACTGTCCTATGTCGGCGTCTTCGCCGTCGAGTTCTTCGTGGTCGAGGACAAGACCGGCGAGCATGTCGTCGTCAACGAGATCGCCCCGCGCGTGCACAATTCCGGACACTGGACCAGCGAGGGCGCGCAGACCTCGCAGTTCCACCAGCATGTCCGTGCCGTCTGCGGCTTCCCGCTCGGCGCGACGGCGCGGCGCGGCCGCGTGACCATGGAGAACCTGATCGGCGCCCAGGCACAGGACTGGCGCGCCCTTCTGGCGGAGCCCGGCGCGCATCTGCACCTCTACGGCAAGCGCGAGGCGAGGCCCGGCCGCAAGATGGGCCACGTCACCCGCATCCTCCCCGAGGTCGGCTGAGCGGAGAACATCCAAAACCCTCCAAAACTGCGTGTTTTAGCCGGTTTCGCCGCGGTGCGGCGTGGACAGCTCGCGGGAATTCTGGTATCCGAACCACCTTCTCGGCGATGTTTCCCTGGAGAGGTCGCCGCCCGGATTTTAGCTCCCCCGGCAACGACGGACACTAGAGACGTGCAGATTCTCGTTCGCGACAACAACGTCGATCAGGCGCTGCGGGCGCTGAAGAAGAAGATGCAACGCGAGGGCATCTTCCGTGAGATGAAACTCCGCGGCCACTACGAGAAGCCGTCCGAGAAGAAGGCACGCGAGAAGGCCGAGGCTGTCCGCCGCGCCCGCAAGCTGATCCGCAAGAAACTGCAGCGCGAGGGCCTGCTGCCCGCGCCGGTCAAGACCAAGCGTCCTGAGCGTCCAGCGCGGCCAGTCTGACCGGGCAACGAGGCTCTGTTACTGCTCCCCATACCACTGTGATATGCGTCCGCGCCTGGAGCTTCTCCGGGCGCCGTTGTTTTTGTAGCGTCGTTAACCAAACTTTGTCAGGGGTTGGGCGTTTTGGAAGATGGGCGGTGTGCCGCGGCGGTCGCGCCGAGTGGCAGGCAAGAGCTTGAGCGATGGGTAGGAACATGGTCACAGGCAGAAACTGGCTGATCGCGACGGGCCTCGCGCTCTCGCTCGCAGGCTGCGACACGGTGAGCATGGGCTCCGGCGCCGGCATCGCAGAACTCCAGACCGAGAACACCGAGGCAGCGAGCGTCAATATCGGCTCGCTCAGCGAGGTGGTCAGCCGCAACCCGAACGACCCTCAGGCCTACAACACCCGCGGCGCGGCCTATGCCCGCGTCGGTCGCTACTCCGACGCGATCTCCGACTTCACCAAGGCGGTGCAGATCGATTCCAATTTCGCGCCGGCCTATACCAATCGTGGCCTGGCGCTGCGCCAGACCGGGCGCAACGACGCCGCTCTGCAAGATTTCAATCGCGCGACCACGGCCAATCCGAACTACGCCCCGGCCTACATCGCCCGTGCCAATCTGCTGCGCGTGCAGGGCAATAGCCAGCAGGCGCTCGCCGACCTCAACACCGCGATCCGCCTCAACCCGGAAGCTGCCGAGGCCTTCCATGCCCGCGGACTGGTCTACCAGAAGGAAGGCCAGCACCAGCAGGCGGTCACCGATTTCGACTCGGTGATCGACCGCAATCCCTATACTGCCCCACCCTATATCGCCCGCGGCGAGAGCCTCAGCGCGCTCGGCAAATACGACCCGGCGCTCGAGGATTTCACCGCCGCGCTCAATGTCGACAACCGCAATGCCGCCGCCTGGGCCGGCCGCGGCTTCGCCTTCGAGAAGCAGGGCAAGAAGACCGAGGCGAGCGAGGCCTATCAGCGCGCGCTCGGCCTCGACGGCAACAACCAGATCGCCCGCGCCGGCTCGGCCCGTCTCGGCGGCGGTGGCGGCATGTTTCGCTTCTAAGGCACTCCGCTACCGCGTCTCCGCCGTCCTCGTTTCGCTGCCCGTCAGGCGGTTGGCGTCGAGGTCGGCGAGGAAGCGCCTGATCTCCGGCACGGAGCCAAGCGCCGGCAGGTTCTCGTGATTGCCTTCCGGGAAGCGGACGAAGCGCTTGGGCGGATTGGCGAGGGCGAACAGCGCCTTGCCCTGGCTGAACGGGATGGTGCCGTCGCGCTGGCCGTGAAGCACGAGCAGCGGCTCCTTGACCTTGCCGATGACCTGGTCGGAGCGGAACTGGTCATGCATGACCAGGCCAACCGGGATGAAGGGATAGAGCTGCTGCGCCACAGCGGCGGTTGAGAGATAAGGTGCTTCGAGGATCACAGCCTTGAGCGGGGCCTCCGCGGCGAGCTTCAGCACCACGCCAGTGCCGAGCGACTCGCCATAGCCGACCAATCGCTCCACGCCGAAACGCGCCACGGCCGCGGCATAGGCCGCGCGCGCGTCCTGCGCCAGCCCGTCCTCAGTGGGCGTGCCGGTCGAGCCGCCATAGCCGCGATAGTTCACCGCAAACAGGCCGGTCCCGTCCTGCGTCAGGGCGCGGAAACGCGTCTGCCGGATCGACCGGCTGAAATTTCCGGCATTGCCGTGGAAGAACAGCAGCACCGGCTTGCCGTCGCGTGGCGGCACCACCCAGGCGATCAGCCTCTCGCCATCGGCCGTTGTCAGCGTCGCCTCCTCGACGTTCGGCAGGTTGGCGCTGGCGGTCTCGGCGCGCGCCGGATTGCGCGGATACAGCATATCGCGCTGCTTGACGTAGAGCAGCGCCAGCACGGCGACATAGGCGCCGAGACCGCCGATCACGAGAAGCTTCAGGATCCTGCGCATCGCCAGTTGCCTTCGGCAGTCGCTCGAAACGAAAGGGCCGGCATCGAGCCGGCCCCTTGCAACATCGCTGTGACGATCGCTGCGCTGGTCAGTGCGCCATCGCCTTGACGATGTCGTCGGTGACCTTCTTGGCGTCGCCGAACAGCATCATCGTGTTGGGCCGGAAGAACAGCTCGTTCTCGACGCCGGCATAGCCGGCTGCCATGCCGCGCTTGATGAAGAGCACGGTCTTGGCCTTCTCGACGTCGAGGATCGGCATGCCGTAGATCGGCGAGGCCTTGTCGGTCTTGGCAGCCGGGTTGGTGACGTCGTTGGCGCCGATGACGAAGGCGACGTCGGCCTGGCCGAATTCCGAGTTGATGTCCTCGAGCTCGAAGACCTCGTCATAGGGCACGTTGGCCTCGGCCAGCAGCACGTTCATATGGCCAGGCATGCGGCCCGCCACCGGATGGATGGCGTACTTCACCTCGACGCCCTCCTTCTTGAGGAGGTCGGCCATCTCGCGCAGCGCGTGCTGGGCCTGCGCCACCGCCATGCCGTAACCCGGCACGATCAGGACCTTGGCGGCGTTCTTCATGATGTAGGCCGCGTCATCGGCCGAGCCCTGCTTGACCGGACGCGCCTCGGCAGTGCCGCCCGCACCGGCCGCAGCGTCATCGCCGCCGAAGCCGCCGAGGATGACGGAGATGAAGCTCCGGTTCATCGCCTTGCACATGATGTAGGACAGGATCGCGCCGGACGAGCCGACGAGCGCACCGGTGATGATCAGCGCCATGTTGCCGAGGGTGAAGCCGATGCCCGCTGCCGCCCAGCCCGAATAGGAATTCAGCATCGAGACGACGACCGGCATGTCCGCACCGCCGATCGGGATGATCAGCAGCACGCCGAGCGCGAAGGAGACCAGCACGATCAGCCAGAAGACGAGATGGCTTTCCGTCTTCAGGAAGATCAGCAGCATCACCAGCAGGGCGATGCCGAGGCCGATATTGATGCCGTGGCGCTGCGGCAGCATGATCGGCTTGCCGCTCATGCGCCCGTCGAGCTTGAGGAAGGCGATGATCGAGCCGGTGAAGGTGATAGCGCCGATGGCAACGCCGAGCGCCATCTCGAACAGGCTCGCGCCCTTGATCTTGCCGACCTGGCCGATGCCGAAGGCCTCAGGCGCATAGAGCGCCGCCGCCGCCACCAGCACGGCGGCGAGACCAACCAGCGAGTGGAAGAAGGCGACGAGTTGCGGCATCTGCGTCATCTGCACGCGCTTGGCCATGTAGGCGCCAAAGCCGCCGCCGATCGCGATGCCGAGGATGACGAGCAGCCAGCCGGAGAAGCCGGCCGGCGGGTAGAAGATCACCGTGGTCAGCACGGCGATCGCCATGCCGATCATGCCGTAGCGATTGCCCTGGCGCGAGCTCGTCGGGTGCGACAGCCCGCGCAGGGCCATGATGAAGAGGACGCCGGAGACGACGTAGAGAAGGGCGGCGAGATTGGCGGCCATGCGCGTCAGCCCTTCTTCTTGTACATCGAAAGCATCCGCTCGGTGACGAGGAAGCCACCGAAGATGTTCACCGAAGCCAGGATCAGCGCGATGAAGCCGAAGACCTTGGCCCAGAGCGGCCCGTCGCCCATCGCGGGCGCGGCCTGGACGCCGACTGCCAGCAGCGCGCCGACGACGATGACCGAGGAGATCGCGTTGGTGACCGACATCAGCGGCGTATGCAGCGCCGGCGTCACCGACCAGACGACGTAGTAGCCGACGAAGACGGCGAGCACGAAGATGGCGAGCCGGTAGACGGTCGGATCGACGCCGGTCGCGGCGCCGGCGGCGGCGGCGGCCTGCTCGGCATACTTCTCGGCGAGCTCGGCCGCTTGTTTCGCCAGGGCCGCGGCGGAGCGGGCCTGTTCGAGCGCCTGTTCGGGTGTCGGATTAGCCATGACGTGACACTCCCCTTTGTGCGCTTCAGGCCTTGGCCACGAAATTCGGGTGGACGACCGCGCCATCCTTGGTCAGGCAGGTCGCCTTGACCAGTTCGTCGTCCCAGTTCACCGCGAGTTTCTTCTCGGCCTTGTCGATCAGCGTCTCGACGAAGGCGAAGAGGTTTTTGGCGTAGAGACTGGAAGAGGTCGCCGGCAGGCGGCCGGGCACGTTGAGGTGGCCGACGATCTTGACGCCGTTCGGCGTGATCACGATCTCGCCCGGCTTGGCGAGCTCGCAATTGCCGCCGCGCTCGACCGCAAGGTCGATGATCACTGAACCGGGCTTCATGCTCTCGACCATCGCCGCCGAGATCAGCTTCGGCGCCGGGCGGCCCGGGATCAGCGCGGTGGTGATGACGATGTCCTGCTTGGCGATATGGCTCGCCGTTAGCTCGGCCTGCTTGGCCTGGTATTCCTTGGACATTTCCTTGGCATAGCCGCCCGCCGTCTGCGCCTGCTTGAACTCCTCGTCCTCGACGGCGAGGAATTTTGCACCGAGCGACTCGACTTGTTCCTTGGTGGCGGGCCGCACATCCGTCGCGGTGACGATCGCGCCCATGCGACGCGCCGTCGCGATCGCCTGCAGGCCGGCAACGCCGACGCCCATGATGAAGATCCTGGCCGCCGGCACGGTGCCGGCCGCCGTCATCATCATCGGCAGCGCCCGGCCGTATTCGGCGGCACCGTCGATCACGGCGCGGTAGCCGGCGAGATTGGCCTGCGAGGACAGCACGTCCATCACCTGCGCGCGGGTGATGCGCGGCATGAACTCCATGGCGAAGGCCGCGACATTGGCTTTCGCCAGCGCCTCGACCTGCGCCTCGCTGCCATAGGGGTCCATGATGCCGACGACGAGCGCGCCGGCCGGCAGGCCCGCGATCTCGCTTTCGCCCGGACGGCGCACCTTGAGCACGATGTCGGCGCCCTTGAGCGCGTCCTTGGCGTTCTTGGCGATTGTCGCGCCAGCCGCCTCGTAATCGCTATCGGTAATCCCGGAAGCGAGCCCCGCCCCCTTCTCCACTGCGACATCGGCCCCGAGGCCAATGAACTTGCGGACGGTTTCCGGCGTCGCGGCGACGCGGGTCTCCGCCCCTTGCGTTTCGGCTGGGACAGCGATGCGCATGGAGGCCAGGCCTTTCGGGCTTAGAGCCCGTTCCGATCAGCTTGCACCGCAAGATGATCGGTAAAACGGTCTCTGACTAAAAGCGAGAAACGGATTCACCGACCAGGTTGATCCAACCTGATCGGATCCGGCTCTAGTAGAGGAGGAGCGCGAGCAGCATCAGAACGAAGGGAACGAGCGTGGCGCGCCAGCCGATCGACGGGGCGGCGATACCGACGCCGGTGCCGATCAGGGTCAGCAGCGTGCCGATGATGGCGGTGCCCCAGGCATGCTTGGTGCCACCGACGGCGAGCGCGGCGACGATTGCAAGGCAAGCCACCGTGCCGACTTCGGCGAAGTGCACGAAGCCCGTATAGGTGCGCTCATGCTCCGGGTAGTCCATCTCCGGAATGTCGGCGGCGTGTCCGTGGTCGGCCATGAAAAAAGTCCCGAGTTTCACCCTATCCTGACGCCCTGTACCGCACCTGCCAAGGGTCGGCAACGGAGCGGCAGCTGCTGCAAGCCCACTTTATCGGCAGGCCTGTGATTTACCGGCACATTATTTGGGCGAGAAACTAATTTCAATCGATTGAATCGCAAGAAACCAAGAGCACAAGCCGCCTATGGCGTCAGTTCGGATGGAATATGTCGCGGATCGTAATGTCGCGGACGGTTCTTTTGCGTCCAACCATAGAATCCGGCGATGAACGCGCCACCGACAGCGACCGCAACGATCATGCTCGGCTCCCAGGTGAACAGCAGCAGGGCGAGCGGCAACGCCACAAAAAGCAGCCCGGCGATGACGAGCATCACCTGCATGAACTGGAGCTGCCCTTCGCTCACCCCGGCCGAGAAACGCACTGTTCCCACCGGCATCACCGCCAGGGATGCATGCAGATCGCGAATGAAGGCGGCATAGACGGGGTCACGCTGCTCATCTGGAAAGCCGAAGGCCGTGCTGCCGACCACCTGCAACGGCGGCGCCGCGCCAAAGCGGATCTGGCAGGAGCCAAAATCGCCATGCCGGGCGATGTGCGCGACCGACAGATGCACGCCGCTGATATCGGAGAGCGGCCGCGAATCCTCGCCGCTATCGACCGTCCAGATCAAGCGCTCGCCGACGAGTGCGACGCCCTCGTCGGACAGCTGGAGCGCGAGCCCGCCGGCGCCACGCCGCACGAACAGGCCATAATCGCGCCGCTGCTGCGTCTCGTCCTTGCTCGCGTCCGGCATTGCATCCCTCCGCCGAGGGATTGTGCCGGAGAGGCGCGGAATTGACGATTCCGTCGGTCAGGAGCTCCCGAGGCCCGCTGCCGCCAGCGCCGCACTTTGCTCGCTTGCCACCCGCGCGACGCTGAAAGCCTCGATCTCCTGCTCGAACAGGCGGTGGAAATTCAGCTCCGCGTCGAGATGCAGGAAGACGCCCCCTAGCCCGATCGCGGCCCGGTCCATGAAGACGAACTCACGCGGCACCGTCACCGGGCCCCGCGCCTTCAGCGCCGAGTGGACCTGGAACGCCTGCTTGCGGCCGTATTCCGACGGTTTGACACCCTCGGCAATGCGGCGCGTGCGATCCTCCAGCAGCGGGCCGTAGATGAACTTCGCCCAGATGTTGAGAGTGTCGATCAGCTCCTTGTTGAGCCCCTTGAAGCCCCAGACCTCATAGGCGTGGACGACGCGCGCCTCCTCGCCTTCGAGCAGGCCGCGATAGAGATCGACCACGCCGCCGACGAAGCTCGGCGGGAAGATGCGGATGCAGCCATAGTCGAGCAGGTTGATGCCTTCAGGTTCGCCGCCGTCCTGGAAGACCGTGTAGTTCCCAAGATGCGGGTCGCCATGGATCACGCCGTGATGGCTGAACGGCCGCCACCAGGCCCGGAACATCGCGGTCGAGATCCGGTCGCGAACCTCCTGGCTCGCCTGCTTGTGGTTGAGGATCTTGTCGCCCTCGAGCCAGCCCATGGTCAGCAGCCGCCGCGTCGACAGCTCCGGCACCACATCGGGCACGCGCACCTCGGGCGTGGCAGCCAGCATGTTCTGGTAGAGCGCGACATGCTTGGCCTCGCGGCGATAGTCGAGTTCCTCGCGGACGCGGGCGCTGATCTCCTTGGCGATCTCGCTGGTGTCGATCACCGCCCCCATGCGCCGGTGCAAACCGAACAGGATCTCGAGCTGGGAAATATCGGCCTCGACCGCCGATTCCATGTCGGGATATTGCAGCTTGCAGGCGAGCGGAGCGCCGTCGAGCGCGGTCGCCCGGTGCACTTGCCCGAGCGAGGCGGCCGCCGCCGGCTTCAAGTCGAATTCGGCGAAGCGCTCGCGCCAATTCGCGCCGAGCTCGGCCTGCATGCGGCGCTTGACGAAGGCCGCGCCCATCGGCGGCGCCTCCGATTGCAGCTTCTGCAGCTCGGCGGTGTATTCCGGCGGCACGACGTCGGGAATGGTGGCGACGAGCTGTGCCACCTTCATCAGCGGGCCCTTCAGCCCGCCGAGCGCCTTCGCCAGCGCCTCGGCATTGGTGGCGTTGCGGCCTTCCAGTCCGAACAGCTTGGTACCGGCGATGCGCGCCGCCACGCCCCCGACATTGGCGCCGACACGGGCGTAGCGCGCCGCGCGAGCGGAGAATCGGTTGGCTTCGCTATCGCGTTCGGACATTGAGGCTCACGGCGCTGTGACGGGCTGCACCCGATGTAGGCGCTCTGCCGGGGAAAGCCAGCCGACACGCTGTCTCAGGCGCGCCCGGCCTGCGCGATCGCCACCGGAAAGCCGCGGCCGAGCGAATTGGCGACCATGCAGATCGCCTTGGCCTTTTCGATGACGGCAGCAGCGTCTGAGCCGTCCTGCATCTCGCATTCGACCGTCATCGCCGCCGCCTTGGTCAGCAAAGGCGAGCCTTCCAGCTCGACCGTGACCGAGACCGCGATCCGCCCGAGCGCCGCGCCGAGTTCATGCGCCGCGTAACGCAGATCGTTGCAGAAGCAGCCGCCCAGAGCGAGCGCGAGCAATTGCGCACCGTTGAAGCCGAGCCCCATCCCACCGGCCCTGCCCTCCGGCCGATCGACGACGATAGTATGCGCACCCGCCCAGCCCATCGCCGCCTGCGTGCCCTCGACATTGCGCAGCTCGACCGTCACCGACGCCATGGCGTTCCCCTCGCATACCGGAAACGCAAGAGGCTAACCGCTGGCGGCGATCGCCGCCACTTCGGTCAAGCCGCTAGGCTCGCCCTGATCTCCGCCACGCTTGCGGGCCGGCCACCGGCTCGCTCGACCTTGCGGACCATATCGGCGATCAGCTGCGCATTGCTGCGGCTCTCGCCGAAGGGCGCATCCTCCAGCCCGGCGCGGATATGGACGCCGTGCGCGACTGCCGGCGGAATGATCTCGCTGAGGTCGACGCCCAACCCCGCGATCATCACTGGCGCCTGCGGCGCGCAATCCGCCAGCAGCGCAAGATGGGCTTCGAGCGCATAGGGCTTCGGCGGGAAGCCCCAGGCGAAGGCGTCGGAGAACATCAGCCGGTAGATCGGCGTTGGCATGCCGGGATAGGCTTTGGCCAGCGCCGCCCCGAGCCGGGTGAAGCCGGGTTCGTAGATCGCATAGCTCGGATGGATCCTGTGCGCCTGGGCGACCGCCATCCCCTCGCGGATATGCTCGCCGGGGTTCTGGTAGATGAAGCCCGGCTCTCCATCCGGAATGCCGGCGAAGGTCGTCCAGTTGCACGAGCCGGGATCGAGCACGCCCCATTCGACCAGGCCACGCTTCGCCAGTTCCTCCAGATGCGTGTATCGGCCCGAGCCGATCATATCGCCGGCATAACCCGAGCCGAGGATCGGGATCGTCGGATAGACGATCGCGTCGACCTTGGCCCTGATGCCCTCGATCGCCTGCGCATAGAGCTCCCAATCGTCGCGCTGGCGGCCGGTCTCGGTGTCATAGACATGCAGATGGACGATCGCCGCGCTGGCCTCGACCGCAGCGATCCCGTCGGCGACGATGTCGGGAATCGCGATCGGGATGCCGGGCTGGCGCTCCTTGCCCCAGGGGCCGTTGATCGCGGCCTCGATCCAGATCGGCGTGGTCATGCGGGCGCATCCTTCGGCCAGTTGTCGCGGATCCAGCGCGTCAGCCCCTCCTCCTCGACCTCGCCGGCCGCGAGCGCGGGGATGATGGCTGCTGCATCGGCTTCGCCAGGCGCGAACTCGATCCCGTTCAGCCTAAGAAACACGACCAGCGCCAGCAGCGAGACCCGCTTGTTGCCGTCGATGAAGGGATGGTTCTTGGCGATGCCGAAGGCATAGGCCGCAGCCAGCGCCGCCATGTCGGTCTCGCCATAGGCGAAACGGTTGATCGGTCGCGCCAGAGCCGATTCCAGCAGCCCTTGGTCGCGAATGCCGTCCGGACCACCGAAGAGCGCCAATTGCTCTGAATGGATATCGGCGACGACGTCGGGCGTGAGCCAGAACGGCTCGGTCACTTCGCCAGCTCGCGCAGCGCATTGGCGTATTGTTTCATCGCCTTGCGCGCGATCACCATGGTGCGCTCGTGCAGGTCGTCATGCGGCGTCAGCTTGAATGCGCCTTCCGGCTGCTCGACCACCGTCAGCTTGTCGCCTTCCGCCAGCTTCAGCCGCGCCAGCAATTCCTTCGGCAGGATGATGCCGACCGAATTGCCGATTTTGCGGACCTGCAGGACCATGGCCTGCTCGCCGGCAGGCTTCTCGGGCTTGTTCATGGCGTGCTCCCTGAGCGGCGTTATACAAACCGTATAACACAAACTCCGCCATCGCGCAGCTGGTGCCGGCCGGCCCAGTCAGGGAAAGCTCTCGATCCGCTCATAGATCAGGCCCGAGCCGGGAGCCGACAGAGCCTCGACCTGCACTGCATCTCGCATACCTTCGACCATGGCCCGAGCCGCCCCGGATGTTGCGGCGAAGACGAGCGCGACCGCCTCCTCCGGCATGCCCACCTGCTTCATGATCGGATGCCCGCCGGCATCGGGCGCGGCCCTGCCGAGCCGGATCGTCGCGGTTTTCTCGGTCTCCAGCCATTCAGCTGCTCGCATGGCGCTCGCATCGACCATGCGAAGCATGATGAGAACCCCACCATGCGGGCAATCGGCGCCGGCCACAGCGCGGCAGGCGAGCCGCAGCGGATTGCGCAAATGGGGCCGCATCGCCTCCGTGACCACATCGGGCTGCTCGGCAAGCCGGCGATAATCAGGCGAAGCGAGCACCGCGATATCCGCGAGATCGTAGACCGTGAGATATTCCGGCAAACCGCTGCTCGTCCGATAGCGTGTGGCGCGCAGGATGCCCCGCACCGTCAGCCGCTGCGGGACATGGTGGCCGCCATGCCAGCGTTCATAGGCCTCGCGCTGCTCGGAAACGACATCGTTGGCGAAGACGAGGAAAGCACTGCTTCCTGAAGCGGTGAAACTCATGGCTGCAGCATCACCTTGATTGCGGCCCGGCTGCGCATCAGGGCGAAGCCGTCCAGCGCCTCGCTCAGCGGCAGGCGATGGCTGATCAGCTTGCGAAAGCGCTCCGGCGCAGCGGCGATTGCCGCGACCACCTCGCCCCAGCGCGCCACCGGCGCGCGATAGGAACCGACCACGCTCTGCTCCAGCCGCACCATCGCGGTCAGATCGAAGCTGGCCGGCCGGGCGTGGATGCCGCAGATCACGAGAATGCCGCCCGGAGCGAGCAGGCACTGCGCCGCGCTCGCGACCTCCGGCACGCCAGTCGCCTCGAAGATCACATCGAAGCCGGCGGGTGCCAACGGTTCGCTATCGGCGAGCGCGTCCCTGGTATCGGCGAAACCGAGCGCGCGAGCGCAAGCCAGCCTCGCCGCATCGTCACGCCCGGCGATCGTCAGCGTGGCCGCTCCAGCCCGTTCGGCGAAGAGCGCGACGCCGAGCCCAATCGGCCCCGGCCCGAGCACGAGCACGCGCTTGCCCGCGACCACGCCGGCACGCGCCACCGCTTGCGCCGCGACAGTCAGCGGCTCGGTCAGCGCCGCAAGCTCCGGGTCGAGTTCGTCGGGCACGGGCACGCAATTGCGCGCCGGCACGCTCGCCAGGCTGGCAAAGCCGCCATTGCGGCGGATACCGATGCCGGTGCGCGCCGTGCAGCCGTCCTCGCCGCGCTGCCGGCAACCTTCGCAACGCCCGCAGGTCACCGAGGGCCTGACCACCACCCGCCGCCCGATCCACGCGAAAGGGCCACGCTCGACTCTGCCGGCAAATTCATGGCCGAGCGTGACCGGCATGGCGCTCGCCATCGCCTCATAACCAGGCGTCCAGTCGGCGATGTGCAGATCGGTACCGCAGATGCCGGCGGCCTCGACCCGGACGAGCACCTCGTCGTCATGGCCGAGAGAGGAAGCCTCGATCTCGCGGCAGACAAGCCCCGGCTCCGGCGCGGCCTTGCGGATGGCAAGCATTCCGGCAGGCCTACGGGTCGACCTTGACGCCGGCTTCCTTGACGACCTTGCTCCAGATCTCGCTTTCGCGCTTGAGGAAGCCGTCGAAGTCGAAGCCGACAGCAGCAGGAATCGAGCCGCTGGCCGCGAGCTTGCGTTGCAATTCGGTGTCGCCCAGCGCCGTCGCCAGCGCGGCGCGCAGCTTCTCCGTCAGCGCCGGCGGCGTGCCCTTCGGCGCCATCAGACCGACCCAGGCCGAGACGTCGAAATCGGCATAGCCCTGCTCGGCGACGGTAGGCACCTTCAGCAGCAGCCCGGCGCGTTCGCTGGTGGTGACGCCGAGGGCCTTCAGCGAGCCGCCCTCGACCTGCCCCGCGACCGCCGCCAGCGTCGCGAAAGTGACGTCGAGCGCCCCGCCCGCGACGTCGGCGAGCGATGGCCCTTCGCCGCGATAGGGCACGTGCTGCATCTTGCTACCGGTACGCATGGCGAAGAGCTCGCCGGCGAGATGGGCGACGGTCCCGGTGCCGCCCGAAGCGAACAGCACGGGTTCGGGTCGCTTCTTCGCCAGCGCCTCGAGGTCCTTCATCGTGTTCACCGGCGAATCCGGCCGGGTCACCACCACGAAGGGCAGCTTCGCCATCAGCCCGATCGGCACGAGGTCGCTGCGCCAGTCGAAGGGCATGCTGGCCCGCAGCGCCGGATTGATCACCATCGTCGTCGGCGCGGCGAGCAGCATGTAGCCGTCGGGATCGGCCTTGGTCACGGCCTGCGTGCCCGTCATCGTCGCGCCACCGCCGCGATTGTCGATGATGACGCGCTGTCCGAGGATCTGGCTGAGCGATTCAGCGATCAGGCGCGCGGTCACGTCGACGCCGCCGCCGGCCGCAAAGGTGACGATCAGGGTGACGGGCTTGGCCGGGTAGGATTGCGCCAGAGCCGGGCAGGCCATCGTGGCCGCCATGCCGGACAGGACGAACCGCCGGCTCACGGCCGGCTGACGCTTCTGCATGCTGGAATCCTCCCTGGATTTTCTGCGCGCACTCAAACGGAGCGGGCCGGCCACTTCAAGCGACGTTGTATTCCTGAGCTATAGCCTCAGGACATACAACCAGCTTGCAGCTCATCCTTCAGGCAATGCTCGAATTGCTCCGTCACCTCGCCACCCGCCGCGAGCGGGCGGTGCAGATAGGCCTCGTAGCGCCGGTTCGTCGGCACCGGCAGGCAGCGCAAACGCGACATGTCGGCGGCACGCGCCGAGAACTCGTCGACGATGCAGACGCCGATCCCGGCCTCGACCAGCGCGACCGCCGTCTCGGCGAAGCGCACCATATGCGTCCGGGCCGGCCTCAGCCCATGATCCGAGAGGATGCCGGCCGCCATGTCGCCATGGACGGAGCGCGGCTGGAAGACGATCCAGGCACGATCGGCGAGGCTGGCGAGACTAGCTTCGCCGGAGGGCACATCGTCCATGCCAGCCGGCATCAGCAGCACCGGCCGACCGCTGCCGACGGGCGTGCTGACCACCTCGTGATGCATGACCGGAAACAGTGTCACTGCCGCATCGGCCGAGCCGTCAAGCAGATAGGGCAGCACCTGGCTGACCGTCAGGATGTCGAGCTGCAGCGAGACCGTCGGCATGCGCGCAAGCAAACGCGCCAGCGCGGCAGGAACCAGCCCGCGGCCGATGCTGGGCGATGCGCCACAGCGGAAGACCGAGCGCTCCGGCAGCGCCGCTTGCGCCGCCCGCTCCACCGCCGAGCGCATCTGCTCGAAGGCACGGTCGATCTCGGCGAGGAAACGCGAGGCTTCCTGCGTCGGCGTCAGCCGACCACGGACCCGGTTGAAAAGCCTGGCGCCGAGCTGATCCTCCATGCGCAGGATCATCCGCGTCACCGTCGGTTGCGCGATGCGCAACTCGCGTGCGGCGCCGGCGAGGCTGCCGCACTGCATCACCGCCTTGAACACCTCGATCTGGCGGAAGGTCAGCACGCTATCCTCGCTGGCGCTCCGGCAAGGAGGCCGCCGGCATCGACGGCAGCGAAGCCGCCGAGGCCGGCAGGGTCAAGCGATCACTCGCCCTTGTTGACCGAGATCGGCTTCAGCACGTTGCTCGGCTGGACGTACTTGGCGACCAGCGCGTCATAGGTGCCGTTCGCCTGCAGCCGCTCCAGCGCGCCCTTGACCGCGTCGCGGAGCTGACCGCCCTCGGCCGTCTTCGGGAACGGGATGCCGGTGAGCGAGCGGGTGAAAGGCTCGCCGAGCGGGATATAAGTATTCGGCTCGAGCTTCTGGAAGTGGGTCATCGTCTCGCTGCCCTGAACGCCGCCCTGCAGGCGCTGCGTCTTGAGCTGCGTGCGGGCGTCGACCGAGCCCTCGGTGCCGACCACGGTGATCGCCGGCTTGCCCTTGGCGACGCAGTTGGCGTCGCTCCACTCGCCGATCTGCTTTGGCCAGTTGGTCGAGCGGCTGGCGCCGACGCTCTTGCCGCAGAGATCGTCGACTGACTTGATCGTCGAGGCGAAGGCGGTGACCGTGTAGAACTGCGCGCCCGAGACCATGTAGTCGACGAAATCGACCGTCTCACGCCGCGCCGGCAGATCGCTCATCCCGGCCATCACCATGTCGACGCGGCCGGTCGCCAGCGAGGGCAGCATCTGGGCGAAGGCGGTGTCCTGCCACTCGGCTTTGACGCCGAGTTCCTTGGCGATCGCCTCGCCGAGCTCGTAGTCGAAACCCGCCATCGTGTTGGTCGCCGGGTCCTTGTAGACGATCGGCGCATAGTTCGGCTGGGTCGCGATGACGATCTTGCCGGCGGTCTTGATCCGGTCGGGCAGAGCCTGGGCCTGGGCGGCGAGCGCGGTGCCGGCGAGCAGCGCGGCGGCGAGCGAAAGGCGAAGCATGATGGTCTCCCTCTTGTCTTTGCTTGGATTCGATAGGCTTGGATTCACTTGAGGACGGCGGCGATGAAGTCGCGAGTCCGGGCCTGGCTCGGCGCGACCAGCACCTGCTGCGGCGGCCCCTGCTCGACGATCTCGCCCTTGTCCATGAAGACGACGTCGTTCGCGACCTCGCGGGCGAAGCCGAGCTCATGGGTGACGACGATCATGGTCATGCCGGAGGCGGCGAGGTCGCGCATGACGTTCAGCACCTCGCCGACGAGCTCGGGATCGAGCGCCGAGGTCGGCTCGTCGAACAGCATCAGTTGCGGCTTCATCGCCAGCGCACGGGCGATCGCGATGCGCTGCTGCTGGCCGCCGGAGAGCTCGATCGGGTAGGCATCGCGCTTCTCGGCGAGGCCGACGCGCTCGAGCAGCGCCATGCCCTCGGCGATGATCTCGCGCCGCGGCCGCTTCAGCACGGTGAGCGGCCCCTCGACGATATTCTGCAGCACGGTCATGTGGTTGAACAGGTTGAAGCGCTGGAAGACCATGCCGGTCTTGAGGCGCTGGCGCGCGATCTCGACGTCGCTGAGCTCGTGCAGCTCATTGCCGACGCGGCGATAGCCGATCAGCTCGCCGGCGACCGTTATCGCGCCGGCGTCGATCTTCTCGAGCTGGTTGATGCAGCGCAGCAGCGTCGACTTGCCCGAGCCGGACGGGCCGATGATGCACTGCACCGCGCCCGGCATGACCGAGAGCGAGACATTGTTCAGCGCCTTCAGCCGGCCGAACTGCTTGGTGACGCTGGCGGCGACGACGATCGGGGACAAGGCGGTCACGCGGCGGCCTCCTCGGCGACCTGCGGCTTGGCGCGGCGCTCGCCCCTGCCCTTCGAGAAGGCGCGTTCGAGGAAGAACTGGCCGATCTGCAGGAGGGTGACGACGAGCAGGTACCAGCCGGCCGCGACGATCAGCAATTCGATGACGCGGGCATTGGCGTAATAGACATTCTGCGCATTGCGCAGGATTTCGGAAAACTGGATCACGCTGGCGACCGAGGTCAGCTTGACCATGCTGATCACCTCGTTGCCGACCGGCGGGATGATCACCCGCATCGCCTGCGGCAGCACGATCCGGCGCAAGGTCGTCAATCGCGTCATGCCGATCGCCTTGGCGGCCTCGGTCTGGCCGACATCGACCGAGAGAATGCCGGAGCGGACGACCTCGGCGGTGTAAGCGCCCTGGTTCATGCCGAGCCCCAGCAGCGTCGCCATGAACGGGCCGATCACGTCGATGGTGCGCCACTCGATCACGCCGGGGATGCCGATCGTCGGGAAGACCAGCGCCAGGTTGAACCAGAGCAGCAATTGCAGCAGCAGCGGCGTGCCGCGGAAGAACCAGATGTAGAACAGCGCGACGCCGCGCAGCACCGGGTTCGGCGACATGTACATGATCGCGAAGACGACCCCGAGCACGATGCCGAGCCCCATGGCGCAGGCGGTCATGATCAGCGTGTTGACGAGGCCGGCGAGAATGGCCGGCGCGGTGAAGAACTGCGCCACCACCGGCCAGGCGATCTGCCCTTGAGCAAACGCCTTCACCACCCAGGCCAGCACGAACAGGATCGCCGCCGCGGCGACCCAGCGCCCGTAGAAGCGCTTGGGAACGATGGTCAGGCCGGCGATCTCGGCTAAGCCGCGATCCGGCATGGTACGGGCTATATCGCTCATGCCGCGCCCTCCCTCGTCCATTGCGCGAAGCCGGCGAGCCAGACGCGGAAACGGTCGATCTGCTCGGCGACCCTGGCAGGGGCGGTGCCGCCATGGCCGCTGCGTGCCGCCACTGCCGCATCAAGCGTCAGCACTGTCAGCACGCTCTCGTCGAGGCGCGGATCGATCGCACGCAATTCCACCGGCTCCAGCCCTTCGAGCTCGCGGCCCATCTCCTCGCAATAGCGCACCAGCGCGCCGCTGATCTCATGCGCCTCGGCGAAGGGCACGCCCTTGCGGGCGAGATGATCGGCGACTTCGGTCGCGAGCGCAAAGCCGGCACCCGCCTGCGCCCGCATCACGTCGGTACGTGCCTCCATCGTCGCGACCAGCCCGGCGAAGGCCGGCAGCACTTCGCCGAGCACGTCGACCGCGTCGAAGGCGGCGCGCTTGTCTTCGGCGAGGTCGCGGTTATAGGCCAGCGGCAGGCCCTTCAGCGCGCCCAGCATGGCGACGAGATCGCCCGTGAGGCGCGCCGCCCGACCGCGCGAGATCTCTGCGATATCAGGATTCTTCTTCTGCGGCATGATCGAGGAGCCCGTCGCGAAGGCGTCGTCGAGCACGACCCAGCCGAACTGGCGCGAGGTCCAGAGCGTCACCTCCTCCGCCAATCGCGACAGGTTGGTCGCCAGCATCGCCGCAACGAACAGGAATTCCGCGACATGGTCGCGCGCGCCGACGGCGTCGACCGAGTTCTCGCAAGGGCCGTCATAGCCGAGCGCCTTGGCGCTGAGTTCGGGCGTCAGCGCAATCGCCGAGCCGGCGAGCGCCGCCGCACCCAGCGGCGAGAGCGAGGAGCGCTTCTCCCAGTCCTGCAGGCGGCTGGCATCGCGCGACAGCGCCTGGCCATGCGCCATCAGCCAATGGCCGAAGGTGACCGGCTGGGCGCTCTGCAGATGGGTGAAGCCGGGGCAGACCGAGGCTGCGTGCCGCTCGGCCTGGCTGGCGATCGCATCGAGCAGTTCGGCCAGCATCGCGCCGATGGTCCGCGCCTCGGCGCGCAGATAGAGCTTGAGGTTGTTGGCGGCCTGGTCGTTGCGCGAGCGCCCGGCCCTGAGCTTGGCGCCGGTTGCGCCGATGCGTGCGGTCAGCACGCGCTCAATGAAGGTATGGACGTCCTCGTCGCTCTCGTCCGGCGCGAGCGTCCCGGCAGCGAGATCACCGGCGATCGCCTCGAGTGCCGCGACGATCGTCTTGAACTCGTCCTGGCTAAGCAGCCCGGCGCGCTCGAGCTCGGCCGCATGCGCCTTGCCGCCGGCGATGTCCTGCGGCGCAAGGCGGGCATGGGCGCCGGCCGCGCTCGACAGTTTCATCATGCGCGGATCCGGCGGCTTGCGAAAACGGCCGCCCCAGAGACGCGTGGTCTGGTTCATGATGCTCTCCCCTTACGGAAAACACTGCCCCCTTGACCGCACAACCGGCAAACGAAACGATCTCCTCAAGGGTAGTCGCTGAAGGAATATCTGCTTGGCCGGTCGCAACCTCCCGCCATCGACCACGGCGCTCCGGGTCTTTCTTGCCGTCGCCCGCCTCGGTTCGACGGCGAAGGCGGCTGGCGAGGTGCACCTGACCCAGAGCGCCGTCTCCAAGCAGATCCAGGCGCTGGAGGACCATCTCGGCACGGAACTGTTCGAGCGCAGCCCGGCCGGGCTCAAACCGACTGAAGCCGGCACGATCTATCGCCCCTATGCCGAGGCGGCGATCGAGCAGATGGAGCGCGGTGCCCGCCGCCTCGCCGAACGTGCCGCGATCGGCCGGCCGATCCGCCTGCACATGATCGCCATCGCCGGCGAGCGCTGGCTGATGGAGCGCTTCCCGGACTTCGCCCAGGCCCATCCCGAGATCGACGTCCAGTTCACCAATTTCGTCAGCGAGAAGGAGATCGAGGAGGCCGATCTCGAGATCGTCCACGGCTTCGGCCCCTGGCCGGATCGCGAGTCGCATTATCTCTTCGGCCGCCGGGTCGCGCTCGTCGCCGCACCCGCGGCGCTCGAACGCCTGGGCGGCTTCGCCCGTGCCGCCGACATCCAGAAGATGACGCTGCTGCAGCATTTCCAGATGCCGGCCTTCTGGGCCGAGTTCACCGAGGCGCACGGCCTGCGGGGCGCCGTGCCGGCCCATACCGTGCGTTACGGCTATTATTCCGTGATCATCCGCGCCGCCGTCGCCGGGCTCGGCGTCGCGCTCGCGCCGCGCTGCTATGTCGCCGAGGAGCTGGCTTCAGGCGCGTTGGTCAATCCGCTCGGCCTCGATTTCGACAGCGCGACCGGCTGCTGGCTGACCGTCAATTCGCAGAGCGAACGCAGCCCGGCCCTCGACACGCTGGTCGCCTGGCTCTGCGAAGAGGCCCGCCGCTTCGAGGCCGCGGGTTGAGCCCACCGGACGCATGCTCTAGACCGGCCGCCATGCTTCCGATGGCGAAGGCCCGATGCGCATAGCCGTGACCGGACGGACCGGGCAGGTCGTCCAATCCCTTCTCGCCCACGCCGGGGCGGCCGGCGTCACGGTCATCGCGGTCGGCCGGCCCGAGCTCGATCTGGCGCAGCCGGAAGGCGTTCAGCAGGCTCTCGCGGCGGCAAGGCCCGACTGCATCGTCAACGCCGCCGCCTATACCGCTGTCGACAAGGCCGAGACCGAACCGGAGCTCGCCATGCGGATCAACGGCGCCGGCGCCGGTGCTGTGGCCGCAGCGGCAGCGGCCCTAAGCGTGCCGCTGATCCAGATCTCGACCGACTATGTCTTCGACGGCATGGCGCCGCGCCCCTGGCGCGAAGACGATCCGACCGCTCCGCTCGGCGCCTATGGCCGTTCCAAACTGGCCGGAGAGGACGCAGTCGCGGCCGCGACGCGTGACCACACCATTTTGCGCACCGCCTGGGTCTACAGCCCCTATGGCGGCAACTTCGTGAAGACCATGCTGCGCCTCGCCGAAACGAGAAACGAGCTCGGCGTCGTCTCCGACCAGTTGGGCTCGCCGACCAGCGCGCGCGACCTCGCCGACGCGATCATCACGGTCGCGAAGGCGCTCGTCGCCCGCCCCGGCGATGCCTCGCTGCGCGGCGTCTTCCATGCCGCCGGCACCGGCGAGGCGAGCTGGGCCGATCTCGCCGAGACCATCTTCGCCGCCTCGGCAGCTCTCGGCGGGCCGAGCGCCACCGTCAGGCGCATTGCCACGATCGACTACCCCACCCCCGCCCGCCGGCCGACCAATTCCAGGCTCGACTGCAGCCTGCTCGCGCAGCGCCACAGCCTGCAACTGCCGCCCTGGCAGGACTCGGTCGAGACTTGCGTCGCCACGCTGCTCGCGCAATCGCGAAGCTGAAGGAGCTATCGATGAAGGGGATCATCCTCGCCGGCGGCAGCGGCACCCGGCTTCACCCGATGACCATGGTGACGTCGAAGCAGCTTCTGCCGATCTACGACAAGCCGATGATCTATTACCCGCTCTCGACGCTGATGCTCGCCGGCATCAACGAGATCCTGATCATTTCGACGCCGGAGGATGCCCCGCGCTTCGAGGCGCTGTTCGGCACCGGCGAGCGCTGGGGCCTCAAGCTGTCCTATGCAGTGCAGCCCAGGCCGGAAGGGCTGGCGCAGGCCTATCTTATCGGCGCCGATTTCGTCGCCGGCGGCCCCTCCGCCCTGATCCTCGGCGACAATCTCTATTATGGCGATGGCCTCACCGACGTCCTGCACCGCGCCGCCGCCCGCACCAGCGGTGCGACCGTCTTCGCCTATCGGGTCAGCGACCCCGAGCGCTATGGCGTCGTCTCCTTCGATGCCGCCGGCAAGGCGCTCTCGATCGAGGAGAAACCCAAGGTCCCGCGCTCGCACTGGGCGGTGACCGGCCTCTATTTCTATGACGCCGAGGTGGTCGAGATCGCCCGCAAGTTGAAGCCCTCGGCCCGCGGCGAGCTCGAGATCACCGACGTCAACCTCGCCTATCTCGAACGCGGCGCGCTCAGCGTCGAGCGGCTCGGGCGCGGCTATGCCTGGCTCGACACCGGCACGCCCGACTCCCTCGTCGAGGCCTCCGAATTCGTGCGCACGCTGGAGCGCCGCCAGGGCTTCCGCATCGCCTGCCCCGAGGAGATCGCCTTCGAGAACGGCTGGATCGATCGCGAGCAATTGCGCGCGCTCGGTCAGGCCCTGTCGAAGAGCGGCTATGGCCAGTACCTGCTCGGCGTCGCCGGGCGCGACCACTCGGCCTGACGCCGCACTTCCCCCAACGGTGCAGAGCGCTCATGCTGCATCGGCTGTGGCGCAAGGTCATGCGCCAGTCGAGATTGCATCCGAGCCGCGCCGAAGACGTGCACGAGGATCGAAGACCCCATGAACGCCCCCGCCACCACGCCCGGCACCTCTCGGCATCCCGCCCTCGACGGACTTACCGCGTCTCTGCGTGAGCTTCTCGGCCCGCGCTGCTCAACCTCGGACAGCGAGCGCGAGCATCACGGCCATGGCGAATCCTATCATCCGGCCAAGGCGCCGGACGTCGTCTGCTATCCCCATACCACCGAGGAAGTCAGCCGCATCGTCGCGCTCTGCCATCAGGCCAAGGTGCCGGTGATCCCGTTCGGCGCCGGCACCTCGCTCGAGGGCCATGTCGTCGCGCTGCATGGCGGCGTCTGCATCGACCTTTCGCGCATGAACGCGATCACCGCCGTCAACGCCGAGGATCTCGACTGCACGGTCGAGGCCGGCGTCACTCGCAAGCAGCTCAATGAGCATTTGCGCGACACCGGCCTGTTCTTCCCGGTCGATCCCGGCGCCGACGCCACGCTCGGCGGCATGACCGCGACACGCGCCTCCGGCACCAATGCGGTGCGCTATGGCACGATGAAGGACAACGTCCTGGCGCTCACGGTGGTGCTCGCCGACGGCACGATCGTGAAGACCGGCGGCCGGGCGCGCAAATCCTCGGCCGGCTACGATCTCACCCGCCTGTTCGTCGGCTCGGAAGGCACGCTCTGCGTCATCACCGAGATCACGTTGAAGC
This sequence comes from Allobosea sp. LjRoot90, assembly GCF_964254315.1. NCBI lineage: Bacteria > Pseudomonadati > Pseudomonadota > Alphaproteobacteria > Hyphomicrobiales > Alloboseaceae > Allobosea > Allobosea sp. LjRoot90. Next base: position 556,028 of record NZ_CAXUTF020000003.1, read on the forward strand.
TCTACGGCATCCCGGAAGCGAGCTCGGTCGCGGTCTGTTCCTTCCCGGACGTCGCCAGCGCCGTTGCCTGCGCCATCGAGACGATCCAGTGCGGCGTCCAGGTCGCCCGCGTCGAATTGCTCGACGAGACCTGCATGCGCGCGATCAACCGCCACAATAATCTGAGCTATCCCGAGACAGTCGCACTCTTCCTTGAATTCCACGGCACGGAAGCGGCTGTGGTCTCGCAGGCACAGATGGTCGAGGCGCTCGCCGAAGGCCATGGCGGCGAAGGCTGGCGCTTTGCCGCCAGCGCCGAGGAGCGCAGCAAGCTCTGGCAAGCTCGGCACAACCTGCATTACGCGCTGCTCGCCTTGCGCCCCGGCGCCAGCAGCTGGGGCACCGACACCTGCGTGCCGATCTCGCAGCTCGCCACCTGCATCACCGAGATCAGGGAGCACGCCAAGGATGCGCCCTTCCCGGTGACCGCCCTCGGCCATGTCGGCGACGGCAATTTCCACATGGGCTTCCTGATCAGGATGGATTCGCCGGACGAGATCCGCGAGGCCGAGCGGCTGAACGGCCTCCTGGTCAACCGCGCCATCGATCTCGGCGGCACCTGCACCGGCGAACACGGCGTCGGTTACGGCAAGGCGAAGTTCCTGCGCCGCGAGCACGGCGACGCCGCCGTCGAGGTGATGCGGACGCTGAAGGCGAGCCTCGATCCCGACAACATCATGAACCCCGGCAAGGTCCTGCCGCCGGCCCTCGATCGGGTCTAGGGCCGAGAGCCAAGCGGGAACGCTGGAGCTGCGTTCTCACCTCGCTCACAGCAGCGCAGTGACCACCTTTTCATGGGTCACGTCGTCGAGCCCGTTGCGCCCGTTCTCGCGGCCATAGCCTGACTCCTTGACGCCGCCCCAGGGCAGACGCGCATCGATCAGCCCGAAGCCGTTGACCCAGACCGCGCCGGTCCGCAGCCGGCGCGCCAGCAGATGCGTCGCGGCGAGATCGCGCGTGAAGATGCCGGCGTTGAGGCCGTAGCGATTATCGTTGGCGAGCGCGATCGCCTCATCCTCGCTGTCGAACGGGATCAGCGTGCCGACAGGCCCGAAGATCTCGTCGCGGGCGATGCTCTGCTGGTTGGTCCCGAGGAAGAGCGTCGGCTCGACGAAGAAGCCCTCGCGATCGAGACGCCGCCCACCGCTGATCAGTTCCGCCCCCTCGCTCTTGCCGGCCTCGACATAGCGCATGACACGCTCGACCGAGCGCGCCGTGGTCAGTGGCCCCATCGTGGTCACGGGATCGAGCGGATCGCCCAGGACCTGCGCCTGCATGATCGCCTTGAGCCCATCGGCGATGTCGCCGATCCGGGAGCGATGCACCAGGATGCGCGTTCCCGCGGCGCAGATCTGGCCCTGATTGGCGAGCAAACCCATGGCCAGCACCGGCAAGGTCGCAGCCGGGTCGGCATCGGCCAGGACGATCATCGGCGCCTTGCCGCCGAGTTCGAGGGTGATCGGCTTCAGCAGTTCCGCCGCCTCCCGGGCCAGGATGCGCCCGACGGTGCCGCTGCCGGTGTAGCTCAGCTTCGCCACGAGCGGATGGCGCACCAGCGCGGTGCCCGCAACGGGGCCAAGGCCGGTGACGACGTTGAAGACACCGGCGGGGAAGCCGGCCTCCTCGACCAGCCTGGCGATGTAGAGCGAGGTCAGCGGCGCCTCGTCGCCCGGCTTGAGCACGACGGTGTTGCCTGCCGCCAGCGCCGCCGCAGCCTTCCAGCCGACATACATCGTCGGAGCGTTGTAGGCGGCGATCGCGCCGATGACGCCGAGCGGCTCGCGGATCGTATAGGAAAAGGTCGGACGGCCGAACGCCCCGGCCGTCGGAATGGTGCGGCCTTCGAGCTTGTCGGCCCAGCCCGCGAAATAGCGGAAGGTGTCGATCAGGTTGGGCAGATCGGCATGGAACGCCATGCCGAAGGGCTTGCCGTTGTCGAGCGATTCCATCGCGGCGATCAGCGCGGCATCCCGCTCGATCAGATCGGCAAGCCGGTAGAGGAGCCGCCCGCGTTCGCCGCCGCTCAACCGGGACCATGGGCCACCATCGAACTGGCGATAGGCGGCCTGGACCGCGGCATCGACATCCGCCTCGCCGGCGGCCGCCACCCTGGCGATGGCCTTGCCGGTAGTCGGATTGACGACATCGAAGCGCTCGTCCCCACTCGCCGGCCGGAAGGCCCCGTCGATGAAGAGATCGGTTTCGATCGCCTCGGCGATCGTCGCGGCGTCAACTGGAGCATTCATCGTGCTTCTCTCCCAGATCAAACAATCGCGTTTCGGCGCAGGTCCCCGCTTGCCGTCGCGTGCAGGCGACGGCATCCGACCCCACGATGAAAAAGGAACTAGCCGCCGGTCAGTCGAACCGGGGATGGATGAACGGCCAGGGCGAGGCTTCCGAGCCGCGCTCGACCTCGACGACGATCAGGGTCGGCTCGTTCGAGGCGATCGCCTCCGACAGCGCCGGCCTCAGCGCCGTCGGCGACGTCACGCTGTGTGCCTTGACGCCGAAGCTCTCGGCCAGCCGGACGAAGTCGGGATTGACCAGCGCCGAGCCGATCTCGCGGCCGCCGAAGCTGTTGGTCTGGTCGCGCAGCACGTTGCCATAGGCGTTGTTGTTGAACAGGATCGTGACCAGCCCGATCCGCTCCTGCACGGACGTCGCCAGTTCCTGCACCGCGAACATGAAGCCGCCATCGCCGGTGACCGAGACTACGGCGCGACCCGGATGGGCGACCTTGACGCCGAGCGCCGTCGGGAAGCCGAAGCCGAGCGTGCCCTGATAGCCTTCGCTGACATAGGTGCGCGGCTCGTAGACCGGGAAGCCGAAATAGGAGGTGAAGCCGACCTGGCAGAGCTCACCGACGAAGAAGCCGTCGCGCGGCAGGACCTCGCGGATCACATCAAGATAAGAGAGCTGGGGTTGGACCTGCTCGGTCTCAGCTCTGGCCGATGTGCACAGCTGCTGCAGCTCGATTGCCCGCTCCGGTGCCGCTGAACTCCCGAGGCGGCGCACGGCCGCGAGCAGCGCCGAGACGGCTGCCTTGGCATCGGCGACGATGCCGATCGTCGGCACAAGCCGCTCCATCTCCTTGGGATCGATGTCGATGCGGATGAGCTGGCGCGCCTCGCCGGGATCCTGCACGTAGCTCATTGGGTTGGCCCAGCGCATATAGGGCGCTTCCAGGCGAGAGCCGATGCCGAGCAGGAGATCGGTCTGCTGCCAGCGCCGCGCCGCGGCATAGGAGGACAGGCTGAAAGGGTGGTCCTCCGGGATGGCGCCGCGTCCGCCGCGGAAGGCCGCGACCGGAGCGCCGACCGCTTCGGCCAGCGCGGCGATCTCGGCGCCGGCATCCTGCGCGCCAGTGCCCAGCATGATCAATGGCGAGCGGGCCGCGAGCAGCGCTCGCGCCGCGGCCTCGATCGCAGCCTCGTCCGCGACCGGGGCTGCATCTTGTGTCGCCGCGGGGAAGTTTTCGGGCGCGCTCCCCGCCCCGGCCATCACGTCCCAGGCCATCTCGACCGCGACCGGCCCGGGCCGCCCGCTCAGCATCTGCCGGAACGCCTCGGCGAGGATGGCGCCGGTGTCCTCGACCCGCTCGATCCGCTGCGCCCATTTGGTCACCGTGCGCAGCGTCGCCAGCTGGTCCGGCAATTCGTGGAGATGGCCGCGGCCGCGGCCGATGAAGGCGGTAGGCACCTGGCCGGTGATGCAGAGCACCGGCGCGTTGCAGCCGAGCGCTGTGGAGAGCGCCGCGGTGGTGTTGAGCATGCCCGGCCCCGGCACCACCGAATAGACGCCGGGCCGCCCGGTCGAGCGGGCATAGCCGAAGGCCATGTAGGCGCAGGCCTGCTCATGCCGGGCGCCGAAGGTCCGGATCGTATCCGAGCGCTGCTGCAGCGCATCGAAGAAGGCGTACATCTGGGCGCCGGGCAAGCCGAAGACGGTATCGACCCCGTTGGTGATCAGCGCTTCGACGATCGCGGCGCCGCCGGTCATCTGCTGCGGCAGAACAGATTTCAGCATGATCTCTGGCATCCTTGGCTGACTGGAAAGGATCGGGACGAGGCTCAGTTCCGGGAGAGCACGCCGACCGCGACCAGTGCTTCGACGAAGCGCGGCGCATCCTGGCTGCGGAGCCCGGCAAGGTTGATCCGCCCGCTCGGCACGAGATAGACCGCGTGCTGGGAGCGCAGCACCTCCGCCTGCTCGCGTGTCAGCTTGAGCGTCGAGAACAGCCCGCGCTGCCGGGCGATGCCGGCGAGCGCCGGGTGCAGGGCGGCGAGCGCGGAGCGAACCGAGTGGATGCGCTCGGCCATGCCGGTAAGCTCGTTGCGCCAGTTGGCGGTCAGCTCGTTGCTTTCGAGGATCGCGCGCACCACGGCGGCGCCATGATCAGGCGGCATCGACCAGCTCACCCGCGCCGCTGCGGCCATGTTGCTGGCGACAGCTACCGGCGTGCGCGACTTGACGTAGAGCGCCCCTGTCCGCTCGCGATAGAGGCCGAAATTCTTGTCGCAGGAATAGGAGACCAGCACCTCGGGGCAGGCCTCGACAATGCGCCGCGCCCCGGCGGCATCCAGATCCAGCGTCTCGCCGAGGCCCTGATAGGCGAGGTCGACGAAGGGAATAAGGCCGCGTTCGAGGCAGAGCGCAGTGACCGCCTCCCATTGCGCCGCGTCGAGGTCGAGCCCGGTCGGGTTGTGGCAGCAGCCGTGCAGCAGCACGACATCGCCGGCCTGCGCCGATGACAGCGCCGCCATCATCGCCTCGAAGGACAGGCTCTGCGAGGTCAGGTCGGCAAAGGCGTAGTCGCGCACAGCCAACCGGGCGGCCTGGAAGATCGGGGCGTGATTGGGCCAGCTCGGCAGGCCGAGCCAGACCTGCGCCTCCGGCCGCGCGGCGGCGATCAGATCGGCGCCCAGCCGCAGCGCGCCACTGCCGCCCGGAGTCTGGAAGCCGACGATATCGTCCTGCGGAATTCGCGCCCCGAAGACGATCGGCCTCAGCAGGTCGACGAAGACCGGGTCGCCCTCGATGCCGAGATAGGACTTGCTCGGCTGCTCATCGAGCAGGATGCGCTCCGCCTGCTTGACCGCGGAGAACACCGGCGTGCGGCCCTGCTCGTCGCGATAGACGCCGACGCCGAGATCGATTTTGCCCGTCCGCTGATCCGCCTTGAACGCTGAAATCAGGGCGAGGATCGCGTCTGCCGGCTTCGGCTGCAGGCTCTCGAACATGGTGGTCTCCCGATTTCAGTGAGCGTAGCGCGCGCCAGACGCAATGTCCGCGCTTTCCAGATGATGGAGCGAGCCGTCGATGCTAGCTTCCAGCGCAAATGGAGTATTCCGTGCGCGAAAGCCGCACAATGCTCGCCGCGGGGATATCGCACATGCTCGACGCTTATGACGTGAAGCTGCTCTCCGCGCTCCAGCGCAAGGGCGACGCCGCCCATGTTGAGCTTGCCGAGAGCGTCCACCTGTCGCCGAGCCAATGCGCCCGCCGCATCGAGCGGCTGCGCAAGCACGGCTATATCGAGAAGGTCGTCTGCCTGCTCAACCCGGCGGCGCTCGGCCTGCAGGTCATGGCCCATTCGCTGCTCAGCCTGCGGGCGCACGATGCCGCGCAGAACGCCTCGCTGCAGCAATTCCTGCTGGAGTCGCCGGAGGTACTGGAGTGCCATGCGCAGACCGGCGATGCCGACATGATCCTCAAGATCGTGGCGCGCGACTTGCCCCATCTCAGCGACTTCATCGACCGGCTGATCGCCGTCACCGGCGGCCTTGCCTCCCTGCGGACCGGCGTGGTGCTGAAATCGATCAAGACGACGACGGAGCTGCCGCTGCGGGCTATCGCCTAAGCGATAGCGCAAGGTCGACCGAAGGGCTCCCTGCGCCCTTGGGGACCTCAGGCCGCGATGATCGGAGACGCTGCGTAGGCCGGCTGGCGCACAGGCGTACCCTCGAAGGCGGTGCCTTCCTCGAACCAGCTCTTTGGCGCGGGGGCGCCCCACAGCGTCTGGCGCTGCGGATCGCGCAGATCCCAGCGGATCGGCTCGTGATCGGGATCGATCGTCTGATAATCCGAGCAATAGATCTCGATGCGGTGTCCGTCGGGGTCGCGGATATAGAGGAAGAAGGCGTTGGAGATGCCGTGGCGCCCCGGACCGCGCTCGATATTGCCGACATAGCCGGTGGTTGCCATCAGATCGAGCAGGTCGATGATGTTGAGCGGCGTCGGCACCCAGAAGGCAACATGATGCAGGCGCGGCCCCACGCCATGGGTGAAGGCCATGTCGTGGACACCGCCCTTGCGATGCATCCAGGCGGCCCAAAGCCGGGTGCAGTCCTCGTTCTCGGTGTATTCAGTCACCCGGAAGCCGATCTCGTTGTAGAACGCGACCGAAGCGTCGACATCGTCCGAGAAGCAGTTGAAATGGTCGATGCGCAGGGGTTTCACCCCTTTGTAGAGCGCGTATTTCTGGTGAACCGACGGCAGCTTGTCCATGCGGAAGTAGAATTCCAGCGGCACGCCAAGCGGATCGGTGGTGCGCAAGGTTCGCCCTTGATAGGGTTCCTCGACGAACTCGGCCTTCAGGCCTTTGGCACGGAAGAAGTGCTGGGCCTTGTCGAGGTCCTCCTCCGAGAAGACCTTGAAGCCGAGATGGCGGGCGGCGGGCTCGGCTCCCTTCTCCAGGACGATACAGTGGTGGCCGCGCTCTTCCATGGCCCGGAAGTAGAGCCGTTCCGGCGTCTCCTGCGTGAGCTGCAGACCGAGCGTGTCGCCCCAGAACGCCTTCGCAGCGACGAGGTCACGGACCGTCAGCACGACGTGGTTCAGGCGCACGATATGGAAGGACGGATTGAGGACGCTGGACGGGACGGGCATGGTTCCTCCTCGATATCGTTCTTTGCTGTCTTCTTGGCCGCAGCGTCAGATTCCCAGCCGCGGCACCTGGTGGGTATCGAAGGCCACGGCGACGTTCTTGGTCTCCATGTAGAAATCGAAGGAATAGTCGCCGCCATCCCGCCCGATGCCGGATGACTTCACCCCGCCGAACGGCGTCGGCAAATGGCGGACATTCTCCGAATTGACCCAGATCATCCCGGCGTCGAGGTCGCGCGCGACGCGGTGGGCGCGGCCGACATCGCGAGTCCAGATATAGCCCGCCAGCCCGTACTGGACGTCGTTGGCGATCGCGATCGCGTCGGCCTCGTCCTCGAACGGGATCATCGTCAGCACCGGCCCGAAGATCTCCTCCTGCGCGATCCGCATGCCATTGCTGGCATTAAGATAGAGCGTCGGCTCGACATAGTTGCCGGCGCCGTCCAGCGCCCGCCCGCCACCACAGGCGACACGGGCGCCCTCATCCCTCGCCAGAGCGGGATAGGACAGCACCTTCTCGGCATGGCGCGGATGGATCAGCGGCCCGATCTCGGTCGCCGGATCGAGCGGATGACCGACGCGCAGGCGCTTCACCCGCTCCGCGACCTTGGCGGAGAAAGCATCATAGATCGAACGCTGGACCAGCGCGCGCGACGACGAGGTGCAGCGTTCGCCATTGAGCGAGTAGATCATGAACAGCACCGCATCGAGGGCACGGTCGAGATCGGCATCCTCGAACACGATCACCGGGTTCTTGCCGCCGAGCTCGAAATGAACGCGCTTCAGCGTGTCCGCGCCTTGGCGCATGATGTGCTGCCCGGTCGTCGTCTCGCCGACGAAGGCCACTGCCTTGATGTCCGGATGCTCGGTCAGCGCCTTGCCGGCGCTCTCGCCGAGGCCGTGGACGACGTTGACCACGCCTACCGGAAAGCCGTGCTTGCGGATCGTCTCGTCCATGATCTCACCGAGCAGCGTGGCCGACAGAGGCGACCATTCGGCCGGCTTGTGGACGACCGTGCAGCCGGCGGCGAGCGCCGGTGCGATCTTCCAGGTCGAGAGCATGAACGGCGTGTTCCAGGGCGTGATCACGCCCACGGGGCCGATCGGTTGGCGCAGCGTGTAGTTGATGTGCCCCTCGTCCGGCAGCGACAGGCCGTTGCCGGCTTCCGGCGCCCGGTCGGCATAGAAGCGAAAATTCTCGGCCCCGCGCAGCGCCGCGTTCGACATGAAGCGGATCGCCTGGCCAGTATCGCTGCTCTCGACCAGGGCGATCTCCTCGGCCCGCGCCTCGATCGCATCGGCGATCGCATGCAGCACGGCGCGGCGCTTGGCGCCGGAGGCCTTCTTCCAGGCCGGGAACGCCTTGCGCGCCGCTTTAGCGGCCCGATCGATCTCGGCCTTGTCGCCGGCGGCGACGATTGCCTGGCGTTCGTTCGTTGTCGGGTCGAGCGTATCGAAGGTCGCGCCCGAGGCAGAGGCCACAGCCTCGCCTGCGATCAAATGCGGCACGGTGCCAGCCGTGAAGCGCTCCATCGCCTTGCGCGCCCTGGCGAGGTTCGCGGTCAGCTTCGTATCGGTTGCGGTCATGGCTTCGCCCTCGCTTTCAGGCGCTCGTGCAGGTTGTTGGTCTTCAGCGACGCGGTCCCGTCGATCTCGGAGACATCGAGACTGAGCGCGAGACCACGGCGCTCGAACGTCTCGGCGGTTTCGCGTTCGAGCACCGCCATCAGCGCCTCGGCGACGCGCCGGCGGGTCGCGGCATCGCGCCCCTCGCCGATCCGCACCACGACGGCGATGAAGGCGTTTTCAGGATCACCGTCGGCCACCAGATAGTGCTCCCGCCGCGCTGCGCGGGTCCGCAAACCAGCCAGTGGGAAGACACCGGTCTCCAGGGCAGCGGCGTGCAGCGCCTCAACCAATCGCATCGGGCGAACCTCGCCTTCGAGGTTGGCGGTATATTCGATGACGATATGGGGCACGTTGCTCCTCCGTGTCCAAATTAGATAACATGTTAAATTTATTGTCGCAAGCACGTTTGGCTCGGGCCGCCACCTCAGCTAGGGTGGCGCAAATCTCAGATGGGTTTCAAGGTTTGACCGACGATTCGAAGACCATGGGCGCCACGGGTCCCGCTGCGACCAGGCTAAGGCTGCGCCATTTCTCCAAATCGCTGCCGATGTCGCTGCTGCGCGCGCGGGAATCGGTGATGCGGCATTTCCGCAAATCCCTGCGCGAGTTCGGCGTGACCGAGCAGCAATGGCGCGTGCTGCGGGCGCTGAGCACCATGCCGCAGATGGAGGTGGCGGAGCTCGCGCGGGCGACATTCCTGCTCGGCCCCAGCCTGTCGCGGATCCTGGCGGATCTCGACCAGCGCGGCCTGATTCTCCGGACGGCCGACCCTGCCGATCTGCGCCGCTGGATGATCTCGCTCAGCCCCGCCGGCACCGCCCTCATCGACACGGTGACACCGGTGTCGGAAGCAATCTATCGCGAGATCAGCCAGCGCTTCGGCGCGGACAAGCTGGCCGAGCTGCAGAGCCTGCTCGCCGAGCTCGAGCAGGCCATGGTCGGCATCGGCAGCGACACACCGGCCGCCCCTGCCGATTGAGCGGAGCGACGGCCGGTCTTCAACCGCGACCGGCTGCCAGCGTTCCGGGGAAGACACCGAGCTTCCCGACATGCTGGCGAACAAGGTCCTCGCCGAAGGTCGTCGGTCGCATGGCGGGCGCACGGTCATGGATCGCGATACCGGCCCGCGCCCCGAAGATGCGCTTGCCATAGCAGATCAGGCTCTCCAGCGACTGCATCATGAACACGATGACAGGCAGGATGTCGCGATAGATGCGCTCGGCCTCGGCCTCATTGCCGGCGACGAAGGCATCATAGGCCCTGGTCGTGAAATCGATGATCTCGGGGGCGAGGATCATCCCGACGCAGCCGGCGCGCAGGTTCTCGATCAGCTCGAGCCCGCCGCGGCCGTTCATCACCGGCAGCCGGCCTTCGGTCGTCTCGATCAATTGCCGGATCTCGGTCGCCGGCCCCTCACCCTTCACCAGCTTGATGTTGGGATGCTGGGCGACGAGGCTGCGGATATCCTCCGCCGACAGGCCGCGGCCCATATAGGCGGGCGCGTTCTGGATCGCGACGGGCAGGTGCGTGGCATCGGCGACCCGGCCGAAGAAGCGGATATATTCGCCCGCCGCGAAACTGCCGACCATAGGCGGCTGCAGGATGACCCAGTCGGCCTTCGCCGCCTCGGCCGCCTTGACCAGTTCGATCTGCTCGCCGACCGAGGTGCCGTAGATCGTGAAGCCGAGCGGCTTCACGCCCCCGACATCCTCCGAGGTCCATTCCATCACCGTCCGCCGTTCGGGCACGGTCAGCTTGGAGACCTCCGTCGCTAGGCCGAGCGCGGCGATGCCATGGGCACCGTGTTCCAGGCAGATCTCGACCTGCCGCCGCATCGCCTCTCGGTCGAGCCGCTCCTGCGCATCGAACAGCGCGTAGAGGATCGCGTGGATGCCGGTGAATGCGGTCTGTGTGGTCATGATCACGCCTCGCTTCAATAGTCAGATGTTAAACATCAGATGAATGCTTGCGCGCAAGTCCCGGTCGTGACAGTTTCTCGCCACGGGAGGGAACAGCGGCATGCAGCGTGGCAGCAAGCCCGGAAAGATCGGCGCGATGGTCGCGGCACTCGGGGCCGCGATCGTGCGTGGCGAGATCGCGTCGGGAACCGTGCTACCGGCCGAGCCTGAGCTGGCCGAGCGCTATGGCGTTGGCCGCAGTGTCGTCCGCGAGGCCGTGAAGACCCTCGTCGCCAAGGGCCTGCTCACCGTGCGCCCGCGCCACGGCACGCAGGTGCGCGCCCAGCACGACTGGACGTTGCTCGACCGCGAAGTGCTCGGCTGGATGCGCAGCGAGGACGGGCTCGACCGCGACCTGCTGCTCGCTTTGGAGGAGACGCGCGAGATCATCGAGCCGGAAGCCGCGGCGCTGGCGGCGATCCGCGCTACGCCCGCGGACCTCGCCAGCATCCGCGCGGCGCTGGCCGCCATGGAGGCTGACCAAGACGATCCGCAAGCCGCCATCGCTGCCGACAAGCGCTTCCACCTTGCGATCCTCGACGCCACCAACAACCCGATCCTGCGCAGCTTCCGCGGCGCGATCGATACGATCCTCAGCGCGATGTTCGATTTCACCGTCGACGTCTTCGCCGGCAACCTCGCCAACCATGCCGCGGTCGTCGATGCGATCGCCGAAGGCGACGCCGAGCGGGCCCGCCAGGCAATGCGGCAGGTGCTTGGCTACACGCGCGACCACATGCTTTCCAGCCTCGCTCTCGCGAGTGGAACCAACCCGACCCAAAAAACCAAACAGGGAGAAACGCCATGAAATTCGCAAAGCTGCTACTCGCTGCCGCCGTCGCTGCGGTGTCGCTGCCCGCCTTCGCCGCCTGGCCTGAGCGGCCGATCACCCTGGTCGTGCCCTGGGCCGCCGGCGGCGGCACCGATGCGGTCGCGCGCATCCTCGCCGCCGGGCTGGAGAAGGAACTCGGCAAGCCGGTCAACGTCGTCAACCGGACCGGCGGCGGCGGCGTGGTCGGCCATACCGAGATCGTCAACGCCAAGCCGGACGGCTACACGATCGGTCTCGCGACGGCCGAGGTGACGACCTTCTATTGGTCGAACACCGCGCCCTTCACCTATGAGAAGCTGACGCCGATCGCGCTGGTGAATTTCGACTCGGCCGCCTTCAATGTCGCGGCGAACTCGCCCTGGGCCGATCTGCGCGCGGCACTCGACGACATCAAGAAACAGCCGGCCGGCAAGTACAAGCTCTCCGGCATGGGCGCGGGCGCCGCCTATCATCTCGCCTTCGCCGGCCTGATGCAGCTCGAAGGCATCGATCCCAAGGCGGTCGTCGTCGTACCGAGCCAGGGCGCGGCGCCCGGCTTCCAGGAACTGGCCTCCGGTGGCGTCCAGATCGTCCCTTCTTCCCTGCCCGAGGGCAAGCCGATGTTCGATGCCGGCCGCGTCAAGTCGCTGGCGGTGATGTCAAAGGAGAAGATCGGCGCCTTCCCGGCTGTGCCGACGGTCAAGGACGCGATCGGCAAGGATTATGAGGGCGGCACCTGGCGCGGCCTCGCCGCCCCGGCCGGCCTACCGGCTGACGTGACGGCCCGCCTCGTCGAAGCGACGGAGAAGGTCGCGAACTCCGAGGCCTACAAGTCCTTCCTCGCCGAACGCGGCTTCGGCTACGCCTTCGCCAAGGGCCCGGCCTTCGGCACCTTCCTCGCCACGCAGCACAAGAGCAATGGCGAGATCATGGGCGCGCTCGGCCTGCGCCTGCGCCAGTAGCAGCCACATCGTCATTCCGGGGCTTCGCGCCGCGAAGAGCCCGGAACCCATAACCGCGACGCAAGCAGGAAAAGCGCCTCCTGCTCAGCGCTTACTGGATATCTGCCGTGTTCATGGATTCCGGGCTCAGGCCTTCGGCCTGCCCCGGAAAGACGATGTAACACCGGGCAAGATCAGCGGATCCCAGTCATGAAGTTCAACGATCTCTTCGGAGGCCTCGTCTTCCTTGCCCTGTCGGGCCTGGTCGCGTTCGCCTCCTGGAACCTGCCGAACCCCTCGCAGCAGCCCCTCGGCCCCTCGGCCTTCCCGCTGATCCTGTCTGGGCTGCTGGCGCTCTGCGCCGCGATCCTCGCGGTCAATGGTGCCCGCACGACGCAAGCCGGCCCATTGGTCGGCCTTGCGGACTGGGCCCGCAGCGGTAGTGCGCTCGCGCGCCTGCTGCTCGTTCCGGCAGCCGTGATCTTCTACATGCTCTTCGCCGAGACGCTCGGCTTCCTGATCTGCGCGACGCTGATCCTCACCGTCCTCTTCCTCGCGGGTGGCACCAGGCCGTTGCAGGCCGTCGGGCTGTCGCTCGTGGCCGCGCTCGTCATCCACTCGATCTTCTATCTCGCCCTCAGCGTGCAATTGCCCTGGGGACCGCTCGAACCTTTGCGCTGGTAAGCCGCCATGCTCGACGCCTATGTCACCGCGCTGGGGATGGTTCTCGATCCCTATGTGCTCTTCGTCATCACCGCCTCGGCGATCTACGGCCTCGTCGTCGGCTGCATCCCCGGCCTCTCGGCGACGATGGCCACCGCGCTGCTGGTACCGCTGACCTTCTTCATGCCGCCGGTGCCGGCGATCGCCGCGATCGTCACCACTTCGACCATGGCGATCTTCTCCGGCGATATTCCGGGTTGCCTGCTGCGCATCCCGGGCACGCCGGCCTCGGCCGCTTATGTCGATGATTCCTACCAGATGACGCTGCAGGGCAGGCCCGAGCTGGCGCTCGGCATCGGCCTGTGGTTCTCGGTGCTCGGCGGCCTGTTCGGCACGGCGGTGATGATGGTGGCCTCGCCGGCCATCGCCGATTTCGCGCTCGGCTTCGGCTCGGTCGAGTTCTTCTGGATCGTCATGCTCGGGCTCGGCGGCGCCGTCTTCATCGGCTCCTCGACGCCGCTCAAGGCCTGCATCTCGCTGCTGATCGGCCTGCTGATCGCGATGATCGGCATGAACAACCCGGCCGGCCAGCCGCGCTTCACCATGGACTCGACCGAGATGCTCGGCGGTGTCTCGCTGATCCCGATGATGGTCGGCATGTTCGCCTGCTCGGAGGTGATGCGGCACATGGTCTCTGACGGCAGCGCCCCGCATGCCGTGGTCACGAAGATCGGGCCGATCTTCGCCAATATGTGGCGCCTGACCAAGCAATACCCCTGGCAGCTCATCCGCGGCAGCGCGCTCGGCACCATCATCGGCATCCAGCCGGGCAGCGGCGCCGACATGGCCGCCTGGATGTCCTATGCGATGAGCAAGCGCTTCTCGAAAACGCCGGAAAAGTTCGGCACCGGCCATCCCGAGGGCCTGATCGAGGCCGGCGCCTCCAATAACTCCTCGCTGGCCGGCGCCTGGATCCCGGCTCTGGTCTTCGGCATCCCCGGCGACTCGATCACGGCGATCGCCATCGGCGTGCTGATGATGAAGAACATGGCGCCGGGGCCGACGATCTTCGTCAACAACCCCGAGAACGTCTATGCGGTCTTCCTGGTCTTTGTCATCGCCAACCTGCTGATGCTGCCGCTCGGCTGGGCGATCATCAAGATCGCCACGCGCGTCCTCTCCGTGCCGCGGCGCGTGCTGATGCCGATCATCCTGCTCTTCGCCATCGTCGGCTCCTACGCGATCAACAATTCGCTGTTCGACGTCGGCGTCATGCTCGCCTTCGGCGTGCTCGCTTTCATACTCGAGGAGAACGATTTTCCGGTGGCGCCGGTGATCCTCGGCGTCGTGCTCGGACCGCTGCTGGAAGAGTATTTCATCAACTCGATGATCAAGTCCGACGGCAGACTGATCGGCCTGGTCGACCGACCGATCGCCGCCGTCCTCGCCGCGATCACGATCGGCATCATCGGCTGGACCGTCATCGCATCGCTGAGAGGTGGCAAACCTAGCAAGCAGCCCGCGCAAGGCTGACGTGGCGCAGAGCCACAGCAGCCCGGCGACCTGATGCTGCCTGGCTCCTTCACACGGCTGGGCTGGGCGGCTAAGGCGATACGTTGCACGCCGATTTCGGGCCGCTCGGTAGCGTCTCCGTGCAGTTCGTCTGAGAGGAAACGCCGTGGACCTGCCTCCCAACGCCTTCAAGGCCGCTCTTGCCCGCGGCGAACTCCAGATCGGGTTGTGGAGCAGCCTGTGCAGTCCGATCGCCGCCGAGATCATCGGCCATAGCGGCTTCGACTGGATCCTGGTCGACACCGAGCACTCGCCGAACGAGCCGCCGGCCGTGCTCGCCCAGCTTCAGGCCATGCAGGCCGGCACCGCGACGCCGATCGTGCGCCCGGCCTGGAACGATCCGGTGCTGCTGAAGCGCCTGCTCGATATCGGCACGCAGGCTGTGCTCGTGCCCTTCGTCCAGAATGCCGAGGAAGCCGCCAAGGCTGTCGCCGCCTGCCGCTATCCGCCGGCCGGCATCCGCGGCATCACCGTGAGCGGCCGCGGCAGCCGCTATGGCCGCGTGCCGGATTATCTCAAGCGCGCCGATGCCGAGATCTGCGTCCTCGTGCAGGTCGAGACCGGCGAAGCCTTGAGCCAACTCGAAGCGATCGCCTCGGTCGACGGCGTCGATGGCGTCTTCATCGGCCCGGCCGATCTCTCGGCCTCGCTCGGCCATATCGGCAATCCCGGCCATCCCGAGGTGCAGGCCGCGATCAAGGATGCGGTCGAGCGTTTAACGGCGCTCGGCAAGCCGGCCGGGATCCTGACCCCGTCCGAGACCGATGCCCGTCGCTATATCGAGTGGGGCTATCGCTTCGTCGCCGTCGGCTCGGATCTCGGGCTGCTGACGAAGAACGCCGACGCTCTGGCGAAAGCGTTTGCCCGCTAGCCCGGCTTGATGCCGGCCTCCTCGACCACGCGATTGGCGCGCTGGGTCTCGGCCTCGATGAACTTCGCGAAACTTGCGGCGTCCTCAGTCACGGCTTCGGCGCCGAGTGCTGTCAGCTTCTCGACGATCTCGCGATCCTTCGAGGCCGCCTGCACCGCCGCATTGACGCGCTGCACCGTCTCGGCCTGCAGGCCCTTCGGCCCCCACAGGCCGTACCAGAGCGTGAAGTCGATATCCGCCAGGCCGAGCTCGCCGGCGGTCGGCACGTTCGGCAGGAGCTTGCTGCGCTGCGCGCCCATGATCGCGAAGGCGCGGACTTTCCCGTCGGCGATGAACGACAGCGCCGAGCCAAGCGGGGCGACCATCAGCGGGACCTGGGCGGCAACCACGTCGGTGATCGCCGGGGCCGTACCGCGATAATTGACCAGTTCCGCGCTCGTGCCGGTGCGGCGCTTGAAGCTCTCGGTGGCGAGGTGGCCCATGCTGCCCAGCGCTGAATTAGCGAAGGTGTACTCGGCGGGCTTGGCCTTCATGTCGGCGATCAGCGCCGGCATGGTCGCGGGAGTCTTGGTCGAGCCGATCAGCACCATCGGCGAAGTCGCAAAGCGCGAGATCGGCGTGAAATCGCTCAGCGGATCGTAGGACACACTGCGCATCACGTGCTTCGCCATGATGTGGATGTCGGCATTGGTTAGATAGGTCGTGCCGTCGGGCGCGGACCTCGCGACGTCGGCGGCGCCGAGCGTATTGCTGGCGCCGGCCTTGTTCTCGACAACCCAAGATTCGTCGAGCGCGGGAGCGATACGCTGGGCATAGAGACGCCCGATGACGTCGATCGCGCCGCCCGCAGCAGCGGGCACGACGAGCCTTACGATCTTGCGTTGAGCAAAGGTGGTGCTGGGGGCGAGCGCGCTGGCGGCGAGCCCCATCAAGGCGACACGTCGTGTGATGATCACCAGGATTTCCTCCAGCTATGGCCGCCTTGCCGGCGGTTCTCGAGTCACGTCGAAAGGGCCGTCTGCGATCCCGATCTCGTCGTGGAGCGGGCCCGCCAACGACAGGCGCTGGCGGCTCCAGCCGATCAGCTCACGAGATAAGAACGCATACTCATTATCAGTATGCACCACATCTTGAACCTGTCAAACCGCATGCTCACGAACCCCGAGACATCAAAGCTCGTGAAACTGCCCTGACCGCGATCTCGATGTCGGGAAACGCCGGGCCGTCAGGCCGCGTCGGAGGAACGCACAGCAGCCAGTCGCAGCGGCACGCGCGAGGCGTCGTTGTTGAGCTCGACCAACTGCGCGAGCATCCGCATGAAGGCCTCGCGATCCTCGGGCACGAGCGGGGCGAGGATGCGCTCCTGGGCCCGCTGCGCCAGCGGCTCGGCCTCCTGCAGGACGCGCTCGCCCTTGGGCGAGAGATGCAGCACCTTGATGCGCTTGTCGTCCTTGCTGCCCGAGCGCAAGATCAGCTCCTTCGCCTCCATCCGCTCCAGGACATTGCCGAGCGTCGAGCGGTCGAAAGCGACGAGAGCCGACAGGCGGGTCGCGTCGATGCCGGGATTCTCGCGGACCGTGACCAGCGCCGCATACTGGACGGGCGTGAGGTCGACCGGCGCACATTCCTCGAGGAAGATCGAGACGGCGATCTGCTGCGCACGCCGAATGAGATGGCCGGGCATATGATAGATATCGTCCATCGGCATCATCACTTTGCTTTGGTGAAACAGCAGCAGGTCTCGCCGCCTGAATGTCAGAACCGCAGATTGTTTGTCAGCCGGCCGAGGTGAATATTACCCAGCCAGATCGGCGAGCTTCCGCTATAGATCGTATGCTTTCATTCCGTAAGCGGTCAAACTGAGCCCAACCCCACGGCCCGGAGCGACGGCGTATCTCGATCATCCATTCGCGCCCTCGGCCCCGCCCTGCAGTGCGCCACGACACCCGAAGCCCCGGCCCGGTTGACAGCTCAAAATCTGCGCGTATCCTGTTAATCAGTATACGGACGATCTATTAGAGATCGAGCAGATGGGAGGATGGCCCGGCGATTTCCGGCTTCGGGAATCCGCGCTGCCGCAATGCCTTCGCCCCCTCATCGATCTCTTCTGATTGTCTGCGCTGGCACGGCAAACCGACTGCTGCACCGGCATTGGCTGGCCTGTAGAACGCTTCGATCAAGGCGATTTCGGAGAGACCGACCTATGTGCACTTCCGACCATGGCAACCACCCCATCGCCGTCGACGTGGCCGATACCGCCACCGCCTCGATCGCGCCGTCACCGGAGATCGTTGCGGACCTCGTCGCGGCCAATCACATCCTGTTCGATCAGGGCGTCGTCGATGCGTTCGGCCATATCAGCGTGCGCCATGACGGCCGGCCCGACCGCTTCCTGCTCGCCCGCAACATGGCGCCGAGCCGGGTCGAGGCCGAAGACATCGTCGAGTTCACGCTCGATGGCGAGGCGGTGAACGCCAACGGCCGCAAGGTCTATCTCGAACGCTTCATCCACGCCGAGATCTTCCGCAAGCGCCCGGACGTGATGGCTGTGGTTCACAGCCACTCGCACTCGATCGTGCCCCTCAGCGTCGTCAAGGGCACCCGGCTCCGGGCGATGTTCCATATGGCGGGCTTCGTCGGCCAGGGCGCGCCTGTCTTCGAGATCCGCGAGGCCGGCGGCGACGCGACCGATCTCTTGATCAGCAACAATCATCTCGGCCGCGCCCTCGCCGAGCATTTCGACGGGCATGACATCGTCCTGATGCGCGGCCATGGCTCGACCGTCGTCGGCGGCTCGATCAAGCAGGCGGTCTACCGGGCCGTCTATGCCGAGCTCAACGCGCGCTATCAGCTCCAGGCGATGCAGCTCGGCGACGTCACCTATCTCACCGAGGGCGAAAGCCGCGCCTGCGTCGCCAGCATCGAGGCGCAGGTCCATCGGCCCTGGGAGATGTGGCTCGAACAGGCCCACGCCCGCCGGCGCTGACCGCGTTAGGCCAACGCAAACGCCTCGATCATTCCGCCTCGTTGAAGGGGGCCTCCATGCAGTTTCATCTCAACGGCTTTCGGACCGGCGATCCCGCCGTTTCCGAGCCTGCTTCCGATCTCCCGGCGTCCTCGGCCAGCGCCTCCCTGCCGAGCGAGGTCGATGTCCTCATCGTCGGCTGCGGCCCCGCGGGCCTGACGCTGGCGGCGCAACTGGCGGCCTTTCCCGAGATCAAGACGCGGATCGTCGAGCAGAAACCCGGACCTCTGGAGCTCGGCCAGGCTGATGGTATCGCCTGTCGCACCATCGAGATGTTCGATGCCTTCGGCTTCTCCGAGCGGGTGCTCAAGGAGAGCTACTGGGTCAACGAGACGGTGTTCTGGAAACCCGACGCGAACCAGCCTGAGACAATCGTCCGCAGCGGTCGCATCCAGGATGTCGAGGATGGGCTCTCCGAGTTCCCGCATGTGATCCTGAACCAGGCGCGGGTGCATGACTTCTTCCTCGACGTGATGCGGCGCTCCCCTAGCCGGCTGGAGCCGGACTATTCCAGGCGCCTGCTCGATCTGCAGATCGACACCGCCCGCAATGCCGACTGCAGCGCGTCATCGCACCCGGTGACGGTGCAACTGGAGCGCCTCCATCCCGCATATGAGGGAGAGGTCGAGACTGTCAGGGCGCGCTATGTCGTCGGCTGCGACGGCGCCCGCAGTGCTGTGCGCAAGTCGATCGGGCGTAACCTGCATGGCGATTCAGCCCAGCAGGCCTGGGGCGTCATGGACGTGCTTGCCGTCACCGATTTCCCGGATGTTCGGCTGAAGGCGCTGATCCAGTCCGCTGGCGAAGGCACGATCATCATCATTCCCCGCGAGGGCGGCTATCTGATCCGTATCTATGTCGAGCTCGACAAGCTCAGCGAGAACGAGCGGGTCGCGAGCCGCAACATCGGCGTGGAGCATCTGATCGCCGCGGCGCAGCGCATCCTGCGACCCCACTCGTTCGAGGTGAAAGAGGTCGCCTGGTGGTCGGTCTATGAGATCGGCCAGCGCCTCTGTGACAAGTTCGACGACGTGCCGGCCGACGAGGTCGGGCAGCGCCTGCCCGCCGTCTTCATCGCCGGCGATGCCTGCCATACCCACAGTCCGAAAGCTGGCCAGGGCATGAACGTCTCGATGCAGGATGCGTTCAACCTGGGCTGGAAGCTGGCTGCGGTCCTGCGCGGGCAATCCCCGCCACAGCTGCTGCACAGCTATTCGGCCGAACGGCAGGCGATCGCCAAGGAACTGATCGATTTCGATCGCGAATGGGCGAAGATGCTGAGCGCGCCCCTGAAGACCTCGGCCACTGGCGAGGGCGTCGATCCCAAGGAGGTCGAGGCCTACTTCGTCAGGCACGGTCGCTACACCGCGGGAACCGCAACCCGCTATGCGCCCTCGACCCTGACCGGCCAGGCGACCCATGCCGGCCTGGCAACAGGATTACCGATCGGCGCACGTTTCCATTCAGCTCCGGTGATCCGCCTCGGCGACGCCAAGCCGGTCGAGCTCGGCCATGTCGCGCAGGCCGACGGCCGCTGGCGCCTGTTCGCCTTCGCCGACAGGGCCGATCCGTCCTCGGTAACGTCTCGCCTGCGGGCGCTTTGCGACTTCCTGGCGGACGCGCCCTCCTCGCCCCTGCGCCGGCACACGCGGCCGGGCGACGACATCGATGCGGTCATCGACCTTCGCGCCATCCTCCAACAGGCCCACCGCGATGTCGCCGTGGAGACGCTGCCGAGCCTGCTCCTGCCCCGCAAGGGTCGGCTCGGGCTCGTCGACTACGAGAAGGTGTTCTGCCCCGACCTTCGCAGCGGTCAGGACATCTTCGATGCCCGCGGCATCGATCGCGAGCGCGGCTGCCTGGTGATCGTGCGGCCCGATCAGTACGTCGCCAATATCCTGCCGCTCGATGACCACGCGGCGCTAGCCGCCTACTTCGCCGCTTTCATGGCACCACAGGGTTCCCAGTGAACGTTTCTTAAAGAGAACGATACACCCGCAAACCGCCCCTGGACCCTCGCCTTCAATTGGAGAGGCGTGGATTTGTTGGCCAAGAGGATAAATCTTCCTCGGCCACTGCGCTCAGAGCAATAAACAACCCTCGCCATCTGTTCTTTAAAAAGAACATTCTCGTTGACGCTTGCGCCGTCGAGCCGCAAGTTTCGGCATGGCTCGGCGCGGTCTGGGGCACGGGCCGCCGCAGCGTTTTCAGGAGTTCGAGATGGCGATTTGGAACAACTTCTTGTCGCGCCGACAGGCGGCCGCACTGATGGTCGGCACGGCGCTGTCGTTCGGTATCGCCGGCGCGGCTTCCGCCGCGGAGGGCCAGTTGCGCATCGCCAAGCAGTTCGGCGTCGTCTACCTGCTGCTCGATGTCGCTGCCGAGCAGAAGCTGATCGAGAAGCACGGCAAGGCCGCCGGCGTCGACATCAAGGTCGAGTTCCTGCAGCTCTCCGGCGGCGCGGCAGTCAACGATGCCCTGCTCTCGAACTCGATCGAGATCGCTGGTGCCGGTGTCGGCCCGCTGTTCACGCTCTGGGACCGCACCAGGGGCAAGCAGAACGTCAAGGGCGTCGCCTCGCTCGGCAACTTCCCCTACTACCTCGTCACCAACAACCCGAATGTGAAGACGATCGCCGACTTCACCGGCAAGGACAGGATCGCCCTGCCCGCCGTCGGCGTCTCCGTGCAGTCGCGCGTCCTGCAGTGGGCCTCGGCGAAGCTCTGGGGCGACAAGGAATTCGACCGGCTCGACAAGATCAGCGTCGCCCTGCCCCATCCAGAAGCCGCCGCCGCGATCATCAAGGGCGGCACCGAGATCACCGGCCATTTCGGCAACCCGCCCTTCCAGGAGCAGGAACTGGCCGAGAGCCCGAAAGCCCGCATCGTGCTGAATTCCTACGAGGTCCAGGGCGGGCCGGCTTCCTCGACCGTGCTTTATGGCACCGAGAAATTCTACAAGGACGCGCCGAAGACCTATCGTGCCTTCCTCGATGCGCTCGACGAAGCCGCAAAATTCATCGCCGCCAACCCCGATGAGGCCGCCGACATCTATCTCAAGGCGAATGGCGGCAAGGGCGACCGCAGGCTCCTACTCCAGGTCATCAAGAACCCGGAGGTGACCTTCAAGGTCGAGCCGCAGAACACGCTCGGCCTCGGCCAGTTCCTGCACCGCGTCGGCGCGATCAAGAACGAGCCCAAGGCACTGTCGGATTACTTCTTCACCGATCCGCGCATCGCCGCGGGCAGCTGAGCGCCGGCATGACGCTCGTCGCCGAGAGACGGCCGCAGGACAGCCCGCTGCCTTCGCATCGCGCAGCCACACGGGCCGAGGCGGGGCAGGTCTCGTCCACCCTGCCCGCGCCGCTCCTGCAGGTCGACGGCGTCAGCCTCGAATACCGCACCGCCGAACATATCGTGCGCGCCACGCACCGGGTCGGCTTCGATGTCTACGAGGCCGACCGCTTCGTGCTGCTCGGCCCGTCCGGCTGCGGCAAGTCGACCCTGCTCAAGGCGGTCGCCGGGTTCATCGCCCCGGTCGAAGGCGAGATCAGGCTCGGCGGCCGACCGGTCAGCGGGCCCGGCCCCGACCGCATCGTCGTCTTCCAGGAGTTCGACCAACTTCCGCCCTGGAAGACCGTGTTGCAGAACGTCACCTTCCCGCTCACGGCCTCACGCACGCTGGCGCGCCGCGAGGCCGAAGAGCGGGCGCGCCATTATGTCGAGAAGGTCGGTCTCGCCAAATTCGCCGACAGCTACCCGCACCAGCTCTCCGGCGGCATGAAGCAGCGGGTCGCGATCGCCCGCGCTCTCGCCATGCAGCCGAGCATCCTCCTGATGGACGAGCCCTTCGCCGCGCTCGATGCGCTGACCCGGCGCAGGATGCAGGAGGAATTGCTCGCGCTTTGGGACGAGGTCCGCTTCACCCTGCTCTTCGTCACCCATTCGATCGAGGAGGCGCTGATCGTCGGCAACCGGGTCGCGGTGCTCTCGGCCCATCCCGGCCGGCTGCGGGCGGAGTTCAACAGCCACGAATTCGATCTTGCCAGCACCGGCGGGGCACCATTCCAGGCGGCCGTGCGGCGGCTGCACGAGCGGCTGTTCGAGCATGAACACGCCGGTGCAGTAGAGGCGAAGCCATGAGCCTCGCCCAGCCGCCGATCCGGCCGGAATACGACCAGCCGCTGCCGCCTTTCGTCGCGACGGCGCTCGAGCGTCCCCGTCCGCTGGTCGAGCGGCTCGCCGGGCAGGGCTGGCTGCGCAAGGGCCTGATCCTCGTCGTCCTCGCCCTGCTCTGGGAGGCGCTGGCGCGCTGGCAGGACAACGATCTGCTGCTGCCCACCTTTCTTGCCACGGTTCAGGCCCTGTTCGAGGGGCTGGCGAGTGGCGAACTGCTCCAACGCGCCCGGCTCTCGCTGGTCGTACTGGCGCAGGGCTATGTGGCAGGTCTGGCGCTTGCCTTCCTGCTGACGACGCTCGCCATCTCGACCCAGATCGGGCGCGATCTGCTCTCGACGCTGACTGCGATGTTCAACCCGCTGCCGGCGATCGCGCTGCTGCCGCTCGCGCTGCTCTGGTTCGGTCTCGGTTCGGGCAGCCTGATCTTCGTGCTGATTCATTCGGTCCTCTGGCCCGTCGCGCTCAACACCTTCGCCGGCTTCCAGGGCGTGCCCGACACACTGCGCATGGCCGGCCGCAATTACGGGCTCACGGGCCTGCGCTATGTCTTCGGCATCCTGGTGCCGGCGGCGCTGCCCGCGATCCTGTCGGGCCTCAAGATCGGCTGGGCCTTCGCCTGGCGCACGCTGATCGCCGCCGAGCTCGTCTTCGGCGCCTCCTCGGGCCGCGGCGGCCTTGGCTGGTACATCTTCCAGAACCGCAACGAGCTCTATACCGACAAGGTCTTCGCCGGCCTGCTCCTGGTGATCCTGATCGGCCTCACCGTCGAGAACCTCGTCTTCGCGGCGATCGAGCGGACGACGATCCGGCGCTGGGGCATGGCGCGCTGATGCCGTTGTCCTCGCTGACCCATGCCTTCCTGAACGGGTTCCCGACAATGACCGCTGCCTTGCACACCGCCGACGCCCCTCGTTCCGCGCTCTCGGAGGTTTCGGCTGAAGACGACGCACAAGCGCTGCTGCTTGCGCGCTATCGCGCCGAGGGCCAGCCGGAGCCGGCGCACTGGAACGAGGTCATCGGGCAGATCCTGGCGCATCGCTCGGTGCGCTCCTACAAGCCCGATCCGCTGCCCGAAGGCACGATCGAGACGCTGGTCGCGGCGGGGCAATCTGCCGCCAGCTCCTCGAACCTGCAGACCTGGAGCGTGGTCGCAGTCTCCGACCACGCCCGCAAGGCGCGCCTCGCCGAGGTCACCGGCAACCAGAAGCATATCCTGCAGGCCCCGACCCTGCTGGTCTTCCTCGCCGATCTCAGCCGTCTGGGCGAACTGGGAGCCGCTCATGAGCACACGGTCGACGCGCTCGACTATCTCGAAACCCTGTTCGTCGGCATCATCGACGCGGCGCTCGCCGCGCAGAACGCCGTTCTGGCCGCCGAGAGCCTCGGCCTCGGCACGGTCTATATCGGCGCGCTGCGCAACGATCCCGAACGGGTCGCCAGGGAGCTCGGGCTGCCGCCGAAGGTGTTCCCCGTGTTCGGCCTCTGCGTCGGCTATCCCGCTCCCGAGGTCGTCACCGGCATCAAGCCGCGGCTTTCGCCCGCTCTCGTCCTCCACCGCGAGCAATACGGCGCCGGCTACGCGCCGGAGCCGGTCGCGGCCTATGACGGCGCGATCCAGGACTTCCAAAGCGAGCAGAAGATCCCGCAGGTGCCGTGGTCGCGCCAGGCGCTCGCCCGCGTCGCCGGCCCGCAATCCCTGGGCGGGCGCGACCGCATCCGCGACGCCCTGACCGCGCTTGGCTTCGCGCTGCGTTGAGGTGCACTCACATCGGCGGCGCTATAAGGGTGCGGGAACGGAATGGCGGAGCCCTGCTTCGGCGGGATCGACGATGAGCTGGATCGAAGTCACCTATCATCTGCGCGGCGCGCCTGAGGATGCCGAAGCGCGCGCCCGGGCGATCGCCGTCGAGCAGAGCATCGAGATGCCGCCCGAAGCGGTCGACGATCCCTTCGTTCTCGGCGAGATCCTCGGCCGCGTCGTCGCAGTCGAGCCGAGGGGCAACGGCCTGCACGCGATCCGCGTCCTGCTCTCCGCCACGACGGTGGGCGACGATGCCGGCCAGCTTCTCAACATGCTGTTCGGCAACTCCTCGCTGCACGATGATCTGACGCTTGCCGACTTCGCCCTGCCGCCGGAGTTGCGGGCCGCGCTCGGTGACGGTCCGCAGATCGGCCTCGACGGCCTGCGTAAACGGGTAGGCGCCGGAGCGCGGGCCCTGACCTGCTCGGCCCTGAAGCCGCAAGGGCTGCCAGCGGAAGAGCTGGCGCACCTGGCGGAAGCCTTCGCGCTCGGTGGCATCGATTACGTCAAGGATGATCACGGGCTGGCGACACAACGCTACAGCCCGTTCCCGCGACGCGTCGCAGCCTGCGCCGCCGCGGTGCGCCGCGCCGTCGCGCAGACGGGTCATCCGACCCGCTACGTGCCAAGCCTCTCAGGCAGCCTCGACGCCGTGCGCGAGCAGTTGCGCATCGTCACGGAGGAAGGGCTCGACACCGCGATGGTTGCGCCGGCGATCCTCGGCCTCGCCAATGTCCAGCAGCTTCGCCGGGACTATCCTGATATCGCCTTCTTCGCCCATCCGAGCCTGGCGGGCGCGGCGCGGATCGATCCGGCCTGCCTGACCAAACTCTGGCGGCTCGCCGGCGTCGATGCGGTGATCTTCCCCAACCATGGCGGCCGCTTCGGCTATTCCGCGCAGACCTGCCGGCGCATCGCCGAGGCTGCGCTCGCGCCCGAGCCGGGACTAGCGGCGAGCGCCCCGGTTCCAGCTGGCGGCATGAGCGTGGCGCGCGTGCCGGAGATGCTCGACTTCTACGGCCCCGACGTCATGCTGCTGATCGGCGGCAACCTGCTCGCCGAAGGCGACAGGCTGAGCGAAGCCACGGCCGAGTTCGTCGCGCAGGTCCACCACCACTCGCAAGCGCAAGCCCGGGCAGAATCCCATGTCTGACGCCATCAAGGACGAGACATTGCTGCGCCGCCACGAAGACGGCTTCGGCTGGCAAGGCGTCGAGCGCCTCGCCTACAAGCAGGATGGCGATGCGCCGTTCCGCGACGTCTCCCGCCAGATCCTGTTCTCGCGGCCCGATCTCGCCGGTGAGCTGCGCTATTTCGAGGTCGGCCCTGGCGGCCATACCACGCTGGAGCGCCACGGCCATGTCCACGGCGTCGTCATCGTGCGCGGCCGTGGGCGCTGCCTTGTCGGCTCTGAGGTGAGCGAGATCGGCCCGCTCGACCTCGTCACCATCCCCGGTTGGACCTGGCACCAGTTCCGGGCCGCGCCCGACGAGCCGCTCGGCTTCCTCTGCCTGGTCGACGCCGCCCGCGACCGCCCTGCTTTGCCGACGCCGGAGGAGCTGGCGACCTTGCGAGCCTCGCCGGAGATCGCCGCCTTCCTCGACGGCTGAGCGCAGCCGCAACATCGTCGCTGGATGTCTGTCCGCTGAGAGCATCATTCTGCGCGTCCCCCTCCGTAACCGTCCTCGCTTTGCAGTCCCCGCAAAATAGATCGATATACTGTACCTCTATGCGGGGGGCCGGCAGTGCTGACCAACAAGGGCAAATACGGCATCAAGGCGATGGTCCACCTCGCCAGGCTCGAGGCCGGCGAGACCGCCCAGATCGCCGAGATCGCCCAGCGCAACAACATCTCGAAGAAGTTTCTCGACGCCATCCTGCTGGATCTGCGCAATGCCGGCATGCTGCGCAGCAAGAAGGGTCCGGGCGGCGGTTACGCGCTGGCGAAGCCGGCCCGGACCATCAAGGTCGGAGCGGTCATCCGCGCCCTCGAAGGGTCGATCGCGCCGATCGACTGCGCCAGTCAGTCGGCCTTCAGGCCGTGCCAGGATTGCGCTGACATCGAAGCTTGCATCGTCCGCTCGGTGATGCGGGAGGTGCGCGACGCGATGGCGGCAGTCGTCGACAATACGACCATCGCCGATCTCCTCGGCCGCGCCGCAGCGCGCAAGCCGGAGATCGATTTCGCGATCTAAATCTATGTCTCTAGTAGACGAATTATCACGAGAACCTATTTCAATTGGAGGGGTGCGGCTGCTTCTAGCGCTCCCAGACTTCGCAGGAATGGCGCTTCGCGAAGGCCGCATCCGCTTCGATCCTGTCGCCTTCGGGATGCAGGGTCATGGTCTCGACCTTTGGCCAATCGGCGGACGGCATGCTGCTCTTCGAGAAGCGGGCGACATAGCCCAGCATCCGGTCCGACAGGGCCTTCTGCGCCCGCGTCCAGGCAGGGGCGTCCGCCTGCTGCTCGTTCGGATAACCGCTCTGGAAAACGTATGGGATGTCCGAATTGTGAAACGGCCCATCGACGGGCTCGTCGACATGGAAGATCGTCGTCGGCGCCTTCGGATCGGCGAATTCGTAGGAGAAGACCGGAATCGCGCTCGAGACGACCTTGATCCATTGCCGGACCTCGCAACCCCAGCGATCGCTGGCCAACGCGATGTCCGTGCGGGTCGGGGAGCCATAGGTGGCGACATTATAGATCTCGGCGATCCGCGCGCCGTTCGGCCGTGACGCAATGGTCTTCGCCAGGGCGTCGGCACTGAGAGGCGGCTGGCCGCTAGCCCGGCGTGCCTGCAGGAAGAAGCCCTGCTCTTCGCTCGTGAAGCCGACCAGCACGGGCACCTTGTGGAACTCGCCGCGGCCAAACAGTGTCATCGGAGTCTCGGGGATGGTCTGCCTGTCGACGACCATCTGCCAGCCGGCCGCACGCGTCGCCGCGCCGCCGCCCGCCTCGAAGACCTCCTCTGTGGATTTCCCCCGCATGCAGGCGAGCAGGTCCGTGGCGGAGCTGCATCCGGCCTTCTCGACCATCCGCGTCGTCGGACCCTTCTGGCGCTCCTCCTCCGCTGAAACAGCGGAATGGAGCGGCCCAACCGGCAGGCTCATCGCGATCGCCCGCTGGAACAGGCCGGCACTCTCCGGCGAGACCATGTGCACCGCCACGGAATAGGCACCCGCCGATTGCCCGATGATGGTGACATGATCGGGATCGCCGCCGAACGCCCTGGCGTTCGCCTTGACCCAGCGCAGGGCCGCCTGCTGATCCATCAGCCAGAAATTGCTGCCCGATTGCGCGAAGGACGCCAGGCCGAAGGCGCCGAGGCGGTAGTTCACGCCGATCACGACATGGTCCGCCTTCTCGGCGAAGACTGAGCCGTCGATGTCCTGCGAGGCGCCTGCCACCGAGGCTCCGCCGTGGAACCAGACCAGCACGGGGCGCGGCGACGTTGCGGGAGCCGCCGGCCGGTAAACATTGAGATAGAGGCAATCCTCGTTGCGATAGAGCTGGATCGGCTTCACCCAGCCATTCTGGACGCATTTACTCGCATGGGCGGTGGCGGAACGGGTGCCCGGCCATGGTTTCACGGGCGCGGGCTTCGCCCATCGGAGCTCCCCGACCGGAGGTGCTGCGAAAGGTACACCGAGGAACTGATCGACGCCTCCTTTGGTGACGCCTTCCAGCGTACCGCCATCGACGGAGGCCTTTGGCCCCGCCTGTGCCGCCGAGAGACCCAGGCTCAGGCTGCAGGCCGCAGCCATTACGAGTTTGGCCGCAGCCCTGCCGAGAATGCCGCGCTCCATGGTGCCGCCCCTTGTTCTCGCGCCATCCATTGCAGCGTGGCGCCTGACTGGACAAAGTTTTGCCGCGCCGACGACATGCCGCAATCCCGATAAACGCTATGGATTCATAAGGCAGGGCTATCAATGCTGGGGCGCGGCACGCCCGGCAGCGACTGGAAGAATGACGAGCGCCCGCCGCCGCATCGATGCCGCGGATTCTGTCAGCCCTGCTGACGCGCTGGCGTCCAGAATAAGGTAGGGGCGCCGATCAGGAAGCGGCCGGGTCAGCCGCACGCCTTGTTAGACAGGGGTTCCCGGAAAAATTAGATACTCGGGGAAACCATGGCGCTCCCATGGGGAATCGAACCCCAGTTTTCGCCGTGAGAGGGCGACGTCCTAACCGCTAGACGATGGGAGCAGCGCGGCAAGGCCGTCCGTATAATCGGCACCGGACCGCGCTGCAAGCCCTTCCGTGCAGTCGTGGCAGAAAAACCTGCGGGCAGAAAACAATGTCCGCAGGAGCACGTCGGCTGCCTCAGCCCGCGGCGTGCGAGCGCTCGGCCGGCGCGAGCGCCGGATAGTCGGTGTAGCCCTTGCCGTCGCCGCCATAGAAGGTCGCGACATCCGGCGTGTTGAGCGGGGCGTCCAGCCTCAGCCGCTCCGGCAGGTCGGGATTGGCGATGAAGAGTCGGCCGAAAGCGATGAGGTCGGCCTCGCCCTTCTCAACCGTCTCGATCGCGAGTTCGCGGTTGAAACCGTTATTGGCGATGTAGGCGCCACGGAAGGCCTTGCGAAGCGCCTGATAATCGAAGGGCAGGTAATCGCGCGCATCGCGCGTCGCGCCCTCGACGACATGGATGAAGGCGATGCCGCGCTTGTCGAGCTCGGTGACGAGATGACCGAACAGAGCCTGCGGATCGGTATCGCGGGCATCGTTGGCCGGGCTCACCGGCGAGATGCGGATGCCGACGCGCTCCTTCGGGAACACCTTGGTCACCGCGTCGACCACCTCCAGCGTCAACCGCACCCGGTTTTCGATCGATCCGCCATAGGCGTCCTGCCGATGGTTGGAGCCGTCGCGCAGGAACTGGTCGAGCAGGTAGCCATGGGCGCCGTGCAGTTCGATGCCGTCGAAGCCGGCCGCCTTGGCGTTCTCTGCCGCCCGGACGAAATCGGCGATGATGCCGGGGAGCTCGTCGAGCCCGAGTGCGCGCGGCTGCGAAACCTCGGCGAAGCCGCTCTCGATATAGGTCTTGGTCTTGGCCAGCACGGCCGAGGGCGCGACCGGCGCCTGGTTGCCGGGCTGCAGCGAGACATGGCTGACGCGCCCGACATGCCAGAGCTGCGCGAAGATCCGCCCGCCCGCTTCATGCACTGCGTCGGTCACCGCCTTCCAGCCGGCGACCTGCGCGTCGCGATAGATGCCGGGCGTCCAGATATAGCCCTGGCCCTGCTGCGAGATCTGCGTCGCCTCGGTGATGATCAGCCCGGCGCCGGCGCGCTGGCGGTAGTACTCGACATTGAGCGCGTTCGGGGCATCATCGTGCTTGTTGGCACGGTTGCGGGTCAAAGGCGCCATGGCGACGCGGTTCTTCAGTTCGAGATCGCCAAGGCGGAACGGCGTGAACAGCCTGGGTGAGGTGGCGGAGGCACCGGCATGACTCATCGTGGCGATCCTTGTCGCGAGGCGGCCATAAGGCCGAGGGAGACATCCATGGCGCCAGTCACCGTCATGCGGGCCGGAGCCGTCGCAAGGAACATAGGCGACATGGCAGGAATTGGCAGGGGCCGACCTGTCCCGCTCACGAGAAGGCGAAGACGCTCTCTTCGCGGACCCGATCGCGCATGAGCCTTTCCGAAAATCCCGAGCACGTAGAAAAAACGCTCTTCTCGCGCTGGTTGCGTCGCGGGCGCAGCTGGTTGCGCAGCGGTACGACGGGCGTCGTCAGCCTCGTCTATCCGCCTTCATGCGTCAGCTGCCGGGCCGCCACGAGCGAGGCGCAGGGCTTGTGCCCGCAATGCTGGAGCGGGCTCAGCCTGATCGAGCGGCCCTATTGCGAGCGGCTCGGCACGCCGTTCGAGGTCGATCTCGGTCCGGGGCTGATCTCGCCGGCCGCGATCGCCGATCCGCCGGTCTTCGCCCGTGCCCGTGCCGCCTGCCGCTTCGACGGCACCGCGCGCGAGCTGGTGCACCGGCTGAAATATGGCGACCGGACCGAGCTTGCCCTGATGCTCGGGCGGATGATGGCGCAGGCCGGCCGCGAACTGATCGGCGAGGCTGACCTCATCGTGCCGGTGCCGCTGCATCGCTTCCGCCTGTGGACAAGGCGCTTCAACCAGGCGGCGGCGCTAGCGGCGACGATCAGCCGGCAATCCGGGCGGCCCTGCGCGCCGCAGGCGCTCACCCGTGTCAAGCGGACGAAGCAGCAGGTCGGGCTGACACGGGCGCAGCGCGCCGACAACCTCCAGGGCGCCTTCAAGGTCCTGCCCGCCATGCGCCCGCAGGTCGAGGGCCGGCGCATCCTGCTCGTCGACGATGTGCTGACCACCGGCTCGACGGCCAATGCCGCCTCGCGCGCGCTGCTGCGCGGCGGAGCGGGCGCGGTCGATGTGCTGACCTTCGCCCGGGTCGTGACGGAAGCGTGACGGCTCCCTATATTGCGAGGTGAAGTCGTCTTTCAGGACAGGCCCAGGACAGCAGGATGCCGCAGGTCACGATCTACACCACGGGCTGGTGCCCGTATTGCCATGCCGCCAAGGCACTGCTGACCAAGAAGGGTGTCGCCTTCGAGGAGATTGGCGTCGACGGCAAGCCGGCGCTGCGCCAGGAGATGACGGCAAAGGCCAGCGGGCGCACATCTGTGCCGCAGATCTTCATAGGCGAGCGCCATGTCGGCGGCTCCGACGACCTGCACGCGCTCGATGCGCGCGGCGAACTCGACCCGCTGCTCAAGGCAGCCTGAGGAGAAGCCGATGACCGCGCCAAGCTTCACCGCCGCCTGCGTCCAGATGCGCTCTGGCCGCGACCCGCTGCGCAATCGCGACGACGCGGTGCGCCTGATCCGCGAGGCGGCGGCGGCCGGCGCGCGATTTGTCCAGACGCCGGAGGTCACCAATCTCTGCGAGCGCGATACGAAGCGCCTGCGCGAGATCTGCCAGAGCGAGGATGAGCACGAGGTGCTGGCTGGGCTGCGCGAGGCGGCGCGTGAGACCGGGATATGGCTGCAGATCGGTTCGCTTTCGGTCAGGGTCGGCGAGAAGATCGCCAACCGCGCCTATATGATCGACCCCGAGGGCGAGATCGTTGCGCGCTACGACAAGATCCATCTCTTCGACGTCGATCTGCCCAATGGCGAGACCTGGCGCGAATCCAGCACCTTCTCCGGCGGCGACAGGGCGACCGTGGTCGAGACGCCTTGGGGGCTGATCGGGATGTCGATCTGCTACGATGTCCGCTTTCCCTATCTCTACCGTGCCGAGGCCGAGGCCGGCGCCTTCATGCTGACCGCGCCGGCCTGCTTCACCCGCCAGACCGGCGAGGCGCATTGGCAGGTGCTGCAACGGGCCCGCGCCATCGAGAACGGCGCCTTCATGATCTCGGCGGCGCAGGGCGGCCTGCACGAGGACGGCCGCGAGAGCTACGGCCACTCGATCATCGTCGATCCCTGGGGCCGCGTGCTGGCCGAGGCCGGCAACGAGCCCGGGCT
The DNA here is from genome assembly GCF_964254315.1 of Allobosea sp. LjRoot90. Taxonomy (NCBI): domain Bacteria; kingdom Pseudomonadati; phylum Pseudomonadota; class Alphaproteobacteria; order Hyphomicrobiales; family Alloboseaceae; genus Allobosea; species Allobosea sp. LjRoot90. The sequence continues at coordinate 587,894 of NZ_CAXUTF020000003.1, forward strand.
GGTCATGGCCGAGATCGACCTTGCTCTGGTCGCGGACGCCCGCCAGCGTATCCCGACCTTGCGCCACACTCGGTCCTTCGCGGTCGAGACCCGCAAGGGCGATCAGCCCCGACTCGACGCGGCCGAGTGAGCATGGCAGCAAAACTTGTCGCGGAACGGCCGCGCCCCCATCTGCAGCCGTTCCAGCAGGCCTTTTGAAACAAGATGATCCGCTACACCCTGATCTGCGACAACGCCCACGAGTTCGAGAGCTGGTTTGCCAGCTCCGGCAGCTTCGAGGAGCAGGCGAAACGCGGCTTCGTCACCTGCCCGGTCTGCGACAGCGCCAAGGTCGAGCGCGCCGTGATGTCTCCCGCCGTGGCCCGCACCGACCGTGGCCGGCGCTCAGTGGAACCGGTAGCCGCGCCGGAAGCCGTATCCCCGGCGGCAGCCCCTGCCCCCGCTCCTGCCGCTCAGCCCGTCGCGCTGATCGGCGAGCGCGAGATGGCGTTTCGCGCCATGCTGACCGCACTGCACGAGCATGTCGCCGCGAACGCCGAACCTGTCGGCAAGAACTTCGCCGAGGAGGCGCTGAAGATTCATCATGGCGAGAGCGAGAGCCGCGCCATTTATGGCGAGGCCAGCGCCGAGGACGCCCAGATGCTGCACGAGGAAGGCGTCGAGTTCATGCCGCTGCCGCGCCTGCCGGAAGGCCGGAACTAGCGCCCACGCATGCGCTAGTTTGCAGCGGCCCCATTCTGCCTGCGCAGGTAGACGATCTGGACCGTCAGGCCGACGATCAGAATGACGAGAAGGCTCGCCTGCGCGCCCAGGAGGAGCGGCGAGTTCAACTCGGTGACGAAGGGACGGCCGTCCGGCACCCGGCGCAGAATTTCGCTGACGGTCGGCAGCATCAACAGGAACGCGCTCAGGCTCAGGCAGATTGTTTCGATGTACCTACCCGCGCGACCCAAGGCCTGAACCTGGCCGGCGCCATAGCCTGCAAGCAACAGCAGGATTGTGATCGCGCCGATGACGTACCCGACCGGCTGATGGGTGACGATGAAGACCGTCGCGCTGCCGATCAGCATCGAGACGAAGTAGACCACGCCAAGCGTCGACCGGGGTACGATGCGGCCATGTCGCGCGAACATATACGCGGCTGCCGGGATGGCTGGCAGAGCGGCGAGCGTGTGCACCCAGCCTAATGGCGAAATTCCAAACATTGGACAGTCCTTCCTGCTCGGTTGAAGTTCATCTACCTACTAATTGGTAGACAAATATGCGTGATCACTCCGCTCTCACCGGAGCTCAATGCCTGGTCATCAGTCGTTGCAGCAACGGATGGATCACGGCGCCGAACACCTTGGCATCGCCATGCGCGCGCGCCGACAGCATGGCTCCATGAATGGCAGCCATGAACATCTCGGCCTCGGCATCTGCCGTTGCGGCCAGTCGCAGGCTGCCCTCTCCGGCGCCGCGCGTCATGACCGAGCTCAGCCAGCCCGATAGCATTCGGAAATGAGCACGCACCTCGGTCACGACCTCTTCGGGCAGGACCGGAATCTGGCTCGCGAGCAGGGCGCAGATGCAGAACGGGGCGGTCGAGTCGACGATGCAGCTTTCCCAGAAGCCGGCATAAGCGCGCAACTGCGCAGCGGGATCGAGAATATCCCGCTCCAGCGCGGCGAGCCCCGCTTCGGCCTCGTCCCGATACCGCGCGACGAGGGTGCGGACCAGATCGGCCTTGCTGGGAAAATGATAGTGAATGCTGGCGTTGCGGATACCAATCACCTTGGCGATGTCGGCATAGCTGAAGCCATGGTACCCGCCCGCGACGATCAGCGAGCGCGCGCAAAGCAGGATATCATCAGACCGGTTGGCGACATTCGGCATATTCACCTACCTTCTAGTAGGTAAGATAAACAAGGCCGCAGCGATTGCAAGCCGGATGATTTCCGTGCCCCAGAGGGCTGTCGGGCTTGCAATTCTCCGTACGCGGGCATATACCCGCACCCATGTCGGTTCCCTGCATCTGCACGACGCTGCGCTCGGCCTCCCGCCGGATGATCGCCTTCTATGACGAGACGATCGCTCCGGTCGGGGTCAACATCGCGCAGTTCAGCCTGATGCGCTCGATCGCGCGCGTCGAGCCAGTGACGTTGACCGCGCTCGGCCGGCGCGTCGAGCTCGACCGCTCGACCATCGGCCGCAATGTCCGCGTGCTCGAGAAGATGGGCCTGGTCGTGCTCGGCCGTGGCGAGGACCAGCGCGAGGCCACGGTCACGCTGACCGAGGCCGGACACAAGGTTCTGGAAGACGGTGCCTCCCTCTGGGACGGCGCCCAGAAGTCCCTCGACGACCGTCTCGGCGTCGAATTCATGCGACAACTGCATGTCGCGCTCGATTCACTCTGATTTTTACATGCATATGCGGGCATATACCCGCAAAGGGAGCTACTGATGCCGACAGATCTCGCAGAACAGCCTCAACCCGTTGGCCTCGCCGCCGCCTTCGCCCGCCGCGGCATCCATTATGGCTGGGCCGTGGCGGCGGTGACCTTCCTCACCATGCTGGTCACCGCCGGAGCCGTCGGCGCGCCGGGCGTGCTGATCCTGCCGCTGCAGAAGGAGTTCGGCTGGGCGACCTCCGAGATCTCCTCGGCACTGGCGGTCCGGCTCCTGCTGTTCGGGCTGATGGCGCCCTTCGCCGCCGCCTTCATGAATCGCTTCGGCGTCCGGCCCGTCGCGATGGTGGCGCTGAGCCTGATCGCAGTCAGCATCCTCGGCTCCTTCGCCATGACGCAGCTCTGGCAGCTGGTGCTGCTCTGGGGGATCGTGCTCGGTTTCGGCACCGGGCTCACCGCCATGGTGCTCGGCGCCACCGTCGCGACGCGCTGGTTCGTGCATCGCCGCGGCCTCGTCGTCGGCCTGCTCACCGCCAGCACGGCGACTGGCCAGCTCGTCTTCCTGCCCTTGCTCGCGGCCCTGACCGAGCAGGTCGGCTGGCGCGCCGCCATGATCTTCGTGCTCGGCATGATCGCGCTCGCGGCAGTCGGCGTGCTCGCCCTGATGCGCGACCGGCCGGCCGATGTCGGCCTTGCCCCCTATGGCGGAACCCAGATCGTGCCGGCCCCGGCTCAGCCCGCCAGCCTCGGAGCCATGCTCGCCTCCCCGATCGTCGCGCTGCGCGAAGCGGCGAAGACAAGCACCTTCTGGATCCTGTTCGGTACCTTCTTCGTCTGCGGCGCCAGCACCAACGGCCTGGTGCAGACCCATTTCGTCTCGCTCTGCGGCGATTACGGCATGGCCGCGGTGACGGCGGCGAGCGTGCTCGCCGTGATCGGCATCTTCGACTTCCTCGGCACGGTCGGCTCCGGCTGGCTCTCGGACCGCTATGACAGCCGCTGGCTGCTGTTCTGGTATTACGGCCTGCGCGGGCTCTCGCTGCTCTTCCTGCCCTTCACCGACTTCTCCTTCTACGGGCTGTCGATCTTCGCGGTCTTCTACGGGCTCGACTGGGTCGCGACCGTGCCGCCGACGATCAAGATCGCCGCCGACCGCTTCGGCGACAAGGCGACGCTCGTCTTCGGCTGGGTCTTCACCGGCCACCAGCTCGGCGCCGCCGTCGCCGCCTATGGCGCCGGCTTCAGCCGCACCGTCTATGACAGCTACCTGCCGGCCTTCTTCATCGCCGGTGCGCTCTGCCTCTTCGCCGCCGGCTTCTGCATCATGATGCGCGGCGGCGAGCCCAAGCCCGTCCCCGCGGCCGCCTGAACGGAGACCTCGCAATGACCTCCCTCCCCTATCGCAGCGCCCTGATCGTCGGAGCAGGCTCGGGCATCAGCGCGTCGGTCGCCCGCGCGCTTGCCGCCCAAGGCATCAAGGTCGGCCTCGCCGCGCGCAATATCGAGAAGCTCGCCGCGCTCGCTGCCGAGACGGGCGCCGCGACCTTCACGGTGGATGCTTCCGATCCGGCGGCCGTCACCGGCCTGTTCGAGGCGGCGGATGCCCGGATCGGCGAGCCCGACATCGTCATCTACAACGCCAGCGGCCGACTGCGCGGGCCGATCGCGGAACTCGATCCGGCGGGGGTCGCGCAGGCGCTCGCGGTCACCGCCTATGGCGCCTTCCTGGTGACGCAGCAGGCGGCACGGCGGATGCTGCCGCATGGCCGCGGCGCGATCCTGCTCACCGGCGCTACGGCCGGCATCAAGGGCTTCGCGCTGTCGGCGCCCTTCGCCATGGGCAAGTTCGCCTTGCGCGGCCTCGCCCAGAGCGCGGCGCGCGAGCTTGGGCCCAAGGGCATCCATGTCGCCCATTTCGTCATCGACGGCGCTGTTCGCAGCACCCGTCATCCGGACGCGAACGACAACACGCTCGATCCGGACGCCATCGCCCAGAGCTATCTCGACGTGCTGCGCCAGCCGCGCAGCGCCTGGTCGCTCGAGGTCGAGCTCAGGCCCTGGGTCGAGAGCTTCTGAAGGCCGCTCAGAGCTTCTCGATCGGCGGCACCTTGAAGGTCTCGATCGTCGAGGCACCGCCGGCGAGCAGGACCTCCCATTCGGCCTCGGCCTTCACTCGTGCCAGGCAGGGCGCGAGCTTCGCCTCGACCAGGCCATGCGGCACGAAGACGAGCCCGTCATCGTCGCCGACGACGAGGTCATGCGGCGATACGGCGACCCCGCCGAAGACGATCGGCCCGTTGACGACGCCGCGCTCCATCGAGGACGGGCCGCGCGGCATGATCCAGCGCGAGAAGAAGACGAAGTCCGGCCATTGCGACACCGGCCCGACATCGCGCACCGCGCCGTCGACGACGACGCCGGCAATGCCCTTGCGCCTTGCCGCGCCGCCGAGCAGGTCGCCGATCATCGCCGCATCCTTGCGCCCACCGGCCGCGACCACCACGACATCGCCGCGCTCTGCGATGCTGATCGCATGGTGCACCGGCCCGTAATCGGCCGGCTCGCACCAGGCGGTGATCGCCTGGCCGACCAGCCGCTTGCCCGGTGCGAACGGCCGAATCGCCGGATCGGCATGGCCGGTGCCGCCGAGCTGATCGGCGATCACCGAACTCGGCACCGCCTGCCAGGCATCGATCAGTGCTTGCGGCAGGCGCGGATGGGCGGGCGTGGCGAGACGGGTCGGCATCGGCGTTTCCTCGATTTTTCTTTGATTGGACTCACGCCGCCCGGCCGGGCCGCTCGGCAAGCAAGCGTTGCACTGCCTGCGCCAGCCGGCGCACACCCTCGACCAGCACCTCCGGCGGCGAGCGGGTGAAATTGACCCGCATCGCGCTCTTCAGGGCGCCCGAGGGATCGAACACGCTCGATGGCACGAAGGCGACGTTCTCGGCCAGGGCGTGGGTATAGAGCGCGTCGGTGTCGATCGCCCCGTCCTTGGCCCGCATCCAGACGAACATGCCGCCGGGTGGTACCTCCCATTCGAACCACTCCGAGAGATGTGTCGCCGCAGCGGCGCACAGGGCATCGCGCCGCTCACGATAGGTCGCGACGATCTTCGGGATATGCTGTGCCTCGAAATCGCTCTCGATCATCTCCAGCGCGATCGCCTGCGTCAGCAGGCTGGAGGCGATGTCGGTCGATTGCTTGGCCAGCGCCAGCGTCGCAATCAGCGAAGTCTCGGCGACGACCCAGCCGACGCGCAGGCCCGGCACCAGGCTCTTCGACAGCGTGCCCAGATAGATCACCGGCCCGGCATAAGCGCCGTTGGGATGGCGCTGCGCATGATGAGCGAGGATGCTCGGCCCGGCCGGTCCGTCGAATTGCAGCGGCAGATAGGGATCGTCCTCGAGCAGCCAGGTCCCGGCCGCCTCGACCTTGTCGAGCAGGGCAGCGCGCTGATCCTGCGACACCAGCACGCCGGTCGGGTTGGAATAATTCGGCACGGCATAGACGAATTTCGCCTGCCGCAGCGCCGCGTCATAGCCAGGCGCCTGCAAGCTCCAGTCGAGCTTCTCATAGCGCGGCATGCGCGGGCGCCAGGCATCGAGCGCGCCGAGGTAGGTCGGGAACTGCGAGAGGATCAATTCGCCGGGATCGACCAAGGCCTTGCCGACGAGGTCGAGCCCCTGCATCGCGCCCGTCATCAGCAGCACGTTCTCTGGCCCGAAGCGGCGCCCGGTCGTCGCGGTGAAGCGCTCGGCGATCGCCGCCCGTAGTGCCGGCAGGCCTTCGATCGGCCCGTATTCGAGGATCTGCGTGCCCCAGCGCGTCAGCGCCCGCTCCTGCGCCGCGGCGATCGCCGCGACCGGATAGAGCTCGGCCGCCGGCAACCCGCCCGCAAGGCTGACCACATCTGCGCGCCCGCCGATCGCCATGAATTGCTGGGTGATGCTGTTGCCGGTCGAGAGCCAGCGGGCGAAGGCCGGCCGCTCTCCCGGCTGCCGCGCATCCGATATCACCATGATGCTTCCACCATTGTCTCTTGGGTCGACCGACTGTTTGCGTGAGCACTATAGCACTGCCGAAGTGAGAGAATCCGTGCAATGATCAGGCACCCTTTGCTATCGCCGCGATTTATCGCCTTCAAAGAGAAAAACTTGGAGTGAAACTCACTCATGATTGAGCTCGATCGGATCGACCGGAAGATCCTGGCCGCGCTTCAGCAGAACGGCCGCATCTCCAACCTCGAACTGGCCGAGATGGTCGGCCTCTCGCCGACCCCATGCAGCCGCCGCATCAAGCGGCTCGAAGAGGCCGGCGTCATCGAGGGCTATGCGGCGCGGATCAGCCCGGCGGCGCTCGGCTTCGGCATCTGCGTCATGGTCAGCGTCAAGCTCGCCAAGCAGAGCCCGGACGCCGCCGAGCAGTTCATGACCGCGATCCGCGACCAGCCCGAGATCACCGAGTGCCTGCTGGTCACCGGCAATGTCGACTATCTCTTGCGCGTCTGGGTCAAGGACATCGAGGCGCTGCGCACCTTCATCAGCGAAGCCCTGCAGGCGATCCCCTGCGTCGCCGAGACCTCGACGATGGTCATCTTGGACACGCAGACATCGAACCGGCTGTTGAGCGTCTCCGGCAATGCACAAGGCGGGAAAGCGCAGCTCGCCCGGTCCGCACGCGGTGCAGACCGGGCCTAGCGCTGTTCTTCCTTACGGCTTCGCCGCGACCTTCGCCGGAGCCGCCTTGTGCACGCGGCCATTGCTCATCACGAACAGCACGCGCTGCAATTCGGTGATGTCCTTGGCCGGGTCGGAAGCAACCGCGATCACGTCGGCGGCCTTGCCCGGTTCGAGCGTCCCGATCTGCTTCGACAGGTCGAGCAGTTCGGCGGCGTCGACGGTTCCCATGCGGATGGCGATATCGGCCGGGATCCCGGCCTTGACCATCAGCGCAAACTCCTCGGCATTCTTGCCGTGCTCGCTGACGCCGGTATCGGTGCCAAAGGCGATCTTGACGCCGCCGCGATAGGCGCGCCCGAGCATGTCGAGCATCAGCGGCCCGACCTGCCGTGCCTTGTCGCGCACCGCCGGCGGCAGGAAGCCCTCCTCATCCGCCATCCTCACCACGGTCGCGCCGGCGAGCACGGTCGGAACGAGATAAGCGCCGCTCTTCTTGAACAGCGCGATCGACTCGTCGGTGAGATAGGTGCCGTGCTCGATCGAATCGACGCCGGCTCGCAAAGCGGCATTGACGCCGTCGGCACCATGGGCGTGCACCGCCACCTTGCGCCCCATGGCATGGGCTGCTTCGACGACGCCCTCGAGCTCGTCATCGAACATCTGCTTGCCAGTGCCGGCGGCCGTATTGCTCAGCACCCCGCCGGTCGCGGTGATCTTGATCACGTCGGCGCCGCGCTTGATCTGGTTGCGCGCCGCATGCCGGCATTGCTCGCGGCCATTGCAGATGTTCTCGCCGAGCTCGGGGAAGACGTCGGGTGCAAAGCCATTGGTGTCGGAATGGCCGCCGGTCGCCGAGATCGACTGGCCGGCCGCAACGATCCGTGGCCCCGGCACTTGCCCCTTGCGGATCGCGTCGCGCAAAGCGAGCGCAGGCGCCCCGCGCGAACCGAGATCGCGCACGGTGGTGAAGCCCGCATCGAGCGTGCGCCTGGCATAGACGACGCCATCGAGCGCGACGTTCTCGCCGGTCTTCTTGACCCGCTGCAATTCGCTGTCGCGCGCCCGCTCGGAGGTGATGTGGACATGGGAGTCGATCAGGCCCGGCAGCACATAGCGGTCGCTGAGATCGACCACCGTCACCGCCTGTGCCGGGGCACCGATGCTGTCCGCCGTGACGAAACCGTCCTTGAGCTCCTGGATCAGGCTGTTCTTGATGATGAGGCTGGTCTTGCCGCGGGCCGGCGTGCCGGGCACCGCAAGCACTGCACCGGCGTGAATGATCGTCCAGCGGTCGCCGGCCGGCGCTTGCGCCAGGGCAGCCGGCGCCAGAACCGCGGTGAACGCAGCGGCGAGCACTATCGCTTTCGACATCGTTTCCTCCATTAGCGACGTCATCGCCATCAGCCATCCTGCCTTGTCGGCAGAGCCTGTCGGTCGTGTGCGTCGCTTGATCGTTGCGCAGGGATTTCCCTGCAGCTGGGAGCCAATCTGCGGACGACCGACGGAAGCAGTCAATCGACAGGATGGCCGGTCGCGCATGCCTTGGCCGCAACCCTGACGTGCTCCAGTCTACAGCCTATGCCGGCTCAACCGAGCCTTCTCCCATTGTCGTAGGCGACGGGGCGTCCCTCTGGCGTTATCTTCGCTGCAGTGCAACAATCGCGATTGCACGAGCTCAGAGACGGCACGGCAGGGAGCGACCATGAACGCGATCGATCCGCTTCGGAACCAGCCCCAGCGCGACAAGCCTTTGCCGCGCGATAAGCCCTGGATCTTCCGGACCTATGCCGGCCATTCCGACGCCACCGAATCGAACAAGCTCTATCGGGGCAATCTCGCCAAGGGCCAGACCGGCCTCTCGGTCGCCTTCGACCTGCCGACTCAGACCGGCTACGACCCGGACCATGTCCTCTCGCGCGGCGAGGTCGGCAAGGTCGGCGTTCCTATCACCCATCTCGGCGACATGCGGGCCCTGTTCGACCAGATTCCGCTGGCGCAGATGAACACCTCAATGACGATCAACGCGACGGCGGCCTGGCTGCTCTCGCTCTATATCGCCACCGCCGACGAGCAGGGCGCCGACCGCGCCGCCTTGCAGGGCACGACCCAGAACGACCTCGTCAAGGAATACCTGTCGCGCGGCACCTATGTCTTCCCGCCGCGCCCCTCGATGCGGCTGACCACCGACATCGTCGTCTTCACGGCGCGCGAACTGCCGAAATGGAACCCGACCAACGTCTGCTCCTACCATCTGCAGGAGGCCGGCGCCTCGCCGGTTCAGGAGCTGTCCTTCGCGCTCGCGACCGCGATCGCCCTGCTCGACTCGATCAGGGCCCGGCCCGAGGTCGCGCCCGAGGAGTTCGGCAGCGTCGTCGGCCGCATCTCCTTCTTCGTCAACGCCGGCATGCGCTTCGTCACCGAACTCTGCAAAATGCGGGCTTTCGTCGATCTCTGGGACGAGATCACGCTGAAGCGCTTCAATGTGCTGGAGGAGCAGCACCGCCGCTTCCGCTATGGCGTGCAGGTCAACTCGCTCGGGCTGACCGAGCCGCAGGCCGAGAACAATGTCTACCGCATCCTGATCGAGATGCTGGCGGTGACCCTGTCGAAGAAGGCCCGGGCCCGCGCCGTGCAATTGCCGGCCTGGAACGAGGCGCTCGGCCTGCCCCGCCCCTTCGACCAGCAATGGTCGCTGCGCATGCAGCAGGTGCTGGCCTATGAGACCGACCTGCTCGAATTCGGCGACATCTTCGACGGTTCGAAAGAGGTCGACGCCAAGGTCGAGGAGCTGAAGGCGGCCGCGCTGGCGGAACTGGCGAAGATCGACGCGATGGGCGGGGCGCTCGCCGCCGTCGAGAGCGGCTACATGAAGATGGCCCTGGTCGAGAACGGAGCCCGCCGCATCGAGGCGATCGAGCGCGGCGAGCAGATCGTCGTCGGCGTCAACAAGTTCACCACCAGCGAGCCCTCGCCGCTTTCGGCGGGCGAAGGCAATGTCGTCACGGTTCCGGATTCGGTCGAGATCGAGGCGGTCGGCCGGCTGAAGGCCTGGCGCGCCGCGCGAGACGGCAATGCGGCGGAGGCCGCGCTCGCCGAACTCGCCAGCGCCGCCAAGGAAGACCGCAACGTCATGCCGGCCTCGATCGCCTGCGCCAAGGCCAGGGTCACCACCGGCGAGTGGGCCCAGACCCTGCGCGAGATCTTCGGTGAGTATCGCGCCCCGACCGGCGTCGACACGACCAAGCTCGGCGACGATGCCGGGCTCGCCACCGTCAAGGCCGCCGTCGCCCTGGCAACCGAGACGCTCGGCCGGCCACCGCGCTTTCTCGTTGGCAAGCCCGGCCTCGACGGCCATTCCAACGGCGCCGAGCAGATCGCGGTGCGCGCCCGCGATGCCGGCATGCAGGTCTCCTATGGCGGCATCCGCCAGACGCCCGAGGAGATCGTCACCCAGGCACAGGCGACCGAGGCCGACATCATCGGCCTCTCCATCCTCTCCGGCTCGCATTTGCCGCTGGTGCGCGACGTCACGGCGCGGCTGCGTGTCGCCGGCATGAACGTCCCGGTCGTCGTCGGTGGCATCATCCCGCCCGATGACGAGAACGCGCTGAAGAACATGGGCGTGGCGCGGGTCTATACCCCGAAGGATTTCGCGCTCGACGGCATCATCGCCGACGTCGCGGGGCTGGCGGCGAAGAAGCGCTGAGAGCCGATCGCCTTCCCAGCTTCCGGCTCATGCGAAAAGCGCTCAGGGTTTCCCAAGCGCGTGCGGACGACTATCGTCCTGGTACTGCTCGGTCGTGCCCGCTTTCCGCGGCGCCGGCCCGTGCCTGAAGGTGGTCGTCGGCAGGGCCGCGAGGGACCCGCTTGAGGAGAGGAAGAAGCGCATGCCCGCATGGCTGCAGACCAATTTGACCGGGACCAACATCCGCGCCGCCTTGATCGGTGCCATGGGCCTCGCCCTTGCTGGCCCCGCCGCGGCCCAGACCATGGGCTTTGACCCCAGCGATTTCGGCAAGGTCAGCATGCCCAGGCGGCAGAGCACCGGCGACGCCGCGACCCAGATTGAGAACAACAAGGGCGCCTTCGAGCCGATCGCGGAGCTCGATCAGCGCGATCCGCTGGCCAAGATGGCAAAGCCGGTCGGGCGCATCGACATCCTGCTGAAGGACAACAAGACCGGCAAGCAGTCGGGCGCCCATTGCACCGGCGAACTCCTGCCGGGCGATTATGTGCTCACCAACCATCACTGCCTGCCGCAGAGCGGCGAGATGACACCGGTACGTGCCATCATCGTCATGGACTTCCTGACGCAGGACGGCAAAGGCGCGAAAGTCTTCGAGCTCGACCCCAAGCCGGTCGAATTCAATGCCAATCTCGACTACGCCATCGCCAAGGCGAAGGGCAATCCGACCGCGACCTATGGTTCGGTCAAGCTCGCCGCGACGCCGTCCGGCGGCGCTCCCTCGCTGATGGTCATCCACCATCCGGCCGGCCGGCCCAAGGTGATGAGCCGCTTCCGCTGCATGGCGACACGCCAGCAAGGCGAGGCGGCCGAGCTGCGCCATCGCTGCGACACGCTCGGTGGTTCTTCCGGCTCACTTCTGTACAATGCCACCAACTCGGGCATCGCCCTCCACAAGCAAGGCGGCCTCGCCCCCAACGACCCGAACAGCTACAACACCGCCACCAGCATGACCGCGCTGCTCCAGGCCAGCCCCCTGCTGCGCAAGATGGCCGGCGCGGGCGGACAGGCGCCATCCGGCGACGCACCGGTTGCGTCCAGCGGTGGCGGACAGGACGGCGACCAGCCGACTTCGACCGAAGGCACCCGCGCGCTGCGCGGCTCCGACAATCTCGATACCGACGGGATGAACTCGCTGCTGAAGAACTGAGGGTCTTCGCCCTCAGCTATCGGCCTCGCCGTGGCTGCGCCCGTAGGGGCTGCGCTGCGGCGAGCGCCAGCCTTCGAGCGTGACCGGATCGGCCTCGTAGACTTCGACCTTGAGCGGATGGCAGACGGCGACGTCGCTCGAATGCGTCTGGCCGCAATCGCCGCCCGGGCAGGCCGAGATCGCCCCGAGCAGATCGATCTCGGCGAAGAGCTCGAGGAAATCGCCCGGCCTGACCGGGCTCGCCTTCATGAAGTACTGCTGCGTGTCCTTCGTGAACCCGGTGCACATGAAGACGTTGAGCACGTCATGGACATGGTGCTCGACCTCGCGCGCCGGCAGCCCCCTCGCCTGCCCGAGCGCGCGGGAGAGGTTGGAATGGCAGCAATGGTGGTAGTCGCCGCCATTGCCGAGCAGCCGGTGGGTATAGGGATCGCAGCGCGTGCCGATCACGTCGTGCACGCCGCCGCCATCCTGGTCGAAGCCGTACCAGCCGAGCGTGTCATGGGTGATCGTCGCCATTGGCCGCAGATGCGGCAGATTGCTCCAGAGCCGGTCGCCAGTGCCGAGATGGGTCGCGTGCAGGGCCCGCGTCTTGCCGCTGAAGAAGCGCTCGTCGAGGTCATCGGCGTTCCACAGATTGAGGTCGCCGACCTGCGGCCCCTCGATGCTGACGACGCGGAAGAAATGGCCCTTCGGCACGTGGAAGCTGCCAGCTTCGCGCGGCGGTACGATGATCTCATCGCGCTTGGTCAGCGTCCGGCGGGCTCGCTCGAGCATCGCCATGTCGGCACCGGGCAGGCTGCCATTGGGATAGACCACGACCGGCGGCTTGGCCCGCCGCTCCGCCGCATCGACGGGGGCGATCATCTGCGAGTCCGTGGTCATGGATTTGCTCCGCCGACTGATATGTCTGCGGGTTCCTATCGGGACCGAAGGCCTCGGTCCAGACTGCGAAGCGCTAGACCAGTCCGTTCGTCTTGAGCGTCTGGTAGGCCTTGAGGATTTCCTGCAGCCGGCCTTCGCGTGAGCGGTCGCCGCCATTGGCGTCCGGGTGAAAACGCTTCACCAGCTCCTTATAGCGCGCCTTGATCGCGACGCGATCGGCGGTCTCGTCGAGATCGAGCGTCTCGAGCGCCTTCCTGGCCACCACACCGACGCGCGGCGCGGCCTGCTCCTGCTCGCGGCCGGTGCGGCCACGGAACAGGTTGAAGGCGTCCTGCATGTCCGCTCCATCCTGCTCGCTGGGACCGCGCCCGCGCTGCGCCATTCGGGCCGCGCTGGCATTGACGCCGAGTTTCCAGGTCGGCCGGTGGCCGATCTCCTCCTGCTTGGCGTAGGCCGCGAGCGCCTCGTCGTTCATGCCGGAGAAGTAGTTGTAGGTGGCGTTGTAGGCCTTCACATGCTCGAGGCAGAACTGGAAGAACTTGCCTTCCTTGCCGCGCCCCATCGGCGCACGGAACTCGCCCGCCTTGGTGCAACCGGCGTGGTCGCAATGACGCGCATCGGCTTCGACCACCTCTTCCGCTTCGGAAGGGCCGATCCTGATTCGGTCGAAAAGGCGCGAGTTGAAGTTCATCGTCTCATGGTTATGCGGGTGGAACGCCGTGGCGACAAGCCGGCCGCCGCGCGGATCGCTCTGCGCCTGCAGCAAGCAAATCGCCTTGGCGACAGCTTGACCCCGATTGCTTAAGGAACCCGGCTCGGCCGAGACGGCCGAAACCTCCCCCTAAATAGTGTTTCCACGCTCGAAACTCAACGGCCGCAGGCAGGATCGCCCCCGGCCGCAAGCACGAGCCTGGTTCCGCGAGGCACGCGATAGATTGGTGCTTCGCCTGAAGCCGGCGCAGTTTCCACCACCCCGACACCGACATGAGAGCCCGGAGAATCCGGCTCCAATGAGGCGGCGATGACATTGGCGCCTGTTTGCGTCATTGGCACGAAGACGGCATTGGCCGGCGCCTCGATCAGGCGCGGCCTGAGCTCGACCTTCACCGCCTGGTCGGGGTTGATGTTCTCGCGGTCGATCTTCTTCACCGGCCCCTTCTGCTCGACCATGAAGGCCTCGACCTCGATTGTCGCGGGACCACCGAGCGCACAGGTTGCGATGCCCTTGAGCTTGAGCGCATCGAGCGCCGCCTGCCCCGCCGGCAGGACGAGATAGCCCTCCGGCCGCGCCCGGCGGCTGGTCACCGTGACCTTGCGCGAGTCGCGGAACTCGACCGGGGTCGGCATATCGGCACCGGTCGCCGGATCGACGAGCGGGATCGCGACGGTCTCCGTCGCGATGCGGTGGCCGACGATCAGTTCGCCCTGGTTGCGCGCCAGCTCCGCCCGCGCCCCCTTCACCGCGTCCAGCACCACCCTGTCATTGTTCGCAACCGTGTCGAGCACGGCGCGCGAGATCACGTAATGGGTCGCGATGCGGCGTTCGAGGTTCTCCAGCTTCAGGCCGACGCCGCGTGTCTCGATCAGGAAGGAGACCGCGCCGGAGAGCCCGAACAGGTTGCGCGCGATGCCCGGCGCATTGCCGCCCATCGAGACGAGCTTGTCGTCCTTGCGATAGCTGGTGGTGAAGTACCAGAATGAGGAGAGGCCCTTCTCCGCCATCGCCTTGTCCATGGCGGGCTTGACCAGCTCGGCCGCGATCTTCGTCGTCGGCTGCGGCACGGCCGGATTGGTGGCGTAGAGGATCATCGCGTCGGCGGCATTGAGCCCGCCGAATTTCTCCAGCCAGCGATTGGCCACCGAGAACTCGTGCACGTCGACGATCACATCGGCCGGCAGTTCGGCGAGCTTGGCGTGCAGCGCCCGGGTCTCCGGCAAGGTCAGCAGCAGATGGTCGCGGTTGAGGTCGAAGCCGCTGGCGCCCGGCCGCTTGTCGGCCGCAGCCCCGTCCGGGTTGCTGCGCGGCACGATGACCACCACCAATTTGTCGAGCACGGAGCCGAGATCTCCGGTCGCCAGATCATGCGCCAAAGCCAGCATCGCCTCGGCCCCGGCGGGCTCGTTGCCGTGCTGCTGGCCGACGAACCAGACGACCGGCCGCCCCAGCGCCTTCAGCGCGGCAGGATCCTTCAAGCCCTCCTTGGAGAAGATCAGATAAGGCAGGTCGCGCCCCTGCTGCGATTGGCCGAGCGAGCCGAGCACGACCCGTCCCTGTCCCTTGGTGGCGAGATCGGCGACGAAGGCTTCGAGCTCGGCCTGCGTCGTCAGCCCGGGCGTGCCGCGCGTCAGCGCCGGCGTCGCGAGCGCGATCGGCACCGGCTTGTAGCGCGCCAGCACCGCCTCGCTCTGCTTGTAATCGGCGACGCGGCCCTCATCCTGCGCCAATGCGGGACCTGCGGCGACGGAAAGAGCCAAAGCGAGCATGCGCCAGATCGTCATCATCACCGCCTCCACGCGAAAGACGCGTTTCCGCCCTGCCCCTCAAGGACTATGAGACTGCCCCAGAAGCTGAGCAAGCAACTCGACAGGAGCCTTCATGCCGACCATGGCCGACCGGATCGCCGTCAAGCTCACCGCCGAGCTCGCGCCGGAGCATCTCAAGGTGATCGACGAATCGCACCAGCATCACGGCCATGCCGGCTGGCGCGAGGGCGGCGAGACGCATTTCCGCGTCGAGGTCATCTCGCCCGCCTTCGCGGGCAAGAGCCGGCTCGAGCGCCATCGCCTCGTCAATGCAGCGCTCTCCGAGGAGCTCGCCGGCAGCGTGCACGCGCTGGCGATCGTGGCGCGTGCGCCGGGCGAAGCCTGAGCCTCAGGTCGCGCGCCGCTCCGGTGTCGCCAGATAGATCGCGGTCGAGACGAGCAGCAGCGCCGCGAACACCCAGTGCATGTTGGCGAAGGCCGCCGCCGCATCGCGCCCAGCGGCCCGCTGGGCCGCGACGAACCAGCCGGAGCCCCACTGGATCAGCCCGGCTCCGGCGATGAACAGGAAGTTGAGGCAGGTCATGCCGCGCCCGACCAGATGATCGGGGAAGAAGACGCGCGCATGCGCCATCAGGATCGCATAGGTGAACCCCGTCCCCCCGACGATCGCAAAGAGCAGGATGGCACCGGCCAGCGACTGTGCACCGATCAGCGCCAGCAGCGCGAAGCCCGCGCCGGTCGCCACCGTTCCCCAGGCGACCAGCGCCTTGCTGCGGCCGGCCCGCTTCTGCAGGGCGCCATAGACGAAGGCGCCGACGACCATCATCGTCGCCATGCCGAGCGCCGCATGGCCGGCAGCAATCCCGTCGAGCCCGTGCACCTGCGTCATGTAAGGCGCGATCCAGAGGCCCCGTGCCGTCGCGATGATCGCGTAGCCGACGAGCGTGATCGGCGCGAGCAGCCAGAGCGGCCCGATCGCGACGATGCTCTTGAGACCTTGCAGCAGGCCCTCATGCTTGCCCGAGGCATCGGTGACCGGCGGCGGATCGCGCACCAGCGCCGCGGCGAGAACCGTCGCGAGCAGGAATGCCACGGCGAAAGCGAGCATGGTCGAGCGCCAGCCATAGGCCTGCGCAGCCAGAGCCAGCGGCGCCGCGCCGGCGAGATTGCCGAGCGAGCCGAGGCCGATGAAGATCGAGGTCAGGAGCCCAAAGCGCGCCGGCGCCTCTGTCCGCGCGAACAAATAGAGCGAGGCCATGAAGATCGGCGAGCAGCCGATCCCGACCAGCGCCATCGCCGCCGTGGCGGTGTTGGCGTTGCCCGCTTGCGCGAACAGGAAAGCGCCGACGCTGCCAAGCGCCATGGTCACTGCCACGGTCCGGCGCGGCCCAATCCGGTCGAGCGCCCAGCCGACCGGGAACTGCGCCAGCGCGAACGCCATGAACCAGGCGGCGCCGAGCAGGCCGAACTCGGCCGGCCCGATGCCGAGATCGCCCATCACTGGCCCAGCGATCACGCTCAGGAAGGAACGATAGAAGATCGACAGCACATAGGCCGGCAGTAGCGCGAAGAAGATGGTCACGCCGCGTCTCCGGCCAGTTTCAAAACGACCGCCGACCTGAATTCGTCGGCGGCCCCTCGCCTCACTTCACCCGCTCGAGCACCGAGACGTAGTTCGCGACCGCCGCGCCGCCCATGTTGAAGATACCGCCGAGGCGGGCGTCCTGCACCTGCATGCCCTCCGGCGCCTCGCCGACGAGTTGCATGGCCGAGAGCACGTGCATGGAGACGCCGGTCGCGCCGATCGGATGGCCCTTGGCCTTGAGACCGCCGGAGACGTTGACCGGCAGCTTGCCGTCCTTCTGGGTCCAGCCTTCCTTGATGGCGCGAGCGCCATCGCCTTCCTTGGTCAGGCCCATCGCCTCATATTCGAGCAGCTCGGCAATGGTGAAGCAGTCATGCGTCTCGACGAAGGAGAGGTCATCGAGCGCGACGCCGGCGTCAGCCAGCGCCTTCTGCCAGGCAAGCGCTCCGGCTTCGAATTTCAGGATGTCGCGGCGCGACAGCGGCAGGAAGTCCTGGACATGGGCCATGCCGCGGAAGCCGACAGCGCGACGCATCGTCTTGGCGGTCTCTTCGTCGGCAAGCACCAGCGCCGCGGCGCCATCCGAGACCAGTGAGCAGTCGGTCCGCTTCAGCGGGCCGGCGACGTAGGGGTTCTTCTCGCTTTCCTCGCGGCAGAAGGCGTAGCCGAGATCCTTGCGCATCTGGGCGTAAGGATTGTCGACGCCGTTCTTGTGGTTCTTCGCCGCGATCATGGCGAGCGCGTCCGACTGGTCGCCATGGCGCTGGAAATAGGAACTGGCGATCTTACCGAAAACGCCGGCGAAGCCGCCCTGAACATCGGCCTCCTGCGCGAGATAGGAAGCCTTGAGCAGATTCTTGCCGATCTCCGGGCCGGGCGTCGTCGTCATCTGTTCGACGCCGACCACCAGCACCACCTTGGCGGCGCCAGCCTTGATCGCACGCACGCCCTGATGCACCGCGGCCGAGCCGGTGGCGCAGGCGTTCTCGACGCGCGTCGCCGGCTTGAAGCGCAGCGCCGGGTCGGCCTGCAGCACGAGGGAGGCGGTGAAATCCTGGGCCGAGAAGCCGGCATTGAAATGCCCGAGCACGATCTCGTCGACCTGGTCAGCGGTGATGCCGGCATCGATCAGCGCATCGGTCGCGACGCGCACGATCAGACTCTCGACCGTCTCGGTGTCCTGCTTGCCGAAGGGGGTATGTGCCCAGCCGACGATTGCAGCGCTCATGACCTTCTCCTGATTAATGTGCAGATACACTGTATCTGCCCCTGTGCGCGTGCGGCTGCAAGCCGGCAAGCGCGCATTCCTCCCGTGCGTGGAAAGGCCAACGGAAGCTGGATCAAGTCAAGCCGAGGCAAGGCGCCACGCAACCGAGCGGTGACCACCCCTGCGGTCAGCACATGGCGGAACGCCGGAAGAACCTGCTGCTCCAGCCGGGCTCAGGCGCTCTAGCGCAGCGTCTTCTCGACGGCCGACAGCGCCTTGTCCTTCCGGCAGGCGGCCAGCGGCCTAGCCTTCGCGGAGACAATCTCGAGGACGTTCTTCTCCTCGGCATCGACCTTCACGGTCATGCATGCGCAGCCGTAGCCGTAGTTGCCGTTCCCGGATTTGCGCCATTCTCCCGCCTTGTAAGGCGGCGGCCAGTCGCCTTTAGCCTGGTGCCCGCCCTGCACGGCGATCGTCCATTCGCCATCCTTGTCGTAGAGCGAGGCATTGCCGGGGGTCGGATTGTCGAGCCAGCCGCAGCGCTGCGCGCTGCCCGGCTGCTGTGCAGCGGCGACGCCCGCACCGAGGATCAATGCTGCCGTCGCTGCGGCGAGTGACCCGCGGCTCATTGAAAGAACCTCGACTGGCTGGTGAACCGCGCCCCGGGCAGCGGCGCGCCGGCAAGGCTGGAATCGAACGGCGGCGCGAAGGTGATCGGCCGTTGCGGTCCGGCTGCGAGCAGCACCGCCTCGAACACCTCGGCGATCGCCGCGATGTCCTTGGCGTGGTCGGAGCCGTTCACCATGGCGCGCGCGCCGACATAATTGCGCAACTTGCCGCTGAAATAGGTCGAGAACTTGCGGCCATTGGCAAAGCCGTCGCCGGTGAGCATGCCATGCGACATCACCGCGTAAGCGATGGCGGGCGTCTTCACCAATTCCGGATCGAGCAGCAGATTGAGCCCCTGGCCTATGGCGGCGCCGGTCGTCGCATAGTTCGACCACCAGGTCAGCTGGACATAGCCGCGCCCGAAATAGGCGAGCTCGGCACCGGTGTCGTCGTTATAGGTCTTGTCGGCGGCGCCGCCATCGACAGTGCCCATCTTGGCACCCTTGGTCAGCTTCGAGACCACGCCGCCGGCTGTGACCTTGAACTGGTCGCCGTCCTGCTCGGTGATCCGGACGCTGCCATCGGCCAGCTTCGCGACCTTGACCGGCTCATGATATTTCCGCCCCTTGCCATGGCCGACCTCGTCGACCGGCGCCATCGTCATCAGCCAGGCCCGGCGCTTGAGCATGACGGCCTTGCCGGCCTTGTCGACCAGCGGCTTGCCCTTCTTGTTCTTGGCCTGAACGAACTGGGTCACCGGGCTCGTCGTCTCCCAGGCGACGGTCGCCAGCATATAGGCAGCCCAGCGGACATCGGTGATGCTGCTGTCCCGGCTGATCAGGCGCAACAGCACCAGCAAATCCGGAACTGCATTGGCGTTGTAGCGCGGCTTCTTGCTGAAACGGTCCCTGAATTCCTGCTCGAAAATACGCTCGTCGTAGGTTCCAACATAGTGATAGTTCGCCGCCATCGCCTGTCTCCCTGGGCCCTCCGCCTAGGGCGTACGAAGCGAGTGCGACAAATGCGTGGCTCGGTTTTTTAAATCGCCAGCAGCAGGAGCGCGCCGACCCCGGCGACGATCATCCCCATGCCGGTCAGCTCGCGCCAGCTCGTGCCTTCCGAGAAGATCCGGCGCGAGGCGATCTGCGCCAGCGGCACCTCGACCAGTCCGAGCGTGCGCACATTGGCTGCCGTCGTCAGCGAAAACCCGATGAACCAGCATTGCGAGGCAGCGGCGCCGAGGAAGCCGGCGGCGAGCGAACGGCGCCAGTTGCGCAGGCTGAGCATCAGTGCCGACCGATTGGCGACGAGCATGTAGAGCGTCAGGATCAGGGTCTGCAGCGCCAGGCCCAATGCGAGGATGGTGGTCGCCCGCATCAGGAAATGCCCGTCCGGCAAGGCCTGGATCGCGCCGCGGAAACCGATCGCCGAGAGCGCGAAGGCGGCGCCGGCGCCGATCCCGAGCGCCGCCGGGCGCAGGCCCGCAGCGCTGAGCTTGTCCCCCGGTTTCCACGACATCAGCACCACGCCGGCGGTGGCGACGACGATCGCTGCGAACTTCGCCCAGCCCAGTGCATCGCCGAGCAGCACCGTACCGAAGAGCGCGACCTGCACCGGCTCGGTCTTGGTGTAGGCGGTCGTCACCGCAAAGGAGCGCTCCCGCATCGCCGCCAGCATCAGCGCCGTCGCCAGGATCTGGGTCAGTGCCCCGAACACGGCGAAGCCAAAGGAACGCAGATCCGGCGTCGGCGGCAGCCTGCTGCTGACGAGGCAGACGAGGGCGAGGAAGATCAGTGCGAAGGGCAGCCCGAACAGGAACCGCACTTGCGTCGCGCCGACGACGCCGATCACTTCCGTCAGCGAGCGCTGGGTCAGGTTGCGCGCCGTCTGCAGCAGCGAGGCGACGAGCGTCACCGGTATCCACAGAAGGCTGAGACTCACGCGCTGGCATCCTGAAGAAAAAGCACCGCGGATGCTTTGGACCGCCACGCCCCGCTAGGCAAATCGCCCGATGAGGGGTAGGTATGCGTCATCAGCGAGGCAGAATTGTCGCCCGCCGTCTCGAAAATGCCTCAAGCGTCGCGTTGAAGCCCTCGACTCCCGCCAAGACAGGTTCAAGACCTCTGCCGATGATCTCATTCCGCCTCGCCGCCGGCGCCACGTTCGCCTCGCTCCTCGCTGTCGCCGCTCCGGCTCAGGCCGGCACGAGCGTAGTGGTCGACGCCTCGAGCGGCGCCGTGCTGTCGAGCGAGAGTCCGACCCAGGCCTGGCATCCGGCCTCCACCACCAAGATGATGACGCTCTATCTCGCGCTCAAGGCGGTACGCGAGGGCAGGATCGGGCTCGAGACCGCGATCCCCGCTTCGAAGCGGGCCGCCAGCCAGCCGCGCGTCAAGGTCTACATCAAGGCCGGCCAGGAGATCACGCTCGACAACGCCATGCGCATCATGATGGTGAAGTCGGCCAACGACATCGCCTATGTCATTGCCGAGGGCGTCGGCGGCGATGTCGAGACCTTTGTCTCGATGATGAACGCCGAGGCGCAGCGGCTCGGCATGCGCGACAGCCATTTCGTCAATCCGAACGGCTGGCACCATCCGGACCAGCAGACCAGCGCCCGCGACCTCGCCGTGCTCGCCATGGCGCTGATGAACGAGTTCAGCCAGTACTCCGATTACTGGAACACCGGTGCCGTCCAGCTCGGCAAGCAGGTGCTCAACAACACCAACGGTCTCGTCGGCCGCTATTACGGTATCAGCGGCATGAAGACCGGTTTTGTCTGCGCTTCCGGCTTCAACGTCGTCTCCACCGCGACACGTAACGGCCGCACCCTGATCGCCGTGGTCATGGGCGCGACCTCAGGCGCAGAGCGCACCGTCAAGGCGGCGCAGCTGCTCGACGATGGCTTCGGCAAATGGGGCGGCTTCGGCGGCAGCATCTCCAGCATGTCCTCCGGCAATGGCGGGCGCGCCTACAGCATCTGCGACAGCGTCCGCCGCGGCGGCCACGCGCTCGGCGACGACGCCGAGACGGCCGGACCGATCACCTTCACCAGCAGCAACTTCAGCCTCGGCGGCAATGCCGAAGGCACCTCGGACCGCTTCGCCGTAGCCGTTCCTCAAGGTGGCGCTTCCGGCTCGGTGCTGGGCCGCTCGCCCTCCGGCCGCATCACGCTCGGTCCGCGCGTCAAGTTCGAACCCCTCCAGGTCTCCTTCGGCCGCTCACCGGGCTCGGCCTCGGCACCACTCGCCGCCAATGCCGTGGGCAGGCCGAACACCCAGGTCGCACGCGAGACAATCCAGCCCGGCGCGCCGGTCGCGGCCGGGCTCGTCGCCGGCAGCCGCACCTTCTCCGGCAATGGCGCGATCCCGCCCTCCTCCTCCGCTTTCGCGCCGATCGCGCCGACGCCGGAGGAACGGCCTGCGGCAGCCGCGCTCGGCTCCGGCCCGATGCGCCTGCAGGGCGCGATCCAGCCCGGCGCCGCGACCCCGGCGAGCCTGCGCCCCGGCGCCGCGGCCGGCATCAAGGCTGCGAACAAGCCTGCCGCCAAGCCGCTGCTGACCAAGCCGACGTCGGACAAGGCAGCTCCGACCAAGGCCAAGCCGAGCCAGGCGCAGGCCAAGCCGCTCGCAAAGCCGCCGGTCCGGCCGGACGCGAAGCCGGCCGCCAAGCCCGACACTAATAAGCCCGACGCCTGACCCTGGCGCGCAGGTGCAAGAGCGCAGCGCCTCGTCGGCCCAGCATGGCCTCGCGCTGGCGCTTGCCTCCGCCGCCGCCTTCGGCACTAACATCGTCAGTGCCCAGCTCGCCGGCCATGCCGGGCTGAGCGGCCCGCTCATCGTCTTCTACCGGGTCTTCCTGATGCTGGCGCTCGTCGTTGGCGTCGCCGTGATCTGGCGCGCCAGCCTCGCCGTGCCGCGTCATCGCTGGTCGGCGCTCGCCCTCTTCGGCATCAGCACGGCTCTTACCGCCTGCGCCTATCTCTCCTCAGTCGCCTTTCTGCCGATCACGGTCGCGGCCGTAGTCTTCTATACCTTTCCCATCCTGATCGTGCTCACCGAGCCGCTTTTCACGCCCGCCCGCTTCAGCCTCGACCGGGTTGCGATCGCCCTTCTTGCCTTCGTCGGTGTCGCGATGGTGGTCGGGCCGGACTGGCATGGACTCGACCCGCGCGGGCTCGCACTCGCCTTGGGGGCCAGCGTGCTCGCGGCAGTGCAGTTCTTCTCGGCCGCGCGCTGCGGCGACACCGGAACTTTGCCCAAGCTGTTCTGGTCGCATCTCATCATCCTGCCAGTGACGCTGGCGATCCTCGTCCTCACCGGCCTGTTCCAGCCACCCTCTGCCTTGGCGCTCGCACCGATCGCAGTCGCGATCACGATCGGCGGTTATCTGATCGGCTTCCTGCTTCAGGTGCTGGCGCTGGCCCGCGTCGCGCCCGGCCCGGCGGCTCTCGCCTTCTGCGCCGAGCCGGTCTTCGCCGTGGCGATCGCCGCCGTCTTCCTCGGCGAGCGTGTCGGCTCGCTGCAATATGCCGGCGGCGCCCTTGTCGTCGCCGCGATCATCGCCAATGTAATACTGGAACAAAAGCGAACTCGCCGGCTGCCAGTGGCGGCCGCGCCAGGAACTTGAAGCGCATGTCCGAACGCCCCGCGCCGATCCCGCTGACGCTGCTGACCGGCTTCCTCGGCGCCGGCAAGACCACCTTGCTCAACCGTCTGCTCAAGGACCCTGCGCTCGCGGACACCGTGGTGCTGGTCAACGAGTTCGGCGAGATCGGTCTCGACCATCTCTTGGTCGAAGGCATCGAGGACGGCATGATCCTGCTCGCCTCGGGCTGCCTGTGCTGCACCATCCGCGACGACCTGATCGTCACGCTCGAGGACCTGCTGCGCCGGCTCGACAATGGCCGCACCGCCCCGTTCAAGCGTCTGGTGATCGAGACCACCGGCCTCGCCGACCCGGCGCCGGTCCTCAACGTGCTGATCAACCACCCCTATCTCGCCATGCGCTTCAAGCTCGACGGCGTCGTCACGCTGGTCGATGCGGTCAACGGCATGGCGACCCTCGATGCCCATCCTGAAGCGCTCCGGCAGGTGGTCGCCGCCGACCGGCTCGTGCTGACCAAGGCCGACATCGCGACCGACGCCCAAGCCGTCGACGCGCTGCGCAAGCGGCTCGGCGAGCTCAATCCCGGCATTGCGATCCTGACCCCCGATGCCCAGGCCGAGGCGCTCGTCGGCGCCGGCCTCTACGACATCGCCGAGCGCCCGGACGAGTTGCGCCGCTGGCTCGCCGCCGAAGCTCTAGGGGGTCACGACCATCACCACGATCATGGCGAGGCTCATGGCCATCACGGCAGCCACAACCATCATCACCACGACATCAACCGCCACGACGCCAGCATCCGCGCCTTCACGCTGACGGCCGAGACGCCGATCCGCGAGACGACCTTCGACCTGTTCTGGACCCTGCTGCGCTCGACCCATGGCGCGAAACTGCTGCGCCTGAAGGGGCTGGTCGCGCTCGCCGAGCATACCGAGGGACCGCTGCTGGTCCACGCCGTCCAGCAGATCCTGCACCCGCCGGTGCTGCTCCCCGCTTGGCCGGATGCTGACCATCGCTCCCGCCTCGTCCTGATCGTCAAGGATCTGGAGGAGGAAACGGTCGCCCGGCTCTGGTCCGCCTTCCTCGGCCGGCCCGTAGCTGCCCAGGCGCAGCCAGATCACCACCACCATCACGCCTGACCGGCCTGCCTCGCCCGGCCCGCTTCTTGGTTCGTCCCGCGCAGACCCCTGCGCCGTCCCGCGCCTGCGTGCCGATCCGGCACGAAAGCGCACCGAAGCAGGGCGAGCCGCGAAAGGGCTGCGCCATGCCGAACCTTGTCGCCCCTGCAATGCCAGCAGCACCCGAGCGGGCCCGCGCCGTCGAACCATCTGCTGACGGAAGCCCCCTCCGGCTCGAACGCCGCTCGCTCGCCGCCTGCGCCGCCATCGAAACCGAATGGCGCGACCTCGCCACCCGCGCCATCGAGGCAAATCCTTTCTTCGAGCCCGATTTCGCCTTGCCCGCCGCCCAGCATCTCGTCGATTTCCGCGACACGCCCGTGCTGCTGGTCTGGAGCGGCGCGGCCGCATCGCGGCGCCTGCTCGGCTTCGTCCCGGCCCGTCTCCAGCGCCGCCTGCTCGGTCATGACGAGCTGACCGGCTTGAGCAATCCTCGCCTCGGCATCGCCACACCGCTGGTTGATCGGGATCAGGCGGAACGCGTCATCGCCGCCCTGCTGCACGCCCCCGGCCGCTGGGGCCTCGCCAAGACGCAGAACCTCCAGCTGCACCGCCTCGATCTCGATGGCCCGTTCCTGCGCAGCGTGATGCGGGTCGCCCAGCACACCGGCCACGCCGCCTCGCTCGAACCGGCGCCGGATCCGGCGAGCATTATGGGCGCGCCAGATCTCACTTCTCTGCGCCACGGCCTGTCACGTCACGGCAAGCTCACCTTCGCCGAATCCGGCTCGCGCCAGGAGCTGCGCGACATGGTCGAGCTGCACCTGGCGCTCGAAGCCTCGGGCTCGCTGGCCCGCGCTGGCGCCGCCGCGCTTCAGGACATCCGCGAGAGCGCTTTCCTGCGCGCCATGACCCGCAATCTCGCCGGCTCGCATCGCTGCCGGGTCGGTTTGCTCAACCTCGACGACAAGCCGGTCGCCGGCGCGATCCTGATCGGCAAAGGCCCACGCCTCTGGCTCTATTCCGGCGCGGAGGATGATCGCTTCGCCAGCTTCGCGCCGCTGGCACAGCTCGTCACCTGGCTCGGCCGGCGCAGCCGTCAGCGCGAGATCGTCGGCGATGTCCCCGGCCCGCACGTTGTCACGGCGCCGCTGCGGCTCGGCGACATCCGGCTTTCTGTCACGACAGCCGCCTCCCGCCGCGCACCGCTCGTCATCCGGCGTCGCGCAGCAGCCGCCTGATGATCTTGCCGGTGGTGGTCATCGGCAATTCGCTGCGGAACTCGATCTCGCGCGGGTATTCATGCGCCGCCAGCCGGTCGCGCACGAAGCCCTGAATCTCCTTGATGAGCTGCGGCGAGGCCTCATAGCCGGACTTCGGCACGATGAAAGCCTTGACGATCTCGGTTCTGAGCGCGTCAGGCTTGCCGACCACCGCCGCGAGCGCCACCGCCGGATGGCGCAGCAGGCAATCCTCGATCTCGCTCGGCCCAATCCGGTAGCCAGACGAGGTAATGACGTCGTCGTCGCGGCCGACGAAGCGAATGTAACCCTCGCCATCCTGCGAACCCTGATCGCCCGTTGTCATCCAGTCGCCGATGAACTTGGCCTCAGTCGCCTCGGGCTTGCGCCAATAATGCAGGAACATCACCGGGTCGGGCCGGCGCACCGCGATCTGGCCCTCCTCCTCCGGCTCGCACACGCTGCCATCCGGCCGGATCACCGCGACCTCGTGGCCCGGCACCGCTTTGCCGATGAATCCGGGCTTGACCACGCCGATCGCGGCACAAGAGGCGAGCACGAGATTGCACTCGGTCTGGCCGTAGAACTCATTGATGGTGAGGCCGAGTTTTTCGCGGCCCCAGGCCAGCGTCTCGGCGCCGAGCGATTCTCCGCCCGAAGCGACCGTGCGTAGCTTGAGATCATAACGCCCGCGCGGGTTCTCCACCGCCCGCAGCATGCGCAGCGCCGTCGGCGGGATGAAGCAGTTTCGTACCCCGATATCGGCCATCAGCCGGAACGCCTCATCGGGATCGAACTTCGCCGCCGGCCGCGCCACGATCGGGACACCGTGATGCAGCGCCGGCAAGAGGTTGTTGAGCAGGCCGCCCGCCCAGGCCCAATCGGCCGGCGTCCAGAGCAGGTCGCCCGGCTGCGGCAGGAATTCATGCGGCATTTCCACCCCAGGCAGATGGCCGAGCATGACGCGATGGCCGTGCAACGCCCCCTTGGCGTTGCCGGTCGTGCCGGAGGTGTAGATCATCAGCGCCGGGTCGTCCGGCCCGCTGTCTACCGGCGCGAACTCCTCGCTTTCGGCTTCCAGCGCGCGGGCAAACCCCTCAGCTCGCCCATCCGCCCCGTCGACCGAGATCACCAGTTCGAGCTCCGGCAGCGGCTCGGCAATCTGGCCGAGCTTCGCGAGCCCGGCAGCGTTGGTGATCAGCGCCTTCGCCGCACTGTCCTGGAGTCGATAGGACAACGCATCAGCCCCGAACAGCGCCGCCAGCGGCACCGCGATGGCGCCGAGCTTATAGGCCGCCATATGCGCGATCGGCACATGCCGTCCCTGTGGCAGCAGGATCGCGACGCGGTCACCCTCCCCGACGCCGCGCCGGCGCAGCGCATTGGCCAGCCGGTTCGATTGCGCGCGCAATTCGCCATAGCTGACCTGCACGACCGACCAGTCGGGCTGCATTTCGAGGATCGCGACCTTGCCGGGCTCGGCTACGGCCCAGCGATCGCAGCAATCGACGCCGATATTGTAACGCTCCGGAATCCGCCAGCGGAAGGCAGCGCGCAGGCGCTCATAGTCGCGGATATCGGGAAGCATGCGGCAGGCCCTTGCTTAGAGCCGGATCCGATCAGATTGCATCAACCTGGTCGGTGAATCCGTCTCTCGCTTTTAGTTAGAGACCGTTTTTCCGATCAGCTTGCGGTGCAAGCTGATCGGAACGGGCTCTAGAGGGCCGGCACGATAGGCGAAGGCCAAACGCGTTGTCACCTTGGCCTAAAGTAAACCAGCGGCCGTTCAGAACGCCCGCTCGGCCTCCGCCGGCAGGAAGCCTTCGGCGAAGGCATTGCCAGCCTTCGCCTTGTCCTTGAACGGGAAGGTCAGCGCGATCTGATCGAGCGCCTTCTGCCAACGGACCTTGTCGATGCCACCGAAGCCGTTCGCCTTGACGTTCGGCGTCATTACATAGTGATCGAGCGCCATTCTGAGGCGCTGCATCTCGATCTCGGGGCGCGCACCCTCATTGCGCTGGAGCACGGCAGCGATCGCCGCATCGGGATCGGCGACCACATCCCGGACGCTGCGCGTGATCGCCCGCAGCAGGCCACGCACGGCCTGCGGCTTCTCCGCCAGCAGCTTCGGCGAGACGATCACGGCGTTGCCGTACAGCTCGACGCCATGATCGGCCATCAGCAGGGTGACGATGTCGTCGGCCGGCACGCCGCGCGCCTTCATGTTGACGACGGAGGTATGCGCGTAACCGAAGATCGCATCGACCTCGCCGGAAGCCAGCATCGGCTCGCGGACAGGAAAACCGATATTCTCGAGCTTGATCTTGGCATCGTCGATGCCGTTGACCTTCTTGAAGACAGGCCACTGCGCAAAGGCACCGTCGGCAGCCGGCGCGCCGAGCTTCTTGCCTTCCAGGCTCTTGGGATCAGTCGTGATGCCGCGGCTCTTGCGCCCGACGATCGCGAAAGGCGGCCGGTCATAGACCATCATCACCGCCTTGAGGTCGAGGCTGGGATTCTCGTCGCGGAAGCGGATCAGAGAATTCACATCGCCGAAGCCGGCGTCATAGCCACCGGTCGCGACCCGTGGAATGGCTTCGCGCGAACCTGTGCCGGCGTCGATCGTGACGAAGAGACCCTCGTCGCCGAAATAGCCCTTCTCCAGCGCAATGAGGAACAGCGCCGCCGGCCCCTCGAAGCGCCAGTCGAGCGTGAATTTGAGCTGCGTTGCGGCTGCGGCGGCCCCGGCAAATCCCGCCGACGCGGCCAGCGCGCCTCCGGCAAGAACGCGCCCGAAGCCGCGCCGCGACAACGGCACGTGAAACGGGGGGATCGCAGCGGACATGTCAGGCTCCGGAATGACGGCGGCCGATATGGGGCGGCAGCAACTCACGGACTCCGTTCCAGCAAACATCGTGCCGGAGAAGCATTCGCCTAGAAGGACCCAACTAGCCGGAAGGTCAAGCGGCAACAGGGCGAGAACACGGCGAAATCGCGGAAATGGTTACGTTTTTCTACGGCAGCGCTCCCAGAGTCACAGTGGCAGCGCCCCGTCCGTCTTGACCTCCTCCATCACCGCATAGGTGCGTGTCTCGCGCACGGCCGGCAGCGCCAGCAGGACCTCGCCGAGGAAGCGGCGATAGGCGTTCATGTCGGCGACCCGGGTCTTGACCAGATAGTCGAAGCCACCGGCGACCATATGGCATTCCAGCACCTCCGGCGCCCGCTTCACCGCCGCGGCGAAGCGCTCGAAGGCGTCGGGCGTCGTCTTGTCGAGATAGACCTCGACGAAAACCAGGAGATGCAGGCCGAGCTTCACCGGATCGAGCGTAGCGCGATAGCCGGTGATGAAGCCTTCGCGCGCCAGCCGCTTCAGCCGCTCACCCGTCGCCGTCGGCGACAGGCCGACCTTCTCTGCCAGCTCGACACCGGCGGCGCGGCCGTCGTTCTGGAGTAAGGCGAGCAGGCGCCGGTCGGTTCGATCGAGAACCGGATTATTCTCTGCCATCTGAAATTCCTGCAGGATTAATTGCGGCATAATCGCTGAAATCTCCATTGATATCCAGCCGGCTTGCGATGATTCTGCAGATCATCCCGCCGCCGAAATCCGGAGCTCTTTCCATGGCCGCCCCCGCCCCGCGACCTGCCGCCAGCACCGCGCCCGTCTTCCATGCTCCCTATGCCGAGGACGATGCCGCGATCGCAGGTCACCTGCTCTCCGGCGGACGGCGCGACCCGGCAGCCAAGGCTCGTATCGACGCGCGGGCGACCTCGCTGATCGATGCGATCCGCACCCGCAAGATCGGGCTCGGCGGTATCGAGGAATTGCTGCGCGAGTACTCGCTCTCGACCAAGGAAGGCCTCGCACTGATGGTGCTGGCCGAAGCCCTGCTGCGCGTGCCCGACGCCGCCACCGCCGACCGGCTGATCGAGGACAAGCTCGGCCAGGGCGACTTCGCCCATCACGAGTCCAAGTCCGACGCCTTCCTGATCTCAGCCTCGTCCTGGGCGCTCGGCATCACCGCCCGCATCATCCAGCCGGGCGAAACCCCGACCAGCATCATCGGCAGCCTCTCCAAGCGCCTCGGCGTGCCCGCTGTTCGCACCGCGACGCGTCAGGCCATGCGCGTCATGGGCAACCATTTCGTGCTCGGCCAGACCATCGAGGAGGCACTGAAGCGCGCCCGCTCCGGCTCCGGTAAGCTCTACCGCTACTCCTTCGACATGCTCGGCGAAGGCGCCCGCACGCAAGCCGACGCCGACCGCTATTACGCCTCCTACGCCGACGCGATCGACGCCATCGGCCGCTCGGCCGGCAATGACAAGCTGCCGAACCGGCCCGGGATCTCGGTCAAGCTCTCGGCGCTGCACCCGCGCTATGAGGCGACCAACCGCGAGCGCGTGCTGGCCGAGCTCACCCCGAAGGTCGTCGAGCTCGCCCGCCAGGCCAAGAAATACGACCTCAACTTCACTGTCGACGCCGAGGAGGCCGACCGGCTCGAGCTCTCGCTCGACGTCATCGCCGCTGTCATGGCCGATCCCTCGCTCGCCAGCTGGGACGGTTTCGGCCTTGCCATCCAGGCCTATCAGAAGCGTGCCGCCGCGGTGATCGACCAGATCGCCGCGTTGGCCGAGACCTACGACCGCCGGCTGATGGTCCGCCTGGTCAAGGGCGCCTATTGGGACACCGAGCTGAAGCGCGCCCAGGAGCGTGGCCTGCCCGACTATCCGGTCTTCACCCGCAAGGCGATGACCGACCTGAATTACGAGGCCTGCGCGAAGCAGCTCCTCGCCTTGCGGCCGCGCATCATTCCCCAGTTCGCCACCCATAATGCGCTGACCGTCGCGACCGTCGCCGAGATGGCCGGCGGCACCGAGCACTATGAGTTCCAGCGCCTGCACGGCATGGGCGAAGCGCTCTATGAGCGCCTGCTGCAGGAGGATTCCGGCTTCGCCTGCCGCACCTATGCGCCGGTCGGCGGTCACCAGGACCTGCTCGCCTATCTCGTTCGCCGCCTGCTCGAGAACGGCGCCAACTCCTCCTTCGTCGCGGTCTCCGGCGATCCCGACGTACCGGTCGCCCAGCTCTTGGTGCCGCCGGCCGACCTGATCGGCACGCCGAGCGCCGCCCGCCATCGCCGCATCCCGCTGCCGGCCGAGCTCTTCGGACCATCGCGCCGCAACTCCGCCGGCGTCGAGCTCGGCGACGCGGAGAGCCTCGCGACCCTGCTCACCGAGATCCACGCCGCCGCGGCCAAGCCCGTGCCCGACGCCGCGCCGCTGATCGACGGCAAGCCCGGCTCCGGCACCACCCGCGACGTGCTCTCGCCGATCGACGGCAAGCCGGTCGGCCGCGTCACCGAAGGCGATGCCGCCAGCGCCGAGAAGGCGATGGCCGCCGCCAAAGCCGGCTTCCACGCCTGGAACGCGACGCCCGCTCGCAACCGCGCCGCCTCGCTCCGTCAGGCCGCCGACCTGATGGAAGCGCGCCGCGGCCCGATCCTGGCGTTGCTCCAGTCCGAGGCCGGCAAGACGCTGGACGACGCCATCGCCGAACTGCGCGAAGCCGTCGACTTCCTGCGCTATTACGCTGCAGAGGCGGAAGCCAAGTTCGCCGTGCCGACCGCGCTGCCGGGCCCGACCGGCGAGGAGAACCGGCTGATCCTGCGCGGCCGCGGCCCGTTCATCTGCATCGCGCCGTGGAACTTCCCGCTCGCGATCTTCGTCGGCCAGGTCGCCGCTGCGCTGGTCGCCGGCAACAGCGTCGTCGCCAAGCCGGCGCCGCAGACCCCGCTGATCGCCGCGCTCGCGGTGCGCCTGCTCCACGAGGCCGGCATCCCCAAGACCGCGCTGCATTTCGCTCCCGGCGACGGCAAGCTCGGCGCTGCCCTCGTCGCGCACAGGCACGTCGCCGGCGTCGCCTTTACCGGCTCGACCGCGACCGCCCGCGCCATCAACCGGGCGCTTGCCGCCAAGGACGGGCCGATCGTCCCGCTGATCGCCGAGACCGGCGGCCTCAACGCCATGATCGTCGACGCGACTGCGCTGGCGGAGCAGGTCGCCGACGACGTCGTCCTCTCCGCCTTCCGCTCGGCCGGCCAGCGCTGCTCGGCGCTGCGCCTGCTCGTCGTGCAGGAGGACGTCGCCGACAAGATGGTCGAGATGATCGAGGGCGCTGCCCGCGAGCTCACCTTGGGCGACCCCCGTGAGATCGAGACCCATGTCGGCCCGGTGATCGACGCCGCCGCCAAGGAGCGCCTCGACGGCCACATCGCCGCGATGCGCGCGGCCGGCCGCGTCGCCTTCGCGGGCGAAACGCCTGCACTGCCCGGCACCTTCGTCGCTCCGCACATCATCAGGCTCGACACGGTCGCGGACCTCACAGCCGAGCATTTCGGCCCGGTGCTGCATGTCGTGCGCTGGAAGGCGGGCCAGCTCGACAAGGTCCTCGCCGAGATCGAGGCGACCGGCTACGGCCTGACCTTCGGGCTGCATTCGCGGATCGAGACGACGGTCGAGCTGGTCATCGACCGGCTCTCGACCGGCAACATCTATGTCAACCGCAACATGATCGGCGCGGTCGTCGGCGTGCAGCCCTTCGGCGGCCACGGGCTGTCGGGCACCGGCCCCAAGGCCGGCGGCCCGAACTATCTGCCCCGCTTCGCCACCGAGCAGACGGTGACGATCAACACCGCGGCGGCGGGCGGCAATGCTTCGCTGATCGCGATGGGGGAGTGAGCCTGAGCGTCATGCTCGGGCTTGACCCGAGCATCTCGGCCCGGAGAAAGCGCTGGTCAGTGCCAGCTGGTCCTGAGATTCTCGGGTCTGCGCTTTGCTCCGCCCGAGAATGACGGTGCCCTCAATAGCCGCGCGCCGGGCGCAGCGGCCGGCAGCCGCGCCGGTCGCAGGTGCTTTCCCAGACCCGGCCGTCCGGCGCGATGCAGCGGCTGGCATTGCAGTCGAAGCCCCCGCCGCCGCCATAGCCGCTGCGCCCGCCACCATAGCCGCCGCGATCATAGGTCTGGCCGGCATAGGGATTGTCGTCATAGCGCCGGCGGCGCGGCCGATCGTCGTCATAGCCGCCGCCATAGCCGGGCTGCGGGCCGCCGACGCGGCCGACCGGGCCGCTGCTCTGCCGGCAGCCATAGCGATCGCAGGTCGACTGGGTGTAGATGCCGGTGCGCGGATCGATGCAGCTCTGCGGCGAGCATTGCAATTGCACCTGCACGATCGGAGCTTGCGCCTGCAGCGGCAAAGCCGGCATGGCGAAGGCGGCGCCGGTCAGGCCGGCGAAGGCACAGGCGGCGAGAATGAGAGAGCGCATCGAAAGGTCCTCCGTTTCGAGCATCCTGCACCAGCCAACCTAAACGGTTGCTGACCGGCATTGCCAGCCTTCCGTTCAGGAAACTGGCCGGGCGCCGCCTTACTCAGCTCGCCTTCGCCACCGCCTGGCGCAGCCGCGCGATCGCCTCGTCGGCACCGGCCTTGACCTGGATGTCCAGCGAGCCGGAATCCTGCTCGATGCGGGCGATCAGGGCCTCGACGCTGAGCACCTCGCCGGCGGCGACGAGCTTCAGCACCGCATTCGACAGCACGTTCGGCCAGAAGGCCGCGCCGCCCTTGGCCAGGCCCTTGGCCTTGCGGCCCTCGAATTCCTTGGCGAGCTGTTCGGGGGTCTTCTTGGCCATGGCAGGGTTTTTCCGTGAATCGCGATTGAAGGCGAGCTTATAGCAGCCTGCCGGCAAAGAGCGCGCGGAACCTCGCCCCAACCTTCTCCCGGATGGGAGAAGGTGGCGCGGAGCGCCGGATGAGGGCCTGCGCTATCCGCAGAAGGCCGCAGCGGCTCCGTTGCACCCTGACAATAAGCGGCGGGCCCTCATCCCTGCCCTTCTCCACTGATCTCGGGTCTACCCGAGATCAGCACTCAAAGTGGTCGAAGTCGGGTAGACCCGACTTCGACGCGGGAGAAGGGTTCCCCGCGCTCATCCTTCTATCGCTCGCTCCCCATCCCGGGGATCGCCTCGAGCTGCGCCTTGTGCTGCGCGATCCGCCGCTCCGCCTCGGGCCAGGCTTGCCTGCCGTCGACGCCGGACAGGCGCAGGCGGATCGCCTCGCGGAAGGTCGCGCGCTGCTCGTCGGAGAAAGCGGTCGAGATGAACTCGCCGGCGCACTGGTCGCCATTCGGCCCGGTGCAGGCTTTTGCCCGCCGGCAGTCCTTGCGGCCGCAGAGGCGCCAGAGCTCCCAGATCGTCGCGATCTGGCGCAGCATGATCGGCCGCTCGCGCTGGAAGCGCTCGAATTCCTCGCGGGTCGCGCCGCGGTGGTCGGGATTGCGGGGCATGGGGGCTCCTTTCGACACGCGCGTCATGCTCGGGCTTGACCCGAGCATCTCAGGCAGAAGGGGGCTCTAATCCGCGCCTGCTGGTCCTGAGATTCTCGGGTCTGCGCTGCGCTTCGCCCGAGAATGACGCATGGGGTTTCCCGCCCGCAGGCTGATCCTGCGGGCGTTGTCACAATCGAGGGGCAGCGGAGCGCCGCGAGGCGCGTTTGGTATTCCGCTTCCATTGAGCCAGGAAGCGGCGCGAAGGGATTGAGCCACCCTCCGCACGCCCCGTGGCGCTCCGCCATCGGCGATTTTAAAGCCCCGGGCCGCGCTTCATTCGGATGCACCGCCGATCCCGCCCGCCGCCTTCGCCAGTTCCCCTCATCGGGTCGTCGCGTCGGCGTTCGAGCAGTTGATCATCGGCGAGCCGTCCAGCTAGCGAGCTCCTCGCGCAGGGGCCGTAGTACCCCCAGGTCGGTTCCCGAAGCCTCCCGGGAGCGAGGCGCAACCCTCGCCCGCAGGCGCCGCACCCACCCCGCCAAACGACATGCCTCCGGATGGCCGCCCCTCGGGGATGGGATACGCGGGAGTATACGGCGGATGGAGAGGGCGGGGATAAATCACCATCCTGTCCCCGCATCGCCCTCCCCGTCATGGTCGGGCTTGTCCCGACCATCCACGTCTTGCGACGTCGAAGGCAGGTGAAACAGGCACAGAATGCCCCGAACGGGCGCACCCACTCCGTCTCCGCAGTGCCCAGTCGAACCGCCGCAAAGACGTGGATGGTCGCCACAAGGGCGACCATGACGGGAGAGGCATTCGCGCCCTTGCCGGTGACCGGACCGCCCGCCATTCTGCCGGCATGAAGCGCAAGGGCGGCTGGGTCTACATCATGACCAACCGGCCGAACGGCACGCTCTATCTCGGCGTGACGAGCGATCTGGCGCGCCGCGTCCACGAGCATCGCGAGGGGCTGACCGACGGCTTCACCAAAATCCACGGCCTCAAGCGGCTCGTCTGGTATGAATGGCATGACGAGATCGAGGCTGCGATCCAGCGCGAGACCTCGATGAAGCGCTGGTACCGCGCCTGGAAGACCCGCACCATCATGGTGCGCAATCCGGACTGGAACGACCTCTACGACGAACTGGCGTGATTGCACCGAGCGCTATCCTATCCTCCTCCCGTCATGGTCGGGCTTGTCCCGACCATCCACGTCTTGCCACGCCGATGGCAGGCGAGCGGCTAGCAAATGCCAAACACCCAGCCTAACCGCCGCAAAGACGTGGATGGTCGCCACAAGGGCGACCATGACGGGGGGAGGGTCGAGGTGTCGGATGACGGTTTGCGGGCAGCGCCGCTTTACAGCGCCTTCAAGGCCGATTCATTCTCTCGCTAACGACGTGCTCGAGGTGCGCGAGCTCTTCGCCTGGGCCTCGATCGAGACGGTCGAGCTGAGTTACCAGGCGGGCGGAGCGGAGCACACCAAGCGGGTAAGGGAAGTGGTGATCGCTCCTCCGCTCTAGGCGAGAAAGTTCACGCCGATCAGATTGGTCCCGACATACGCGCTCTCGCCGCTCAACTGGATGCCGTTGAAGGAGAGGGAGGCCTTCGGTTCTCCGACGACATCAGGCGTCGCTCGGCCAAAGAGCTGCACGTCCGTTTGGTTCGCATGCGCCAAGGAGATGTCACCGCCGACGCTGGCCACTCCCCGCGCGACGATAGCTTCAAGAATATGAAGAGGCGCTCGGCCGCGACGTCCATAGGGATCGCCATGCATTTCAAATCGCGCCGCCTCTTCCTCATATTCGACGCGCTGGCCTAGTATCAGCGGCTTCGATGAGCCGACCGGATCCGTGATGGTCACAGCCACGTCGACACCGGGCTTGTCAGATTCTCGTTCGAGATGGGCGACACGGAAGCCCGCCGCGACAGGGCACCAGCCGAAGATCGCCGCTTCGAACGTGCCACGCTGCCCATTTGTGCTCGCAAGGTAGCTGCGCATGTATTCGCGGCCGAGCCTAGCACACAGATTTGCGGCGTCGGCGATACTCACCGGGGCCTGCGGATCTCCGTTCTGGTAGACCAGATTCTGCAAGAAGTTTGATGCCACGGCATAGGTTGAGATCGCCGGCAGGACGTCCCCCGCGAAAGCCATGCCCCACGTTGAGCGAAACAGAACGACTGACGTCAGTGAGGGGCCTGTTCTCGGCGTGCTGCACTTCACCGGAAGGAGGAAAATCTTACTGCCCTGGTCCGTCCGGATGGTTTGACCGCCTGTCGCACCCTCGGCGGAAATGCGAGTATCGGCGGCGCACCAGACCGCTCGATCATCGGGCTCGAACCAGATCGCTACGATCGTCATAATTGCACCACTTGATCCCTGCCGGTGCTCGGTCCAGCTATGATGCGTTGCCCGTCAGGTTGTTGTTTTGAGACGTTGCGTAATCCGCCTTTGACGGTCGTCTAGAGCGGCCTGCACGCGTTCCAAATGATTATCGAGTTCCCGATTTAGCTCCCAAAGCCGATCAGCTGCTGTGCGCAGAGCGTTTCGTTGAGCAATCATTTCGCTCGTCTGCTCCGCAAACCCTCTTGTGGCTGGTAGCGCGGCAAGTTGGTCGAACACTGCCTTAGAACGATCACGAAGCTCGGCCCACGTCGAGCGCTCCGCGTCGGTCAGCGGAACCGCAGCGAAATGGCCTGATCGAAGGGCTCGGTCGGCCATAGCACGAATTTGCCCACCTTCTGATCCAGGTGGATGTCCATCCCACGAAGAGGCCGCAGCTACCGATCTGCCAGTCGATACATCCATTGTTAGCGCTGAGCGAGCAGCAGCAATTTGCGACATTGAGCTGTCGACCTCGCTGAGCTCGGTTCTTAAATCCTGACGGAGCGATATTACCGCCTGCTGTGAGGCGATATTAACCGACCACCAAGAGGCTCCGAGCGCACCGATCGATACGGCAAGCGCTCCTGCTGAGATCCAATTCGGCAGGGGGATGGATTGAACCCAAGCGAGCAGTCGAACGGCCCTTGCGTCCATTGAAGCCTCCGATCACATGTTCGCTTCTCTTGGAGTATGTGGCGTCTGGGTTCAATTCGCGGACCTTCGCAAAACTCGATCTGTTGCCATTTGATTGTTCGCGCTACACCAGACACCAAGCTTGACTCCCCCCGCCCCTCCATCCTACGCCCATCGACGGGACACGCCGCCCCAACGCGGCGCGCCCATCTGTAAGGATGGAGACATCGATGGCGAATACGATTCCGGCAGCGCGCCCGCGCGTGCCGCATTTCTCGTCCGGCCCCTGCGCCAAGCGCCCCGGCTGGACCCTCAAGGCCCTTGGTGACGCAGCGCTCGGCCGCTCGCAC
This sequence comes from Allobosea sp. LjRoot90, assembly GCF_964254315.1. Taxonomy (NCBI): domain Bacteria; kingdom Pseudomonadati; phylum Pseudomonadota; class Alphaproteobacteria; order Hyphomicrobiales; family Alloboseaceae; genus Allobosea; species Allobosea sp. LjRoot90. The sequence goes on from NZ_CAXUTF020000003.1 coordinate 625,286, forward strand.
CGCGCCAAGATCGGCAAGGACAAGCTCAAGCTCGCGATCGACCTGACCCGCGAGGTGCTGCAGGTCCCGGCCGATTACCGCATCGGCATCGTGCCGGCCTCCGACACCGGCGCCATGGAGATGGCGATGTGGAGCATGCTCGGCGCCCGCGGCGTCGACATGGTCGCCTGGGAGAGCTTTGGCGAGGGCTGGGTCACCGACGTCGCCAAGCAGCTCAAGCTGGCGGATGTCCGCACCTTCACCGCCCCCTATGGCGAGCTGCCGAACCTGAAGAAGGTCGACACCAAAAACCGCGACGTCGTCTTCACCTGGAACGGCACGACCTCGGGCGTCCGCGTCGTCGACGCCAGCTGGATCGCCGATGACCGCGAAGGGCTGACGATCTGCGACGCGACCTCGGCCGCCTTCGCCCAGAAGCTCGACTGGCCAAAGCTCGATGTCGTCACCTTCTCCTGGCAGAAGGTGCTCGGCGGCGAGGCCGCGCATGGCATGATCGTGCTCTCGCCCCGCGCGGTCGAGCGGCTGCTGACCTACAAGCCGGCCTGGCCGCTGCCCAAGATCTTCCGCATGACCTCGGGCGGCAAGCTCTCCGAGGGCATTTTTGCCGGCGAGACGATCAACACGCCGTCCATGCTCGCGGTCGAGGATTATCTCGACGCGCTCACCTGGGCCAAGAAGGTCGGCGGCCTCGACGGCCTGGTGAAGCGTGCCGACGGCAATGCCCGCGTCATCGCCAAGTTCGTGCGCGAGAACGACTGGATCGACTTCCTTGCGGTCAAGCCGAAGACGCGCTCGAACACCTCGGTCTGCCTCAGGTTCACCGACCCGGCGGTGACGGCGCTGCCGGCCGATGCGCAGGCGGCCTTCGCCAAGCAGGTCGTCCAGGTCATCGAGAAGGCCGGCGCCGGCTACGATCTCGGCCATTACCGCGACGCCCCTCCCGGCCTGCGCATCTGGTGCGGCGCGACCGTGCAGTCGCGCGACCTCAAGGCGCTGCTGCCCTGGATCACCTACGCCTTCAACGAGGCGAAGGCTTCGCTGGGCAAGAAGGCGGCGTAGGCGCCGCCCGTCATTCCGGGGCGCGGGCGAAAGCCCGTGAGCCCGGAACCCAGAACCGATGCGTGGCCTCGCTGGCCGCGTCCGTTCCGCCATTTCCTGATTCACCTGCGTTTCTGGGTTCCAGGCTCCTCGCTGCGCTCGGCCCCGGAATGACAGCGGAGTTCCATCCTCATGACCAAACCCCGCGTCCTGATTTCCGACGCCCTTTCCCCCGCCGCCGTGCAGATCTTCAAGGATCGCGGCATCGATGTGACCTTCGATCCGGCCCTCGGCAAGGACAAGGACAAGCTCGCCGCGATCATCGGCGACTATGACGGCCTCGCCATCCGCTCGGCCACCAAGGTCACCGCCAAACTGCTCGAGGCCGCGACCAGGCTGAAGGTGATCGGCCGCGCCGGCATCGGCGTCGACAATGTCGAGATCCCGGCCGCGACCAGCCGCGGCGTGATCGTGATGAACACGCCCTTCGGCAACTCGATCACCACCGCCGAGCACGCCATCGCGATGATGTTCGCGCTCGCCCGCCAGATCCCGGCCGCCGACATCTCGACCCAGGCCGGGAAATGGGAGAAGAACCGCTTCATGGGCGTCGAGATCACGGCCAAGACGCTCGGCCTGATCGGCTGCGGCAATATCGGCTCGATCGTCGCCGAGCGCGGCATCGGCCTCAGGATGCGCGTCATCGCCTTCGACCCCTATCTCTCGCCGGAACGGGCGGTGCAGCTGGGCGTCGAGAAGGTCGAGCTCGACGAGCTGCTGAAGCGCGCCGACTTCATCACCCTGCATGTGCCGATGACGGCGATGACCAAGAACATCCTCTCGGCCGAGAACCTCGCCAAGACGAAGAAGGGCGTGCGCATCATCAACTGCGCCCGCGGCGGCCTCGTCGACGAAGCCGCGCTGGCGGAACTGATCAAGTCCGGCCATGTCGCCGGCGCCGCCTTCGACGTGTTCTCGGCCGAGCCGGCGGAGAGCAACCCGCTGTTCGGCTTGGACAACGTCGTCTGCACGCCGCATCTCGGTGCCTCGACCAATGAGGCGCAGGAGAATGTCGCGCTGCAGGTCGCCGAGCAGATGAGCGACTACCTGCTCAAGGGCGCGATCACCAATGCGGTGAACTTCCCGTCGATCTCGGCCGAGGAAGCGCCGCGGATCAAGCCCTTCGTCGATCTTGCCGAAAAGCTCGGCTCCTTCCTCGGCCAGCTCACCGAGGCGCCGGTCAAGGGCATCCGCATCGAGTACGAGGGCGCGGTCGCGAGCCTGAACCTCAAGGCGATCTCGGCCGCTGCGATCACCGGCGTGCTTCGCCCCTTCCTGCCCGAGATCAACATGGTCAACTCGGCCATGGTGGCGAAGGAGAAGGGCATCGTCGTCGAGGAATTGACCCGCGACGTCGCCGGCAATCTCGAAAGCGTCATCCGCATCGTCGTCGAGGCCGAGGACATGCCGCGCCACGCCTCGGGCACGGTCTTCCATGACGGCAAGCCGCGCATCGTCGAGATCCGCGACATCGCCATCGACGCCGATTTCGCGCCGCACATGCTCTATGTCCGCAACGCCGACAAGCCGGGCTTCATCGGCCAGTTCGGCTCGCTGCTCGGCGCCGCCGGCGTCAATGTCGCGACCTTCAATCTCGGCCGCGACAAGCCGGGCGGCGACGCGATCTGCTATGTCGCCGTCGACGAGGCGATCTCGGACGAATTGCTCGCCAAGATCCACGAGATCCCGATGGTCAAGCGGGCGCGAAGGCTGAAGTTCTGAAGGCCGCTGCACGGTTGCGGTGCGCATGCTATCCTGTCCGAAATGGAGAGACGCATGCGCATCGTCACCTTCGATGTTCGCCGCGACGATGAGGCCGGCGTCTGGTACGCCAGCTCGACCAGCGACGCCGGCATCGTCACCGAGGCGGAGACGATCGAAGCCTTGCGCGAGCGGCTGACCCGGCTCCTGCCGGAATGTTTCGGCATCGAGGGCTGCCGGGTAGAATTGACGCTGTGCTGTGCGGAAGCGGACCTCGCTCAGCCCTCCGACGTCGCGATCTCGGCACTCTCGAGAACGTAACGCGCGAACAGGAAATCCCTGATCGCCACGATCTCGCCGCCGCGCCATTCCAGCGTCACGAAATAGAGCGGCCGGCCGCCGGCGTCCTGCGCGTCCAGCATCAGCACGGCCGGCCGTCCATCCACCGTTCCGACGGCACAACGCCAATGCGTCGCGACATCGTAGCGTCCGAAATAGGGAGCGACCTTGTCGCGGCCGCGCAGCTGCAGGCGATTGACGAGGTCGAGGCGCACATCCTCCGCCAACATGGCGCGAACGGCGTCGAAGTCATGGGCATTGAAGCGCGCGACATAGATCTCGAGCCGTTCGCGCTCGACCTTCGAGAGCGGCGGCGCTCGCAGCTCCGCAGGCTCGCCTGCGATCCCGGCGAGCCGCTGCCGCCCGCGCTGCAACAAGCCTTTCACGGCCGGCAGGCTCAAATCCAGCATCTGCCCGATCTCTTCCACCGAGAAGTCGAGCACGTCGCGCAGCGTGACGGCGCTGCGCTGCGCGACGGGAAGGCGCGCCAGAATCTGCAAGCTTGCCCGGGCGCCGAGCGGGTCGAAATCCGTCCGCTGCTGCGGGGCCATGTCGATATGTCCCTCGCCCTCGAAGGCGGCGCGACGCGAGCGCCGTCGCAGCGCATCGAGAGCGGCGTTGTGGGCGATGCGAAACAGCCAGCCGTCGGGATTTTCCCCCGGCCCGGCCTCGCTCCATGCTTCCGCCGCCTTCAGGAGAGCGTCCTGAACGACATCCTCGCCTTCGACCGACGCGCCCATCATACGGGCGCAGTAGCGATGCAGGGCCGGGCGCAACCGCTCGATCAGGCTGGCCAGCACCGTTTGCGCCGGATCCGGGGGCGACGGCGAGACAGGCGCCGTCATGGGCTTCCCGACAGTTCGTTCATTTCGCCGCCTTGCACCGCCATTTATCCTGCATGGGAGAAGGCGATATCGCAAAGCAGTGTTTCGACCGTGGCGAGCGCGCCGATCCGTTCGATATAGGCTTTGAAATACGCCTTCTCGCGAAAAGCGGCGATGTCGCCAATGCTGCGCCATTGTGAATAATTGACGAGCCGGCTTCCGTCCTTGGCGACGAGGACCGAGGAAGAGATCGACCCCGGCTGCTGGCTGAAGAAGGCTTCGGTGCCCTCGCGCAGGATCGCTGCGAGGCGCTGCTGATCCCCTGACTGAACCGTGAAGACGTTGACGAGGGCGATGCTGCCGTCACCGGCGGGAATCTTCGCTTCCATGGGAGCTCCTTTGGCTCGGTTTTGCGTGAACGCGGACATGGCGAGGCTGCCGGTGAGGACCATCAACGCTGCCCGACGCGAGACATTGTTCTTCGTCATATCGCAACCTCCATCCGCGGGATGCGTATCCAGTCGCCCTCGGCGCTTTCGAACATCCCTGCCTAAAGACGAACGCCGCGCGTCATCGGAACCGGATCGGCGCATTTTTTTGTTGCGCCCGAGCTTGCGGCACGCTGGAACGCCGCCGCACCCGCGCCGCAATGCCCCTTCTCTGTGATGCACAACGCCACAGGGAACCCACCATGCCTGCCCGTCTTCGCCTTGCTGCCTTGACCCTCGCCATCCTCGCCTCGCTCCCCGCCTCCGCCGATTGGGACAAGGCGCGGCTCGATGCCGAAATCCCGAGGATCGAGGCCGCCTCGCAGGGCCGCCTCGGCGTCGGCCTGATCGATCTGAAGGACCGCAAGAGCTGGTCGCATCGCGGGGCCGAGCCCTTCCCGCTGCAGAGCGTATTCAAGCTGCCGCTCGCGATCGGCGTGCTGCAGGCGGTCGAAGCCGGCAAGCTGAAGCTCGACCAGACCATTACCGTCACCCGCAACGATCTCTCGCTCTATCACAGCCCGCTCGCCAGGGCCTTCAAGGGCGAGCGCAACGAGTATCCGCTGCGCGAGTTGCTGGCCCGCTCGACCGGCGAGAGCGACAACACCGCCGCCGACCTCTTGCTGCGCCTGATCGGCGGCCCGCAGGCGCTGACCGCGCTCTTGAAGGATGGCGGCGTCAGCGGCATCTCGGTCGATCGCTATGAGCGCGTCTTCCAGCCCGAGATCTTGGGCCTGCCCGGCTATGGCTGGAACGCGACGATCGACACTGCGAAGTTCTACAAGGCGATCCAGGCGATTCCCGCTGCCGAGCGCAAGAAGCGCCTCGCGGCGACGCTGACCGACAAGCGCGACGCAGCATCGCCCGACGCTTCGATTGCCTTCCTCGAAGGCGTCGCCAAGGGCACCTGGTTGCGCGATCCCGCCCATTCCGCGCTGCTCGACAAGCTCATGCTCGAGGCCAAGACCGGCCCGAACCGGATCAAGGCCGGCCTGCCGACCGGGGCGCGTTTCGCCCACAAGACAGGGCTGGGCCCGAGCGCCAACGGGCTCAACCACGCCACCAACGATATCGGCATCGTCACCCTGCCGGACGGACGCCGCTTCGCCATCGCGGTCTATCTCGCCGGCGCGCAGGTCGGCGAGAAGGAGCGCGAGGCGGCCCATGCCGCGGTGGCGCGGCTGGCGGTGGAGAGCCTGCGGTAGAGCCATTGAATTGGCGGCAGGTACAGCAGGCATCGACCACCGGCCATCGATGCCCGGCAAAGTTGCGTTGACAAATGAAGGGCAAACCCCCATTTATGGCACTCGATCTAGGCCGAACGAATTGGCCCGCGCAGCTTCTGCGCACCGCTGACGACCTTCCTGCTCAAATCGAAAACGCGCGTGGCATGCTGCTGCGCGTGACCACCGCATCGCAAGAAGGAATATGATTATGGCCAGTGGCACAGTGAAATGGTTCAACGGGACCAAGGGTTTCGGCTTCATCCAGCCGGATGATGGCGGTCAGGACGTGTTCGTCCACATCAGCGCCGTCGAGCGCGCCGGCATGCGCGATCTCCGCGACGGTCAGAAGATCTCGTATGAGCTCGTCCAGGACAAGCGCTCGGGCAAGATGTCGGCCGACAATCTGCGCGCCGAGTGAGCTGACGCGCTGTCCAGCATAAGAGATCAGGGGCAGGCGACCGCGGATGTACCGGCGCCAGACCCGCTCCGCGCAGGATAGCTGAGGAAGGGTCGGGATCAGCCCGGCCCTTTTTTGTTTCCAAGAGACGTTTACACGAGGAAGTCCGAATGCAGGTTCTCGTCCGCGACAACAATGTCGAACAGGCGTTGCGCGTCCTGAAGAAGAAGATGCAGCGCGAGGGCGTGTTTCGCGAGATGAAGCGGCGTTCTGCCTATGAGAAGCCGTCCGAGAAGCGCGTCCGCGAGAAGGCCGATGCCATCCGCCGCGCCCGCAAGCTCGCCCGCAAGCAGGCGCAGCGCGAGGGCCTGCTCCCGGCGCCGAAGCCGAAGCCGCGTCCGGTCCGGCCGCCGCGCCCAGCGGTAGCCTGATTCAGGCCAGAGGAGCCGCAGCCATGGCAACCAAGGGACTCTCCACCGAGGAAGCCAAGCTTCGGGCGGAACGGAACTTCGCCAAGGTCGAGAAGCGGCGGGAAGAAGCAGAGAGCGCGCTCGAAGCCGTGCGCGCCGAACAGCGGGCCGTCGTCGAGAAGACGGTCAGGCTGCGCGCGCTGCGGCTTGCCAAGGAGGCTGCCGACGCCGCAGCCGCGGCGCTGGCTCCAGCCGAACCGGCGAAGAAGCCCCGGGTCCGGCGAGCGAAGTAGAACCTTCCAGTCGACCGCCACAGGCCGCCAGAACAACGTCTCAGCGCGCCTCGATGCCCGCGAGACAGGCGTGTAGCGCCCAGCTCTGTCATCGACGCGCCCGCCCCCTCCGTGAACTCGCGCTTGCGGCAGTGGCCGCCGCCCAGTGTCAGCGCAGCTTGCGCTCGGCGATCCAGATGCCGCCCAGCACCAGCACCAGCGCCAGCCCGTGATAGGCCGCGAGCTGCTCGCCGAGAATCAGCACCGCGAGCAGCGGCGCGAACACCGGCACGAGATTGACGAAGACGCCGGCGCGGCCGGGGCCGATCAGCTCGATCGCCCGCATGAAGAAGAGCTGCGACAGGATCGAGGGGCCGATCACGACATAGATCAGGATCAGCCAGCCCTTCAGCGTCGGCCAATAGGCCTTGCCGGTCGCGATCTCGGCGGCGAGCAGCGGCAGTGAAACCGCGCAGGCGACGATCGCCATCGCGGTGAAGAAGATCAGCCCGGGCATCGGCGGGCGGGTGCGGATGCCGACCGTGTAACCGGCATAGAGCACGGATGCGATGATCATCCACAGATCGCCGGGCAGGAAGCTGAGCTGAAGCAGGATGTGCCAGTCGCCGCGGCTCGCCGTGACCAGCACGCCAAGGATGGTGACGGTGACGCCGAGCGCCTGCAGGCCGCCGATCGGCGTGCGGAAGGCCAGGAAGGCGCCGAGCAGCACGAAGACCGGGATCGAGCCTTGCAGAATGCCGATATTGATTGCCGTGGTCGAATAGGCGGCGATGTACATCAGCGTATTGAAGGCGGTGAAGCCGAGGGCGCCGAGCAACGTCACCTTGAGCCAGTTCGCCTTCAGCGCCGGCCAGTGTTCGCGCAGGCCCTGGCGAAACAGATAGGGCATGACGGCGCAGACGAAGACCCAGCGCAGCGCGGTCAGCGTCATCGGCGCGATCTCGCCGACGGCGAGCCGGCTGGCGACGGCATTGCCGGCCCAGAGCAGGGTCGTCAGCGTCAGCAAGACATAGGCATTTGCCCAGACGCGCTGCGGAAGGGAGGCGGCGGGCTGCAAGATGCATGATCCTCATGTCTGCGAAGCACTTGCATAGCCTTGCCGGCCGCGCTTCTCCTATGAGAGGAGGCGCAATGCAGCCCGTCGCCGGACGCAAACGTGCCGAGGAAGCCATGAACGTGTTCAGTCGCAAACCGCTCCGCGTCCTCGTCGTTGACGGCTACAAGCGCGAGCAGCGCGAGGAATATGCCCGCGACTGGGGCGCAACTCCGTCTGAAGCCTATGCCGCCGAATTGCGCCGGATCGAGCCGTCCTTGGTGACGGATATCTGCCTGCCGGCCGACGAGGGCGCCAACCTGCCCGATGGCTCCGGCCTCGCCTCCTATGACGGCATCGCCCTGACCGGCTCCTCACTGCACATTCACAGCCCCGAACCGGCCGTGACCCGGCAGATCGAGCTGATGCGGGCGATCTACAAGAGCGGCACGCCCTGCTTCGGCTCGTGCTGGGGTATCCAGATCGGAGCCGTCGCTGCCGGCGGGACCGTCGCGCTCAATCCCAACGGGCTCGAGATCGGCTTCGCCCGCCGGATCAGCCTGACCGAAGAAGGCGCCCGGCACCCGCTGCTTGCCGGCCGGCCCGCCGCCTTCGATGCGCCGGCGATCCATTTCGACAGCATCGTTGCGCCGCCGGCGGACGCGACCATCCTGGCCTCGAACGCGATGAGCCCGATCCAGGCCGCCGAGTTCCGCCAGGATGGCGGCAGCTTCTGGGGCGTGCAGTACCACCCGGAATTCTCGCTCAGCCTCGTCGCCACGATCCTGCGACGGCACAGTGGGGTCCTGATCGAGCGCGGCTTCCGCAAGGACGAGGCCGATACGAAGGCCTGGCTCGCGGATCTCGACGCGCTCGACGCCGATCCTTCCCGCCGCGACCTCGCCTGGGCTCACGGCCTCGACGAGGAGGTGCTCGACCCCGTCAAGCGCGTGACCGAGCTCAGGAATTTCCTCGAGGCGCGGGTGAAACCGCAAGCGAGCGTGCGCGGACGGGCGTGAGACCGCCATGCTCGCCCCTGAAATGACGGGGCTACACCGCTGCCGGCAATCCGCCGCCGGCCCCGACAATGGACATGTCCATCGTCTGTTCGGGGCGGGAATCTGAAGTTCGTCCGCTGGTGCATCATTTCAACCCAGCACTCAACTCACTGGGGCACACCGCTGAACGCATCTAATCCGTAAATATACTCTTTGAGTATCGGCAGGCTCAAGAGTGAAACAATTGTATCCTTGTATCAGGTTTAGTTATGCATCTCTCGAAATGCTGCCCGATCGGGCCGATGCCGCTACGGAAATGCATCACGTTTGGAATGCCGGCAACATCGACGTAGACCAGCGCCATCTCGAACTCGTCAACAAAGGTGCTTGTCTTCGGCTTCCAATCGACTGATTCACGGGCATTTATTACTCTCGCATAGTCCTTGTAACCGCCCACCAAACACGCTGTACGCCAGTTCCCTTCGTTTAAAGTTGAGATGTCCAGCTCGTCGCCCTCTAGAAGAGCTCGACCTTTCAAAATCATGCGGTAGCGTTCCAGCTCGGACAGGAATTGCGAATATTGGGGGTTGTTTTCGCCGAGCAAACTGCGAGCGCCTAACAAGATCGCAGGGACCGCGAAAAGACTCACGAAGAGGCTAATGACAATTGCGCCTGCTAGAAGCTCAGCGAGGATGGCTGCGAGGCGAAACATCAGGATCCAATTGACTGAAGGCCTAAGCACATCGCCGCATACGAAGCTAACACGTCGTGACCTACCTCGGCAAAGGGACGAAATTCGCCATCGGCAGCCTGCCGACAAGCCGATCTTCAGATCGCCTCCGCCAAGAATTGTCGGTCTCGGTGAACTCTCGCCCTTGTGGCGAGCATCCACGTCTTGAACACCGCATTGCAGGAGGAAAGACGTGGATGGTCGGGACGAGCCCGACCATGACGGACATCGCGGTGTCTGGAATGACAGGACTACGCCGCGTCGGCCACCTTGGCCGCCATCGCCCCAAACACCTTGCCGCCGAGCGCACGCGCTGTATCGAGATGCGCCGACATCTCCGGCACGGGCACTAGGAATTCGGAGGTCACGACCGGCGCGCCGCAATAGCCGAAGATGCCGTGATCGATCTGCGTCTTCATCGCACCGTAATAGCCGTGGCGGGCGAAGGTGCGCATGTCGGCGCCCGCGAGCGCAACGAGATGGACCGGCAGGTGCTCCAGCTTCTTGATCGTCTTCATGTCCTCGAGCTCCTCATAGGCCCAGCCATTGGCGAAGACCCGGTCGATCCAGCCTTTCATCAGTGCCGGCATCGACCACCAGTAGATCGGATAGACCAGCACCAGCGCATCGGCCCGGTCGACCCGCGCCTGCTCGAAGGCGATGTCGGCGGGCTGCGCGATCTCGCGGCGATGCACGGAAAGATCGTTCAGCGAAAAGCGCGGATCGAAACCTTCCTTGGCGAGATCGGCGATCTCGACGCTATGGCCGGCGCCGGAGACGCCGTCGGCCAGCGCCTGCGCCACGGCATGGCTGAGCGAACCGGGATCGGGATGGGCGACGACGACGAGGGCGTGCATGGGAATGTCTCCTGGGTTGATTGCGATTGGCGCGCAATGGCTATATACTTATAGTAAGTTACTTTTGGTACATAAGACATGTCAAGCCTCGATACCGAACGGCCGCGCCGCCAGCGCCTGACGCGCGAGGATCGCCAGCGCCAGCTCATAGCGACCGCCTGGCGAATCGTCGGCGAGGAAGGCACCGACGCCTTGACGCTCGGCCGCCTCGCCGAGCGGGCCGGCGTGACCAAGCCGGTGGTCTACGACCACTTCACCACCCGCAGCGGATTGCTGATCGCGCTCTATCGCGACTTCGATTTGCGGGAATACGCGGTCATGGATGCGGCGCTCACCGGCAGCGAGGCGAGCCTTGCCGGCAAGGCCGGGGCGATCGCTTCATCCTATGTCGACTGCGTGCTGACCCAGGGGCGCGAGATTCCAGGTGTCGTCGCGGCCCTGGCGGGCTCGCCCGAGCTCGCCGCGGTCAAGCGCGACTGCGACGTGATCTTTCTGGAGAGGTGCCGGAGCCTGCTCGCGCCCTTCGCCGATGGCCGGACGATCCCGACTGCGGGCTTACGCGCCATGCTCGGCGCCGCCGAGGCGCTGTCGCATGCCGCCGCGACCGGCGAAGTCGGCGCCGAGGAGGCGAAGCGGGAGCTGTTCGAGACGATCACCGCCATGGTCGCACGCAGCGCAAAGGCTTGAGCCGGCCGCTTACGGGGTTCCACACGCGCCGCCGGCCCTGTAAGTCCGCGGCAACTCCAGTCACTCAGCGCTCCGGACATCATGATTCGCCTCGAAAGCATCGGCAAGCAGAACGGCCAGCAGATCATCTTCATCGAAGCCTCGGCGGCGCTGCAGAAGGGCGAGAAGGTCGGCCTCGTCGGCCCCAACGGCGCCGGCAAGACCACGCTGTTCCGGCTGATCACCGGCGAGGATCTGCCCGATGAAGGCCAGGTCTCGGTCGATCGCGGCATCACCATCGGCTATTTCAGCCAGGATGTCGGCGACATGGCCGGGCGCAGCGCCGTCGCCGAGGTGATGGATGGCATCGGCCCGGTCAGCGCGATTGCCGCCGAGCTGAAGGAGCTCGAGACGGCGCTGGGCGATCCCGACCGCGCCGACGAGATGGATGAGCTCATCACCCGCTATGGCGAGGTGCAGGGGCGCTTCGAGGAGCTCGACGGCTATGCGCTCGACGGCCGCGCCCGCGAGGTGCTGGGCGGCCTCGGCTTCAGCCAGGAGATGATGGAGGGCGATGTCGGCGCGCTCTCCGGCGGCTGGAAGATGCGCGTGGCGCTGGCCCGCATCCTCCTGATGCGGCCCGACGCCATGCTGCTCGACGAGCCGAGCAACCATCTCGACATCGAAAGCCTGATCTGGCTGGAAAGCTTCCTCGAGGGCTATGACGGCGCCCTGTTGATGACCTCGCATGACCGCGAGTTCATGAACCGGATCGTCGGCAAGATCGTCGAGATCGATGGCGGCACGCTGACCAGCTATTCCGGCGACTACGAGTTCTACCAGCAGCAGCGGGCCCTCGCCGAAAAGCAGCAGCAGGCGCAGTTCGAGCGCCAGCAGGCGATGCTCGCCAAGGAGGTCGCCTTCATCGAGCGCTTCAAGGCCCGCGCCTCGCATGCGGCGCAGGTCCAGAGCCGCGTCAAGAAGCTCGACAAGATCGAGCGCGTCGAGCCGCCCAAGCGCCGTCAGACCGTGCAGTTCGAGTTCCAGCCGGCACCGCGCTCGGGCGAGGATGTCGCGACGCTGAAGGGCGTGCATGTCCGCTATGGCAGCCGCACGATCTATGACGGGCTCGACTTCCAGGTCCGCCGCAAGGAGCGCTGGTGCGTGATGGGCGTCAACGGCGCCGGCAAGTCGACGCTGCTGAAGCTCATCGCCGGCGCCACGCAACCGAACGAAGGCACGGTCGTTGTCGGCGGCACCGTCAAGATGGGCTATTTCGCCCAGCATGCTATGGAGCTGCTCGAAGGGGACGAAACCGTCTTTCAATCGCTCGAAGGCTCGTTTCCGCAGGCTGGGCAAGGCTCGCTGCGCGCCCTCGCCGGCTGCTTCGGCTTCTCGGGCGACGATGTCGAAAAGCGCTGCCGCTTTCTTTCGGGTGGCGAGAAGGCGCGGCTCGTCATGGCCAAGATGCTCTATGACCCGCCGAATTTCCTCGTGCTCGACGAGCCGACCAACCATCTCGACATCGCCACCAAGGAGATGCTGATCACGGCGCTCGCCCAATACGAGGGCACCATGCTGTTCGTCAGCCACGATCGCCATTTCCTGGCGGCGCTCTCCAACCGGGTGCTCGAGCTGACGCCGGACGGCGTCCACAACTATGGCGGCGGCTACACCGAATACGTCGCCAGCACCGGCCAGGAGGCGCCGGGCTTGCGGAGCTGACGCGACCGGCTATTCAGCCGCGCTGCAGCCTTGTTGGCCTGCTGGCTTCGTGCAAATCTGATCCCTGCCCCTCCGACTATGCCTTTAAGCCTTCGCAAGCACAGGCGGCCTGACCGGCCGACCTCGGCTTGCTCGCGGATGGGGATGGCAGATGGCCGGCGATCTCGATTTGCTGATCGGAACCTGGACGGTCCGGGTCAAGGCCTGGGTCTGGGAATATGATTTCCGCAGCGATGGCGGCGTCGTCTGGCGCGACCAGGGCAGCATCGAGAGCGGCGTCGGCAACTGGGCCGCGACCTCGAAGCTGGTCAACATGTGGTGGAAGGGTTCGACGACCCGCGAAAGCTGGCAAAGGCCACTGAGCGCCAGCAACGACCACACCTGGTACGAATCTTCCTACTTCCGGGGAAAATACCGGATCGAGAAGACCGGCTTCATCCCGCCATCGCCAAGCCCGCCATCGGGGCCGACCGATGCCAACCGCATTGACGCCGCCTGGGAAGCGAGCCGCGCCTCGCTCCGCTTCGCGCTGACCCGGCTGAGGCTGCTGCAAAAGCAGATCAAGTTCTTCGAGGATTCCCACGGCAGCGAAGCCGCCTTCAACGAGTTGCGCAGGAACTTCCGGCGCGACATGGCGGTGATCTCGCGCAAGCTGCTGGTGCCGCCGAGCCCGATGGATCCGGCCTTCCGCAGCGCGCTGGCGAGCGCCATTGGCCTGATCGAGCAGAACCTCGCCTTGCCGAAATCGTTGAACGCGGCGCGCGCCGGCGGCAAATGCGTCGATCCCAGGCCCGCCTTCGCCTGGACCACACCGAGCCGGAAACCGCCGGACACGGACCTCTGCACCTCCTGGTTCTCCGCCAACGCCGATCTCCAGCGCGACGTCGTCACCCACGAGTATTTTCACACGGTCGGCCTCGGCGACATCTCGGTCTCGACGACCGCCAATGCCTTGGGCAACGCCAACACGATGGCCCAGGTCGTCGCCTTCCTGCACGACCGGGCCCGGCAGAAGAATTCCGACGGCAACGAGCAGATGGTCCCAGCGCTGCCAACGCCTTGACGGCTCCAGCCAGCAGCTGACGCAGCGAAAACCGCGCTGATACCGGCAAACGCCAGCCATCGTCGCCGGGCGGTGGTTGCGCCCTCGCGGCGCCTTTCCACCTTCCGGCCCAATTCCGCCCTCGCCGCGCCGAAATCCACCGGACAAATCGCGGCCATGTGATTTGTCGGGGGACAGCATGATGAAGACCGGACTGGCCGCAGCCTTGATTTTCGCGCCGAGCCTCGCTGGCGCCGCCGAGATCGAGTTCGCCTCTAAGATCGATCGCGTCACCGTCTATCCGGATGGCGCAGTGGTGACCCGACTCGGCAAGGCCGCGCTGTTGCAAGGCGCCTCGCAGATCGTGCTGCGTGGCCTGCCTGCCAGCGTCGATCCGGCCTCGATCCGCGTCGAGGCACAGGGCGACGGCGCCTTCTCGATCGGTGCGGTCGATGTCCGCCAGGTCCCGGGCGAGGCCCGCCCCGCCCTCGATCAGGCGTTGGAAGGCAAGATCCGAGCGCTGCAAGGCGAGAAGGCGAAGCTCGCCGGCGAGATCAGCGCGATCGAAGCCAAGCGCGCCACCATCGAGAACTTCGGCAAGATCGGCCCCGACAAGCTCGGGCCGGACGGCAAGGCGCTGCCTGTCAGCGACTGGCCGGCCGTGTTCGACGCGATCGGCACCGCGCTGGTCAAGGTACAGGGCGAACTGCTCGCGCTGCGCAACCGCATTTCCGATCTCGACGCCGAGATCGCCGCGCTGGAGAAGGCAAGGCCGTTGGCGCCGCGCGCCAGCCAGCCGAAGCGCGACGTCGCCATCGCTGTCGAGGCGAAAGCGCCGGTCGCGGCCGACATCTCCGTCAGCTACCGCGTCTCCGGCGCGAGCTGGCTGCCGGTCTACGAGGCGCGGCTCACCACCGGCAGTGCCAATGACGCCGCCGAGATCGCTTTCACCCGCCGCGCCGACCTGCGCCAGCGCACCGGCGAGGACTGGAGCGAGGTCGCCGTCGAACTGTCGACGACGCGTTCGGCCCAGGGCACCCGCGCCCCGGATCTCAACCCGTTGCGCATCGCCTTCTACGAGCCGCCGGTGGTCTACGAGGAACGCCTCCGCCGCAGCGCGCCCGCGACGGCGCGACCGGCAGCGCCCCTGGGCGCCGCGCCGGACGTCGACGCGGTCGTCGCCCCCGCCCCCAAGGAAGCCGAACAGCAGCGCGCCGAGGTCCAGACCGCGACCGTGACGGCCGGCGCCTATCAGGCGAGCTTCAAGGTGCCGGGCCGGGTCACCATCCCGCAGGACGGATCCAGCAAGGCGGTGGTGCTGACGCAAGCCAAGATCAAGCCGGAGCTCTCCGCCCGCGCCACGCCGGAACTCGAGGAGAAGGCCTATCTCGAGGCGAGCTTCAACCATGATGACGAGGCGCCGCTGCTCGCCGGCGAGGTCTATCTCCACCGCGACGGCGCCTATATCGGCAAGGGACGCCTCGGACAGGTCGCGCCGGGCGACAAGGTCGAGCTCGGCTTTGGCGCCGACGACCGCCTCAAGGTGACGCGCGTGCCGGTGCGCCGGCGCGAGAACGATTCCGGCTGGCTCGGCTCGACGCGCACCGATCAGCGCGAATTCAGGACGGTGGTGAAGAGCCTGCACGCCCAGCCGGTCAAGCTCACCGTGATCGAGCGCGTGCCGTTCTCGGAGAACAGCGCGATCACGGTCGAGCTGCTGTCGCAGAGCACGCCGCCGACCGAAAAACAGATCGGCGACAAGCGCGGCGTCTCGGCCTGGAGCTTCGAGCTCGCGCCCGGCGCGCAGAAGGAGATCCGCCTCGCCTACCGGATCAAGTATCCGGGCGACCGCGAGGTCATCTTCGACCAGACGCGGCGGTAGGCGGGCTCTCCCAGACTTCTTTGCGCAAGGCTGATCGCCTGAATTCCTCCCTTCCCCCTTTGGGGAAGGGTATGGGGATGGGGGTGGCACCGCTTGGTGATCGTCAGCAGAAGAGGGCCTCGGCAGCAGCGACAGCGCTACTAGCTTCAGTCGATCGCTCCGGCTTTACGACCCCCACCCCTGCCCCTCCCCACAAGGGGGAGGGGTTTCGCGCCCGACAACCTACTCAGCCGCGATCGCCTGCCAGCCCTGGCCGAGCTCCTGATCGACCAGGCCAACCCAGTAGCGCACGCCCGCCGGGATGATCTCGTCGTTGAAGTCGTAGAGCGGTGTATGCAGCCCCTTGAACGAGCCGTCGGCCTCGACGCCGTTGCCGATGCGCATGAAGGCACCGGGGCAGACCAGCATCATCTCGGCGAAGTCCTCGCCGCCCGTGCCGCGCCGCATCTCGCCGTCGACATGCGCAGGCCCGGCGGCGGCCGACGCCGCCGCGACCGCGACCTTCACCTGCTCGGCAGCGTTCACCAGCGGGCTGGTGCCGCGGTGATAGTAGGCCTGCGCCTCGCAACCCCAGGCCATCGCCGTCGCCGCCGCCAGCTCGGCGATGCGCCGCTCGACCAGATCGCGCACCTCCGGCGAATAGGTCCGCGCCGTGCCGCCGATGACGAGTTCGGAAGGGATGACGTTCGAGGCGTTTACGTCGCCGCCATGGATGAAGCCGACGCTGATCACGGCCGTGTCGAGTGGCGCGACATTGCGGCCGACGATGCCCTGCAGGCCGAGCACGAAATGCGCCTGCGCATAGGTGATGTCGGTCGAGCGATGCGGCTGGGAGCCGCCATGGCCGCCGACGCCGTGGAAGGTCACGCGCCAGGAATCCGCCGACGCCAGGAAGGGACCGACCGCCGTGCCGAAATGCGATGCAGGCACGCCCGGCGTATTGTGCAATCCGTAGATCGCGTCGCAGGGGAAGCGCTCGAACAACCCGTCGGCGAGCATGGCATTGGCGCCGCCGCGGCCTTCCTCGGCCGGCTGGAAGATCAGGTTGACCGTGCCACCGAAATCCCGGTTCTCGGCGAGATAGCGGGCCGCCGCGAGCAGCATGGTGGTGTGGCCGTCATGGCCGCAAGCATGCATGCGCCCGGGGAATTTCGAGGCATGCGGCAGCTCCGTCAGCTCCTCCAGCGCAAGGCAGTCCATATCGGCGCGCAGGCCGATGGCGCGCTGGCCCGGCTGGTTGCCGCGGATGACACCGACGACACCGGTCTGGCCGATGGTCTCGGTGACTTCGACGCCCCATTCGCGCAGCTTGTCGGCGACGAGCTTGGCGGTACGATATTCCTCGAGACCGAGCTCGGGATGGGCGTGGATGTCGCGGCGGATCGCCGTGAACTCGGCGTGATGTCCGCCGAGCCAGTCATCGAGCTTCGTCATGATTGTCGTTCCCCAGCCTGCGGCGTTCTTTTGCAAGCACGGCTCATGCCAGTGCCATTCGCCGCCTCCTCAATCTCATACGGCCGATTGCCGCCAAATCATTCTGCAAACACGGCAAAACAGCCATGCTTCAGGTGACTGACGGCAGATCAGGGGTGATGAGCACGGGCCGAGGTAAAGCCGTTCAGCCCGCCATCGCGACTTCGGCGCCGCGCCCGAGATCGGCCATCCACTGGCGATAGCGCGGCTGGGCTTCGAGCTGATGGGCATAGTGCCGGCTGAGCGCCGCGGTGAGCCGGCCGCCACGCTTCAATTGCGTATCGGCGAAGCCGATCATCACCGAGTTCGGCCAGGCCTGCGGCCGGATTTCGCGCAGGCGCGCGAACAGGGCGTCCTCGCTTTCATCGGCATGGACCTGCGCCATCAGCGACAGCATCGCTGCGGTCGAGCGCGAGATGCCCATATGGCAATGCACGAGCAGGTGTCCTTCCTGCCGCTTCAGCGCCGTCTCACGCAAGCTGGCGCCGAAGTCGAGTATCTCGGCGACATGGGCATCGGTCGGGTGCACACGGCCGTCCTGCGGCGTGATGATGTCGTGGAAGCGCAGTGTCACGCGCTCATGCGCACCGTAGGCCGCAAAGGACTCGAGCTCCGGCAGATCGGGATCGAGCAGCGAGAGGACATGGCTGACCTTGCGTGCGCTCTGCGCCGGCAGTTCCTCGATCCCGCAGATGGTGAGCATGGAAATGGCGATCGGCTGCATCGGCGTCGGTCTCACAAGGTTGCTGGCGCCGGGTTAATCCTCCCCGGCCGCCGCCGCAACCGCGATCGCCGCAAGGCTGCCCTGCCCGTCAGCGCCTGGCCTCATAGCGCAGCCACTGAATGCCTTCGCCCAGGGTCTTTGCCCCGGCGAGCGCAAGATTGCTGCGCACACCATCGGCGAAGAGCCGCCCACCAGCGCCGAGCACGACCGGATAGACCATCAGGTTGTAGGCATCGACCAGCCCGGCGCGCTGCAGGCCGTGGACGAGCTTCAGGCTGCCATAAACCAGGATGTCGCCGCCTTCCCGCTCCTTCAGCGCGGCGATGGCGGCGAGCGCGTCGCCTGCAAGGATCGAAGTGCCCTGCCACTCGGCCTTCGTCAGTGTGGTCGAGGCGACGTGCTTCGGCAGCGCGTTGATCTGGTCGGCGAAGGGGCTGTCGGTGACGTGCGGCCAGACCGCGGCGAAGGCATCATAGGTCCGGCGGCCGAACAGCAGCGAATCCGCGGCATCGAGCTCTTCCTGCTTCAGCCGCTCGCCTTCCGGCCCGCGCGAGAACGGACCGGTCCAGTCGCCGAGGCCGGAATTCTCCATGCCGACCGGGTCCTCGATGACTCCGTCGAGCGAGATGTACTGGGTGACGACGAGCTTGCGCATGCTGCTTCTCCGGTGATCCGCCGAGCAGCGCTGCGCTGCCCCTTCTGCCCAGGCGTCGAAGGAGAAACCGCGGAATCGACAGCGTCCCGAAAAATTCTTTCCCCGGCTTTGCTGCCGCCAGCCTTGACCTTGCCATGCTCTTGGCCGAAGAGGGCTTGCAAGGACCTCACCCGAAACCCCGGCCTTGCGCCGGGGTTTTTGTTCGTGCGGGCGCTTGCGCCAACAGCAAAGAGGGAATCACCTCCATGGCGAACGTGGTCGTGGTCGGCGCCCAGTGGGGCGACGAGGGCAAAGGCAAGATCGTCGACTGGCTGTCGAGCCAGGCCGATGTGGTGGTGCGCTTCCAGGGCGGCCATAATGCCGGCCATACCCTCGTCATCGACGGCACCGTCTACAAGCTCTCGCTGCTGCCCTCCGGCATCGTGCGGCCGGGCAAGCTCTCGGTGATCGGCAATGGCGTCGTCGTCGATCCCTGGCATCTGGTCGAGGAGATCGCCCGGCTGCGCGCGCAGGGCGTCGCGATCAGCCCCGAGAACCTGCGCGTCGCCGACAATGCGACCCTGATCCTGCCGCTGCATCGCGAGCTCGACCATTTCCGCGAGACCTCGAATTCGGCGCTGAAGATCGGCACCACCAAGCGCGGTATCGGCCCGGCCTATGAGGACAAGGTCGGCCGGCGTGCCATCCGCGTCATTGACCTCAAGGACGAGGCGGTCCTGAAGGCCAAGATCGAGCGCCTGCTCGCCCACCACAACGCGCTGCGCCGCGGGCTCGGCATCGCCGAGGTCGACGGAGGCGAACTGCTGAAACAGCTCATCGCGATCGCCCCCGAGGTGCTGCCCTATGCCGACACGGTCTGGGCTCTGCTCGACGCCCAGCGCCGCGCCGGCAAGCGCATCCTGTTCGAGGGCGCGCAGGGTGCCCTGCTCGACGTCGACCACGGCACCTATCCCTTCGTGACCTCGTCGAACATCGTCGCCGGCCAGGCCGCGACCGGCTCGGGCCTCGGCCCCTCCGCCGTCGGCTATGTGCTGGGGATCGCCAAGGCCTACACCACCCGCGTCGGCGAAGGCCCCTTCCCGACCGAGCTCTTCGACGAGATCGGCGAATTGATCGGCCAGAAGGGCAAGGAATTCGGCGTCGTCACCGGCAGAAAGCGTCGCTGCGGCTGGTTCGACGCCTGCCTGGTACGCCAGACGGTCAAGACCTCCGGCATCGACGGCATCGCGCTGACCAAGCTCGACATCCTCGACGGCTTCACGGAAATCAAGGTCTGCATCGGCTACCGGCTCGACGGCGAGATCATCGAGCATCTGCCGGCCGGCCAGAGCGACCAGGCCCGGGTCGAGCCGATCTATGAGGTGATCGAGGGCTGGGAAGGCTCGACCGCCGGCGCCCGCTCCTGGGCGGAGCTGCCAGCGCAGGCGATCAAATACGTTCGGCGCATCGAAGAGCTGATCGGTGCCTCCGTCTCGGTGCTCTCCACCAGCCCGGAGCGCGACGATACGATCCTGGTGCAGAACCCGTTCGAGGGTTGACGGACCCGAATAACGCGGACATGTGAGGCCAATGGCCGATTTCCACCCCATTCTGGCGCGTGCGATCGCCGGACTGACCGACAAGTCGCCGGAAGCGCGCCGCTCCGTCTACGAGCGGGCGCGCACGGCGCTGCTCGGGCAATTGCGCAGCCTCGATCCGCCGCTGTCGGAAGCCGACATCACCCGCGAGCGGCTCTCGCTCGACGAAGCCGTGTCGCGCATCGAGGCCGAGATCGCGCTCGCCGAGGCGATCGAGCCGAGCCTGCCGCCTTTGCTCGCGGACGAGCCGGTGCCCGCGCCTGCATCTCCCATTGCCCGCCCACAACCCGAGCCGAAGCCGCGCCAGGCCCTCCCGCAGGAGACGCCGCGCTTCGACGAGCGGGCAGCATCCCAGGAGGATGCGCAACCGATCCGCCCGCGCGTCGCGCCGCCGCGCAAGCGCAGCATCGATCCCGGCCATGTCCGCACCGCTATCGTCGGTGGCGGCGTCGCACTGGCCGTCGCTGTGATCGCGGGCGCGGCCTATTACGTCAACAAGATCGCGCCGCAGGACCAGCCGCCCCGGCAGCGGATCGAGACCCAGGCGCCGCCGACGCAGCAGGACCAGGCTGGCAAGATCAGCGAGCGCGCCGGTGTCGAGCCGGCACCGACGCCGAACCCGCAAACCGGCCAGCGCCCGAACCAGCAGGCGGGCGCCCAGCCGGGCAGCGACATCGCTGTCGCCCAACGCGCCATCCTCTATATCGAGGTGCCGGACGCAGCGCCGCGCATTGTCCAGGGTCGCGTCCTCTGGCGGCTCGACAGCGACATCACCGGCCCCGGCCAGCCGGTCGAAACTATCGTCCGCAGCACCATCGAGGTCGCCGATGCCGGCCTCTCGCTCGACTTCACCATCCGGCGCAACACCGACCCGGCCTTCCCGGCCTCGCATATCATCGGCATGCGCTTCACCACCACCGGTGAGGCCGCGAACGACGCGATCCGCGAGGTCGGCGTGCCGCAATTCAAGCTCGAGGAGGGCGAGCGTGGCGCTCCGCTTTCGGCGATCTCCTCGGCGCTGGGCGAAAACCTCTTCGTCGCCGCCCTGTCGAATGTCCCGGTCGAGGCCGAGCGCAATCTCGACCTGCTGCGCAACCGCAACTGGATCGACCTGCCGGTGCGCTTCACCTCCGGCCGGCGCGGCATCATCACCTTCGAGAAGGGCGGTGCCGGCAACCGGACCATCGCCGAGGCGCTGAGCCGCTGGCAGGGCTGAGGCGAGTACGACGCCTCAGCGCCCCTGGCCTGGTGCCAGCTGGCGCATGACTTCGGACATCACCGGATCCTTGCCGGCGGCATAGTCGGCAAAGCTCGGCGCAATCGTCACTGTCGGCTGAAGCGACCCCGCTGGCACGCCGTAAGCGTAGTTCAGCAGGAAACAGGTCGTGATCTGCGACAGGCCGCAACCCTGCTCCCAATCGTGGAACGCGGTCGTGTAGCGAACCGCGATCTTCGCGTTCGGCAGCAGGGTAAGCCCGCCTTCGCCCCAGAATTGCGAGCGGTCGCCCATGGCCTCGCCGACGAGGATGGCGCGCGCCCCGGCGAAACGCTTCAGCCTCGCCGCCGTGCTGATCGCCGCCGAGAAGGTGTTCGCGCTGGTCAGGATGAAGAGCTTGCCGGTCGGCGGCAGGAGCTGCGGTAGCCGGCGTGTGAAATCAGCCGTCAAAGTATAGTCGCCGCCACGGTTGAAGCGCAGGTCGACGATCGCGTTGCGAATGGGCTTCTTTGCGGCTTCGTCGAGCATATCGGACAGGTAGCGGGACGCACCGACCGGCGCCTGATCAGCGACGCGGTTGATCTGGACATAAAGCAGATCGGCTGCCGGATAGTCGTGCCAGTAGTTCGTGTCAGGACGCGAGAGGTAGGCCGGCAGCGCGGCGCCGTCGAGGACATGCCGCCACCCGGCTGGGCGGGCGGCTTCGATAGCAGGGCTGAGATTGCGCTTCGGCCAGAGCTGGGCGGTCAGGGCCGGATGCTTGGCAGCCTCGGCGGCAAGTTCGACAGAAGCTGCCCTCCCGTCGGCGAGGCGGATTTCGAAGGTGCTGCCATTCGTCGTTTCGGCGAGGCCGGCTGCATGGAGTAGCTCGGGCGAGATCAGAAAGTTCGGCACAAACTCCCGGGCGAGATTGGCGGGGCCGCCGACATAGGGACGCAGCGCCTCCACCAGCGCCGCAATCGCACGCCCGTTCACGCCGAGCACCTGCCCACCGAGAAGATGGCGCCTATCATCGTCGGCTGCAATCACGAAGAGCCCGTCGGCAAACCAGCCGAGACGGATCGGCACGGTGTTGAAGCCGTAGTCACCGGCGAGCCCAAGCACGTTGGTGTGGCCATTGTCGGCCAGGGCTGCAGCCTTCGCCGCCGCCATCGCCAGCCCGGCCCGGTCGAGATCGCCAGCCCGCGGCTCGATCGCGGCGACAGCCCGCTCGAATGCCGCCCGGCTCTCGTTCGTGAAACTGCGTTCGACCTCCGGCAGGCGCCGCAGATGCGCGAGGTCCTGCAGGTTCCTGTCCCGCGGCGAGACGGCCGCCGGGAAACTCTCCTGCGGATAACGCTTCAGCGTTGGATAGAGAATGACGGCAAGCGGCGCGGCGACGAGAGCAAGCGATGCCGCGGCGACCACCAGGAGCCTGAGCCCGCGTCGGCGCCATGATCGCCTGGGAACTTCACCGTCTCGTCGCATGGGCCTGACCGATCTCCGCCGGCTTCACGCTTACAATCGATCCGGACACAGGATGGCAGCACGAAGCCGCGCCGCCGCCCCGGCGACTCAGCCCCCAGCGACCTTCTGATAGTCCTTCACATCGGAGAAGCTGATCTCCGGCGCGCGCTCGGCGTCGTATTTCAGGGTGAATTGCGACGAGGCCATGAAGACCGGGTCGCCGTCTAGATCGTCGGCCATCGAGGACGGCTTGGCGCCAACGAATTTCTGCAAAGCGACCTTGTTCTCGCTCGAGATCCAGCGCGCGATGGCGAACTGGCAGGGCTCGAAATCCACGGGGAGCGAATACTCCGCCTCCATGCGCTCCTTGAGCACGTCGAGCTGGAGCGCGCCGACGACGCCGACGATGGCGGGGGCGCCGTCATGCGGCAGGAAGAGCTGGACCACGCCCTCCTCCGCCATCTGCTGCAGCGCCTCGCGCAGCTTCTTGGCCTTCATCGCGTCCTTGAGCTTGACGCGGCGCAGGATTTCCGGCGCGAAGCTCGGCACCCCGCGGAAGACGATGTCCTCGCCCTCGGTCAGCGTGTCGCCGATGCGCAGGGTGCCATGGTTCGGCAGGCCGACAATGTCGCCGGCATAGGCCTCCTCGGCGATCGAGCGGTCGCGGGCGAAGAAGAATTGCGGCGCATTCAGCGGCAGCGGCTTGCCGGTGCGCACCAGCCTGGCTTTCATCCCGCGCGAGAGCTTGCCCGAGCACACCCGCATGAAGGCGATGCGGTCGCGATGGTTCGGGTCCATGTTCGCCTGGATCTTGAAGACGAAGCCGGTCATCTTCGGCTCGCCCGCCTCGATCGTCCGCTTGTCGGCCGATTGCGCGCGCGGGCTCGGCGCAAGCCGCCCGAGCGCATCGATCAGGTCGCGCACGCCGTAGTCGCGCAGCGCCGCGCCGAAATAGACCGGCGTCAGGTGGCCCTCGCGGAAGGCCTCGAGATCAAAGGGCTTGCAGCCCTCGCGCGCCAGGAAGACCTCCTCGCGGAAGGTGTCGACAGCGCCATTGGGCAGGAGCTCGTCGAAGAGCTTGTCGTCCTCGCCGGCGACCGGCTGGCCGGCGTCGCTCTCGTCGCCCTTCTGGTTGCGGCGTAGCGTGTTGGAGGCAAGGTCGAGCGTGCCGACGAACTCGCGCCCGCGCCCGACCGGCCAGGTCATCGGCGCGACATCGAGCGCCAGCGTCGTCTCGATCTCGTTGAGCAGGTCGAAGGGATCGCGCGTCTCGCGGTCGACCTTGTTTATGAAGGTGACGATCGGGATGTCTCTGAGACGGCAGACCTCGAACAGCTTCTTGGTGCGTGCCTCGATGCCCTTGGCGGCGTCGATCACCATCACCGCGCTGTCGACCGCCGTCAGGGTCCGATAGGTATCTTCCGAGAAGTCCTCGTGGCCTGGCGTGTCGAGCAGGTTGAAGACCCGCCCGTCATATTCGAAGGTCATCACCGAGGTGACGACCGAGATGCCGCGCTGGCGCTCGATCTTCATCCAGTCCGACGAGGTCTGGCGCCGGCCGGCCTTGGCGCGGACCTCGCCGGCGAGCTGGATGGCGCCGCCGAAATAGAGCAGCTTCTCCGTCAGCGTGGTCTTGCCCGCGTCCGGGTGCGAGATGATGGCGAAGGTGCGCCGGCGCGCATGGGGCGCCGCGGCCTCGGCCGGGCTGTCGATGGTCGGGAGCTCGGTCATGGCCGGTGTGAAGACAGGATGGCGGCCGCCAAGTCAATCGCCCTTGCGGGGCCGCGCCCAAAGGAGACCAAGATGACCGAGTGGCATGTCGTACCGGCAGCGGGGGGTGTCGGACTTTGGCTTGCGCGCGGCGCGCTGCTGCGCGTCATCGATACCGAGGGCGGACAGACCGGCGATCTCGTCGCCTTCTCCCGCGACGGCAGCGAACGCCTCTCGAACGGCCGCACCTTCGATTATGGCGGCAAGATCTACGTCTCGACCGACGATGTGCTCTGGTCGGACCGCAGCAATCCGATGCTCACGATCCTGGCCGACGAGGTCGGCAAGCACGACTTCCTCTACACCGCCTGCAGCCTCGAAATGTATCGCATCCAATACGAGGTCACCGGCCATCACCCGAACTGCCACGACAATCTCTGCGCGGCGCTGCGCGAACTCGGCATCAGGCCGGAGCCGCTGCCAACGCCGCTCAACCTGTTCATGAACGTCGATGTCGCGGCCGATGGGCGCCTGCTGGTCGGTCCGCCGAGAAGCCGCGCCGGCGCCTCGATCGTGCTGCGCGCCGAAATGGACCTTGCAATCGCACTCTCTTCCTGCCCTGCCGCGACCTGCAATGGCGGCGCGCCGGCACGGCCCCTCGGCTACCAGATCGTCTCCGCCGCCTGAGGCGAGAGCGCAGACCGACCCCGCGGCGACCAGGATGCAGGCTGCTCGAACGCAAATTTAACCAGACCCCGCCTAGATGGGCGACGGGTTCCCAGCTGCGCACCATGATAAAGCCGCGGCCTCCTGACTCGCGACACAGATGGCCACGCTGCGCACCATCTCGAGCCAAATCCTGGCCGCGATATCCCTCCTTGTGATAGCCGCGGCCCTCGCCATCGGGCTCGGCGTCCATAGCCTCAGCCGTTATGCGACGACCACGAACGAGATGCAGTCGGTCACGCACCGCTCCGCCATCGCCGAGCGGATCAACGGGCTGGTGAACGCCGTCGTGATGGAGTCGCGTGGCATCTATATGAGCGAGGACGCCGCAGGAGCCGAGCGCTTCGCGCCACCCCTGCTGCAGAATCTCGCCGAGATCGACCTGCTGATGGCCGAATGGCAGCCGCTGGTCGAGGAGCAGGAGCGCGCCGACTTCGAATCCCTCAAAGCGCGCGTTCAGGAATTCATCCGCTTCCGGCGCGACATCGTCCGGCTCGGGCGGCAGGGCGCTACGGCGGCGGCACGCGTAGCCGGCAATGACGATGCCAATCGCGATAACCGCAAGGCGCTCAACGAAACGCTGAAGCGCATCGCTGGCAGTTATGACGGGCGCAGCACGGCGCTCGACACCCGGCTCGAAGCCATGCAGCGCGACAGCGTCAACCTGCAAATCGGTTTCGGCCTTCTCTCGATCCTGACCGGCCTCGGCCTCGCCGTCCTGGTCGTTCATCGCCGCGTCTCCCGCCCATTGCGCAAGCTCGCGACGACCATGAACAGCCTCGCCGCCGCAGAACCGGTCAGGGACGTTCCGTTGGTCCGGCGCCAGGACGAGATCGGCGGCATGGCGCGCGCGGTCGAAGTCTTCCGGGACAACGCCCTGGCTCGCGAGGTGCTTGAGGTCGCCGCCGCTCAGGAGGACGCCGGACGCGCCGCACGCCAGCAGCGGATCGCCGAAATCGTCGCCGCCTTCGATGCCAGGCTCACCGATGCTCTCGAAACCGTCGAGGCCGGTGCCCACACACTCGAGGGCACGGCGCGGACAGTGAGCGAGCTCGCCAGCGCCCGTACTGTGCAGATCGATGGAGCGCAGAACGCGTCCCAGGACGCGTCCGACAAGGTCCAGCAAGTCGCGGTGGCAGCCGAGGAACTGTCGAGTTCGATCGCCGAGATCGCCGACCGTGTGATCCGGGCGAGCGCCATGGTCAGCGGCGCCGCGCAAGAAGCACGCGACGTGAGCCAGCGCGTCGACGGTCTCGCCCGCGCCTCGGAGCGCATCGGCAGCGTCATCGACCTGATCCGCGACATTGCCGAGCAGACCAACCTGCTCGCGCTCAATGCGACGATCGAGGCTGCCCGCGCCGGCGAGGCCGGGCGCGGCTTCGCCGTCGTCGCCACCGAGGTCAAGACATTGGCGAGCCGCACCGCGGAGGCGACGAACAGCATCGCCAGCCAGATCGGGGCCTTTCGCGGCGAGGCCGCGGGCGCCGTCGATGCAATCGGCGCGATCGCCGCGACGATCATCGAAGTTTCGCAGCATACCACTGCCATCGCCGCCGCGACCGAGCAGCAGAAGAGCACCACCTCGGAAATCGCCCGCAGTGCCCAGGCGACTGCCGACGGCGCTGCGACCGCGGCCCTGGCGCTCGACAGCCTCGCCGGAGCCTCAGGCGAGGCGACCGGCGCGGCGTCCGACACGCTGCGCACCGCCGAGAACCTGGCGCGCGAGGCAGAGGCGCTGCGCGGCGCGGTGGCGACCTTCTTCGGTCAGATCAAGGCCGCCTGACGCCCCTCCGCCGGAGCTCAGTTCTTCAGCCGGTAGCCGGTCTTGAAGATCCAGGCGATCACCGCGATGCAGGCGCCGAGGAAGACCAGCGTCATGGTCAGGCTGACCGCGATGCCGACATCGGCGACGCCGTTGAAGCTCCAGCGGAAGCCGCTGATCAGGTAGACGACCGGGTTGACCAGCGTCACCGCCCGCCAGAACGGCGGCAGCATGTCGATCGAGTAGAACGAGCCGCCAAGGAAGGTCAGCGGCGTGATGATCAACAGCGGGATCGCCTGCAGCTTCTCGAACCCGTCGGCCCAGACGCCGATGATGAAGCCGAACAGGCTGAAGGTCGCCGCCGTCAGGATCAGGAAGAGCAGCATCCAGATCGGATGCTCGATCTTCAGTGGCACGAACAGGAAGGCGGTGGCGAGGATGATCAGTCCGAGGATCACCGACTTCGTCGCGGCCGCCGCGACATAGGCAAAGACCGCCTCCCACCAGGCGACCGGCGCCGAGAGCAATTCGAAGATCGTGCCGACGAATTTCGGGAAATAGATCGCGAAGGAGGCGTTGGCGATGCTCTGGGTCAGCAGCGAGAGCATGACCAGGCCGGGCACGATGAAGGCGCCATAGGGCACGCCGTCGATAGCGCCCATATGCGAGCCGATCGCCGCGCCGAAGACGACGAAATAGAGCGAGGTCGAGATCACCGGCGAGAGGATGCTCTGCAGCGGCGTGCGCCAGGTGCGGGCCATCTCGAAACGGTAGATCGCCTTGATTGCGTGCAGGTTCATGCGTTCGCCCTCAGCAGGCCGACGAAGATGTCCTCGAGCGAGGACTGGCTGGTGCGCAGGTCGCTGAAGCGGATGCCGGCGTCGGCGAGATCCTTCATCAACGCGGTGATGCCGGTGCGCTCGGCCTTGGTGTCGTAGGTGTAGACGAGTTCCTCGCCCTCGGCCTGGAGTGTCAGGCCGTAGCCGGCCAAGGCCTCGGGCACCGCGTCCAGCCGCGTCTGCAGGTGCAAGGTGAGCTGCTTCTGGCCGAGCTTGCGCATCAGCTCGGCCTTCTCCTCGACCAGGATGATCTCGCCCTTGCTGATCACGCCGACCCGGTCGGCCATCTCCTCGGCCTCCTCGATATAGTGCGTGGTCAGGATGATGGTGACGCCGCTGTCGCGCAGGCGGCGCACCAGCTTCCACATGTCCTGCCGGAGCTCGACGTCGACACCGGCGGTCGGCTCGTCGAGGAAGAGGATCTGCGGCTCGTGCGCCAGCGCCTTGGCGATCAGCACGCGCCGCTTCATGCCGCCGGAAAGCGTCATGATCTTGCTGTCGCGCTTGTCCCAGAGCGAAAGGTCGCGCAGCACCTGCTCGACGATGGCCGGGTTCTTCGGCTTGCCGAACAGGCCGCGACTGAACGAGACCGTCGCCCAGACTGTCTCGAAGGCGTCGGTGGTCAGCTCCTGCGGCACGAGACCAATCTGGCTGCGGGCGGCGCGGTAATCGCCGATGATGTCGTGACCATCGGCGAGGACCTTGCCGGTGCTCGGATTGACGATGCCGCAGACGATGCTGATCAGCGTCGTCTTGCCGGCGCCGTTCGGCCCGAGCAGGGCGAAGATCTCGCCACGCCTGATGTCGAGCGTGACGCTCTTCAAGGCCTGGAAGCCCGAAGCATAGGTCTTCGACAGGTCGGATATCTGGATGATGGGTTGCATGGGCGAAAGCTATACTCGCAGCACGGCAAATGGGTGAAGGCGGGATGGTGCCGTTTCGCCCTGCCGGCACGACATCCCGCGAAACAAGAATGGCCGGGCGAGCCCGGCCATAGCAAGTCCTTCTACCAGTTCCTGTCAGCGCATGAAGAACCAGAGCAGGATGATGATCGGGATCGGAATGCCTACCAGCCACAGAATGATCGAACGCATCGACGCTAACCCCTTGATTGTCATCGGATGAAGATGACGGGACAACGTCGCGAGCCGGCCGGCGGTTCCCTCGCGCAAAGCGGATCTTATTTGTAGGCGATGCTGTCGATGATGCCCTTCATCGCGGCGTCATGCGTCTTGTGACCGTCGAGCGAGGCCCAATAGGTCATCATGATGATCTTGCCGCTCGGGACGTTCGGATTGATCGCGACATAGCGGATGAGCGAATCGCCGTCCTTGCTCTTGGCCTTGAGCTCGGTGAACGACCAGGCCTTGCCCTTGACCTCCTGCTTCATCGTCTCGGAGGAGCCGGTGATGGTGACGCCTTCCTTGTCGAAATAACCGTTGTGCTCCTTCTGGAGCGTCTCGATCTGGTCCGGCGCGACCAGCTCGAACCAGAGGTAGATCTCATCGTCCGGCGTCTTGATCTCGACGCCGCGCTTGATTTTCGCAGTCGTCCAGGCGTCCGGCACGGTGACCACGGCGATGGGGTCGTCATCGGTGATCTGGAGTGCCCCGGCAAGGGCGGGCAAGCCGCTGAAACCGACCAGCGCGATAGCCAGTGCAAAAACAATCTTCAACATCGAAACTCCCCCGGGATCGGCTCGGCCCGCGAGCCCACGAGGCCAGACGTTGCGCTGCCACGCTTCACGCTGACAAGGCGCGCAAACCGCGATTCAGGCCAGTTCGGCCGCGCTCGGGTGCCAGAGCGGTTGATAGCCGTTCACAAGCGCGGCCAGCGATGACGGCGGCGTGACGACAGTGACCGAGTCAGCCGGCCGCTTCCGGCTCGCGACATAGCCGGAAGGCGACCAGAGCAGGGCCTCGGCCCCGCGCAAGGCGAGGAACTCGCCCTCCGGCGTGGCGATCATCGCGCCATCCGGCAGGCTCTCGGCCGGCAGCTTGTGCAGGCGCTTTTCCCGGCCATTGCGCCGTTCGCGATCGAGCCGCTCATCGATCACAGGAAAGAGCGGCACCTCGGCGAGGCCGAGCCCGGCGACTAGCGCCGCCCGGTAGGCATGCGCATCGGCGCGCCGGCATTCGACGCAAGGCCGGTGCCCGGCGGCGAGCGCCGTCACCTCGTCGCAGAAGAACAGCTCGGTATAGTAGCGGCCCCAGACATTGCGCTGCCGACCCTTGAACGAGAGCACGCAGCAGATCCACTGCTTGGTTGCAAACAGGCGCGTCGGCAGCGTTTGCGTCGCCGGATCGTGGAACTTGCCACCGCGATTGCCGAACAGCAGGCCGCGCGCCGGATCGGCGAAGAGCGAACCATCGGGACGGATGCGATTGGGCAGCGGCATGGGCGAAACCTAACCGTACCCCTGCCCAATCTCGTCATCAGTCTTCAGGTGGCTCCTCTGGCAACCAGTCGAAATCCCGCAACTGCACGAGCGTGTAAGCGCAGCTCTCGGGGAATGTCGCGAGCGGCAAGGAGGTTTCCTCCGCGGCTTCCGAGCGCGCCTTGGCATAGCTCCGCGATACGATTTCGCCCGCTTTGGCTGCCAGGGACGGGCTTTCGTCTTCGAGCGTCTCGATCTCGGTCCGCTGGGCCCGAATCGTGACCTGCCACGAAACGCTCCGCTTTTGCGGTTGGTACTGCCACTTCAGCAAGTGCCACATCAGCACGCGATAGGCGGAGGTCAGAGCGCGTTTGTCGCTGCGGCCCAAGCTCTCGATCTCCTCGATGATATTCGGCAGGTCGAGTTCGGAAAACCGACGCTGGCGCAGCAGCTCCGCCTGTTCGTAGCTCCAGAGATAAAAATCGGCCTCGTAATCCGAAGCCGGATCATAAAGCGGCTTCTGCTTGGCGTAGCCCATCATCGTGCTCCCGCGGACAGCGACAAGAATAGCGCGGACACGCGCAGTCACAAAGCGAACCGGTTATCGCCCGGCGTTCGCGCCCATTCTGTAGGAGAGTCGCGTGCCGCGCCGGATGGCTGCTGCCCTTGCGACACCGTGCCCGACTCGTCGTGCTCCTCGCTTTCCGGCAAGCTTCCAGCTGCGCGGACAAGCCGAAGGGCGAGCGCGCAAAGGGGCAGGACGGCATGGACCAGACGACCGAGGTTGCTCAGCCGCTCGTCGCGCACCCGTCGCGCGGCACGATCCTCGGCGAGATCCATGCCCGTCCCTTCGCGCCACTGGCGACACCGCAGCGGCTGCTGCACTTCGCCTTCATGACCGACCAGGCCCAGGCCGCCGCCGATCGCGAGGCCCTCGCCCGCTTCTGCGCCGAGCGCGGCGTGCCGGGTCCGACTGAGGGCGCCAAGCACCATCGCGCCCGGCTCAGTGACGTCAGCCTGCGCTGGGAGCAGCACAGCGAGTTCACCACCTACACCTGGGAATTGCCCTCGCCCGGCGCGCTGCCCTTCCTGCCGGCAAGTACCGTCCTGCCGCACGGCATGCACGCTCTGCCGCAGCCCGGACCGCATCTGGTGGCAGCCGACCTGCATCTGCTGCCCGAAAAGGCCGCGCCCGAGTTGGAGACGCTCTTCGACGCGGCGAGCCTCGCGGCCTCCGTTGTCGATGGCGAGGCGGCCATCGCCGCGACGGACTTCCGCGCCGGCGCCGACGGCTTCGTGCGCATCCTGGTGCTCGACCGCGAACTCACCCCGGCAAGGGCCGGCGCGCTGGCGCAGCGGCTGCTCGAGATCGAGACCTATCGCGTGCTGGCTCTGCTCGGCCTGCCGGAGGCGCACCGCCTCGCCCCCTCCGTGCGCCGCACCGAGGAGACGCTGGTACACATCGCCGGCACGATGACGCAGACCGACGGGCTCGACGCCGACAACGCCCTGCTCGACGAAATGACCGCCACCGCCGCGACGATGGAATCGGAAGCTGCCTCGTCGAACTACCGCTTCGGCGCCAGCCGCGCCTATGACAGCATCGTCGGCCAGCGGCTGGAGGCGATCGGCGAGACGCCCCATGGCGGCTGGCCGACCATCGCTGCCTTCCTGTCGCGACGGATGGCGCCGGCAATGCGCACCTGCCAGATGCTGCAGCAGCGCCAGCTCGATCTGTCGCGCCGGCTCGCCCGCGCCGCCAACCTCCTGCGCACCCGCGTCGACGTCGCGCTCGAACAGCAGAATCGCGATCTGCTCACGGCGATGAACGACCGCACCCGGCTGCAATTGCGCCTGCAGCAGACGGTCGAGGGGCTCTCGGTCGCGGCGATCGGCTATTATGTCGTCAGCCTGTTCGGCTATCTCGCCAAGGGCGCCAAGGATGCCGGCTACCTGCCGGTCGATATCGGCGTCGCCACCGCGCTGTTCGTGCCGGTCGCGCTGATCGGCGTCTGGCTGATGGTCCGGCGCATAAGGCGCGGCCATGGCGAAGGGTGAACCAGCGCCTGCTTGGTCTTGACTGAGCCGCGCCGTCATTCCGGGGCTTCGCGTCAGCGAAGAGCCCGGAACCCATGAACACGGAATCAGACGAGAAGGATCGTCGAATCAGTGCCTCTTTGATGCGCCATCGTGTTCATGGGTTCCGGGCTCGGGCCTATCGGCCCGCCCCGGAATGACGGCGTGGTTCCGCGTAAAATCAGCGGGCCCTAGCGCTGCACGATCACCTTGGTGCCGAGCCTGACGCGGTCGTAGAGATCCGTCACGTCGCGATTGGTCATCCTGATGCAACCCGACGAGACCGCAGCCCCGATCGTGTCGGGCTCATTCGAGCCGTGGATGCGGTAGAGGCTCGATCCGAGATAGATCGCCCTCGCGCCGAGCGGGTTCTCCATCCCACCTTCCATATAGCGCGGCAGATCGGGACGGCGCTTCAGCATCGCTGCGGGCGGGCGCCAGTCCGGCCATTCGCGCTTGCGCGTGACGGTCTTGGTCCCGGACCAGCTGAAGCCCTGCCGGCCAACGCCGACGCCATAGCGGATCGCCTGCCCCTGCCCGAGCACGTAGTAGAGCCGCCTTTGGCTGGTCGAGACCACGACCGTGCCGGGCGCCTGCTTGCCGCTCCAGGCCACCGTCTGGCGCGGCACCGGCTGTTCGCTGAAGATGTTGAGGAAGTCCGCGAGCCCGCGGCTGATCGGATTGGAATAGGCCGACGCAGGCGTAGCGAAGGCGAGAACCGTGGCAGTCAGAATAATGGCGCGCAGCATGATGATCCCTGCAACGCCCCCCGCCGGGATTTAACCGGAAGAGGCAAAGCGGGGTCAACCCCGACTTAGCCGCGCAAGCCGGCGGTGATCGAGCGGCGATAGGACAGCGCCGCCGGGATGAGCGCTGCGAGCGAGCCGAGCAGCAGGATCAGCCCGACCTGGGTCAGCTCCGGCCGACCGAGCGCGAGCGTGAGCCTCAAGCCCGTCTGCGCCTCGAACAGGCCGGAGACCGCGAGCGTTGCGGCCGCGCCCAACCCGAGGCCGGCGAGACAGCCTGCCGCCACCAGCCCGGCCATGCCGAGCCAGACGACGAGCAGCACATAGGCGCGTGGTGCACCGAGCGCGCGCAGCACGGCGTAGCGCCGTCGCCTCAGGCCGGTCACCGCGACGAGCAGCAGGAAGATCGCCGCCAGGATCAGCACCGCGTTGAGCAGCGAGGCGACGCTGAGCACCTGCCCGACGTCGCCAAGCGTGCGGTAGAGCCCGACCAGCACCTCGGCCGGGAAGAAGGCCATGGTGCCGCCCTGCCGGTAGCGCGCCCGCAGCGCATAGGCATCGGCAACCGCTCTCGGCTTCACTACCAGTGCAGGCACGCCGGGAATGCGCTGGCCGTCGAAGGGCGGGCCGAGCGCAGCGCCCTCGCCGGCATGGCCGTTACCGAGCCCGTGCACCTCCCAGACGCTCTCGACCGGCACCAGGATCGCCCGGTCGAAGGGCGAGCCCAGCCGCGGCAGGCGGCCGACCGCGACATAGGCGTGGCCCTCATGGCGATGGCTCGCCTCTTCGGCGTCGGCGACGCCACGCTTCGGCCAGTGCCCGGCGATGGCGTGCGAAGGCTCGATCTTGTCGCCCAGCCTGTAGGTGACGTCGGCGCCGAGCACCGCCTCGCCCTCGCGCGCGAACAGGCGCCCTTCGCTCGGTTGCAGGCGACCCCAACGGCCGGCAAAGGCGAGCGTCGTGCCGATCACCGGATGGCCGCGGGCGATGTCGCCGAAGGCGAGCGGCGCCACGGCGGCGACGCGCGGGTCGCGGGAAAGCTCGTTGAGCAGGCGCCCGTCGATCAGCGGCAGCGCGTCAGGTTGGAGATAGATCGCCGACATCACGAGTTGCGTCTGGCTGCCGGGCGCGCCGATCAGCAGGTCGAAATCATCGGCGGCCCGAGCCGAAGCCTGGCGCAGCGCCCGCTCCTGCGCACCGATGGCGACGCCGATCGCCACCGCCAGCGCGACCAGTGCCACGATCGCCGCAGCCGTCCAGCGCAACGCCCGGAGATCGGCGATGACCATCGGCAGCGGGTTCATGCCGCGTCCCTCAGGAGGAGCGGCTCGTCGCCTATCGCCGCGACATGCTGCATCCGCGCCAATAGCGCCTGGTCGTGCGAGGCGCAGAGCAGCGTCGCGCCGCTCTCGGCCGCGATCTCGACCAGCAGGGTCCCGACCTCCGCGGCATGGGCCGGATCGAGGCTCGCCGTCGGCTCGTCGGCGAGGATCAGCGCCGGCGCGTTGAACAAAGCCCGCGCGATCGCGACGCGCTGCTGCTCGCCGCGCGAGAGCACCGCAGCGCGGCGGCGCAGGTCCGTGAGGCCCATGCGTCTGGCAAGCGCGGTAGCACGCGCGACCTGGCTTTCCGTCCGCCGCCAGCGCGAAAAACTCGCCGGCAGGGTGATGTTAGCGAGCACGTCGAGCTCGGGCACGAGATGGAAGTCTTGGAAGACGAAGCCGACCGTCTCGCGCCGCCAGCGGTCGCGTGCCGCGCCGGGCAGCGAGGAAATCGCAACATCGCCCCAGCCGACACTGCCGGCATCCGGCGAGAACAGCCCGGCGGCGAGATGCAGCAGCGAGGTCTTGCCCGAGCCGGATGGGCCGCGCAGGCCGATCAGCGCGCCGGGAGGCACGACGAACTCGGGAACGTCGAGCACGCGAAAAGGCCGCCCGTCGCCATCGCGATGGTCGACCTGGACACCGGAGAAACGCAAGGGCCGGGCCGCGCCGGCCGGCTGCTCAGACGCTGTGGAAAGCGGCATCGACGAGCCTGATCTGGCTGACGAAGCCGGTCTCGGCATCGGTCGAAGAGCCGATCTCGAGCCGGCCGCTGACCGCGACCTTCTGGCCGGCGCTGACCATCGGCGTTGCCGCGCGCATGAACACCACGACGATGTCGACCGGCCAGTCGGCGTCCGACTGGCAGAACGGGCAGATCGCCAAGGGCTCGCGGGTCAACACGAAGAAATGGCTCTCCGGCTTCAGCGGCGGCGCCATGTAGCCGAGCATCCTGACCGGCTTGCCGCGCAGAAAGGTCGCCCGGTCGGAGAACTGGAAACCGAGCACGCCGAAGGATTTGTAGAGCCCGTCGAAGGTCAGGGTTTCAGCCTCCGCTGCGAGCGCGTGCAGCGAAACGGGCAACGCCGCGAGTCCCATGAGGAGCCCGCGGCGGGAGATTGTAGGGAGCAGGTGCGCCCGATGCGAGATCATGCGTCCTGCTCAATCATAGGTCACTTGCCGCCGAGGGCCAGCGCTTCCGCCATCACCCGGAAGACGAAGGTGTTCGGCTTGTGGCCACGGAAGCGCTCGGCGCCCGGGCCCATCGCGGTCAGCAGCACGTCGTCGGCCGCGTGGACGCCGGAGTTGGCCTCGAAGGGCAGGTTGCCCTGCTTGCGGGTCGCGAGCGGCCCGGTGCAGTCCTTCTCATTGGCGATGTTGGTCTTGCCATCCGGGCCCTTCACGGCCGGGACGCGTTCGCCATCGAGATAGGGCCGGCCGGTGTCGCAGGTGTCGGGATAGCTGCCGAAGGCGACGGCGAGGCGGCGCGAGGTATCGACCTTGGTCGGGTAGCCGTCGGCATCGCGCGGGCCGTAATTCGGCGGCAGCGACTCGTGGTAGGTGCCGAGCTTGTCGCGCAGCAGCTGGCCGGGACGATCGTCGTCATAGGTGCCGATGATCGAGATCGGATGGGCATGGTCCGGCACGACGATGATCAGCGTGTCGTTGCGATCGCCGGCGAACTCCTTGGCCGCCTTGACCGCGTTGTCGAGCATGATCGTGTCGAACACCGCACGCTCCCAGTCGAGGGAGTGGCTGTACTTGTCGATGCGGGCCGATTCCACCATCAGGAAGAAGCCGTCCTGCGCGCCCTTGAGCATCTCGAGCGCAGCCTTGGTCTGCTCGACCACGTCGGGCTGGTCCGGGAACTTCGAGATCGAGCCCTTCTTGGCCAGCCGCAGGTCGAAGGCACCGTCGATGTTGGAGGTGTTGTAGAGGCCGAGCAGCTTCTTGGAGCCGCCGGCGACAGCGGCGTTCATCTCGGTCTTGGTGGTGGCGAGCGAGTAGCCCGCCTCCTTGAACTTGGCGATGAAGTCGAGATCGTCGGTGCGCTTGGTGCCCGGGGTCGACTTCGGCAGGAAGTTCGGCGAGCCGCCGCCCATGATCACGTCGGGCTGCACGTCGAAGAACATCTTGACGATGTCGTTGAAGTCCGAGCGGCGGCGGGTATGGGCGACCATCGCGGCCGGGGTCGCATCCTCGATCTCGGAATTGGTGACGACGCCGATCGCCATGCCGGCGCGCTTGCGCTTGATCACCTCGGAGATGGTCTCGACCTTGGGGTGGTCGAGGGTCAACGCGTTCTTGGCGCAGTAGATGCCGAGCGCGTTGACGCAGGATTTGTGGCCGGTGGTGTAGGCGCTGGCGGAATTGGCGCTGTCGGTCACGATCGAGTCGGTGCCGGAGGTCGAGATCAGCGCCATGTTCGGCATGTCGTCGATGGCGAGCTCGCCGCCATAGAGGCCCTGCTCCCAGCCCTTCGACAGGATGCGGGCGGCGGTGCGATGCGCGACCGAGAGGCCGTCGCCGACGAAGAGAATGACGTTCTTGGCGCGGCGTTCCGGCGTCGCGTAGACGGTCCAGTTGACGGCCGCCTTCTCGTTGCCCTGCGTCGCCTCGATGACATACTGGCCGGCCGGCAGCTGCGCGCCGCGCAACCACAGCGCCGAATGCTTCTGGCCTTCCTCGTTCTGGACGAACTGCGCCTCGCGACCGAAGGCCTCGTTCACCGGCTTGCCGTTGATCGTGACCTTAACGTCGGCCGAGACCGGCGCGTTCGGGAACTCGACCTTGAAATCGAAGCGCGAGCCTTCGAGAATCTCGGCCCGGTTCAGCGGGTAGATGGTTTGCGCCGTCGCCGGCGCCACGCTGGCGAGCATTGCCGCCGCCATCAGCCAAGTTCGCTTCTGCATGATACCTCTCCGCCCCAGTGAAACCCGATCGCCGGTGCGTTAGGCGCGCCAGATGACATTATGATTACTGCTTGGCGAAAGATATTGTAACGTTATAACACTTCAATAAAAGGGCCTTCGACTTGAACCTGCTTGAACGGTGAGGTCATCTCTCGGCAACAGGACTGTGTGACCTCACGGCTGCCCTGCAAGCCAGGGCGACGAACCACACCGACTCCAATGCCGAGCCATCGCGCAGAATGGGAACACAGCATGACCACGGCGAGCGATGCCCGCTTCTGGGACCGATCCTCACGAAACTATGCGAAGTCGCGGATCTCGGATCAGGCCGGATATGAGCGCACGCTGGAGCGGACGCGCGCCCTGTTGAAGCCGGACGACAGGGTTCTGGAACTGGGCTGCGGAACCGGGACGACGGCGCTGCGGCTCGCAAGCGAGGTCGAAAGCTATCTCGCGACGGACCTCTCCACCGCGATGATCGCCATCGCCAACGAGAAGCACGCTGCGGACGCTGTCCCCGCTCTCGCCTTCCGCGCGGAGACGGCGGAGGCGCTCGCTTCGGAGGCAGCAAAGTTCGACGCCGTCCTGGGCTTCAGTTATCTCCATCTGGTCCGTGACCTCGGCGGCACGCTACGCAGCATCCATGCCCTGCTCGCGCCCGGCGGATTGTTCATCTCCAAGACGCCCTGCCTCGGCAACATGAACCCGTTCATCCGGCTCGCCTTGCCGGTGATGCGCGCCATCGGAAAGGCGCCCTATGTCAGCATCTTCCGGGCACGGGAACTGAGCGAGCTCATCGCCGCCGCGGGCTTCGAGATCCTCAACACGGAGGGCCATGCCAGTCGGGGCAAGGACAGCCGCCCCTTTATCGTCGCGCGCAGGAATTGACCCAGGCGACCGGGGCTGCGTGGAGCAATCCGCACTGACCCGCGTTTCGATCCAAGCCGGTCAGGCAGGGGCGCTGTCCTCCTGACAACTCCTGACATCAATAGCCCCTATCAGCCTCGCCCATCGCTCAGGGAAACGCCAAAAGGGACATCGCCATGCTGACCTTCTATCACGCGCCGCAATCGCGCTCCTTCTCGATCCTCTGGCTGCTCGAGGAGCTCGGCCAGCCCTATGAGATGAAGCTCGTCGATATCCGCGCCGAAGGCGGCCCGCCGGAAAGCTATCGCGCTGTCCAGCCGCACAAGAAGGTGCCGGCGATCGTCCATGACGGCACGACCGTCACCGAGCGCGCCGCGATCTGCCTCTATCTCACCGAGCAGTTCCCGGACGCTGGGCTGGCGCCGGCAGTCGGCGATGCCGACCGCCCGGCTTTCCTGACCTCGCTGGTCTATACCGACGCCGTGCTCGATCCGATCATCGCGACCGCAGTCCACAAATACCAGTATGAGGCGCGCAGCTTCTCCTTCGGCTCGCATGCCGACACGATCGCCAATCTCGCAAAGAAGCTCGGCGAGCAGCCCTATGCCGCCGGCGAGCGCTTCACCGCCGCCGACACCCAGCTCGGCGCCGGCCTGCATTTCGGCATGAACATCGTCGGCGTGCTGCCGCGCCTGCCGGTGTTCGAGGCCTATATGGGCCGGATGCTCGAGCGGCCAGGGCTGCAGCGGACCATGCAGAAGGACGGTACGCTCGAGCCCGGCCAGGTGCCCTGAGACGGATCAGTCTTCCTTGAAGCCGTAATCCGGAATGCCCTGTTCGTTGCCATAGTATTTGTACGGCAGGAACTTGCCGGACATGGCGATCCTGACCCGGTCGCCCTTGGGGTTCGGCTCGCGCTCGAAGGCGATGTTGAAGTCGATCGCGGACATGATGCCGTCGCCGAACTCCTCCTCAATCAGCGCCTTCCAGGCCGGACCATTGACCATCACCATCTCGTAGAAGCGGTAGATCAACGGATCGGTCGGCGGCATCGGCGTGCCGGTGCCGCGATAGGGCACCTCGTTCAGCATGCGCTTCTCGGTCTCCGAGAGGCCGAACAGCACTGCCGCCTTCTCGGCGAGGGGCTTCACCAGCTTCATCTGGCCGAGCAGGGCGCCGATCACCAGCACCTCCGACATGCCGCCGATCTCGTCGGTGATATGTTTCCAGCTCCAGCCCTTCTCGCGCTTGATGTCGAGAATCTTCTCGGTGAGCTCTTCGCGCTTCATCTCGTCCTCACAGATCGCAACCGCCAAGAGGGCGGCGGTCAGAGGAAGAGCTAGCAAGGTGTGGGCCAGAACCGGCCGGACTGGGTGGTGAAGCGGTGGTCGCCGGATCAGCGCCGGCCGAACTGCAGCTGTTCCAATGCCGCGATCTGCTGCGCGACTGGGGAGATTTGGGTCGCCAGCGAAATCCCCTCGAAATGCCGGCGGCCGCGGAAGCGGGCGCGCTCGAAATTCGAGCGGCCATCGAAGGCGGCATTGCTGAACCAGGCGCCACGGTCGAAGCGCGCGCCGGCGAACGTCACCAGCTGCCCGAAACGGGCCTCCTCGAAGCCGGCATTGCCGGCGAACTCGACCTCGCCGAAATCGGCCGCAGCGGCAAAGCGGCATTCGCCGAAGCCGGCCTCGCCGGCATGGCGCACGCCGCGGAATTGCGTCACGCCGTCGAAACGCGAACCGCGGAACCAGGCGTCGCCGGAGAATTCCGCCTCGACGAAGCAGGCCGTGCCCTCGCAGCGCATGTCGCGGAATTCAGCCGTGCCGTGGAGGGTCGCCGCGCCGAAATCGGCATCTCCGGCGAAGTGCGCCCGGTCGAAGAAGGCGTCACTGCGGAAGCTCGCATCGCGGAAGCTAGCCGGGCCGTGGAAATGCGCCTCGGAGAACCAGGCATCGCCGCAGAAGGCGCTGCCGGCGAAACGGGCAGCCGCCGGAAAGACGATGCCGGCGACGTTGAACTCACCCTCGAAGATCTCGTCGACCAGCTCGACATCGGCGAGCAGACGCCAGAGGGAAAGGAGCGGCCCGTCGGCGCCGATCCGACCGCGCAGCCGCGCCATCTCTTCGGCCCAGCCGTTCCAGCTTGCAGCCCCCTCGCCGAGCCGTGCCAGTGTCGCCTCGCGCCGCGCCGCCATGAAGGCGGAGGCCTCCGGCCCGGCCGCGCCATAGCGCGCCGCGCGCTGCGCAGCGGCAAAGCCGGCCTGATGCGACCGCGCCCAGGAATTCACCTGCAGCAGTTCGGCGCGCATATCGGGCACGAGCCGGAACAGACTGGCCATATCGGAGGGCACCCTCGGTTAACGATTCATTAGCCATAAGCGAGCCGGCGACATGGTTCAATCGTCGCGTTGTTCGCCAACGCCGCCTTCCGCGCGCGCCAGCGGGCGCATCTCCCGCGGGTTTCATCGTTCGGCGCAGCACACTCTTAAGGTTACGGGCCGATAACCACCTGTAGCGTAAGGCATTTGAAGTAGTTTCTGCGCGATCCAAGGCTGCATCTGCCACGCGGAACTCCAGCGCCGATGAATGCCTACCTGCCGTTGATCCTGTTCACGGTGCTGACCAACGCAGCGGCGCAACTGATGCTGAAGCGCGGCATGGGCGGAGTCGGGGCGCTCGACGTCGGCAATGACGGACTGATTCCCACCATCTTCCGCGTCGTCTTCAACCCCTTCGTCTTCGCGGGATTATGCATCTTCGTGGTCAGCATGGCCTCGCACCTGATCGTGCTATCGAAGGTGCAGATCAGCTACGCCTACCCGTTCTTGAGCCTCGCCTACGTCGTAGTGGCCGTTTACGCCTACTTCGTCTTCCAGGAGGATCTGAGCCCGGCGCGCATCGCCGGCATCGGCTTCATCGTCCTGGGCACCATTTTCATCGCACAGAGCTGAGGGACGTCATGGACCTGTTCGCCCGCTTCATTCTCCGTCTCGGTGCCCTCTTCGCTCCGGCTCAGCCGCAACTGAAGCCGATCCCGGTCCCGGCGCGCCGCCCCGACCAGCGACGCTGATCCATGAAGCACATTATCATCGGCGGCGACGG
The DNA here is from genome assembly GCF_964254315.1 of Allobosea sp. LjRoot90. Lineage (NCBI taxonomy): Bacteria > Pseudomonadati > Pseudomonadota > Alphaproteobacteria > Hyphomicrobiales > Alloboseaceae > Allobosea > Allobosea sp. LjRoot90. The sequence continues at coordinate 666,524 of NZ_CAXUTF020000003.1, forward strand.
TTTCGTCGGCTCGCGCCTTGCGGCTGACCTTACAGCCATGGGCGAGGACGTCCTCGTCTGCGACATCCAGCAGAGCCCCCATCCGCACTACGGCAAGGTGCCGTTTCAGCGCGCCGACGTCACCGATCCGGCGAGCCTTGAGGCAATCGCGCTGACGCCTGATGATCTCGTCTACAACCTCTCGGCCAAGATGCTGTCGCCGATCGTAACTCGGAAAGAGCGCCACGACTTCTTCTGGCCGGTGAACTATCACGGCACGCAGAACATCCTGTCCTGGATGGAGAAGCACGGCGCTCACCGGCTCGTCCACTTCACCACCGACATGATCTACGGCCATTCGGTCACCGTCCCGCAGGACGAAACCCACCCGGCCAAGCCGCTCGGCGAATACGGCGAGAGCAAGCTCGCGACTGAGACGCTCTGCCAGAGCTACCGCGACAAGGGCTTCCGCATCCCGATCTTCCGGCCGCGCCTGATCATCGGGCCGGGCCGCCTCGGCATCCTGGTCAAGCTGTTCAAGCTGATCGACATGAACCTGCCGGTGCCGATGATCGGTTCCGGCAACAATCCCTATCAGTTCATCTCGGTGTTCGACTGCGCCAGCGCGTGCATTGCCGCCTGGAAGGCGGATTTTCCGAACAGCGCCTACAACCTCGGCTCCGACGATCCGCCTCCGGTCAGGAAGCTGCTCGGCGACCTGATCCGCCATGCCGGCTCGAAGTCGATCCTGCTGCCGACGCCGGCCTCGCTGGTCAAGCTGACGCTGAACGGGCTCGACGCGATCAACCTGCCGATCATGGACCCCGAGCAGTACATGATCGCCGACGAGATCTGCATCCTCGACACGTCCAAGGCCAAGCGCGAGCTCGGCTGGACGCCGCAACATCGCGACGAGGACATGCTGATGGCGGCCTATACCGAGTACCGCAAGGCCAGGGACGAACAGAGGAGGAAGGCCGCATGAGCATGCCCGCCTACAAGACGGACGAGCCCGCTGCACAGCCCTCGCGCCCGCAATTGCTCAGCGTCGAAGCCGCCAAGCAGCTCGACGCCCAGCAGGTCAAGGAGCTCTTCACCGCCCACATCAATCCGGGCCAGGTGCATTTCCTGAAGCTGCTCGGCTTCGACAAGATCCTCGTCGATCGCGCCGAGGGCATGCACTACATCACCAAGGATGGGCGGAAGATCCTCGATTTCTTCGGCGGCTTCTGCTCGGTCGCCTTCGGCCACAACCATCCGCGCATCGTCGCCGCCCGGAAGAAATTCCAGGACGAGAACCGCCATGAGATCTGCATGGCCTTCATGTCGCAATACGCCTCGGCCCTGGCGAAGAACCTCGCCACCATCTCGCCGGGCGATCTCGACATGGTCTTCCTCGGCTCGACCGGCTCGGAGGCGATGGAGGCGGCGCTGAAGGTCGCCGAGCAGGCGCAGGGACCGGCCAAGTCCAAGATCCTGCACGCCGCCAACTCCTTCCACGGCAAGACCAAGGGCGTGCTCTCGGTCACCGATTCCACGCTCTACCAATCGCAGTTCAAGCTCGTCGAGAACCGGGTGAAGGTGCCGTTCGGCGATATCGAGGCGGTGCGCCGGGCGCTCGAGAGCGACCTCAGCATCGGCATCGTCGTGATGGAGACGATCCAGGGTGGCGGCGGCATCGTCGAGGCGCCGGAAGGTTTCTGGCGGCAATTGCGCGCGCTCTGCGACAAGCACGGCGTGCTCTGGATCGCCGACGAGGTCCAATGCGGGCTCGGCCGCACCGGCCAGTTCTTCGCCTTCGAGCGCGACGGCGTCGTCCCGGACGTGACCGCGCTCGCCAAGGCGCTCGGTGGCTCCAAGGCGGCGATGGGTGCGATGATCGCCCGCCGCGAGCTCTACATGAAGGCCTATGGCAAGCCGAAGACGGCGCTGATCCACGCCCAGGCCACCTTCGGCGGCATGGGCGAAGCCTGCGTCTCGGCCATCGAAGCCCTCAACGTCCTCTATGACGAGGACCTGATGGGCAATGCCAAGCGCCAGGGCGACTATCTGATCGAGCGCCTCAACGAACTGCGCGCCAAGTACCCGACCCTGCTCAAGGAGATCCGCGGCCGCGGCCTGATGATTGGCGTCGAGTTCCAGGACATCAGCGAGGCGATGCCCTTCGGCGTGAAGCACATGGTCGCGCTGCTCGACGACAAGCTGAAGGGCTCGCTCTGCGGCTTCATCGGCGCGCTGCTGCTGAAGGATTACGACGTGCTCGTCGCCTTCACTGAATACAACCGCAACGTCATCCGGCTGGAGCCGCCGCTGATCGTCACCCGCGAGCAGTGCGATGAGTTCATCAACGCGCTCGACGACCTGCTCTCGCGCGGCATCACCCGCATCGTCACCGACTATCTGCGCAAGGTCGCGGTCGCCAAGGGCTGAGCCAGGTTGATTACTCCGCTTGTTGAAGGGCCGGCTCACGCCGGCCCTTTTGCTTTGTGTCCGAAGCACCACCCCACCTTGACAGCAAGGCGCCTGCCCCCAAGTCTATGGGTATGACGACGAAGCCCAGCCTCGTGATCCGGATCGCCCCGATCGCGGAATCCTAGCCCCGGACTCGGCCCGAGCGCGCCCCGAGTCCAGGGGCGCCGTCGATGCTGTCTCCCTCCGCTGCAGCACGATCCTCCAAGGCGTCTCTTCCCGAAGAACCTCTAGAATTTGCCGGTCGCGCTCTGGCGCCGCCGTCGCGCGCGCCATCGCAGGATACCAAGGCCCATGACCCAGCTGACCCAGAAGACCCATCGCAAGCCGAAGATCATCGTCGGCGAGATCGACCATGAGCGCTTGACCGGCCTCGCCACCACAGCACTTGAGCGCGTGCCCGAGGTCGCCGAAGAGCTGCTCGCCGAGATGGACCGCGCCAAGGTCGTCGCGCCGGGCAAGGTGCCGGCCGATGTCGTGCGCATGGGCTCCTTCGTCACCTTCGATTCCGACAGCGCCCAGCATCGCCGCGTCCAGCTCGTCTACCCCGGCGAGGCCGATATCGAGCAGGGTCGCATCTCGGTGCTGACCCCGATCGGCGCCGCATTGATCGGCCTTGCCGCCGGCCAGTCGATCGCCTGGACCGCCCACGACGGCAAGAAGCACGTGCTGACGGTGACGGCGGTCGAGCAGGCCGCTCCTGCGATGGCGGCCTCGTAAGCGGGATCAGGCGGCAGTGATCCGCCGCCAGAAGCTCGACGAGAAGCCGGGATCGATATGGCGCGCGAAGTCGCGCCAATGCGGGAACGAGGCCTCGAAGGTCGAAGCCGACATGCGCGCATCCTTGTAGGGGTTGACGCGCCCGCCGGCTTCGATCGCGATGCGGTCGAGCGCATCGAGCAGCTTCAGGGTGCGCTCGCCGCGATGCGGGAAATCGAGCGTCAGCGTCGCGCCGGGGATCGGGAAGGACATCATCCCCGGCGACGGCACATCGCCGAACAGCTTCAGCACGGTGAGAAAGGAGCTTTCGCCCGCCTTCAGCGTCAGCCGCAGCATCTCCTCGACCGCCTCGCGCGCATCCGCCATCGGCACGGCGCACTGAAACTGGCGCAGGCCCTTCGGCCCATAGGCGCGGTTCCAGTCGCGGACGCGGTCGAGCGGATAGAAGAACGGGCGATAGGCGATGCGCTGCGGCTCTGGCGTCCGCGGCTGGGCGGCGCGATAGAGCGCATTGAAGGCGCGCAAGCTCAGTCGGTTGATCAGCGAGACTGGCGGCTTCAGCGGGAACGGCAGGGTCGCCCCGGCCTTCGCTGGCGGGGCGTCGGAGGCCGGGGCATGATCGGCACGGAAGAACACGCCGCGCCCGAAATGCCGGCCGCCGGCGAGTGAATCGACCCAAGCAACGGTGTAGTCATGTGTCGCGTCGGATTCGGCGGCGATAGCGAAGAAGGCATCGAGCCCGTCGAACCGGATCGCCTCCTGCAACATCTCTGCGGAATCGACCGGCATCAGTTGCAGCTCGACCTGGGTGATCAGCCCGGTCAAACCCATTCCGCCGATCGTCGCGGCGAAGAGCTCGGCGTTCGCAATCGGCGAGCAGGTCAGCATCGAACCGTCCGATCTCGCCAGCTCGAAGCTGCGCACATGCCGCCCGAAGGTCCCGGCGCGGTGATGGTTCTTGCCGTGGACGTCGTTGGCGAGCGCCCCGCCAATGGTGACGAGGCTGGTGCCGGGGGTCACCGGCGGGAACCAGCCCGCGGGAACGCAGAGCTTCAGCAGCTCGTCGAGCAGCACCCCGGCCTCGCAGACCATGATCCCGGCCTCGACGTCGAAGGAGAGAATGCGGCCGAGTCGGCGAGCCGTGATCAGGCCGCCGCCATCGTTCAGGCAGGAATCGCCATAGGAGCGGCCATTGCCATAGGCCAGCACCGGCGGGTTGCTCCGGCGCCCGGCGAGCCAGTCATCCGGTTCAATCAGGGCGGAATCCCTGGCCTCCAGCCCGCCCCATGAGCGCAGGACGGCGCGCTCCTTGCTCACGGCAGCACTTTCGCTCCGAGCATGATCAAGACGACGACTGCACCCATCAGCTGGCTGCGCCAATCCCGGATCATGAACATCAGCGGATCGTCCGGCATATTGCCGCGCCGGGCCAGGAACCACATGCGCGCGATCTGGTAGAGGATGATCGGGCAGACCAGCCAGATCATCTCGGGATGACGGTAGAGCTGCTTGACCGCAGCACTGTCGACATAGAGCGCCATGATCAGCGCGCAGGTGCAGCCCGAGGCCATGCCGAGCTGCGACAGCGCCTCGATATCCTCGGCCTGGTAGCCGCGGCCCACCTTCTTCAGCCCGGACTGGTCCTGGGTGATGCGCAGCTCGGCATAGCGCTTCATCAGCGCCAGACTCAGGAACAGGAACATCGAGAAGGCGAGCAGCCAGGACGAGATTGGAACCGCTGCCGCCGCATTGCCGGCGATGATGCGCAGCGTGTGCAGGGCGGCGAGGCCGAGCACGTCGACCAGGAGCTTGCGCTTCAACACGAAGAGATAGGCGAGCGCCAGCACGAGATAGGCGCCCCAGGCCATCAAATAGAGCTCCGGCCGCGGCAGCAGCGCCGTCAGCGCGACAGAGGCGATCAGCAGGCCCGGGACCATCGCATAGGCCTGGGCCGTGGTGATCTCGCCGGCCGCGAGCGGACGCTTGCATTTGATCGGGTGGCGTCGGTCGGCCTCGACGTCCATGATGTCGTTGAGCAGGTAGATCGACGACGCCATCAGTGAGAAGGAGACGAAGGCGACGAGGCCGTAAAGCAGCGCCTTCGAGGCAAAGACATCATGGTTGAGCAGGATCGGCACGAAGACGAGGCCGTTCTTCGCCCAATGATGCGGCCGCATCGCCCGAAGCATCGCCGGTAGAGGCATCGTCCCCGTCTTCGTCACCTGCCGAACACATGACACGGGCCGGGCCGGATTCGTCCGGAACGCCGCGCGCTCATCACGTGCATTGATGCCCAGGGAATCCTAATTCCGCGTGGACCGGCGGACCCGCTACGCCCGCCTTCTCGGATCATCCTTAATTTAAAATGTGCCGATCTCAGCCCGCCGCGACCCGCATGATCCCCGCCTCCGGCTCTGCCCAACGCAACTCACCCTGCCGCAGCATCGCGTTCACATGCGCGAAGACCTCGCTGAAGGCGAAGGAGAGCTGATGCGGATCGAGCGGCCGGGTGAACATCACCGGCACCAGTTCGGCGACAGAATGCGGCCCCTTGGCCACCGCATCGGCGATCAACCGGCAGCGCTCGCCATGATGGGCGGCGAGCGCGGCACAGCGCTCAGCGAGGCCGTAGAACGGCAATTGGTGTCCGGGCAACACCAGCGTCCCCGGCGGGATCGCCTGCGGCAGCATGCTCAGCGAGCGCAGATAGAGGCCGAGCGGATCGCCCTCCGGGTCGACCGCCCAGACGCTGATGTTGGGCGTGATCTTGGCGAGGACCTGGTCGGCCGCCAGGAAGACATTGGCCTCCGGGCAATGGAACATCAGCTGTTCCGGCGCATGGCCGTCGCCCGCCAGCACGAAAAAGTCGCGCCCGCCGATCCTCAAGACGTCGCCGGCGACCACCCGGGTGAAGGTCGGCGGCAGCGGCGTGACCTGACGGAGATAGCCATGGCCGAGCGTCGAGACGACCGAAGTCACCTCGGCCGATAGGCCGTGGCGCAGGTAGAAATTCTTGTAGACCGGCGCTTCAGAGGCGCCGGGGCTGAGCGAGATGTTGAGGCAGCCGAGATAGCTGGTCTGGCTGGTCAGGAGCGGCGTGCCGAAGCGCTCATGCAGCCAGCCGGCGAGGCCGATGTGGTCAGGATGGAAATGCGTGACGAAGAGCCGGGTCAGCCGCTTGCCGGCGAGCGCGCCCGCCATCAGTCCAAGCCAGGCCTGCTTGGTCGCCTCGTCGCCGATGCCGGTGTCGATCACCGCGAAGCCGTCGCCATCCTCGATCAGGTAGATATTGACGTGATCGAGCCGGAACGGCAGCGCGATCCTGACCCAGAAGATGCCGGGAGCGACCTCGATCAGCTGGCCCGGCGCCGGCGGTTCGGGAAAGGGAAAGATCAGGCCATGCGGATCGGGAGCGTGCAATTTGGTCAGCCCTGAACAATTTCTTGAAGGTTCATAGCAGGCCATCATCTGGCCCGACAACGGTTGTTAAGCCTCGCGCGGCAAGATCGGCAGGATGAGCGATTTCGATACCCTCCGGCGCGACTGGCTCGCCCATCTCGGCCATGAGCGCCGGCTCTCGCCGAAGACGCTCGAGGCCTATGGCCGCGACATCGCCCAGTTCGCGACCTTCCTGACCCACCATCTCGATGCTGCCCCGAGCCTGAAGGCAGTCGCTGCCCTCAAGCCGGCCGACCTGCGCGCCTTCCTGGGCTATCGCCGCCGCGACGGTGTCGGCAATCGGACCTTGATGCGCCAGCTCGCAGCATTGCGCTCGCTGGCGCGCTTCGGCGAACGCAGCGGCCGATTGACCGCGGCCGCCTTCGCCGCAACGCGCGGGCCGCGACTCGGCAAGGGCCTGCCCCGCCCGCTCGATGCGAAAGCGGCAGCGGCAGTGACCAAAGCCGACAGCCGCGCCGGCGAGGAACGGCCCGAATGGGTGCTGGCGCGCGATGCCGCCGTCCTTTCTTTGCTCTACGGCAGCGGGCTGCGCATCTCCGAAGCGCTCGGCCTGAAGCGCTCGCAGGCTCCGGTGAGCGCCGCCGATGCGCTGACCGTGCTCGGCAAGGGCGGCAAGACCCGGATGGTGCCGGTGCTGCCCATCGTCATCGAGGCCATCACCACCTATCTCGCGCAATGCCCGTGGCGGCTCGCGCCGGAGGGGCCGCTCTTCGTCGGCGTCAAGGGCGGGCCGCTTTCGCCGCGCATCATCCAGCTCGCGGTCGAGGGTTTGCGCGGCTCGCTCGGCTTGGCCAGCAGCGCAACGCCGCATGCATTGCGCCATTCCTTCGCCACCCATCTGCTCGGACGCGGCGGCGACTTGCGCGCTATCCAGGAGCTGCTCGGCCACGCCTCGCTCTCGACCACGCAGATCTACACCCGCATCGATTCCACCCGCCTGCTCGCGGCTTATGATTCTGCTCATCCCCGGGCTCGGGGATAGTCCCCCCGCGACTTCCGTAAAATCGTCTTGATTCCGTCACCCGACCCGGCCATCAGGCAGGGACTTTCCGGGGGGAATCAGTTCGTGGCCTCAGCTGCACCAGACGTTACCGAAGACAATCAGCCGACCAGCAAGATCAACAAGCGCATCGCCCTCTTGATCGGCATTCTTGCGCTGTTGCTCGCCTTCTCCGAGATCGGCGGCAAGAACGCCGAGCAGGACGCGCTGTCCAAGAACATCGAGGCCTCCAATCTCTGGGCCTTCTTCCAGGCCAAGACGATTCGCGGCACGACGCTGCGCACCGCAGCCGAGGCGATGGAGATCGAGCTCGCCAATGCCACCGAGCCGGCAGCGCGCGAGCGCCTGCAGAAGCGCATCGATGGCTGGAAGGCGACGATCGCCCGCTATGAGTCCGAGCCCGAGACCAATGAGGGCCGCAAGGAGCTGATCGCCCGCGCCAAGGCGGCCGAGGCCAGGCGCGACATCTCCAGCGCTCGCGACGACAAATACGATATCGTCTCGGGCCTGCTGCAGATCGCCATCGTCGTCGCCTCGGCGGCGATCATCACCGGCGTCGCCCTGCTCGCCTGGACCGGTGTCGGCCTGGGAGCACTCGGGCTCGCGCTGATGATCATCGCCGAGGTTGCGCCGACCGCGCTGTTCTAACTTAGCGAGCGGGCGCGCCGCTCAGTAGTGGATCGCGCCCTTCGAGCCGCCGCCGCAGGCGATGGCGTCGCCATTGATCGCGACGCTGCGCGGTGAGGCGAGGAAGGCGACGATGTCGGCGACCTCAGCCATGTCGACCAGCCGGCCGATCGTGACATTGGCGGCCATCCGGCGCTCGACCTCTTCGGGCGCCATGCCGGACGCGGCCACCCGCGCCGCGACCACGCCCGGCGTCTTCTCGGTGCGCGTCGTGCCCGGATGCACCACGGTGACGTTGATGCCCTTCGGGCCGAGCTCGTCGGCAAGGTTCTTGGTCAGCGCCGCGACCGCCACATTGCGGATCGAGCCGATGGTCGAGCCGGTCAGGCGCGCCGCCAGCCCGCTGATGTTGATGATCCGGCCCCAGCCCTTGGCTTCCATCACCGGCGCGGCCTCGCGCGCCATCCTGAGATAGCCCATCACCTTGACGTTGACGTCGTCGAAGAACAGCGCGTCGGTGATCTCGGCGAGCTTCGGCGGCGTCGCCTGCCCACCGGGCTTGGCCGCGGCGTTGACCAGGATATCGAGCCCGCCCAGCGCCGCGACTGTGCCGGCGACCAGTGCCCTGACTGAGGCATCGTCCTGCGTGTCGACGCTGAGCCCGACGACCTTGCGGCCGGTCTCCTGCGCCAGTTCGGCAGCCGCGGCGTCGAGTTCCGCCTGGTTGCGCGCGGCGATGACGACATCGACGCCTTCCAGCGCCAGCTGCCGCGCAATGGCGCGGCCGATCCCCTTGCTGCCGCCCGTGATGAGGGCGCGCTTGCCGTTCAGCATCAGATCCATGGTGAAGTTCCTCGAAGACAGGAGCGGCGGGGCATGCCGGCATCGACGCCGGTGCTCCCTGCAGTTTCGCCGAGTATCCTGCTGGAACGACAAGGAGCGGTCCAGCGCGTCAGCCGCGGCCCTGCCCCGCATGGCCCACGAGAGCACTTGACCAACTCATATCTCTGTGGTTATGAATTAACCCATAGCCAACGGGTTATTGATCTCGATGCAGGATGCTCACGATCTACTGTTCAGGACGCTGGCCGACCCGACGCGGCGCGCGATCTTCGAGCGCCTGTGCCGGGACGGCGAGCAGACGGTTGGCGCCTTGACCGCGCAGGCCGGGGTTTCGCAACCGGCGGTCTCGAAGCATCTCGGCGTGCTGAAGCAGGCCGGGCTGGTGCGTGATCGCCATGCCGGACGCCAGACCCATTACAGCGCCCAGCTCGGCGCGCTCTCCCCGCTGATCGACTGGACCAGCCAGATGGCCGGGTTCTGGGAGGCGCGGTTCGACGACCTCGAAAATTTGCTCACAAGGATGGATCAATGAGCACTGCCACAACGCAAACGCGCTCCGTTACCGTCGAGCGCGAGATCGCCCATCCGCCGGAAAAGCTCTGGCGCGCGCTGACGCAGCCGCATCTGATCGCGGAATGGCTGATGAAGAACGACTTCGCGCCGATCGTCGGCCATCGCTTCAACCTGCGCGGCGAGTGGGGCGGCGTGCTCGATTGCGAGGTCCTCGACATCGAGCCGAACCGGACGCTGTCCTACACTTGGGACTTCGCCCATGAGGATCCTGCCTTCGATATGAAGAGCGTGGTGACCTTCACGCTCACCCCGACTGCCAAGGGCACGCTACTGCGCATGGAGCAGGCAGGCTTCCGGCCGGAGCAGAAGCAGGCTTTCGGCGGCGCCAAGGCCGGCTGGCAGGAATTCTTCGGCAAGCTGGAACAGCTGCTGGTGCGGGCGGAGTGACCATGTCGGCTCCCATATTTGGAAAGGACGTGCCCGTGACCTGGAGCGGCGTTATTCGGCAGGGCCATCGCTGGCTGGCTCTCATCTTCACGGCGACCGTGATCGCCAATTTCGTCGCCATGGCCCTGGGACCGCCACCGGCCTGGATAGTCTATTCGCCGCTGCTGCCGCTGTTCCTGCTGATCTTCTCGGGTCTCTACATGTTCGCGCTGCCCTATGCCGCCGGCTGGCGACAAGGGCGACGAGCAGAAGGCTAGGAGCGGAGCCATGGCCGGCAAGACCTCGAAGACGGCAGCGAAGCCGAAAGCCGAAGGCGGGCAACCCGTCCTGCTCTCGGGCGGCAATCCGCAGATCGCCAAGGGCTATGGCGAAGAACCGGTGCAGGCCTATATCGCCGCGATGCCGGGCTGGAAGAGCGCGCTTGGTGCTCGACTGGACGCGTTGATCACCAGCTCCGTCCCCGACGTCAGGAAAGCGGTGAAATGGAATTCGCCGCTCTACGGCGTCGAGGAGGGCCACTGGTTCCTCGGCATCCACGTCTTCGCGAAATACGTGAAGGTCGCCTTCTTCCGCGGCGCCTCGCTCGATCCCGTCCCGCCCGGCACCTCCAAGCAGAAGGAGGTGCGCTATCTCGACATCCGCGAGGATGACGAACTCGACGAAGCCCGGTTCACCGCCTGGGTGAAGCAGGCCGCCGCCTTGCCGGGCGAGAAGATGTGACGACGGTTGTGAGGATATCGGCCCCATGAAGCAGGCGAACGACAAGACGGACGACGGAGCCTCGGCCTCCCAGCTGACCGATGCCCGGATCGCGGAACTGACCGATTGGCGCGGTGCAACGCTCGCCCAGGTCCGCGCCATCATCCGGCAGGCCGATCCCGAGATCGTCGAGACCTGGAAATGGCGCGGTGTTCCCGTGTGGGAACATGCCGGCATCATCTGCACCGGCGAGACCTACAAGGCCGCGGTGAAGCTGACCTTCGCCAAGGGCGCTTCGCTCCCGGATCCTTCCAGCCTGTTCAATTCCAGCCTCGACGGCAACACCAGGCGCGCCATCGACATCCATGAGGGCGCTACGATCGACGAGGCGGCGCTGACGGCGCTGATCCGTGCCGCCGCAGCGCTGAACACGGCTGGGAAGAAGAAGGCTTAGACGGCCGCCGCTCCCTTCTCCCCTTGTGGGAGAAGGTGGCCCGAAGGGCCGGATGAGGGGTCGCGCCACGCATGCTCGTCATGGTCGGGCTTGTCCCGACCATCCACGCCTTCCTTCAAACCATGCGGTGTTCAAGACGTGGATGCTCGCCACAAGGGCGAGCATGACGGGAAGGGCGCGTGCCCCCCACCCTAACCCTCTCCCGCAGGGGGAGAGGGAATATCGTGCTCAGCCCACGGCGCTCGAAACCCGGGGCACCCGCGGCCACTCCGGCCCGGCCCCGCGCAAGCGCTCCCAGACCCGCGCCATCTGCAGCACGCCGAGATCGTCGAAGCGTTTTCCCGTGATCTGCAGGCCGATCGGCAGGCCGGATGCGGTCATGCCGGCATGCACCGAGATCGCCGGCTGGTCCGACATGTTGGCGGCGACGGTGAAGACGATGTGCTCGAAGGGCCGCTCGGGATCGTGGAGCGGCGACGCCAGCTCGGCGGCAAAGCTCGGCACCGGCGAGACCGGCGAGAGCACATAGTCGAAGGGCGCGGCCGCCTTCAGCGCCGCATGCCGGATCGCCAGCATCTGGCTCATGCCGCGATGGACCTGTGCCCCGGTCAGCGAGCGGCCGCGCTCGGCCCAGGCGTAGATGTAGGGCAGCACCTTGTCCTGCCGCTCCTTCGGCAGTGCGCCGATCTCGGCCCAGGCGCGCTGACGCCAGAAATCGTCGAGCCCGTCGAGCATGTCCTGCGTCAGGAAGGGCGGCATGATCTCGACGATCGCACCGGCCTTGCGGAAGGCGTCGGCCGCTTTGGCGATCGCCGCCCTCACCTCGGGCTCGACCGGCAGACCGATGCCGGCTTCGAGCTGAAGTCCGATCCTGAGCCCGCGCGGCTCGCGCTCGAGCGCGTCCCAGGCGATCTCCTGCGGCGGCAGGCACATCGGATCGCGCTCGTCCGGCTTCGACAGTTCGCGCATCATCAGCGCAGCGTCGGCGACGGTGCGCGTCATCGGCCCGGCGACGCGGCCGTAATAGGTCGGATCGATCGGCACGCGGCCGAAGCTCGGCTTGAGGCCGACAAGCCCGCACCAGCCCGCCGGCAGGCGGATCGAGCCGCCGATATCGGTGCCGACATGTAAGGGCCCATAGCCGGCCGCCCCGGCCGCGCCCGCTCCGGCCGAGGAACCGCCGGGATTCTTCGAGAGGTCGAACGGATTGCGGGCGAGTTCGTGGAAGCTCGACAGGCCGGAGGAGAGCATGCCGTAGTCGGGCATGGTCGTCTTGGCGAGGATGACGCAGCCGGCCTCGCGCAGGCGCTGGGCCGGCGGCGCGTCGGCCGCAGCGGGGGCAAGCTCCATCGCCGCAGTGCCGAGCGGCACCGGCACGCCTCTTGTCGCGATGTTCTCCTTGATCGTGCAGGGCACGCCGTCGAGCGGAAGCGCCTCGCCCCTGCGCCAGCGCTCTTCGCTCGCCTTCGCGGCGGCGCGGGCGCGCCCCGGATCATAGGCATAGAGCGCCTTCAGCGACGGCTCCCAGATCTCGATGCGTTGGATCACCGCTTCGGTGACCTCGACCGGCGAGAGCTCGCGCGAGCGAAAAGCCCTGAGCATGTCGACGGCGCTGAGGTCGGCGAACTCGATCATGAGGAAGGCTCCGCAAGCATATCCAGACTAATCCCGCGAACGGCGCATGCGCGGATCGACCGCGTCGCGCAAACCGTCGCCCAGCAAATTGAAGGCCAGCACCGAGAGCGCGATCGCCGCGCCCGGGAAGATGGCAAGCCAGGGCTGCGCCGCCATGAAGGTCTGCGCCTCGTTCAGCATCCGGCCCCAGGATGGCGCCGGCGGCTGTGTGCCGAGCCCGAGATAGGACAGGCCGGCTTCGGCGAGGATAGCGAGCGCGAACTGGATCGTCGCCTGCACCACCAGGACCCCGGCGATATTGGGCAGGACGTGCTGGCGCGTGATAGCCATTTCGGTCAGCCCGGCCGCGCGCGCCGCCAGCACATAGTCGAGCGCCCAGCATTGCAACGCCGCCCCGCGTGCCAGCCGGGCGAAATAGGGCAGGCTGAAGAGCGCGATCGCAATCACGGCGTTCATCATGCCGGGCCCCCAGACCGCGCTGATCATGATCGCCGAGAGCACGGCCGGGAAGGCATGGCTGAAATCGGCCATGCGCATGATCAGGTTGTCGAGCCACCCGTCGCGCCGGATCGCCGCGATCAGCCCGAGCGCGCTGCCGACGGTCAGGCCAAGCCCGACCGCACCGAGGCCGACCGCCAGCGAATTGCGCGCGCCGACCATGATCATCGAGAACACGTCGCGGCCGAACTGGTCAGTGCCGAACCAGTGCTCGGCCGAAGGCGGGCGCAGGCGCTTCAGGATCGCCATCTGCGTCGGCTCGTAGGGCGTCCAGAGATAGGAGATCAGCGCCATCGCGATGACGAGCCCGCCGAGCAGCAAGCCAGCCAGGAAGGACGGCCCGGCCCACCAGCGCCGCGGGCGGGAACGGGGCGCGACCGCGCTCATGTCGCCTGCCGCAGGCGCGGATCGATCAGCCCGTAGAGCAGTTCGATCGCGAAGTTGATGAAGACGACCAGGGCCGAGAACAGCATCACCAGGTCCTTGACCACGATCAGGTCATGCTGGGCGATCGACTGGAAGACGAGGCGGCCGAGCCCCGGCAGGGCGAAGACGTTCTCGATGATGATCGCGCCAGCCAGCAGCACCGAGAATTGCAGGCCCAGCACGGTGACGACCGGGATCAGCGCATTGCGCAGCACATGGCGCAGCATGGTGCGCCGCCGGCTTACGCCCTTGGCCCGGGCGGTGCGGACATAATCCTCCTGCATCGTCTCGAGCATGGCCGAGCGGGTGACGCGCGCGAGGATCGCCGCCTGCGGCAAAGCAAGCGCGACGGCCGGCAGCAGCAGTGACTTCAGCGCCGGCCAGAATCCGGCCTGCCAGCCCGGAAAGCCGCCGGCCGGCAGCCAGCCGGCGCTAACCGCAAAGACCAGCACGAGCAGGAGGCCGAACCAGAAATTCGGGATGGCGAGCCCGGCCTGGGCGAAGACCATCACAGCCGCGTCGCCGGCGCGGTTGTGATTGGCCGCGGCGAGCGCCCCGAGCGGGATGCCGATGGCGGAGGCGAGCAGGATCGCCATCGATGCCAATGGCAGCGTCACCACCATGCGCTCGCCGATCAACTGCGTCACCGGCACGCGGTAAGTGTAGGAGAGGCCGAGATCACCAGTGAGCAGGCCAACGATCCAACTGAAGAAGCGCAGCAGCGCCGGCTGGTCGAGCCCCATCTCGGCCCGTAGCGCCGCAAGCGCTTCCGGCGCCGCATTGAGCCCGAGCGTCACCGCCGCCGGATCGCCCGGCAAGATTTCCAGCACGAGGAAGATGACGATCGCCGCGCCGAGCAGCGTGGCGACGAACGACAGCAGCCGGCGGAGCAGGTAGGCGGTCATTCGCCACTCCGCTGGCTCTGACCGGACGAGGCGACGCGAAACGGATTTGAGAGGCGTGGGGAACCCTTCTCCCGTGTGGGAGAAGGGCAGGGATGAGGGCCTGCCCTAACCACAGAGGGCGCAACGGCGGTGCTCCGCTTATCGATCAGCGGCGGTCCCTCACCCCTGCCCCTCTCCCATCCGGGAGAGGGGTTCCTCGCGGATGTCCCGATCGTCATCGCAAGAACACCTACCGCCAGCGCACCTCCGCCAAAGGCGTCAGCGGCAGTGGCCAGTCGGTCCACATGCCATCCAGGTCGGCCTTCGCCACCGTGATCTTCGGCAGAATGAAGAGGAAGCCGTTGACCGCATCGCGCGCCAGCATGCGCTGGGCATCGCCATAGAGCTTGTTGCGTTCGGCCTCGTCGACGGTGCGGTCGATCTTTTCGATTAGCGCCTTGAACTCAGGATTTTTGTACTGGAAGTAGTAATCGTCGCGGGCATAGTTGGCGATGTCGAGCGGCTCGGTATGCGAGATGATCGTCAGGTCGAAATCCCTGGCCTTGAACACCCGCTCCAGCCATTGCGGGAATTCCAGCGGCTCGATCTTCGCCGTGATCCCGATCTGCGCCAATAGCGCTGCGACGATCTCGCCGCCGCGCCTGGCATAGGCCGGCGGCGGCAGGCGCAGCGTGCATTCGAAGCCGTTCGGGAAGCCCGCCGCTGCCAGCAGGCTCTTCGCCTTGGCAAGGTCGACCGGATAGGCCCCGGTCAGGTCGACATAGGCCGGGTGCAGCGGCGAGAAATGGCTGCCAATATAATCGAGGTCAAAGCCGTAGATGCCGAGCGCGATCGTCTTGCGGTCGAGCACATGCGAGATCGCCTGGCGCACCCGGACATCGCTGAACGGCGCCTTGGCGTTGTTGATCGCGAGGATGGTCTCGCCCTCGGTCTTGCCAAGCGTGACCTTGAGCTTCGGATCGGCCTTGAGCTGCGGGATCGCCTCCGGTGCCGAGAGGTTGGTGAAGACATCGATGTCGCCGGCGCGCAGCGCCGCGACCTGCGCCTGCGGATCGGAGATGAAGCGGAAGACCGCCTTGGCGAGCGAGGGCTTGGCGCCCCAGTACTCGTCGTTGCGCGTCAGTTCGAGCCGGTCGCCGCGGTTCCAGCGCGCAAACTTGAACGGGCCGGTGCCGATCGGATTGGTCTTGTTGTTGGCCGCCGTCGCCTGCGAGACGATGATCGCGTCGCCCCAGGACAGCCCGTAGACGAAGTTCGCCGTCGGCTGCTTCAGCGTGACCACGACCGTGACCGGATCGGGCGTCTCGATGCCGGCGATCGGCGTGAAGATCCAGCGCTGCGCATTGGTCGAATCGGGCGCGACGGCGCGCTCGAAGGAGAATTTCACGTCGCGCGAGGAGAACGGCGTACCGTCATGGAAGCGCGCATTCGGCCGAAGCTTGAATGTGTAGGTGAGGTTGTCGGCCGCGAGCGTCCAGCTCTCGGCCAGCGCCCGCACGAGCTTGCCGGTGCGGTCCATCGCCACCAGCCCCTCGAAGATGTTCTGCAGCACGACCTCGCGGATCGCTTGCGCTGCGCCTGAGGTCGGGTCGAGCGTCGGAGGCTCCAGCGTCATGCCGATGGTGACGCTGTCCTTCGCCTGCGCGAAGGCGGCAAGCGGAAGCTGGGTTGCGAGGGCGGCCAAGCCCGCTCCGGCCAGAAGATCGCGCCGCGTCGTCATCGTCCCGCCTCCATGTCGTTGCGACGCAAGATGGCGCGGGAGATGGGAGCGAGGCAAGTGCAGTGAAGAGGGCGTCATGCTCGGGCTCGCCCCGAGCATCTCAGGCCGGAAGAAGCTCCGATAGCGCCTCTCGTCACGAGATTCTCGGGTCTGAGCTTCGCTTCGCCCGAGAATGACCGCCCCGTCAGACGAAATAGTCCGGATTGCTCGCCGTGAGATCGACCAGGTCGGGCAGCAACGTGCCGAGATGCTGGCGCATTGCCTCAACTGCAGCGGTCGCATCATGCCGCCTGATCTCGTCGACGATGGCGAGATGCTCGCGGATCACCATCGCCATCCGCCCCGGCACCGGCAGCGTCATCCGCCTGCAGCGGTCGATCTGGCTCTTCGCCGCATGGGCGAGCTTCCAGACGCCGGGATAGCCGGCGATGTCGGCGAGCACCTCATGGAAGGCCTCGTCGGCGAGGTGGAAACGCTCCTGATCGTTGGCCTCATGCGATTCGTGCAATGTCGCGATCGTCGCATCGAGCCGGGCGATGTCGTCGGCGCTCGCGATCCGGGCCAGTACCTCGACGGTGGCGCATTCAAGCGCCTGGCGAATGAAGACCGCCTCGGGGATGGCTCCGACCGGGATGCGGGCGACGAAGGTGCCGGCCTGTGGAAAGATCTCGACGAGCCCCTCCTCCTTCAGCCGAATCAGCGCCTCGCGCACCGGCGTGCGGCTCATGCCGAAGCGCGCGGTAAGATCCTTCTCGGACAGGGCCACGCCCGGCCTGAGCACCATGTCGAGGATCTCGCGGCGGAGCTCGTCCTGCACGACGGAAGCGGCCGTGGCGCGGCCTGCGGACGCCGCCGCCAGGCGCTGCGGCTTACGCTCGCGGCGCAACCCGCCGGTCTCGCTTACCCCTAAAGCCCCTGACATCGTCCTATCCCGGCCATGATCGCTCCCTTATTGGACCACGATGCGCGCACCACGGCCAATCAGGGCGTAACACGGGCGAGCACCACAAACTAGTATATTAGTATATTGACGCACCACCGATGCCGGCCCTATGGTCCGGCCCGCCAGAGGAAACGCCAGCAATGCTGCTGCACGACGATCGTCTTTTGCCTGCTGAACCGGTGACCCGTGGCATCGCGCGGCGCCTCTATGCCGGCATCCGCGACCTGCCGATCATCTCGCCGCACGGTCACACCGATCCGCGCTGGTTCGCCGAGGACAAGCCCTTCCCCGATCCGGCGACGCTCTTCGTCAAGCCGGACCACTACATCTTCCGCATGCTCTACTCGCAGGGCATCCGGCTCGAACAGCTCGGCATCGCCCGCAAGGACGGTGGAGAGGTCGAGACCGATCCGCGCAAGATCTGGAAGCTGTTCGCCAGCAACTGGCACTTGTTCAGGGGCACGCCGACCAGGCTCTGGTTCGAGCACGCGGCCTGGACGATCTTCGGCATCACCGAGCGCCTCTCGGCCGAGAGCGCCGACCGAATCTATGACCGCATCGCCGAACGGCTGGAGCAGGACGAGTTCCGTCCGCGCGCGCTGTTCGAGCGCTTCAACATCGAGGCGATCGCCACCACCGAAGGCGCGCTCGATCCGCTGAAATGGCACGACATGATCAGGGACTCAGGCTGGGGCGGCAAGGTCGTCACCGCCTACCGTCCCGACAGCGTGGTCGATCCCGAATTCGAGGGCTTCAAGGGCAATCTCGAGCAGTTCGGCGAGCTGACCGGCGAGGATGTCGGCAGCTGGAACGGCTATCTCGAAGCCCATCGCAAGCGCCGCGCCTATTTCATCGAACGCGGCGCGACCTCCTCCGACCATGGCCATGCCACGGCCCGCACCGCCGATCTGACCGCGGCGGAATGCGAGAAGCTCTTTGCCAAGATCCAGAAGGGCAAGTTCTCGGCCGAGGACGCCGACGTCTTCCGTGGCCAGATGCTGACCGAGATGGCCAAGATGAGCCTCGATGACGGGCTTGTCCTGCAGATCCATCCCGGCTCCCACCGCAATCACAACCCCTATCTCTTCGAGCAGTTCGGCCGCGACATGGGCGCCGACATTCCGCGCGGCATGGACTATGTCTCGGCACTGAAGCCCTTGCTCGACGCGGTCGGCAACGAGCGGAACCTCACCGTTATCGCCTTCACCCTCGACGAGACCGTCTATTCGCGCGAGCTCGCCCCGCTCGCCGGCCATTACCCGGCTCTGAAGCTCGGACCCGGCTGGTGGTTCCTCGATGCGCCCGAGGCGATGCTGCGCTTCCGCGAGCTCACCACCGAAACCGCCGGCTTCTACAACACCGTTGGCTTCAACGACGATACGCGCGCCTATCTCTCGATCCCCGCGCGCCACGACGTCGCCCGCCGCTGCGACTGCGCCTACCTCGCCAAGCTCGTCGCCGAGCATCGGCTCGACGAGGAAGAGGCTGCTGAAGTCGCCCATGATCTCGCCTACCGCCTGGCCAAGGAGGCTTACCGGCTGTGACCAGCGCTACCAAGACCATCGACGAACGCCAGGCCGCCCATCCGCGCGATGTCCGCGGCTACGACACCGAGACACTGCGCCAGGACTTCCTGATCGAGCGCATATTCGTGCCCGGCGAGGTCGCGCTGACCTATAGCCATTACGACCGCATGATCGTCGGCGGCGCGATGCCGGCGGCGAAGCCGCTGACGCTCGATCCGTTCCCGCCGACCGGCACGCCCTTCTTCCTGGCGCGCCGCGAGCTCGGGGTGATCAATCTCGGCGGCGCCGGCTCGGTCACGGTCGATGGCGAGCGCTTCGACTTGCCCTCGCTCGACGCGCTCTATGTCGGGCTCGGCGCCAAGGACGTCTCCTTTGCCAGCACCGACCCAGCCAACCCGGCCAAGCTCTATTTGACCAGCGCCCCGGCGCACCGGCAGGCCAAGCACCAGCTTATCCGCAAGGAAGACGCCAACACCATCCATCTCGGCGCCAGCGAGACCTCGAACAAGCGCACCATCCGGCAATACATCATGCCGAACAGCACCGGCACCAACCAGCTGGTGATGGGCATGACGGCGCTGGAGCCCGGCTCGGTCTGGAACTCGATGCCCTGCCACACCCATACGCGGCGGATGGAGGCCTATCTCTACTTCAACCTCGACCCGGCCCACCGCGTCTTTCATTTCATGGGTGAGCCGCAGCAGACCCGCCATTTGCTCGTCGCCAACGAGCAGGCGGTGATCGCGCCGAACTGGTCGATCCATTGCGGCTGCGGCACCTCGAACTATTCCTTCGTCTGGGCCATGGCCGGCGACAATGTCGAGTTCACCGACATGGACGCCGCCCCGGTGGATACGCTGCGCTGATGACGACGCGCTCGTCCTTCTCGCTGGATGGCCGGACGGCGCTGGTCACCGGCGCCAATACCGGCATCGGCCAGGGCATCGCGCTGGCGCTGGCCGAGGCTGGCGCCAGGGTCGTCGCGGCCGGCCGCTCAAGCATGGCGGAAACGGAGAAGCTGATCGCCGAAGCCGGCGGAACCTGCTTCGCGCTTCAAGCCGATCTCCAGCAGAACGGCATCGCTGCACGTGTCGTCGCGGAGGCCACTGACCTTGCCGGCCCGCTCGATATCCTCGTCAACAATGCCGGCATCATCCGCCGCGCCGACGCGCTCGATTTCAGCGAGAGCGACTGGGACGAGGTGATGAACCTCAACCTCAAGGCCAATTTCTTCCTGGCCCAGGCCTTCGCCAAGGCGGCGCTCTCGGCTGGCCGCGGCGGCCGCATCGTCAACATCGCCTCGCTGCTTTCCTTCCAGGGCGGCATCCGCGTCGCCTCCTACACGGCGAGCAAGAGCGGGCTTGCCGGCCTGACCCGGCTGCTCGCCTGCGAATGGGCGGCCAAGGGCATCAACGTCAACGCGATCGCCCCCGGCTATGTCGAGAGCAACAACACCGAAGCATTGCGCGCCGATCCCGACCGCAGCACCGCGATCCTCGCCCGCATCCCGGCCGGCCGCTGGGGCAGGCCCTCGGACATCGGCGGCGCGGCGGTGTTCCTGGCGAGCGACGCGGCTGCCTACATCCACGGCGCGATCCTTCCCGTCGACGGAGGCTGGCTGGCCCGATGAGCGAACGTCTCAACTCCTTCTTCCAGCATGACGCTGACATCGCCTGGGAGCCGACCGAACCCGGCGTCAGGCGCAAGATCATGGCCTATGGGCCCGACCTGATGGTGGTGCGCGTCGTCTTCGAGACGGGCGCGATCGGCAAGGCGCACCAGCACCCGCACCGCCAGGCTTCGTATGTCGAGAGCGGCGTCTTCGACGTCACCATCGACGGCAAGACCAGCCGGCTTTCCGCCGGCGATACCTTCTTCGTGCCCGAAAACCTCGTCCACGGTGTCGTCAATATCGAGGCCGGGCAATTGATCGATTCCTTCACACCGATGCGGACGGAATTTTTGTGAGAGCTCGCCGTGCCGGCCGTGCCGGCGCGGCTCCCGTCAGGGGACAAGAACGACCGGAATAAGCCGGCGATCATTTTGGGGAGAGGATCAAGACCATGCTCAATCGACGGAGTTTCTCCGCGCTCGCCGGCGTCGCCTTCGCCGCGCTGCTCGCGACCTCGGCTCAGGCGCAGAACGTCACCCTGCGCTCGACCGACATTCACCCGACAGACTATCCGACGGTCGAGGCCGTCCGCCACATGAGCAAGCTGCTCGATGAGCGCACGCAAGGGCGGATCAAGATCAACGTCTTCCACTCCGCTCAGCTCGGCCAGGAGAAGGACACGATCGACCAGACGCGCTTCGGCGTCATCGACATCAACCGCATCAACATGGCGCCGTTCAACAACCTGATCCCGGCGACCAACGTGCCGTCCCTGCCCTTCATCTTCCGCTCGGTCGACCATATGCGGAAGGTCATGGACGGCCCGATCGGCGACAATCTCCTGAAGGACTTCGAGAAGCACGACCTGATCGGCCTCGCCTTCTACGATTCCGGCTCGCGCTCCTTCTACAACTCGAAGAAGGCGATCAACACGCCCGCCGACATGAAGGGCATGAAGATCCGCGTGCAGCAGTCGGACATGTTCGTCGCGCTCGTCTCGGCGCTCGGCGCCAACGCCACGCCGATGCCGTTCGGCGAGGTCTATTCGGCGCTGCAGACTGGCGTCATCGACGGCGCCGAGAACAACTGGCCGTCCTATGAATCGACCCGGCACTTCGAGGTCTCGAAGTTCTATTCGGTGACCGAGCACTCGCTCTCGCCGGAGGTGCTGGTGATGTCGAAGAAGAGCTTCGACAAGTTCAACGCCGCCGACCAGGCGCTGATCAAGGCTGCCGCCAAGGAGTCGATCGCCAAGATGCGCGAGCTCTGGGATGCGCGCGAGAAGGCCTCGGAAGCCAAGGTCAAGGCCGGCGGCGCCCAGGTCAATGCCATCGAGAAGCAGCCCTTCATCGACGCGATGAAGCCGGTCTACGACAAGTTCGTCACCGACGCGAAGCTCAAGGATATGGTCGCCGCCATCCAGGCGGTGAAGTGAGCTGAACTGCGGGGCGGCTTACGGGCCGCCCCGCCCGATTTTGTCATCCGGGACAAGCCGCAAAGCGGCGCCGATCCGGGGTCCATGCCTGAACCGTTCCGGCAAGGGTCCCGGGTCTTCGCTTCGCTGCGCCCGGGATGGCTCAAGAAATTAGACAGAACCGGACATCCCATGCACGCCTTCACCGCGCTTCTGACGCGCCTCGGCGCCAAGCTCAGCCTCTATGCCCTGTTCACCGCCGGCACCGGCCTCGTGCTGATGACGGTGATGGTCGCCTGGGGCGTGTTCGGCCGCTATGTGCTGAACGACACGCCGATCTGGGTCGAGGCCGGCTCGCTCTTCCTGATGTCCTGGTTCATCCTGCTCGGCGCCGCCGTCGGTGTGCGCGAGAGCGACCATCTCGGCTTCGAGGTCGGGCTCGCCATGTCGCCGCCGCGCCTGCGGGCCGCGCTCGTTCTCATCGGCGAGGGCCTGGTCTGCCTCTTCGGTCTGGCGATGCTCGGCTACGGCAGCCAGCTCGCCGCCGGGACCTGGAGCGACCGCATGCCGATCATCGGCATCTCGCGCGGCTGGGACTATGTCCCGATCGCCGCCGGCGGTGCGCTGATCGCGCTGTTCGCGCTCGAGAAGATGCTGCTCTTCGTCACCGGCCTGACGCAGGCCCCGCTCGGCTTCGGCCATTTCGGCTCCGAGCAGGAGGTCTGAGGAATGGAACTCTGGGTTCTATTCGGCACCTTCTCGCTGCTGCTGCTGATCGGCGTGCCCGTCGCCTTCTGCCTCGGTATCGCCTCGGTCGCGACCGTGGCCTATATGGGCCTGCCGCCGGTCGTCGTCTTCCAGCAGATGAATTCCGGCATGAACGCCTTCGCCATGATGGCGATCCCGTTCTTCATCTATGCCGGCGACCTGATGATCCGCGGCGGCATCGCCGAGCGGCTGATCCAGATGGCGTCGAGCCTGGTCGGCCATCTGCGCGGCGGCCTCGGCCAGGTCAATGTCGTGACCTGCACGCTCTTCGGCGGCATTTCCGGCTCGGCCGTAGCTGATGCTTCCGCCGTCGGCGGCCTGATGATCCCGCAGATGAAGAAGCGCGGCTACGACGCCGACTACGCCGTCAACGTCACGGCGAACGCGGCGATCATCGCGCTTTTGATCCCGCCCTCGCACAACATGATCATCTATTCGCTCTCGGCAGGCGGTAACATTTCGATCGCCGACCTGTTCACCGCCGGCGTGGTTCCCGGCCTGCTGCTCTGCGGCTCGCTGATGTTCGCTGCCTGGGCAGTGGCGGTGAAGCGCGGCTATCCGCGCGAGGCCTTTCCGGGCTTCGCCGCCGTCGGCCGCTATGTCGTCGTCGCCACACCCGGCATCCTACTGATCGGCATCATCTTCGGCGGCGTTCGCTCCGGCGTGTTCACCGCGACGGAATCCTCCTGCGTCGCGGTGGTCTACGCCATCCTCGTCACCGTCCTGGTCTACCGCCAATTGACCTGGACCGCCTTCGTCGAGGCGACGCTCGGCGCCGTCCGCACCACGGCGATGGTGCTGCTGGTGATCGGCACCGCCGGCGCCTTTGGCTGGCTGATGGCCTTCCTGCAGGTGCCGCAGGCGACGATCCTGGCGATGAAGGCGGTCTCCGACAACCCGCTCGTCATCCTGCTGATGATCAACATCATCCTCCTGGTCCTCGGCACCTTCATGGACATGGCGCCGATGATCATCATCTGCACGCCGATCTTCCTGCCGGTGGTCAAGGCCTTCGGCGTCGACCCCGTGCATTTCGGCGTGATCCTGATCCTCAACGCCGGCATCGGCCTGAACACCCCGCCGGTCGGCTCGGTTCAGTTCGTTGCCTGCGCCATCGGTCGGATCTCGATCGGCGAATCCATGCGCACGATCTGGCCGTTCTACGGCGCCTCGGTTGCCGTGTTGCTGCTGGTGACCTATGTGCCCGGCATCTCCCTCTGGCTGCCGAGGCTGTTCCATTGACGCGCCTGTCCTCCGCCACGCTCTCCGCCCTTCCGGCCGCCGTCAGGCGGCCGGGCTATGATCGCAGCAAGCTCCAGCCCGGCATCGTCCATCTCGGCCTGGGCGCCTTCACCCGCGCCCATCTCTGCGAGTTCACCGATGACGCGCTGGAGCAGGAATTCGGCGCCTGGGGCATCGTCGGCGCCAGCCTGCAGCGGCCCGACCAGCGCGACCGCCTGAAACCGCAGGACGGACTCTACACCTTCCTGAAGCGCGCCCCCGCCGGCCCCGAGCTGCGCATCATCGGCTCGGTGCTCGACGTGCTTGTCGCGCCCGAGAGCCCGCAGGCGCTGGTCGCGAGGCTCGCCGCGCCGGAGACGAAGATCGTCTCTCTCACCGTCACCGAGAAGGGCTACTGCCACGATCCGGCGACCGGCAAGCTCAAGGCCGATCATCCCGAGATCGTCCACGACCTCGCCAATCCCGATGCGCCACGCTCGGCCGTCGGCCTGATCGTCGCCGGCCTCGCCGCCCGCAAGGCCGCGGGCCTCGGCCCCTTCACCGCGCTCTGCTGCGATAATCTGCCGTCCAACGGCCACGTCCTCGCCGGTCTCGTCCGCGACTTTGCGGCGCTGCGCGACGACAAGCTCGCCGCCTGGGTCGAAGCCAGCGGCGCCTTCCCCTCGACCATGGTCGACCGGATCGTGCCGGCGACGACCGAAGCCGACATCGCCGAGGTGGCCGCCCTGCTCGGGCAGGACGACGCCGCGCCCGTGATCGGCGAGCCCTTCCGGCAATGGGCAGTGGAGGACGTATTTGCAGCGGGCCGGCCGCGCTGGCACGAGGTCGGCGCGCAGATGGTCTCGGAGGTCGCGCCCTTCGAGTTCATGAAGCTGCGCATGCTCAACGGCGCGCATTCGAGCCTGGCCTATCTCGGCTACCTCGCCGGCTACGAGACGGTCGCGGCCGCGAGCGGCGATCCGGTCTTCGCCCGCTTCCTGCAAGGCCTCTGGGCCGAGATCATCCCGGCCGTGCCGGCGCCGCAGGGTGTCGACCTCGCAGCTTACGCGAGCGATCTTCTCGCTCGCTTCCAGAACCCGGCGATCAAGCATCGGACCTGGCAGATCGCCATGGACGGCTCGCAAAAGCTGCCGCAGCGCCTGCTCGGCACCATCCGCGAGCGGCTGAAGGCCGGCGCACCGATCGATCATCTTGCGCTCGGCGTCGCCGCCTGGATGGCGTATGTCGCCGGCATCGACGAGAAGGGCCAGCCGATCGACGTGCGCGACCCGCTCGCGGCCGAATTCGCGCTTCGCGCCAAGGCCCTTGGCCGCGATGCCGTGGCGCTGAGCACGGCCCTGTTCGGCATCGTCGCGATCTTCGGCGAGGACCTGCCGCGGGAGGAGCGCTTCACCAGACTGGTGTCCCGCCATCTCGACAGCCTGTTCCAGAAGGGCGCGAAGGCGACGGCCGCGGCGCTGGGGTGAGCTCCGTTTGCTGCAACAGCCCACGCCAATGACTGAGGCGCGGGGAACCCTCTCCTGGAAGGAGAGGGCAGGGTGAGGTGTGGGCCGCTTGACTAGTTCCGCGAGCGCTCACCGCGCGGCCAGTTTCAGGTCAACGATTCAGCTC